>NZ_JBIAUY010000011.1:0-294875 GCF_042893475.1 Streptomyces sp. NPDC001604 | reverse complement strand
CCCCCCCCCCCCCCCCCCCCCCCCCCCCCCCCCCCCCCCCCCCCCCCCCCCCCCCCCCCCCCCCCCCCCCCCCCCCCCCCCCCCCCCCCCCCCCCGGCACCCCCACCCCCGGCACCCTTACCGCCGCCCCCGCTTCAGCTCCATCGCCGCCCGCCCCGCGGCCCCCTTCCGTTTCCAATCCCGCCGAAGCTCCGCACGGACCCGCGCATCGGTCTTCGCCACGATCCACTGGTTCTCCCGCATCAGCTTGCGGTAGCTCTCCAGCCGCCGATGCGGCAACTCCCCGCTCTCGACGGCCTCCCGCACCGCACACCCCGGCTCCGCATCATGCGCGCAGTCGTGGAAGCGGCACCGCTCGGCCAGTTCCTCGATCTCGGAGAAGACCTGTCCGACCCCGCTCTCGGCGTCCCAGAGGCCGACGCCCCTGAGCCCCGGTGTGTCGATGAGGACACCCCCGCCGGGCAGTGCGAGCAGGTTGCGGGTGGTCGTCGTATGACGCCCCTTGCCGTCGACGTCCCGGGCGGCCTGCACCTCCATCACGTCCTCGCCCAGGAGAGCGTTGGCGAGGGTCGACTTGCCCGCACCGGACTGCCCCAGCAGCACGGACGTACCGCCGGAGACGAGGCCGACGAGGACGTCGAGCCCGTCCCCCTCCACGGCGCTGACCGTCAGCACGGTCACGCCCGGCGCCGACAGTTCGACGTCCTGGGCGAGATGCGCACGCGTGACCGCGTCAGGCACCAGGTCGGCCTTGGTGAGCACGACCAGCGGTTGCGCACCCGACTCCCAGGCGAGGGCCAGGAAGCGTTCGATGCGCCCGAGGTCGAGTTCGACGGCCAGGGACACGGCGACGATCGCGTGGTCGACGTTGGCGGCGAGGATCTGCCCCTCGGACCGCTTGGAGGAGGTGGAGCGCACGAAGGCGGTACGGCGCGGCAGATACGTCCGTACGTAGCGCGGGTTGCCGCCGGGTTCGACGGCGACCCAGTCGCCGGTGCACACGACCCGCATCGGGTCGTGCGGGGTGACGAACGCGGTGTCGGTCCGCAGGACGCCATCGGCGGTGACCACGTCGCACTGGCCGCGGTCGACCCGGATCACACGTCCGGGCAGGAGCCCCTCGGGCTCGTGGGGGGCGAACGCGTCCGCCCATGCCTCGTCCCAGCCGTAGGGGGCGAGCGCGGAGAAATCAGCACCGGAAGCGGAACTGGAAGCAGAGCTGGAAGTCAAGGGTGACCCTTCACAAGGGTGGCCTCGGCGAAAGGAGTTGAGGTCAGCCGACAGCCACGGAGGTGGACTTGATGATCTGGATGCGGGCAGCGCTCGTCGCAAAGACAGCCATCGGTCAACACCTCCCGGTTTCGCACTCGTTCGACGGCGGCGGCCACCGGCCACCGCTCCCTGCCCGCTCACCCTAGAGCGGTACGTCCGCCGGGCGCCACGGAATATTCGAAGAGCCGCTCAATGCCCTTGCCCGGCGAAGGGCCCCGGCACCTCCCCCGACCCCCGCCTGATCAGTTCCGTGGGCATGACGAGGGTGCGTGGCGGTGAGGTGTCCCCGTGGATGCGGGCGAACAGGACGTGCGCGGCCGTGGTGGCGAGCGCGACGGGATCCTGGGCGATGACGGTGACGGGCGGTGTCAGCCGCTCGGCCAGCGGGAAGTCGTCGAAGGCGATGAAGGCGATCCGGGGCGGCAGGACCGTCAGCGCGCCGAGGGCGAGGTTCTCGTTGTCGGCGAGAAGGGCGGTGGGCGGCTCGGCGGAGGCGAGCAGGGCCGTGACGGCCTCGGCGGCGGACGGCGCCGAGCGCAGACCGTGGCGGACGAGCCCGGGGTCGGCGGCGATGCCCGCGGCCCGAAGTGCCGCCCGGTAGCCCTGGTGGCGCTCGCCGTTGGTCCAGATGTCCGGCCGGCCACCGAGGTAGCCGATACGGCGGTGGCCGTGCGCGATCAGGTGCCGTACGGCCCCCGCGACCGCGGCGCGGTTGTCCACCACCACGGTGTCCGCCTCCAGCCCGGGTGCGGCCCGGTCCACGCACACGATCTTGGTGCCCTGCTCCTGGGCGGGCCGCAGGAAACGGTGGCTGCCCGCGGCCGGCGTGAGGATGAGACCGTCGACGCGGCGCGCGGTGAAGGCGGCGACGACCTCGCGCTCCCGGCGCGGGTCGGCGCGGCTGGAGCCGATGAGCACCACGCTGCCGCGGCGGCGGGCAACGTCCTCGGCGGCGGAGGCCACGGCGGCCATGAAGGGGTCGGCGACGTTGTCCACCAACAGGCCTATCGTCCGGCTGGGTTGGTCCGCGCGGCGCAGCTGGCGCGCCAACTCGTCGCGCTGGTAGCCCAGTTTGCGGACGGCGGCCTCGACTCTCGCAGCGGTCCGCGGTGCCACGCCCCCCGCGCCGTTGACCACGCGGGACACCGTCATCGCGCTGACGCCCGCCTCGGCGGCGACGTCCTTCATCGTGGGGCGGCCGACCACGCCGCAGTCCTCCTCGGCAGTCGGGCGGGCAGCTCACGGGCCGCTGTGCAACCTCTTGAGAACGGGTCACACACGACCCTTGACGCCCACCCACGGGGCTCCCAGAATCGACGAACTGTTAACGATACCAACGCGAAGGCACAACATGGCCTCTGCAAGGGAACCACTTCTCGCGGCGCACGGTGTGGTCAAGCGTTTCGGTCACGTCCAGGCGCTGCAGGGCGCCGACTTCACGGCGTACGCGGGCGAGGTCGTCGCCCTGATCGGCGACAACGGCGCAGGAAAGTCGACTCTGGTGAACGTCCTGTCGGGGGTGCTCGCACCCGACGAGGGCGAAGTGCGGGTGGAGGGGCGGGCGGTCCGTTTCGGCGGGCCGATGGACGCTCAGCGGCACGGACTTGAGACCGTCTACCAGGATCTGTCGCTCGCTCCGGATCTGGATGCGGCGGCCAATCTGTATCTGGGCAGGGAGGTCGTGCGCGGCGGGCTGCTCGGCCGCCTGGGGGTGCTCGACCGGCCGGCGATGCGAAGGGAGGCGGTCAAGGCGTTCGCGGAGCTGGGCGTCGAACTGAAAGATGTGACGGCTCCTGTGACAACGTTGTCCGGCGGTCAGCGACAGTCGGTGGCCGTGGCGCGCGCGGTCGCGTTCGCGAACAAGGTCATCTTCATGGACGAGCCGACGGCCGCGCTCGGGGTGGTGCAGCGCGCCCGGGTCCTGGACACCGTGCGCAGGGTCGCCGACCGGGGCATCTGTGTCGTGTTGATCAGTCACAACATGCCCGAGGTGCTGTCGGTCTCGGACCGGGTGGAGGTGCTGCGGCTCGGGCGCCGGGTGGCCTCGTTCACCGCGGCGGACACCACGATCGAGGAGCTGGTCGGGGCCATGACCGGGTCGCTGGACGAACCGGCCCGGCAGAACGGGTCCTTGAGGAAAGCGGAGGACGGGCGATGACCGCCGACAGCAAGGAAGTCCGCCCGGCCGCGGCCCAGCAGCAGGCCCCGCCCGCCTCGGACGGTGCCGGCAGGACCGTACCCGACTGGCTGCGGCGGGCGGCCGGCATCAGCGAACTGTGGACCTTCGTGATCCTCGTGGTGCTGGTGGCGTTCTTCACGATCGCCGCGCCGGGCAAGTTCTTCACGCAGTACGACCTCACGCAGATCGCCGTGAACGCGGCCATCTATCTGGTGCTGGGCGTCGGCATGACCTTCGTGATCATCACGGCGGGCATCGATCTGTCCATCGGTTCGGTGCTGGTGCTGTCCGCTGTGGCCGCCGGCGAGTACAACATCCACCACGGCGGGCCGGACGCCGGCTGGGGCACGGTCGCGGTCTGTGTGGTCATCGCCCTTGCGGTGGGCGCAGGTTGGGGTGTGCTGCAGGGTGCGGTGGTGGCGACCGGGAAGGTGCCGCCGCTGATCGTGACGCTCGGCGGTCTGGGGGCGGCGCTGGGGATCGCCGAACTCGCCACCGGGGGCCAGGACCCGGCGGGTGCGGCGGCCACGCATCTGCAGAACAGCCTCGGTTTCGGCAAGGTGCTCGGCATTCCGTGGCTGGTGATCCTGGCCGCGGTGGTGACGGCCGTGTTCGGGCTGGTGCTGGGCGCGACGAAGTTCGGCACGCACACCCTGGCGATCGGCTCCAATCCAACCGCCGTACGGCGTGCGGGAATCGGGGTCGGCCGGCACCTGGTGAAGGTGTACGGGCTGATGGGCCTGCTGGCCGGGCTCGGCGCGGTGATGTGGCTGGCCTCGTACGGCACCACGTCGATCGCCGGGCACTCCACCGACAACCTGAAGGTGATCACCGCCGTGGTGCTCGGCGGCACCAGCCTCTTCGGCGGGCGCGGCTCGGTGCTGGGCACCGTGATCGGTGTGTTCATCCCGGCCGTGCTCACCACCGGACTGATCGTCATCGGCGTTCAGCAGTACTGGCAGGACGTCGCGGTGGGCGTGGTGCTCGTCGCGGCCGTCTACGTCGACCAGATGCGCAGGAAGACCCGAGAGAAAGCTTAAGGAGATGTCTCGATGATGAGCATTCGCAGCAGGCGCAGCGCACTGGTCGCCGCGGGCACCGTACTGGCTCTCACCGGGGCCGCCGCGTGCAGTTCGTCCAGCGGTGGCGGGTCGGGGTCGTCGGGCGGTGCCGCGCACAAGAAGGTGCGGCTGATCACCGGAGTGAAGAGCGACCCCTTCTACATCACCATGACCTGCGCGGCGAAGACGGAGGCGAAGGCCAAGGGCATGGACTTCGGCGCGGACGGTTCCGCGCAGTGGGACGTGTCGGTGCAGCGCCCGCTCCTGGACTCGGTGGCGGCCTCCCGGCCGGACGGGCTGATGATCTCGCCGGTGGACACCAGTGCGCTCACGCCGTCGTTGAAGCAGATCCAGTCGGCGGGCACCAAGGTCGCGCTGGTCGACACCACGGTCACCGACGACTCGATCGGCGTCACCCGTATCTCGTCCGACAACGAGAAGGGCGGCCGGGTCGCCGCCGACGCGCTCGCCAAGCTGATGGGCGAGAAGGGCTCGGCCATCGTCATCAGCGTCAAGCCCGGTGTCTCCACGACCGACGCCCGGATCAAGGGCTTCACGGAGGAGATGAAGAAGTACCCGAAGATCAAGATGCTGCCCACGCTCTACGACAACGACCTGCCGGCCACGGCCGCCTCGCAGATCCAGTCGACGCTCGCGGCCCACCCCGACCTGGGAGGTGTCTTCGCGGGCAACACCAACACCGGCCAGGGCATCGCCACCGGCCTCAAGCAGGCAGGCAAGCAGGGCAAGGTGAAGGTCGCCGCCTTCGACGCCGAACCGGACGAGGTCGCCTCCCTCAAGGCGGGCACGTTGCAGGTCCTCGTCGCCCAGGACCCGGCGGCGATCGGCAGGGAGGCCGTCGACCAGCTGGCGGCCGCCTTCGAGGGCAAGAGCGTCCAGAAGTCGATCGGCACCGACATGGTCGCCATCACGAAGGCCAACATGAACGACCCGTCGGTCAGCAAGTACTTCTACAAGTCGGGCTGCTGACCGAGCGTCGTCGAACGACCGGGTGCCCCTGGCGAGGTCACCCGGTCGCGGCGTCCGTCAAGGACCGTACGAGATCAACTCTTCGCGCAGGAAAGCCCGTTGAGGGTGAAGTCGTACGGCGAGGAGTTCTTGCCCTGCCAGGATCCGAGGAAGCCGAAGGTGATCTTGCCCTTTGCGGGGACGGCCTTGTTGTAGTCGGCGGCGGTCGCGGTGACCCGGGAGCCGTCCTGGGCGACGCTCGCGTCCCACATCTGACCGACCTTCTGGCCGTCCCGGAAGGACCAGGCGACGCGCCAGGTGTCGAGGGCGTCGGCGGTGGTGACGGTGACGGTGGCCTGGAAGCCGTCGGTCCACTGGTTGTCCAGGTGGTAGGCGACCTTGCAGGTGGCGGCCGCACTGGTGCCGGGATCAGGGGCGCTGCTCTGCGTGGTGGCGGAGGTGCCCTGGGGTTCCGGGTCGGAGTGCTTGCCCCCGTCGGGTTTCGTCGGGGTGGCGGAGGGGGTCGGGGAGGCTCTCTTCGGCGTCGGGGTGGCCGACGGCAGGGACGGGCGCGGGGCCGCCACGGGGCTGCTGTCGGCCGGTGCGTCGCTGCTCGCGGCCTCGTTGTCGCTGCTGCCGAACGGCATCATCGACGTGGCCAGCGCCAGCAGCGAGACCATGACGGCGGCCACCAGCAGCCCGCCCCGGACGACGCGTGCACGGTCGAGGACGGTCTTCGGTCCGCCGCTCTGCCCGTCTCCCGCCTCCGGTCGTCCCACCCCGAGGCGCACCTCGGCGGCCCGGCGGCGGCGCTCCAGGTAGGCGAGGCCGCCCCAGCCGATGACACCGCCGGCGAGGGCCGCGGGCAGCCCGCCGCCCTGGGGACGCAGACAGGCGGCGGCCTCCGCGCAGTCCACGCAGGTGGCGAGGTGCCGTGAGAGGTCCGGCGGGATGTCGGCGGCGGGCGACCTGGTGATCGCGTCGAGCAGGCGCGCATAGCTGCGGCACTGCGCGTCCATCGGCGTGTCGAGGTGGTTGCGGTGGCAGCGGTCCCTGAACAGGCCCCGCACCTGGTCGAGTTCCTCGCCGACGAGGGCCGGGTCCAGGCCGAGCCGGCGGGCCACCACGGACCGCGGCAACGACTCCACCTCGCACAGCCACAGCAGCGCCGCATCCGCCTCCTGGAGGTCGCGCAGACCGCGCAGGGCGATCGGGCGGCGCAGCGGGGGGCCGGTGTAGCGGGCGGCCTTCTCCGAGTTGAGCCACAGGCGCAGGTCGGGATCGAGGTCCTGACCCTGTCCGTCGGCCTCCCAGGCCGCCGCCGTGGTGCGTACGGCGGTGAGCAACAGGGGGATCACGGGGAGCCGGGGCGAGCGGCGGCCGTTGCTCCGGGCGCCCCCGGTCTCGGCGGCGCGGACCTCGCGGATACCGAGCGCGAACGCCTCCGTGGCCAGCTGCTTGGCCGCGGTGGCGCCGGCCGTGCACAGATCGGCGTAGGAAAGCACCGCGTCCCAGCACTCGGAGAACAGCGCGGCTTCGGCGGCGTCCTTCGGGGTCGGCAGGTCGGGCATGAGTCTCCTGCATCCACAAGCGAGGTCAACTCACCATTTTCGGCGAAGGAGTTGGGGGGAACCTCGCGGCAGGACAGGAGCCTTTCACGTTTTCAACACAACTGACAAGCGCTGTGTTCAGTTGTCCTGACAGAACCTGTGAACCGGCCGGAGGACACAACTCCGGCCTCATGTACGGACGGGGACCCGTTTTGACTCAAGGTCCCCGTCCGTCACTCACACCTCGGCCGCCTCCTGCGCGGGGAGACTGTCCATGAACGAGCTGACGGAGAACACCGCGCGGCCGGGTCCGGGCGGGCCGTATCCGGGCGGGGAGGAGAGGCCGAAGTCGTCCATCGTCCGGCGATAGGCCTGCAGCAGCCGGATGTGGTACTCCAGCGGGGCACCCTGCGGGTTGGCCTTGCCGAGCGGGGTGGTGGGCTCGGGGCACCAGGTGGTGAAGCGGGGCGTGATGCCGTGCGACATGAAGAAGCGCAGGCCCTCGGTGGTGGACTCGATGGCCTCGTCGACCGTCTTGAACCCGAAGGGCTCGGCCATCTCCACGCCCGCCACGAAGTTGGGGATGACGTTGCGCGCGCCGAAGACCTCCGCCGAGTCGAGGATCCGCTTGTGCCACTCGTCGCGGCCGACGTAGCGCTCCTTGCCCGGGCAGTACATCTTGAACAGATACTCGTCCCACACCTCGTAGTTGGGGTGGTAGATCTGCACGCCGTAGTCCTTGAACCGCTTCACGTCGTCCTTGGGCAGCGCCTGGGCGACGACCTTGCCGATCCAGCGGCCCGGGAAGTGCTCCTCGATGGCCTTGGCGTACATGCCGTAGAAGTCGGCCTCGTCACGGCCCTGGAGCCTGGAGGTGATGGCGCCGCCGGTGAGGGTGTAGGCGGTGGAGGCCTTCGCGGTGTCGTAGCGGTTGATGATCTCCAGTGCTTCCAGGACCTCGTCGACGTCCTTCACACCGGTGTACGGCCGCCCGGCGGCCTTGTGCTGGCGCCAGTTGTGGTTGATGTCGCAGTACTGGCACTCCTCCTTGGCGCCGAAGTACTGGCAGACCCGGAAGACGGTCAGGTAGATCAGGTAGCCCCACTGGATGGTCGGGGCGACCTCCATGACCGACTTCCCGTTGGAGAGGGTGTGCCGGTAGTACTCCGGCATCGGCGGCACACCGACGTCCGCGATGCGCTTGCCGTCGAGGTAGAGCCCGAGCACCCCCTCGTCGTCGGCGGCGACGCGGTAGGGCGAGGCCGGGTTCACGCGTACGGAGACGACGGTGCGGCGCAGGTCGTACGGGCCGCCGGTGAGGATGATCTCCTCCGGGGGACGCCTCAGCGCGGCCTCGCCCAGCTCCGGCAGGGTGCCGTGGTCGAAGGAGAAGATGAAGTACGACTTCGGCTTGACCTCGCCGGACTCGTTGTCGCTGAGCGCGGACGGGTCGAAGGCCACGCCTCCACGCAGCAGGTCCTCCTTGAAGACGGCTTCCCGCGGTACGTGCGGGAAACGCTCCATCAGATCCTCGACCAGTGCGGTACGGCTGCCCATCCCGACTCTCCTTCCGGCTCAGGCGTTCGACTCCTCACGGTATGCCCTGGCGCGCGCGTCAGCCGTGCCGGGTCCCCCCGCGGCGAGCGATGTGTCCTGGTACGGGGATGTCCGGCGGCAGCAGGGGGTCGGGGACGGGGGCGCCCCAGACCGAGGTCAGCGGCAGGGTTCCGGCCCACAGACCCAGTTCCGCGTCCGGTCCGTCGCCGTCGTCGGGGGCGCCCGTGCGGATCTTGACCGAGGCCTCTTCGAGGGACAGGGCGAGGAGGGTGGTGGCCGCGAGTTCCTTGCGGTCGGGCAGCCGGGCGTACGACCACTGGCCCGGCGCCGCGTGCTCGGTGAGCCGGCGCAGGCCCTCCAGCTTCTCCTCGGGGTCGGTGACCTTGCGGGCCTCGCCGTGGATCATCGCGCTGCGGTAGTTGACGCCGTGCTCGAAGACCGAGCGGGCGAGGACCAGACCGTCGACGTGCGTGACGGTGACACAGACCGGGGTGCCGCCGGCGAGGCTGCGGCTGGCCACCGAGCCGTGGAGGTACAGCTGCCGCTCGTCCCGCCCGTAGACCGTGGGCACGACCAGCGGCCGCCCTTCGACCACCACACCCAGATGACAGACGAACCCCGCGTCCAGGATGGCGTCGAGATCGGCGCGGTCGAGGCTGCCCTGCTCGCGCAGACGGCGGTGTCGGGTGAGGTCGGTCTCGGGGAGCGGTTCGAGCGCCATACGGATGGACGCTACTGATATCGCAGCTACTACGCCAGATCTTTACGAATAGCTATGCCATACCGGTAATGATCTACGAAATCCGCGGTCACGCTTCCCGCTCCAGCACCCGGGGATCCACCGGGTGAGCCAGGTCCCCGCCCGACAACAGACGTACGGCCTCCTCCGCGACCGTCATGCCGAGGCGGGCCAGTTCGTTGCCCTGGGAGCCCGCGAGGTGCGGCGTGACGAAGGCGCCCGGGAGGTCGTAGAGGGGGGAGTCCGCAGGGAGGTGCTCGGGGTCGGTGACGTCGAGGACGGCGTTCAGACGGCCGGTGCGGACCTCGTCGACCAGGGCCTCGTGGTCGACCAGGCCGCCGCGCGCGGTGTTGATCAGGGTCGCCCCGTCCGGCATCAGGGCGAGTTCCCGGCGGCCGACGAGGTGGTGGGTCTCCGGGGTCTCGGGCGCGTGGATCGTGACGATGTCCGAGCTGCGCAGAAGGTCGTCCAACGGCAGGAGCGCCACGCCGAGTTCGGCCGCTCGCGGCTCGGTGACATACGGGTCGGTGAGGCTCACCCTCAGGTCGAAGGGGGCCAGCAACTCGATGACGCGGCGGCCGATCCGGGAGGCACCGATCACACCGACACGGCGGCCGTGGTTGCCGATGCCCGGGACGACGCCCCAGCCGGGGTGGGCCCGCGTGGTGCGCAGGCGTTCCCGGGCGCCCAGGATGTCCTTCCCGGCGAGCAGGATCATCGCGAGCGTGTACTCGGCGACCGGCAGCGCATTGGCCGCGGCGGCCGAGGAGACCGCGATGCCGCGCCGCCAGACCTCTGGCGTGGTGAAACCCTTGACCGAGCCCGCCGAGTGCAGGACCGCGCGCAGTTTCGGCGCCGCGTCGAGGACGGCCGCGTCCAGGCGGGGGCAGCCCCAGCCGGTGACCAGGATCTCGGTGCGCGCGAGCGCCTCCCGGACGGCGGGCTGGGCGAAGTCCTCCGCGATCAGACCCGGATCGATGTCCACCGCCTCGCGCAGTCGCCCGAGCACCTCTGCGGGGAAGACGAGCGGCAGGTTGCCGGCGGTCATGGCGAACAGAGCCTGGGGACGCTCGGGCAAGGGGGTGGCCCTCCGACTTCGGCGACGAAGTTGTAGAAAACGCTCTCACGGTAGGTCGCGGCAGATGAGAGGGTCAATGCACACGCACCCGCCGGAGGGACGACAGGAATGACGGAGACGGTCACCAACTGGGCAGGCAACATCACCTATACGGCCAAGGAGTTGCACCGCCCCCACTCGCTCGACGCGCTCAGGACCCTCGTGGCCGACAGTGCCAAGGTCCGCGTCCTGGGCAGCGGCCACTCCTTCAACGAGATCGCCGAACCGGGCCCCGAGGGCACCCTGCTCTCGATCGCCGGACTGCCGCCGGTGATCGACGTGGACACCACGGCCCGCACGGTACGGGTCTCCGGCGGCGTCCGGTACGCGGAACTGGCCCGCGTGGTGCACACGCATGGGCTCGCGCTGCCCAACATGGCGTCCCTGCCGCACATCTCCGTCGCCGGTTCGGTGGCGACCGGCACCCACGGCTCGGGGGTGACCAACGGTTCGCTGGCGGCACCGGTGCGCGAGGTGGAGCTGGTCACGGCCGACGGCGACACACTGCGGATCGGGCGGGGCGACGCGCGGTTCGACGGCGCGGTCACCTCGCTGGGCGCGCTCGGCGTCGTGGTCGCCCTCACCCTCGACCTGGAGCCGGCCTTCGAGGTCGAGCAGCACGTGTTCACCGAACTCCCCCTCGCCGGGCTCGACCCGCAGACGTTCGAGACGATCGCTTCGGCGGCGTACAGCGTGAGCCTGTTCACCGACTGGCGGGAGCCCGGCTTCCGGCAGGTGTGGCTCAAGCGGCGCACCGACCAGCCGCTGCCGGAATTCCCGTGGGCCGCGCCCGCCGCTGAGAAGCTGCACCCCGTGCCGGGGATGCCGGCCGTGAACTGCACGGAGCAGTTCGGGGTGCCGGGGCCGTGGCACGAGCGGCTGCCGCACTTCCGGGCGGAGTTCACCCCGAGCAGCGGGGCCGAGCTGCAGTCGGAGTACCTGCTGCCGCGGGAGCACGCCGTCGACGTGCTGAACGCCCTCGACGGGATCCGGGCGACGGTGGCGCCCGTGCTGCAGACCTGCGAGATACGGACGGTCGCCGCCGACCGGCAGTGGCTGAGCCCGGCGTACGGGCGGGACTCCGTGGCGGCGCACTTCACCTGGGTGGAGGACACGGAGGCGGTGCTGCCGGTGGTGCGGCGGCTGGAGGAGGCGCTGGACCCGTTCGAGGCCCGTCCGCACTGGGGCAAGGTCTTCACCACGCCCCCGGCGGTCCTGCACGGCCGGTACCCCCGGCTGGCCGACTTCCGGTCGCTTGCGCGGACACTGGACCCGGACGGAAAATTCGCCAACCCCTTCGTGCGGACGGTGCTGGGCGACTGACCTGTGAAGGGCTTTATAAACCCCCTTTCCTAACCCCTTGTCGAAAGTCCCCCGCAGGCCATAGCCTTGCGCCGCGCCGGTGCCGAGGTGTCCGGTGCGCCTGAGCGAAGGGACGGGGGTACCCCACCGGTGAAGCGCACATCACGCGACATCCGCACCGCGAACCGCTACGAGGTGCTGCGCCAGATCATCGCCGCGTCCCCCACCTCCCGGCAGGAGCTGGCGGCCGCCACCGGTCTGAGTCTCGCCACGGTCGCCACGCTCGTCGGCGAGCTGCTCGATCTGCGGATGATCACCGAGGTCGGGTTCGAGGACTCGGCGGGCGGCCGCCCCCGGGGCCTCGTGGCCGTCAACGCGTCGGGGGGCGCGTTGATCGGCGTCGACATCGCGGAGACGTACGTCCATGTCGAGCTGTTCGATCTGGCGCTGAACGTGCTCGCCCGCGCCGACGAGGACGTCCGCCCCGGTGAGAGCCTCCCCGAGGAGATGGTCGGCCATGTCGCCGCCGCCGTCGGCTCGGTGGTCGCACAGGCCGGCATCGAGGGCGCGCGGGTGCTGGGCGTGGGCGTCAGCGTGCCGGGACAGGTGGACCGCGACACCGGCGTCGCCGAGTACGCGCCCAACTGGGACTGGCACGACGTGCCGCTGCTCGACCTGCTCACCGAGCACATCGCCTACCCCCTGTACCTGGACAACCCGCTCCGCGCCGTCGCGGTCGCCGAGCTGTGGTTCGGGGCCGCCCGCGGGCGCGGGGACGCCGTGGTGGTCACCCTCGGCACCGGTGTGGGCGCCGGGCTCGTCCTGGGCGGTGGGCTGCACCGCGGGATCAGCAACAGCGCCGGCGAGTGGGGGCACAACACGATCGTCCTGGACGGCCGGCTGTGCCACTGCGGCAACCACGGTTGCGTCGAGACGTATGTCGGGGCGCCCGGAATCATGCTGAACCTGCGGGAGTTGAGCCCCGGCAGCCCGCTGCTGCACCCGGAGGACCAGACGGCCACCGTCTCCGCGCTGGCCCAGGGGATGCGCGAGCACGACCCGGTGGCGGTCAAGGTGGTCCGGGACACCGCCCGTTACCTCGGCGCCGGTATCGCCGACCTGGTCAATCTCTTCAACCCCGAAGTGGTCGTGCTCAGCAGCTGGGTCGCGGCCGCCCTGGGCGAGCCCCTGGTCGCGGAGGTGCGCGAGGCCGTCGCCCGGCACGCGCTGCCGCGACCGATGGCCGCCACCGAGATCGTCCTCTCCCCGATCCCCACCGACCCGGCATGTCTGGGTGCGGCGACGTTCGCGCTGGAAGGCGCGCTGCAGTCCGTCGGGCAGAGGAATGCCAAACGCACCCCCACAAGGAGCCGTACCGCACCACCTTCATGACGACGGAAGGGATGCACGTGTCTCACCCCCACCCCCACCCCCGCAGATCCGCCCTGTGGACGGCCGCAGCCGCTCTCGCCGTCGCGGGTCCCCTGATATCCGCCCCGTCCTCCTCGGCCGCCACCCCCACGGCGGCCGAGGTCTCCCCGCACGCCGCCCAGACCATCGACGACATCGGCGCCTCGGGCGCCTGGTGGGTCAACGACCTGCAGCACTTCAAGCCCGAGGTGCAGGCCCGGGTCGCGGGCCTGCTCTTCTCCCGGCAGGGCCTGGCCCTCTCCTCGTACCGCTACAACCTCGGCGGTGGCGGCGTCGCGGTCACCACCCCGGCCCGCGCCGCCCAGGACTTCCTGGGCCCCGACGGCTCGTACGACTGGAGCAATGACAAGGGGGGCCGTACCTTCCTCAAGTACGCCGCGAAGTACGGCGTCAAGGACCTGATCGGCTTCGTCAACAGCGCGCCCGCGCAGTGGACGACCAACGGCCAGAGCTGCGGCGGCCAGTTGAAGGCGGGCAGCGAGCCGGACTTCGCCAAGTACGTGGCGGACGTGACCGACCACTTCGCCGAGCAGGGCGTGAAGCTGGACCACATCAGCCCGTTCAACGAGCCGGACAACGACTTCGGGGACTGCGGCCAGGAGGGCATGCAGGTCACCGTCGACCAGCGCGACGACATCGTGCGGGCGCTCGGCGCCGAGCAGCGGGCCCGCAAGCAGCGGACGTCGATCATCGCGGACGAGTCCAGCAAGACCACCCAGTTCACCGACGAGCTGCCGCAGTGGATCTCGCAGCCGGGCACCGCGCAGTATGTGTCCGCGCTCGCCCACCACACGTACAACAACCCCAACGACGGCCAGCTGGGCAACGTCTACGAGACGTCGAGGGCGGTCGGCAAGAAGTCCTGGGCCACCGAGATCTGCTGCTTCGGCAAGGGCACCACGGGCTGGAACCAGGAGTACGACCCCACCATCGACAACGCCCTGCTGATGTCGCGGATCATCTACAAGGACTTCGCGAGCTCGCACGACTCGGCGTTCCAGTGGTGGGTGGCCCTGGCCAGCGGCTACGGCACCTCACCCACCGAACGCAACGACACGGGCTGGAACGACGGCCTGATCTACTACGACCCCGACTACGCGACGAACGGCAACCAGAAGCTTTACTTCACCAAGCGGTACTACGCGCTCGGCCAGTACAGCAGGTTCGTGAGGCCGGGCTCGGTCGCGCACAACGTGACCGGGGCGCCGGACGGCGTCGAGGTGTCGTCGTACGACCGGAACGGCAAGTGGGTCGTCGTGGTCAACAACCACAACTCCACCGACACACCGCTGAGTTTGCACTTCAACAACAAGACGCCGGTGCGGGCCGTGCAGGCCGTGCGGACCTCGGCCACCGAGGACTGGGCGGACGTCGCCAGGCCGACGGTGAGCGGCGGCACGGCGTCCACGACCCTCGCGGCCCGCTCCATCACGACGTACGTCTTCGACCAGAAGGGCAAGGGCAGCTCGGCGATCACGGGTGCGCTGCAGGGCAAGCAGTCCGGCAAGTGCCTGACCGCGGGCGCCACCGGGGCCGCCATCAGCACCTGCACGGGCGGGACCGAGCAGTCGTGGTCGTACGACGGCAAGGGCGCCCTCAAGGGCCCGAACGGCTATCTCACGGCCGGGGGTTCGGGCCTGACGACGACCGCCGACTTCACAGGTGACGCAAGCCAGCGCTGGCTCCTCAACGCCAACGGCCAGATCCTCAGCGAGGCGTCCGGCAAGTGCCTGGACGTCAGCGGGCAGGCGACCGCCGACGGCGGCAAAGTGATCCTGTACAGCTGCAACGGCGGCACCAACGAGGTCTGGAACAAGGCCTAGCCACCGGTATCGAGGGCCGCCGGCCACACGCTGACCCGGCGGCCCTCACCCCCCGCACCACCCCCATGTTCGGGATTCCGAACCGGATTTAACGCTTCGAACAGACTTCGTCCAACCCCTTGCCGAAGCCTTAGCCGAAGGTTAACGTCCCCGCACCACAACGCAATTCGAGCCACGCAGCAGCCAGGTGCGCTGGAGCCGTGGAGCCGCAGCCGCAATCGAGACAAGGACGTCAGCATGTCGGCAATGAGCAACAGCAACTTCTCCCGTCGGTCCATATTCCGGGCCGCCGCGGGCATGGCCGCGGCCGGCACGCTGGCTGCGTGCGGCAGCAACAACGGGCGTGGGGGCGGGTCCGGCGGGTCCGGTTCGGGCACGCCGCTCACCCAGTACTTCCACGCCTACGGCGAGGCGGGCACGGAGCAGGCCCTCAAGCGGTACGCGGCGGCCTACAAGAAGGCCGACGTCAACACCAACTGGATCACGGGCAACAACTTCGAGTCCGCGCTCTTCGCGGCGCTGCTCACCTCGAAAGCACCCGACGTCTTCGAGTTCCACCCGCAGCTTCAGCTCGTCAAGAGCGGCCAGGTGGCGGACCTGACCGACCTCATCGACCCGGTCAAGAGCGACTTCAACCCGAACGACATCAAGTCCCACACGGTCGACGGGAAGATCTACGGGATCCGGATGATCGACGACCCGCAGTTCTTCTACTACCGCAAGTCGATGCTGGAGAAGGCGAAGGTCGACGTCCCGACCACGCTCGACGAGCTGGTCGAGGCCGCCGCCAAGCTCACCACCGGCAAGGTCAAGGGCGTCTTCCTCGGCAACGACTTCAGCGCGATCCAGAACCCCATCATCTGGTCCGCCGGTGCCGACACCATCAACGAGAAGAACGAGATCGCCTACCACACGGACGGCGTCATCGAGGGCCTCAAGAAGCTCCGCACGCTGTTCACCAGCGGCAACGTGCTCCTCGACGCCCCGACCGACTTCTGGGACCCGTCCGCGCTCAACCAGGGCCTGTGCGCCATCCAGTGGGGCGGCATGTGGTCCATGCCGGCCATGCAGCAGGCGCTCGGCGACGACCTCGGCATCTTCCCGTTCCCGAAGATCGGCAGCGCGGGCAAGCCGTCCGTCTACAACGGCGGCTGGTCGATCTTCGTCAACGCCAAGGGCAAGCACGTCGAGGAGGCCAAGGAATACGTGAAGTGGCTGTGGATCGACCAGACGCAGTACCAGGAGGACTGGGCCACCTCGTACGGCTTCCACATCCCGCCGCGCACCTCGATCGCCAACAAGGCCACCAAGCTCAAGTCGGGTCTGCCGGCCGAGGGCGTGAAGCTCTTCACCGACTACGGCCACTTCGACAACATCGCCTACGACCAGACCATGCAGAACGCGTTCGCCGAGGTGATCGCGTCCTCCGTCCGTAAGAACGGCGACCCGGAGAAGGCTCTCGACACCTGCGACAAGAAGGTCAACGTCGAGCTCAAGAAGCTGTTCGGATAGGCCGCCGGGAAGACCACGACATGTCGACCACCACCACACGCGGGGTCGCCCAGCCCGCCCCGGCCAAGGCCTCCCAGGCCCGGCCGCGGCGGGGCCTGCGGGGCAACGCCACCGTCAACTTCTGGCTCTTCACCGGGCCCTTCCTGATCGGCCTGGCGATCTTCGTCTTCGTGCCGATCGTCTGGAGCATCTGGCTCAGCTTCTTCGACGCCCGCTACACCGTCACGCCGAGCCATTTCATCGGTTTCGACAACTACAAGCAGATCCTGACCAACAGCGAGTTCCCCGACTCGCTGGTGACGTTCACCGTGTTCGCCGCGTTCATCGTGCCGACCACCTGGGCGCTGTCGCTGGGCCTCGCGCTGCTGGTCAACCGGCTGCGCTTCATGCGGGCGTTCTTCCGCTCGGTGTTCTTCCTGCCGACCGCCGTCTCCTACGTGGCCGCGGCCCTGATCTGGAAGATGTCCATCTTCAGCGGCGTCCGCTTCGGACTCGCGAACACGGTCATCGGCTGGTTCGGCGCCGACACCATCGCATGGATGTCCAACCCCACCCCGCCCTGGTACTGGCTGGTCATCGTGACCCTGCGCCTGTGGATCCAGTCCGGCTTCTACATGATCCTCTTCCTGGCGGCGCTGCAGAACATCCCGGCCGAGCTGTACGAGGCCGCCGCCATCGACGGTGCGAAGAAGGGCTGGCAGACCTTCCGGTACATCACGCTGCCCCAGCTGCGCGCCACCTCGACCGCGGTGATCCTGCTGCTGCTCATCGCCGCCTACCAGGCGTTCGACGAGTTCTTCAACATCATCGGGCAGAAGGCGACATGGGCCCAGACACCGCTCATGATCCTCTACAAATCGGCCCTCGGCACCAGCCAGGATTACGGCGCCGGCAGCGCGGGCGCGGTCATCCTGTCACTGCTCATCTGCGTCGTCACCCTGATCCAGGGGAAGTTCATGGGCTTCGGAAGGGGGGACGAGTCCAAGTGACCACCACCGCACCCCAGGTCGGCAAGCAGCCCAAGAAGGGCCGGGGCGTCTTCGGCAACACGGGGCTGTACATCGCCGTCGGCGTCGCCGCGCTGCTCTTCCTGATCCCGTTCTACCTGATCGTCCGCAACTCCCTGTCCACGGACCTGGAGATCACGGGCGAGAACTGGAAGGTGCTGCCTTCCTTCCAGTGGGGCAACATCTCCGAGCTGTTCGACGACCCCACGGTCGACTTCGGCCGCTCCATGATCAACTCGCTGGTGGTCGCCGTCCTGACCACCTTCGGCACCCTCCTGGTCTGTTCACTGGCTGGCTACGGCCTGGCCCGCATCCCGTACAAGCACGCCAACAAGGTCTTCTACGCGGTCCTGGCGACCCTGATGGTCCCGACGGCCGTCACCTTCGTGCCCAGCTTCGTGCTGGTCTCGTCACTCGGCTGGGTGGACACCTACCGCGGACTGATCATCCCGGGCCTGTTCAGCGGTTTCACGTGTTTTCTCTTCAGGCAGTACTTCCTGGGATTCCCCAAGGAACTGGAGGAGGCGGCACGTGTGGACGGGCTCGGCTACTGGGGCGCGTACTGGCGGATCGTCGTGCCCAACTCGCTGAACTTCTTCGCGGCGATCGCCACGATCACCTTCATCAGCGCCTGGAACTCCTTCCTGTGGCCGCTGGTCATCGGCCAGGACCCGAGCTCCTGGACCGTCCAGATCGCGCTGTCCTCCTTCATGACCAACCAGACCGTGAACTTCCATCTGATCTTCATGGCCACCGCCATCTCCATCCTGCCCCTGATCTTCGTGTTCCTCTTCCTCCAGCGCTGGCTGGTGCAGGGGATCGCGCAGACCGGCATCAAGGGCTGACACCCGCAATCCCGAGACCTGGAGACCGATGACTTCCCGCACGACCACGGCCATCGACTACGTCGAGGACGTCTCACCCGGCAGCGGCGCCCTTCCGCCCCGCGCCTGGTACGCCACCTCCGACGCCAAGTCGCTTTCTCTGAACGGAAGTTGGCGCCTGCGCGTCTCACCGACCATCGACGCCGAGGACGACTCCTTCGCCGAGCCCGGATTCGACGCCGGCGGCTGGCCCGAGGTCACGGTCCCCGGTCACTGGGTTCTCCAGGGCGACGGCGCCTTCGGCCTGCCCATCTACACCAACCACCTCTACCCCTTCCCGGTCGATCCGCCGCACGTCCCGACGGAGAACCCGACCGGCGACCACCTGCGCGTCTTCGACCTGCCCGAGGACTGGCCGGCCGACGGCGGTGCGGTGATCCGGTTCGACGGTGTCGAGTCCTGCGCCCGCGTCTGGCTGAACGGCACGGACATCGGCGAGTTCAAGGGCTCCCGGCTGCCGCACGAGTTCGCGGTCGGGCACCTGCTGAAGCCGAGCGGCAACGTGCTGGCCGTACGCGTGCACCAGTGGTCCGCGGGCTCCTACCTGGAGGACCAGGACCAGTGGTGGCTGCCCGGCATCTTCCGTGACGTGACGCTGCTGCACCGCCCGGCGGGCAGCGCCCTCGACTTCTTCGTGCACGCCTCCTACGACCACGTCACCGGCGAGGGCACCCTGCGCGTCGACTCCGACGTGGACGGGCGGGTGACCGTGCCCGCGCTGGACATCGATGTCGCCACGGGCGAGCCGGTGACGGTCCCGGTCGAGGCGTGGACGGCCGAGACGCCGAAGCTGTACGACGGCGAGCTGGTGACCGAGGGCGAGCGCGTCCCGCTGCGCATCGGCTTCCGGACCGTCGTCCTCGAGGACGGCCTGATCAAGGTCAACGGCAGGGCGGTCCTCTTCAAGGGCGTCAACCGCCACGAGTGGCACCCCGACAAGGGCCGCGCCCTCGACCTCGACACCATGCGCGAGGACGTGTTGCTGATGAAGCGGCACAACGTCAACGCCGTCCGCACCTCCCACTACCCGCCGCACCCGGCCTTCCTCGACCTGTGCGACGAGTACGGGCTGTGGGTCATCGACGAGTGCGACCTGGAGACCCACGGCTTCACCGAGCAGGCCTGGCGGGACAACCCGGTCGACGACGACCGCTGGAACCCGGCCCTCCTCGACCGCGCGGCCCGCATGGTCGAGCGGGACAAGAACCACCCGTCGGTCGTCATCTGGTCTTTGGGCAACGAGGCCGGCACCGGGCGCGGCCTCACCGCCATGGCCGAGTGGATCCACGACCGGGACGCCTCGCGCCTCGTGCACTACGAGGGCGACTGGAACTGCCGTGACACGGACATGTACTCGCGGATGTACGCGAGCCACGCCGAGGTCGAGCAGATCGGGCAGGAGCTGGACGGAGGCACGCACAAGCGGCGCGGGCTCCCCTTCATCCTGTGCGAGTACGCACACGCCATGGGCAACGGCCCCGGCGGACTCGCCGACTACCAGCGGCTGTTCGAGACGTACGAGCGTCTCCAGGGCGCCTTCGTCTGGGAGTGGATCGACCACGGCATCACCCACCCCGAGCTGGGCTACGCCTACGGCGGCGACTTCGGCGAGGAGCTGCACGACGGGAACTTCGTCTGTGACGGACTGCTGTTCCCGGACCGGACCCCGTCGCCGGGGCTGCTGGAGTTCAAGAAGGTCGTCGAGCCGGTCGGCATCGAGGGCGACGGCTCCGCCGGCACCGTACGGGTGACGAACAAGCAGGACTTCGCCGACCTGTCCGCCTTTGCGTTCGAGTGGTCGTACCAAGTGGACGGGGAGACCGTCGAGTCGGGTTCCCTGTCGGTGCCCGCGCTCGCCCCGGGTGAGTCGGGCGATGTGAAGCTGCCCGAGCCGCCCGCCGACGGTGGCGGCGGCGAGACGCAGTGGACGGTGCGGGCCTCGCTCGCGGCCGACACGGCGTGGGCACCCAAGGGCCACCCGGTGGCGTGGGGGCAGTTCGCGGTGGCCGCGCGGCCGCTGCCCAGGGTTGCCGCGACCGACGGACCCGTCCTGGGCGAGCGGGTCATCACCCTGGGCCCGGCGTCCTTCGACGCCCGCACCGGTGCGCTGAGGACCATCGGCGGGGTCGCGGTGGACGGTCTGCGCCTCGATGTGTGGCGGGCGACCACCGACAACGACGAGGGCGCCGAATGGCAGACCGAGACACGCTATGCGGAGCTGTGGCGCAAGTACGGACTGCACCGCATGCGGCACCGGCTCGACGGGGTGGAGCTCGGCGACGACGCGCTGACCGTGCGGACCCGGGTGGCCCCCGCCGCATGGGAGTTCGGTCTCGCGACGGTGTACCGCTGGACGTCCGACGGCAACCGGCTGAAGCTGACGGTCTCGGTGGGTCCGGAGGGTGAGTGGACGGTGCCGCTGCCGCGGCTCGGCGTCCGCTTCGGGCTGGACGCGACCGCCGATCGCGTGCGCTGGTTCGGCGGCGGCCCCGGTGAGGCGTACGCGGACACCAAGTCGGCCTCGCAGCTCGGCCGTTGGGAGTCCACGGTCGACGGACTGCAGACGCCGTACCTCCGCCCGCAGGAGAACGGCGCCCGCGCCGACGTCCGCTGGGCGGAGATCGGCGGGCTGCGCATCGAGGGCGACCCGGAGTTCTCCTTCAGTGCCCGGCGCTGGACCACCGAACAGCTGGACGCGGCCTCGCACCGCACCGATCTCACGCCCGGTGACACGGTCTGGGTCAACCTCGACCACGCCCTGCACGGCATCGGCACCGGGTCCTGCGGCCCGGGCGTGCTGCCGCAGTACCAGCTGCGCGCCGAGCCGGCCGAGTTCTCCTTCGTCTTCTCGGAGATCAGTTGACGGACACGGACATACGGTCCACTGCGGCCGGCCGGCTCTTCAACCGGCCGGCCGCGGTGGCATCGTGCGCCGGCTTCGTCCTCATCGGCATGCTCCAGGCCCTGTACGGCCCCTCGGTGCCGGGCCTGCGTGCGGAGTTCGGCCTGTCCCCGTCCGGTGCCGGGCTCGGTCTGAGCCTGCACTTCACGGGTGGTGTCGCGGGCGTCCTGGCCTTCAACGCGATCCACTCCCGGATCAGCAACAGGGCGCTGCTGGCGGCGAGCTACGGCCTGATGGCGCTGGGCGGTGCGGGCTTCGCGCTCGCCCCGAACTGGCCCCTCGCGCTCGCCGCCGCCTTCCTCGGCGGCCTCGGCTTCGGCGGCATCGACTACGGCCTCAACCAGCTGTTCGCGGTCGGCTTCGGCGACCGTTCCACGGCCATGCTGAACGTGCTCAACGCCCACTTCGGCATCGGGGCGGTGCTCGGCCCGGCGGTGGTGGCCTGGCTGGGGCCGGACGCGTACGCGTATGCCTTCGGGGTGTGTGCGGTGCTGGCCGCGGTGCTGGTTCCGCTGGGATCGAGCGGGGTGCGTACGCGCCCTGTCGAGCCGACGGACAAGGAGCAGCAGCCCGGCTCGCTGGGCGGTGGCCTCTCCCGCGTCCTCGTCGGCTTCCTCGCCCTGTACATCCTGAACGTCGGCGTGGAAGCGGGTGTGGGCGGCTGGGAGCCCACGCATCTGGAGACCGTCGGCTACAGCACGGCCGTGGCCGCCTCGGCGACCTCCGTGTACTGGCTGATGATGACGGCGGGCCGTTTCCTCGTCGTGCCGATCACCCTGAAGTACTCCCCCGAGCGGATCCTGACGATCTGCGCGGCCGGCATGACGGTGTGTCTGCTGCTGGCACGTGTAAAAGGAGTGGCGCCGGTGGCCTACGCCGGTGTTGGGTTGTTCATCGCACCGGTCTTCCCGACCGGACTGCCCTGGCTGAACAGGGCGCTTCCCCAGGCGAGGCGCGCCGGTGCCTGGGTCATCGCCGCGTCGATGATCGGCGGAGTGGCGGCTCCCCCGCTGCTGGGGGCGGGCATCGAGGCCTCGGGCATCCACGCCGTCCCCTGGCTGCTGACCGCGCTCTCCGCCGTCTCGCTCGCGGTGACCGTCTGGCTGATCCAGCTCACCCGGAGGTTCGTCGAGTGATCGGCAGTATCGAGGTCCGCTCCCTCTCCCGCTCCTTCCACACCACCGTGCGCCGTCCGGGTTTCGCCGGCGCGCTCAGATCGCTCGTCAACCCGGAGCGGGCGGTCAAGCACGCCGTCTCCGACATCAGCTTCGACGTGGCGCCGGGCGAACTCCTCGCCCTGCTGGGCCCGAACGGCGCAGGCAAGTCCACCACCATCAAGATGCTCACCGGCATCCTCACGCCCACCTCCGGCGAGGCCCGGGTGGCGGGCGTGGTGCCGTACGAGGAGCGGGAGCGCAACGCCCGCAACATCGGCGCCGTGTTCGGGCAGCGCACCCAGCTGTGGTGGGACCTGCCGGTGCGGGAGTCGTTCTCGATCCTGCGGGACATCTACGACGTACCGGATGCCGAACACACCGCCCGGCTGCGGGAGTTCGACGACATCCTCGAACTGTCCGCCTTCTGGGACACCCGCGTACGCCATCTCTCCCTCGGCCAGCGGGTTCGCTGCGACCTGGCGGCGGCCCTGCTGCACGACCCGCCGGTCGTCTTCCTCGACGAACCGACCATCGGCATGGACGTGGTGGTCAAGGAGCAGGTCCGGGAGTTCCTGCGCCACCAGGTCGAGGAGCGTGGCCGTACGGTGCTGCTGACCACGCACGACATGACGGAGGTCGAGCGGCTCGCCGAGCGGGTCGTCCTGATCAACCACGGGCGGCTGGTCCTCGACGGCACTCTCGACGAGATCCGCCGCAAGTTCGGCTCGACCTGGCAGGTGCGGGCGACGCTCGCCGACGGGCACACCGACGTCGTACCGCCCCTGGGCATCGCCCTGTTGCGACAGGACGGCCCGCAGGTGGTGTTCGGCCCGGACGGGCCGGAGGCGCCCACGGTCCACCAGGCGCTCAAGGCGGTCATCGAGCGGTACGAGGTGACCGGCATCGCCATCGACGAGGCGGACCTGGAGGACGTGATGCGGGTGGCGTACGCGCATGCGGAGCCCGCGGCGGAAGAGGTCTGACATGGCCGTTCTGCACGCGTGGCGGGCCGCCCGCGTCACCCCGCTCGGCGAGCTGCACGCCCCGCCCCGGATGACGGCCGTCCTGGTCCGGCTGGTCGTCCAGGTGGTGCTGGTGGCGTCCCTGTGGAGCGGCCTGTACGCACACTCCGGCGCCACGGCCGGCATGACCCGCGAGCAGGCCATCACCTACGCCGTGCTGGCCGTACTCGCCTCCCGGCTGCGGGAGTTGGACCAGTACGCGGGCCGGGACACGGTTCTGCAGCACATGCACTTCGGCACCATCGTCTACTGGTATCTGCGTCCGCTGCCGCCCGCCCGCTACCACGCGCTGCGCGCCCTCGGCGAGCAGGTCTACGGGGCCGCCTGGGCGCTCGCCGGATACGCGGTGTGCCTCGCGGCCGGGGTGATCGAGCCGCCCGGGTCGGCAGCGGTGGCCGGGGTGTTCGTGGTCAGCCTGCTGCTGGGCCAGCTGGTCCTCTACTTCGTGATGCTGCTCCTGGACCAGCTGTGCTTCTGGACCATCCGCAACACCTCCGCGATGCTCATCCTGCTCTTCGCGCAGAACCTGCTGTCCGGGGTGTACGCCCCGCTGTGGTTCTTCCCCGGCTGGTTCCGCACCATGAGCACCTTCCTGCCCTTCCAGGCGACGCTCAGCGTGCCCCTGTCGCTGTACGTGGGCCGGATCCGACTGGCCGACGCGGGCGGGCAGTTGGCGATCCAGGCCGTCTGGGTCGTACTGCTCTTCTTCCTCACCCGGTTCCTGTGGCGGCGGGCCGCCCACCGGGTCGTCTCCCAGGGAGGCTGAGGCCCATGAATGCCGTCCGGATCGCCTGGCGCATCACACACCTCAACATCCGCGCCCAGATGGAGTACCGCATCGAGTTCCTGCTGAACATCGCGATCGGAGCGATCTGGCAGGTGTCGGTGATCGTGTTCGCGACCGTGCTGCTGACCCGGTTCACCGGGATGGGCGGCTGGGACAGCTCTCAGGTGCTGCTGATCCCGGCGACACGGATGCTGGCCCACGGGCTGTTCGTGCTGTGCCTGGGCCGGGTGCACCAGCTGGGCCGGTTCGTCCAGGAAGGGAGGATCGACATCTATCTGCTGCGGCCGATGCCGGTCCACCGGCAGGTGCAGCTGCAGTTCTTCCCCACCAACGCCTTCGGTGACCTGACGGTCGCCGTGGGCCTGATGGTCGGCGCGCTGTCCCGCAGCCACCTCGACTGGACGGCGGGGCGGGCCGCGTATCTCATCGCCTGTGTGCTCGGCGGCATGCTGCTGGAGGCCGCCCTGTTCACGGCTGTTGCCTGCGCCGCGCTCCGCTTCCCGGCCGCCGACTACTGGGGCCGCTGGCTGGAGGAGCTGCTCGGCACCTTCGGCAGCTACCCGCTGAACGTGCTGCCCAAGGCGGTGGGCGGCTTCCTCACCTTCGGCCTGCCGCTCGCGTTCGTCGCCTACTTCCCGGCTGCGGTGCTCACCGGACACGGACACGACACGGGCGTCCCGTACTGGCTGGCGGCGGCCTCCCCACTGCTGGGTCTGCTCGCGTACCTCGGAGCACGGCTGCTGTGGCGCTGGAGTCTCGACCACTACACGGGGGTGAACGGCTGACGGCGACTGCAACGGCCCGCGGCGACTTGCGTGCCCGCCTCCCGACCCGCGTCTCGTGTTCGTCGTCCTCGGGGGGTCGCGATCGTCCTGATCATCCTGCCGCGCACAGCGGGGGCGGCAGAGGTCTGCAGCCTGGCGCGCACTAAAGTCCAGCCACGTGAACAACAGCGTGTACGTGGGCAATGCGGGCAAGGATGCGGCACTGGACCGGGGGTGGCTTCTGGGCCATTTCAAGGACGTGGGCGATCCTCGTCACAGCGAGGCTGTGGAGATCAAATGGGGCGTCCACCCGCGCGGCGACGAGCGACTGCAGTGGGTCAGGGGCGAGGAACGCACCGCTCTGCTGGTTCTCATCAGTGGTCGCTTCCGCATTGAACTTCCTGGCCGCAGTGTGCTTCTGGAGCAGCAGGGCGATTACGTCGTGTGGGGGCGCGGGGTCGACCACTCATGGTTCGCGGAGGAGGAATCGGTCGTACTGACCGTTCGGTGGCCGTCCGTGCCCGGCTACGCAGTAGCCGGGTGAGCAGCGTGTGCGAGGCCGACAGCAGGTGACCGTGCTGGGGCCTACGGTGGTTCACGCGTCAGCCTCGTTCACTGGACCAGTTCGATGTGCGGGTGGTCCGGGGATGCCGGGCAGGCGTGGAGCTGGAGGTTGTAGCCGCTGGCGATGTCGATCATCGTGAAGTTCGCCGTCGGGTAGCCCGGAGGGAGAGGCGTGGGGTCGGTGTGCTCCTCCTGCGGGGCCCAGCTCTCGCTGCCGCCGTCCCATTCGGTGCTGGCGATCGTCAGGAGTGGGAGCGCCTCCGTGCCGCATGCAGGGCAGGGGCGGGGCATGGGGTCGGTGAGACCCCAGGAGGACCAGCCGCCGGTCTTCCAGCCGGGGGCGTGGGCGAGTTCGTTCCGGTAGAACTCGTGGGGTGCGACCGCGTATGCGGGGTTCCAGGCCGGGCCGGCCGTCTCCCAGCGGCTCACGTCGTTCAGTTGCCGCTGGAGGTCCTCGCTCAGCTCCATGGGGTTGGGGTATTCCGTGACCTGCTCCGGCGCGAGCACGCACGGCTCCGGCAGATAGGTGACGAGCTGGACCGCGGACGGTTCGGGCGGGGCAGCGAGGACGTCGGTGACCTCGGCCGCTGAGCGCCAGAAGAGCGCGGTGCGCGGATGCGTCGGGTGGTCGAAGGGGCACCACAGGACCTGGAGGAGATCGGCCCCGGGCGGGGTCGGGAGCGGAACGTCCCGGGCGTACAGCTGGGCCACGGGGAGCATGGGGATAGGGCCCTCGGGCTGCGGGCGGCCCTCACCGGCTGCCGCCCCGCGGCGCTGTCGCCGGATGTCGTCCGGCGAGAACGCCGGGGTCCATTTGTCCCAGATGTGCTCCCCGTCGCAGTGCGGCCACGGCTCGTCGGCGGGCCACAGGAGCGGCCCGCCGACGGAGCTGTCATGCACCGTCGGCGAACCCGGCCGCGGGTGCAGCCGGGTCGCCGTCCGCGCCAGCGGAGCCAGTTGAGGGAAGAGCGCGGTCACGTCGAGTGGCCGCGGCGGGGTGGTGAAACTCATTCCGGCTCCTGCTGGTACGAACTGGGGGGTGATCAGTTACCGAGGTTCAACAACCCCGTGTTCCCCTTGGTGTTGGGGACGTAGACGCTGGGGAACAGCTCCTCGGTCGTCCCGTTCGCCCGTTCGATGTTAGCGGTCATCGTGACACCCACCGGGATCGTGCTCGTCGCGTCCGTGTAGACGGGCGTCACCTGGTAGAAGATCGCGTCGTCCGGTCCGAAGGAGCCGTCCTTCAGCATGTTCTGCGCCATCGACTCGTACGTCCGCATGCTGGGCGTGCCGGTGTTCATGCCGGTCTGCCAGCAGGGGACGAGGTTGTTCTGGCCGCCGTCCAGGATCTGGCCCTTGCCGCCGAGGATGTTCGCGATCAGGTGGCACCGGGCCTGCGAGGACGTCGGCGGGTTCGCCTGGTTGAACAGCTGCGCGTCCTGCCAGCCCGTGATGTCGCCGGAGGCTCCGCTGCCCTTGACGGGCCCCTTCCCGAGGCAGGCCTGCGCCCGGGTCGGCCGCGTACCGGCCGGGCCGAGCGGGTCGGTCGTCTTGTTGACGTGGGCGACCGCTTCGGTGGTGTTCAGGATCCAGCCGTCGCCGTTGGGCAGCGAACCTGCCGGTGTGGTGTCCAGGCAGCGGCCGTGCGGGCCGGTGTCCGGCGTGGAGAACGTCACCTTGAACTGATCGGCGTCGATCACCCGCTGGTCCGTGAAGCCCTCGGCGAGCTGCGCGTCGGCGAACTGCTTGTCGGCGGCCGGGAC
Organism: Streptomyces sp. NPDC001604; assembly: GCF_042893475.1. Taxonomy (NCBI): domain Bacteria; kingdom Bacillati; phylum Actinomycetota; class Actinomycetes; order Kitasatosporales; family Streptomycetaceae; genus Streptomyces; species Streptomyces sp. NPDC001604. Next base: position 267,513 of record NZ_JBIAUY010000011.1, on the reverse strand, counting down.
ATGGGCGCGGACACAGGGCCGGGTCCTGTCCAGCTCCCGGCTGTCGCCGAGGACGTACGAGTCCCATTCGCCATTGCCGAGGTTGGCGATCACCTCGACGCACTGGTCGCCGGAGGTGCCGCCTTCCTTCGCCTCGGCGAAGGGGAAGTCGCCGCAGGTGTCGGTGGCGACGAGGTCCGTCAGCGCCGTGAAGCCCCCGCAGGTGCGGGCCGAGCGGTCGGCCACGCCGCTCGTCGACCGGGTCAGCGGCTTGCCGTTGCCCCAGCCGTCGTTGAGGTTCTTCTGCGCCCACTCGTACGCGGCCACGGCGCCACCAGGATCGGACGACGTCGCGCTCATCTTCACGACCGGCATGACCGAGGGGACGGCACAGCCCGCGGTCGACGAACCGCCGACCGCGTTGTCACAACGGACCTTGCGCGGGTTCGCCCAGGAGGCGTTCGGGTCGACGGCCATGGCGCCCGGTGAGGTCACGTACATCTTGTACGAGGTGTCGAACTCCGCGACGGCGCCCACGGCGGGGGCCGAGGAGTAGGTGACGTTTCCGGTGAGGGTCTGGCCGACGGTCAGGTCACCTCCGTACCACGGGGCGGTCTTCGTCGCCGTGCAGCCGGTTCCGCAGGCGGCACGGAACTTGGCGTTCAGGGCCGCGACTTCGCCGCTGGCGCTGGTCATCGTCACGGTGACCTGCTCGTTCCAGGACTTGCCCGCCTTCGGGAGCGTCGCGCTGGTGGAGACCGCCAGGGTGCCGCGTCCGAGTTCCTTGCCGTTGCTGTCACGCAGGATGTAGACGACGTTGATCCCGGTCACGCAGTACTCGAAGCGCTGGTAGGAGTAGCTGCCGGGGGTGGTGATGTCGCAGCTGCCGGCGGCGGCCGTGGCCGCGGCAAGGGTCCGCTGCTGTGGTGCCGTGGGCTGGGCCGGGGCGGGGCTCGTGGTCACACAGGCCTCGACGGCACCGGCCCGGCGTTCCTTGGAGCGAGCCTTCGTGGGCTCGCACTGCTCCCCGGTTTTCGCCCGGAAAGCGCTGGTCCTGGTCTGGGGCGTGGTCGGCGCATCCGCCGGACCAACGCTGCCCGCTTGTCGCAGATGCCCTTCAGCTCCCTGCTGTTGTGCCTGGCTCATGCCGGTCGTGAGCCCCAGCGTCACCACGGTCAGCAGGGTCACTACGGCCTTTCTGGCACGTATTCGTCCAGGTCTTTGCGCACGTGTCATCGTCATGTCTCTCCTCTTGGCGGGGGCACCGGACGGACGAGCCCCCTGGGGACCGGCGGTCGCCGGTCCCCAGGGGGCTCATGGGAGTTACCGCGCCGCGAAGCCGAAGCGGTCGCCCGCTGCCGGGAGGCCGCCCGCGCCGGGCTGGTACGTGGTGACGGGGGCCACCGTGCCGCCCGCGGTGACGTTGGACAGCGGCAGGGCGTACAGCGTGCCGTAGGTGCTCGGGCCGAGGGGCAGGCCGACGTACAGCTTGGTGCCGGTGTAGTGGATGCTCGTGCCGAGTTGCTGGTCGGCGCCGGGGGCGGTGGGGATGCCGTCGCCGTCGCCCGCCTCCAGCCAGCGGTCGTTCGCGCCGGGGCTGCCCAGCAGCGAGAAGGTGTGGACCGCGCCCGCGTTGGCCGCCGTGTCGATGGCCTCGTTGGGGACGCCCACGGCGAGCTTCATCGTGGCGGTGGTGCTCAGGGCCCGCGGGGCGGTGTTGATCGCGGTCAGGGCGGCACCCATGCGGTCCCCGGCCTCCGAGACGCCGGTCACGTCGTCGTCGCCGGTGCCCTGGGAGAGGGTGTTGAGCTGGGTGAAGGTGCCGGCGGCGGTGATGCGGAAGGTCGAGACGGTGCCGGCGTCGGCCTTGGCGGCGCCGTCGATGTCCAGGTCCTCGCCGGGGGCGCCGACCGCGAGGATCGAGTCGGTGGCGCCGGCCGCGCCCGATGGGCGGTACGGCGCCAGGGCCAGGGCGTAGCCGAACTGGTCGCCGGCCTCGGCGCCGCCGGAGACGGTGTCGAGGTCCTGGTCGAGGCCGAACTTCGGGGTGGGCAGGCCCGCGGAGGTCAGGGTGTGGCTGAAGACCGCCACGGTGCCCGCGTTGGCGTCGGTGCCGATGGCTTCGCCGGGCGCGCCGACGGCGAAGAAGTTGGCGTCGGCCGTGATCGAGCCACCGAAGCCGTCGTTCGCCTCGGCGGCACCGGGCACGTCGGTGCTGTCCTGGTGGAAGATGATGTTGGTGCCGCCGTGGATGTAGAAGGCCGCACCGGCCTTCGCCTGACCGTTGACGGTCTCCCCCGGCGCGCCGACGACCACGAACGGCTCACCGGCGGCGGTGACGCCGGCCGCGATGGAGTCGCCGAACCGGTCGCCGGCCTGGGGGACCGCGGTGGCCAGGGAGCCGGTGCCGTAGCCCTCCTCGAAGTGGGTGTTCTTGACCGTGCCGGTGCCGAGGCCGCCGGGGGCGCCGTGCAGGATGTCGACCATGCCGGCGGCGTCGGTGCTGCCGAGGTCCTCGGCCGGGGTGCCCACGACGAGGTCGGTGCAGCCGTCCTCGTTGTAGTCGACGGTGTCGATGGACTCGCCGAACCAGTCGCCGGCCTCGGCGGCGCCGGGAACCCAGTCGAGGTTCTGGTTGATCTCGGCGGTGCCCTTGCCGCCTCCGTAGACGATCCGGATCAGGCCGGCCGAGCCGACGCCTCCGACGGTCGCCCTGGGGTCGGAGATGGCGATGTCCTCGACGCCGTCGCAGTTGAAGTCGGTGATGCGGACCGCGCCGGTGGTCGCGCTCACCCAGGAGGCGAGGTCGTCCACGCGGGTGACGACACCGCCGGTGCTGGTCACGCCGGCGTCGATGCCGTAGCAGCCGCCCTGGTACGACTGGCTTGCGAGGGCGGCCAGTTGGGCGGTGCCGCTGCCGGTGCGGACCAGGGGCCCGCCGGTGTCACCCATGCAGGCGGCCGTGCCGCTGGTGCCGGTGACCGAGGCGGTCGTGGTGGCGGCGGAGTCCACGGTGAACGCGCCGGTGTGCAGGCTCAGCGGCGCCCACTCGCTCTTGGTGCGGCCGTAGCCCGCGAGGGTGAGGCTCTCGCCCGCGGTGGGCGCGGCGGTGGCCAGGGAGATCGGGGCGACGCCCGTGACCGGGCGGTTGAGGCGGGCCAGGACCGCGTCGCGGTCGGTGCGCGGGACCAGTTGGACGATCTCGCGGGCCGCGCCGGCGGTGCCGGTCAGGTCGGAGCGGCCGACGACGGCGGTGGTCTTCACGGCCGGCTTGCCCGCGGGCACGCTCAGGCTGGTGGCCGGGTCGGCGGCGAAGCAACTGGCCGCGGTCAGCAGCCACTCGCGGTCGACCAGGACGCCGGAGCAGCCGCGGTCGTGATCGCCGACGGTGATCTGCGCGGTGTAGGCGTAGGTGGTGTCGGCGGCGGCGACCGCGGGGCCGGTGACGGCGGCGGCGGGGGCGGCCGCGAGCACGGCGGCGCCGAGGGTCAGGGTGGCGGCCAGTGCGGCGAGGCGCACAGGTCTGGCAAAGGTCATGAAGTCGGTTCCCTGCTGGGTGGTGGCGGAGTCGGGCAGAAGGGCTCGCGGGGCTCTACTTGGAGGTCCGAAGCTCCAGGAGCGTCCACTCACGGGCCTGGTCGTCCGCGCTCTCGCCCACCGGGGTCCAGGCGTTCTTGGCGATGTCGTACGACTGCTGCTCGGTGCCGACCGTCATGTCCGCCTGGGTCGAGTAGTCGTTGCCGCGGATGAGGTAGACCGACGGCAGCTCCAGGGTCAGCCAGCCGGAGTTGCCCTTGACGTCGAAGCAGACCTTGCTCTTGTCCCGCGCCTGGACCTCCAGCTGACCGGTGCCGCTCGCGCAGTCGGCCAGCGTGATGTGGCCGTCACCCCGCTTGAGCTGGATGTTCTTCTCGGCGAGGATCTTGTCCGCCTGCGGGTAGTCGAAGTTCTCGACGGCATAACCGGGGGCGCTGCCCGCGACCGTCGTGGCAGTACCCGCCTCGGCAGGGGACCCGCCGGGGAGGCCGACCGCCAGGGCGGCCCACGCCAGGGCGCCGACCGCCGCCGTGCCCAGGGCGCGGGTCAGGAATCTCTTGCGCGGCTGTGCCGCAAATCTGATACGCGACTTCATTAATTTCCCAAAATCGATTGCTTGCGGATCTATGACCTTGACGTGGTTCAAGGCAGACGTGAAGGAAATCGACAAAGCCGCGAGTGCTTCCACATCGCATTCCCCCCGCCTCGATGCCACCTCGCTTTCTCGGGTTTGTCCACTCCTCCAACAGCCATAAAACGGACGGGAGTTGGAGGTTTCATGTGACGCTCAACACGATTCCCGCAAGGTTGTACGGGTCACGGTAAAGACATCGCAAAGAGCGCTTGGCGTGCAGGATTCGGCGCGGGCTTTGATCTGCGTTGCCGATTTGATTGCCAAAAGGAGATGCATTGGTATGGTCACGTCATTGCGCAGGCGACACTTACGCCTCACCAGGTCACACAGAAATCACGGGGACAGAAAACACATGCAGACGATCTTCTGGAGCCGCAGACGAGTCCTCGGCTCGCTCGCCGCTGTGACGGCCGCCGCCACCGCGCCCCTGACATGGGCGCCCGTGGCCCGCGCAGCCGATGCGGCAGCGACGACGGCCGATCCGCTCGCGCTGCCGAACACCGACCGGGGCAAGGTGGTCAGGGCCTGGATGACGGGCGGCAGAGCCACCAAGTCGGCAGCGGCCGACGCCCTTTCCGGCACCGACGCCGACATCAGCACCTTCCTCGCCCAGACGCTGCCGAAGGTGACGACGGAGGACAACCGCGTCGCGATCGCGAGCTACCTCGCCCGCTCCGGCAAGGGCCTGCGCCGCGAGGCGGTCGCCGCTCTCGACAACGGCGACAGCGCCATCGCCGCCTTCCTCGCGGGCGGTTACGAGCCGGCGCTCCTGGAAGACCTGCGGGTGGCGACCGCCATCCTGTCGGCCACCGGTGGAAAGGCGGTCCAGCGCAAGGCGTCCGCCGCCCTGGACACGGGCACGCGGGCAGCGCTGGAAACCTTCCTGACGGAGGGCCAGTACAGCGCCCGCCTTGAGGACTCGCAGGTCCAGGTCGCCGCCATGCTGGTCAACGCCGGGCCCGAGGTGCAGAAGTACGCGAACCGCGCCCTGAACGGCTCCGCGACGGACATCCAGTGGTTCCTCGACACCGGCCAGCACATCGCGCGCGCCCGTGACCAGGAGTCGGCCACCATCGAGGAACTCGTCGCGGTCGTCGACCGGGAGGGCAAGCGCGCCCAGGCCGAGACCGACCTGGCCGTCGAGGCGTCGGAACGGGCCGTGGCCGCCGCGGCCGAGGCGAAGAAGGCGGCGGAGAAAGCCGCGGCCGAAGCCGAGGCCGCCAAGGAGGACGTACAGAAGTCCGCCGCGGCCGCCCGCAAGGCGGCGAGCGCGGCCACGGGCGCGGCGAACGCCGCCCGCATCGCCATCAACGCCTCCAACGCGGCCGTGAACGCCTCCCGCCGCGCCTCCTGGGCGGCCACCGCCGCTTCCCACGCCGCGTCCGTCGCCGGAGGCGCCGCCTCCCGTGCCTACAACGCGGCGATCGCCGCCTCCAAGGACGCGAGCAAGACCCAGGCGGCCAAGGACGCGGCGGTCGCGGCACGCAACTCCGCCGCCAAGGCCCGTACCGCGGCCAAGGCCGCCGACTACGCGCGGGCCGCCTGCGCGCAGTCCGTCACCGCCAGTGCCTCGGCCGCCTCCGCGGCCCGTGACTCCGCGGCCGCCGCTGCCGCTTCCGCGCAGGCCGCGGCCGCGTCCGGAGTCGCCCAGTCGCAGGCCGCCGAGGCCAAGCGCCAGGCCGCCATCGCCAGCGCCGCCGCCAACCGCGCCACCAACGCCGCCTCCACAGCCCAGGCCCTCGCCAACACGGCGGCCTCCGCCGCGAGCGCCGCGCGGGACGCCGCCAACTCGGCCGCCGCGCACGCCGAGAAGGCGGCCGCCGCCGTCGACGAGGCCGTGGCGAACGCGGGCAAGGCCATCGACTTCGCGAACAAGTCCACCGCCCACGCCGCCGAGGCCATCAAGGCCGCCGACACCGCCACCAAGGCCGTGACGGACGCCATGGCGGTCGCCAAGGCGGCCCGGGACGCGGAGCTGGCGCGCCTGGAGCAGGAGCGGCTGCAGGGGGTGGACGAGGCCCGGCTGCTGGCCGAGATCGAGGTGGCGGAGCTGGCCGAGTACGCGAACAAGCGGGCCCAGGAGGCGCAGACCGACAAGGCGACCAAGGACCTGATCAGCGCGGCGGAGAAGGCCCTGCTCACGGACGGCGACCTGTCGCTGGCCGCCACCCTGGGCCGTAGGGCCGCCACCGCGCTGCTCGACGCCAAGGGCGCCTGGACGCGGGAGGCCGCCCAGTTCGCGCTGTCCGGCAGCGACGACGACGTGTTCTCCTGGATCGACCTCGACCGGGGCGTCGCCCAGCACCAGGACGACCGGGAGACGGTCCTCTACATCGCGCAGATATCCAACCCCGCCATCGCCGCGGCGGCGCACGCGGCTCTGGCGAGCACCAGCTCCACGGCGGTGGGCGACTTCCTGACCTCCGGGGTGATCAAGGCCTCGCAGGACGACAACCGGGTGCAGATCGGCCGCATCCTCGACCAGAAGCCCGGCAAGGCGGTCACCGAGGCGGCCAACGACGCACTGGACAAGAACACCCCGGAGGCCTTGCAGGACTTCTTCGACCGCACCTACCCCGCCGCGGTACGGGAGGACGATGCGGTCGAGACCGCGACCTCGGTGGCGAACGGCGGCGACTACACCAAGGCCTACGGGGACGTCGCCCTGGAGGGGCCGACGTGGATGCGCCGGAACTTCGTCCAGGTCGTGCAGCATTCGGCAGCCCAGCTCGACCATGACTCCGCCACCCATGTCGCCGCGATCCAGGGGGCGATCGCCGCCGCGGCCAAGACCGCCTACACGGCGCAGCAGACCGCGGCACTGGCGTCGCAGGTGGCGGCGACCGCCCGCAACGCCGGCGAAAAGGCGCAGGAGTGGGCCGACGCGGCCGTGGCCGCAGGCAAGACGGCCGGCCAGTACTCCGACCAGGCCCGGCAGAACGCCGACGCGGCGGACAAGTCGGCCGCGGACGCACGGGCCTCGGCGAACAAGGCCTCGGCCGCCGCGGCGACGGCGCGCACCGCCTCCCGTGCGGCGAACTACTCCGCGAACAAGGCGATCGACGCGGCCCGTTCGGCCCTGGCCTCTGCCTACAGCGCCCAGCAGTCCGCGGCCAGTGCCCGCCAGTCCGAACTCGAAGCGGGCCGGGACGCGGCCGCGGCGGCCGCTGCGGCGAACCAGGCGCGCGCCATCGTCGTCCAGAAGCGCCAGGCGGAGGCCCGCGAGGCCGCCCGGGAGGCCGCGGAGAAGGCGCAGGAGGACCGGAACAACGGCAGCAACCCGGCCGACAACGACGCCAACGACGACGTCAACCAGAACGGCAGCAACGGCGACAACGACGAGTGGTACACGGACGCCGGCTGGTGGGCCGACGCCTTCAACTACGTCAGCGTCGGAGCGGGGTTGATCGCCGCGGGCCTCGGGCTCGCCAGCGCCGTCTTTCCCCCGTTCGCCGTCGTCGGTGTCCCGGCCGCGGCGATCTTCGGCGGCATCTCGATGGGAGCGGGTGCGCTGAGCACCCTGTTCACCGGCATCGAACACGGCTTCACCAGCAGCGAGTTCATGTGGTCCGCGGCAGGAACCGCGCTGAGTCTGGTCACCTACGGCCAGTCGAAGTGGGTCACCCCGGTCGCCAAGAGGGTGGCTCCCGTGGTGAAGCAGGTCGCCGAGGAGGGCAAGGAGCTCGTGTCCTCGATCACCAGCGGACTGTCGTCGATGTTCTGACGACCGTCCCGTGAGCCGTCCCGGCGTCCCGGCGTCCCGTCGGGTGACTGGCCCGGTGTTTCACCTCGCCGTTCACCCGACCCGCTGATTCTTGGTTCGTTCCCAGGACAGCCGTCTCTGTGATCTCCCCCGGCCGGCGGGCGCCGGTCGCGGGTGCACCGGCGACGCTGATCGTGTCGGGGAGCTGCGCGGCTGTGCCCGGTGCGGTGGGAGGCGATGGCCGGCGAGGTCCGAGCCAAGGCATGCGCCTGGCCCTACGCCGGTCAACCGCCGCGCCCTGCCCGCCGTATCGGCGTGAACAGGGCCGCGCCCGCGATCAGTACGCAGCAGCCGCCCGCCACCACACCCACCGGGGCCGTGCCCTGATGTTCCGCCGACCAGGTGAGGACGGCCGCGCCGATCGGGGCCGCGGAGTAGTGGAGGGTCCAGAAGGCCGAGGTGACACGGCCGAGCAGGGGCTCGGGGGTGATCTCCTGGCGCAGGGACATGGAGCAGGTGCCCGCGACGGCGACACAGGCCAGGAAGGTGGCGCCCAGGGCGGCCACCACGCGTACGTCCCGCGCCCAGCCCAGGCCGGCGAAGGCCAGACCGCACACCGCGACCGCGCCCGTCCAGGTCCGTCCGAAGCCGAGCCGGCGGCGGATCCTGGCGACCAGCAGGGAGCCGGTGATGGTGCCGAGCGCGCCGCAGGCCATGACGGTGCCGACCGTGCCGTCGTCGTGGCCGAGGTCGTGCTTGAGGTGGTAGATGACCAGGTCGGTCAGGCCGAGGGTGAGGAAGCTGAAGACGAAGAGAAGGGCGGTGAGGCAACGCAGGACCGGGTGACCGTAGAGAAAGGACATCCCGGTGCGCAGGTCCCGCCAGAGGCCGGTGCGCTCGGGTGGGTTCCCGTCGGAGGGGCGGGCGCGGAAGCGCACGAGGAGCATGCAGGCCGCCGACACCCCGAAGCTCGCCGCGTCCACGCCGACGGCAGCGGCCGGCCCGGTCCAGGCGGCGACGAGTCCCGCACCCAGAGGTCCGAGCACCCCGGCCGCGGCGGCCGTGGCGTTCAGGTGGCCGTTGGCCTCCGTCAGCCGGTCGCCGCCCACCAGACTGCGGACGACGGTGACGTAGCCGACGGCGAAGAACGTGCCGACGGCCTCGCACAGCGGCAGCACCACGTACAGCAGCCACAGCTGCGGCCCGAACAGCCACACGGCGGGAATCAGCCCGTACAGCAGCATCCTCACGAGGTCGCAGGCGATGAGGAGTCTGCGGCGGTCGGCACGGTCCACCACGACCCCCGCGAACACCGCCGCGAGAACGGCGGCGGCCGTGCCCACGGCCGTCAGCAGACCCATGCGGGCCACCGACCCGGTGGCCTGGAGGACCAGCAGGGGCAGGGCGATCAGGGCGAAGGAGTCACCGAGGACGGACAGGGTCTGGGCGGCCCAGAAGACACCGAAGTCCCGTTGCCGCCAGAGGGGTCGGTCGGCCGGGGGTGCGGTGTCGGGTGCGCTGCTCCCGGGCTCGCCGTCACGGTTGCCGGACTCACCGTCCTGCCTGCGCACCTCGTGAGTCACGCATTCCCCCTCGCCGCCTCGTGCCCCCTGGCCGGGCAACCCTATGTCCGTCCCGATCTCCGGCAACCGAATTTCGGCCGCCGTTCACGCGGTGACCAGGTCGTCCCAGTGGTCGGCGAGCGCGGGGATGGGCTGCGGGACGGGGCCGAGGCCTCCGTCGTACGGCGCCTCCAGCTCGTCGACCGCGTCCTTGACCGCCCGTTCGGAGACGGCCGGCGGAACGGGAGGCAGCGTGTAGCGGACGCCCGGGCCGTCGCAGGTGTGGGGGGTGGTGTCGGCGTGGTGCGGTACGGGTGTGTAGCTGGTCCAGTCGAGGCTGTTGAGGCGGTGGATCTGGTCGGCCCAGTGCTGGGCGTCACGCATGTCACCGCGGCGCAGATGGAGCAGATACAGGCACAGGGCGGCGGTGACGCTGCCGGCGCCCGCGGTGTAGCGCCACCAGAACTGGGCGCCCTCCTCCTGGTCGGCGAGGTACAGCAGACAGGCGAAGGTGAGGGCGCCGTCGGGGTCGCGTTCGGTGTCGAAGGCGGTGATGCGGCGCGCGGCACCGTGGTGGTGGACGGTGCCGCGGCACAGCAGGCGCAGGTCGTGCGCCGCCTGTTCGTGCAGGGCGGCCGGGAGCGGGTTGGCCCCGGCGGTGTGGCCGCAGTGCGCGGCGGTGTTGAGGAACCGCATCCAGCGCAGCTCGTGCAGGTCACGTGCGAGGTCGTGCCGGGCGGCTTCCAGGTCGGCGTAGCCGTACTCGCCCCGGAAGACGCGGGAACGGCGCAGGGCCTCCTCGATGCTGCGCGGGGTGCGGTTCACGGGTGGGTCACTCCTTCTCGTCGTCGGCGGTGTCCGGGGCGTTCTCGGTCCGGTAGCCCATGGCGGTCGCGAGCCGGTGGATCGCGGTGCGCCGGGTGGACCGGACGGTGGCCTCACGGATGCCCATGATCAGCGCCGTGTCCCTGGTGTCGAACTCCAGCACGTCCCGCAGCAGGATCACGTCGAACTGGCGCTCGCTCAGCCGTGACATCTGGCGGAACAGGCCCAGTCCTTCCTCGAGTTCGGCGATCTCCTCTCCGTACTCGGCCTGGAAGGCGCTGCGGAAGGCGCCGAGCAGGGGCGCGCTGGCCGCACGGATGGCCCGTGCGAAGGCAAGGGTCTCGGTCGTGGCGGGGCTGCGGCCCTGGGCGGCGAGTTCGCCGTGGACACGCTGCTTGAACAGGGCCCAGGCGTAGGCGCCGGGATTCTCCATGGCCTCCAGGCGGGGCCAGATGGTGGCCAGGTACAGGAAGGTGCGGTTGACCAGCCGACGGGCCGCGAGGGCGTTGCCGCCGAGGTGGATGCGGCTGTACTCGAAGCACGCGCGGTCGTAGCGGGCGTGGAAGTCCCAGAACTCGGGCGGCATGACGAAGTCGGCACTGCGCCTGGTGCGTCCTGCGGGGTCGGGGTGCGGGCCTGTCATCGATGGCCTCCTTCGGTCCAGGAGGCCGGGGCGGGGGGTGTCGGAGCGGGGGGAGGCTGCTGTTCGCTCAGGGCGAGGGCCCCTACGCGGACTCCGGCGCCGAGCAGACGCCGCACTAAGAACCACACGTCGGGCGCGTACGAGCGCGCCACGGCGGCGAAGGCCAGCACGAGGCTGACTACGTCGTAGTTCACAGTGACTGTTTTCCTTCTCTTTCAGACAGTGCCGTTACCGCCCGGTCCCCCGCACTGGACGGGCCTGGCACCTAGAGCCTCGTTGCTCTGGGAAACAGACAACCGGACGCGACCCGGAAAACGTGCAGTCCTACGAACAGATCTTTATAACGGAGGGTAGCTTTCCGCTGACGGTTGGCCAGCGGCGAATTCACGACCGCGTACCGCCACGGTTCGCCGACTCTCGCGCCTCATGCGCCACCCCTGCCGAACTGCGCATCCACCGAAAGCGAAGAACTTCGAACGCCGTTTGCGCGAACGTGACTTGGTGCGGCCCTCAAGTGATGTGCCATAGGTCACATTCGCACGGGCGGGGTGCGGCCCACCGCAGAGGATGGGTCCATGCACAGGCCGTTCGACGACCCCACGCCCCGTCAGGTCCAGCCGGGCGAGTACCCCGCGCTGGACGAGGCCCTCGCCCTGGTCAACCGGGATGTTGCCGCGACCCTGCCGGGTCAGGGTCCGCTCCGGCTGATGGCCCTGCCGCCCTGGGAGGAGGGCGATCCGGAGAACGTGTACGTCACGCTGCCCAACGGGGAGTGGTGGGGCAGCCCGCTCTGGCAGTACTCCCCCGACTCACCCCGCGGGGAGCCCCTCAGCGCCCTCGCCGCCGTCGCCGAGGCGGCGCAGGACACCGTCACCGAGTGCCTGTGGCAGGCCTGGCCGGTGTGCACCGTGCACGACCTCGGGATGCATCTGGGCGAGGCGGACGGGCGGCCCGTGTGGCGCTGCGCCGGAGCCGGGCGGGACCCGGGGCACGTACGGGCGGCGGTGGGAGAGCTCGAGACCGTCCACCGGCCGCTGCGCCCGAACCGCAAGCGGAAGCAGAATTAGCCGACGGTCACGCCAACTCCGCACGGAACCCCTGGCGCCACGACGGGTACCGCGGCTCCCAGCCCAGTTCCCGCCTCGCCTTGGCGTTGGAGAACCCGCGGCCCTCGGTCATCATGCCGACCACCATCTCCCCGGCCAGCAGCCGCGCCAGCCACGCCGGGAGCCGCCGCGGCGGCTTGGCACCGGCGCACCGCGCGAGATACGGCAGCCACTCGGCGACCGGCGCCGGCTCGTCGTCGACGATGTTGAAGACACCCCTGGCCTTCTGCTCCACGGCCAGCACGGTGGCGCTCGCCGCGTCGTCGAGATGCACCCACGAGGTGTAGCCGGTGCCGCCCCCGACGAGCGGAAACATCCGCCTGCGCACCATCTTGACCTGATCGTCGTTGGCGCCCGGCCCGTAGAACGCGCCGTAGCGCAGGGCCGCACCGCCGGCCTTGACGACGGCGTCCTCGAGGTGGCCGATCGCCTTGGTGCCCTCCACCTCCTGCAGCGGGTCCTCCTCGGTCTTGACCCAGCCGCCCTCTCGGTTCCCGTTGAAGCTGGCGTGGCTCTGCGCGACGACGTGCGAGACACCGGTCGCCTCGGCGGCGGCCAGCAGATGGTCGATCCCCTCGGTGCGGAGCCGGTTGGTGGTGGTGAAGAACCGCTCGGCCTTCCTCATGTCGGGCTTGCCCGCGTGTGCCTCGGAAAGACCCGTCATCTGATGCACGATCACGTCCGGCCGGGCCCCCGCCACCGCCTGACCGACCGACACCGCATCCAGCCCGTCCATCACGACCCCTTCGGCACCCAGCCGCGTCAGCAGGTCCAGCTTGGCCGGACTCGTCGTCGTGGCCGTCACCTGATGCCCCCGGGCCACCAACTGCCCCACCAGGCGCCGCCCCAGGACCCCGCTCCCGCCTGCCACGAACACCCGCATGACCATCACCTTCCTGATCCCGAACCTGTTCCCGAAGCCTTTCTTCGAGACCTGGGACGAGACAGCCCGACCGCCTGTGACACGGGAATCAAATTTCGTTCGCCGAGAAGCACCTTGGACTACTAGGTTGTTTCCTAGGGATCCTAGGAAGGGCAATTCAATCCATGGTCAGAGCCGGCCTCACCCCCGCCCGCATCGTCGCGGCGGCAGCCGACCTCGCCGACGAGGTCGGCTTCGAGAACGTCACCCTGTCCGCCCTGGCCCGCCACTTCGGCGTGAAGGACGCGAGCCTCTACTCGCACATCAGGAACCTCGACGACCTGCGCACCCGCCTCGCGTTGTTCGCGGGCGCCGAGCTGATCGACCGCATCGCCGTCGCGGTCGCGGGACGGGCGGGCAGGGACGCGCTGGCCGGCTTCGCGGGCGCCTACCGGGAGTACGCGCTGGAGCGGCCCGGGCGGTACGCAGCCACCCAGATCCGTATGGACCAGGCACTGATCGCCGCCTCTCCCGACTTCCGCCGTACCGCCGAGATCACCTACGGCATGCTCCGCGCCTACGGCCTCGAGGAGCCCGATCTCACCGATGCCGTACGCCTGTTGCGCAGCACCTTCCACGGCTACTGCGCCCTGGAGGCCACCGGCGGCTTCGGCGCCGCACGCGAGGTAAAGAAGTCCTGGGACAAGGCCGTCGACGCCCTGCACGTGACGCTCGAGAACTGGCCCCGGGAGAACAACTGCGAGAACAACGGCGAGAACAGCAGCGAGAACAACGACGAGCAGAACAGCGAGGAGCGGAGCAATGGCTGAGGACCTGCACCACGACGTACGCGGCAAGGGGCCCGTCCTGCTGATCGTCCCGGGTGGGGCCGGGCACCCCATGGGATTCGCCCCGCTGACGGACGTGCTCGCCGAACGCTTCACCGTCGTGACGTACGACCCCCTCGGGCTCGCCCACGGGCGGCTCGGCGAACCCGTCGGCGACCAGCGGGTGGAGGAGTGGAGCGACGGAGCGCGCCGGGTCCTCGACGAGGTGCTCGCCGAGGGCGAGTCCGCGTACGTCTTCGGGACCAGTTCCGGCGGTATCGCCGTCCTCGACCTGCTCGCCCGGCACCCCGAGCGGCTGCGGCACGTCGTGGCGCACGAGCCGCCGTGCGTGGGGGTGCTCCCGGACGGGATACGACAGCAGGCCGTGTTCCAGGAGGTGTACGACACGTATCGCGCCGCCGGGCTGCAAGCGGCCGCCGTCAGGCTGGGCGCCGTACTGGCGGGACAGAAGCCGGAGGAGAGTCCGTCGGGTCAACCCCTCTCCCGGGAGCAGGAGTTGGGGATCCCGATGGCCCTCTTCCTCGCCCATGTCCTGCGGCAGTTCACCTCGTACGCCCCTGACCTCCCCGCGCTCACCGCCTCCGCCACCCGCCTCACGCTCGGCGCAGGAACCGACTCCCGCGGTCAGCTCCTCCACCGCACCGCCCGGTTCCTCGCCGAACACAGCGGCAACGGCAGCCGCTTCGTCGAGTTCCCCGGCGGGCATGTCGGTGTGGCGGAGCATCCCCTCGCGTTCGCCGACCTGCTCGCCGAGACGCTGCTCGCAGACGGCGGCACACCTGTCCCGCTGACCACTTAGACTGGAAGCTTCGGGGGAGGGAGCGTGCCTTGTCTCAACAGCAGCTGGGACGCGGTCCCTTGAGATCGGACGACACCGCACCGGAACCCGGCGGGCCGAGCGAGGCCGCACGGTTCGTCGGCTGGCTGGGCAGCCTCGGCTGCGCCGCCGCCGGGTATGCCGTGTTCCAGTTCCTGTTCGGGGTGCTGCCCGGCTCCCTCGGCGGGGAGGCCGCCAAATACCTGATCTCAGGGGTCAGCGGCATCGGGACCGGCGTGGCCGCCTGGCTCGCGGCGGCACTGCTCAGGGCCCGGGCCGCCGCCGGGCCCTCCCGGCCCGCCACCACCGCCCCCGTCACCACGCAGCCCTCCGCGCCGGGCCCGCTCCCCCAGGTCTTCGCCGCCGCGTACGGCACGCTCGTCGACAAGGTGTGCGCGGTCGACGACCCGGTCCGCGGACGGCTCACCGGCTGGTCGCACTCCCTCGGCGAGAGCAGCCCGCCCCGCCCCACCTCCGTCGGGACCGCGTACGGCCTGCACATCATGCTCGACTTCGGCGTACCCGACGGACGGCTGCGCACCGGTGATCTCGTCGACACGCTGTGGCGGCTGCGGCTGCCCGCCGGGGGCTGGTCCGCACGGTCGCAGGGCGCGGAGCCACGGCCCGAGGTCACCGCGCTGGTGCTGGGTGCGCTGGCCCGGGCGGGGGCGTCCGGCGAGCGGCTGGCGGCGGAGGTGAGCCGCTGCGCGGCCGGCTTCACCCGTGAACTCGACCGCGCCGGGCGGGAGTCGACCCACGTGGTGACGACCGTGCTGCGCGGGCTGCTGCGCGCCGCGCCCGACTCCGCCGTGCTGCCCGTGCTGCGCGAGGCTCTGGCCGACGGCGCGATCAGCGACCCGCGCCGTGAGCACCTGCGCTGCTGGAGCTACCGTCTCGACCCGCCGTACGGCATGCCCTCCGCACTGCACACCGCGCAGGCGGTGGTGGCCCTCGACCGGGCCGCCCGGGTGCTGGACGAACCCGAGGGCGCGGGCGCCCGCTCCGCCCGCGAGGACGGCGTGCGCTGGCTGCTGGCCTGCGCCGCCGCGTCCCACACCCGCTGCCCGGACCTGCGGAACCTGCGCGAGGAGGTGCGCCGCCCCCGCACCGACGATCCCGAGCGCCACGAGGTGCTGAACGTACGGCACTTCACCGCCTCCTGGGTGCTGCGCGCGCTGATGACCCCGGGTGCCCGCGAGGTCGCGGCGCAGGACGGGCTGGAGGAGGCGTGGCGGGAGCGGCTGGACGGCGCGGCGGCCGCCGTGTGGGCCGGGCAGACGGACGGCATCTGGTCCTGGGGCCGGACCGACAGCAGTGAGCTGCGGCATCCCATGTGGATGACCTACCAAGGTCTTTCGGCGCTGCGGGCACATGCCGTATGGATGTATCGACCGGAAGAATGAACCGGAAGCGGTGACCCGAGAGCAGTGAGCGCGGAGGTATGTGTGCATGGGCGGTCGGCAGGTTCTGGCGGCGCGACGACTGCTGACCGGGACGCTGGACGGTGAACTGCCCGAACACGAACGGGTCGCCGCGGCCCGCTCCGTCGTCGCCGAACTCGGTTCCCCCGAGCGGCTGTTGGAGCTGATCGCCGAACTGGCCTCCGGGGAGGGGGATCCGGAAGGGTGCGCCCGGCTCTCGTACCGGCACGTCCTCGGCTTCGACAAGCTGCTGCTGATCGACGGCGGACCGCGGCTCATGCTCCGCGCCCACGTGTGGCACCCGGGCGCCGGCGCGATCGGCAAGGAGGACATCCACAACCACCGTTCCCCGCTCGCCTCTTACGTCGTGCGGGGGCGGCTCGCCATGGAGTTGTACGACGTCGAGGGCGGCGGCGGGGACGGCATCGCGGCCGCCCGGTACGAGGAGTCGCTGAAGGAGGGTTCGGCGGACTGGCTGCTGGAGCCGGCCGGTCCGGCGCGGCTGCGGATGACGCATGTGGGGCAGTACGCGGCGGGCAGCGCCTACGCCCTGCCCGCGCACACCCTGCACCGCGCCTGGTGCGACACGGACGTGCCCACGGTGACGCTGTTCCTGGAGACGGGGAGCGGACGACGCCGGCACACCGACGTGTTCACCGCGGCGGGCCGGCATCCGGGCGCCGTAGCGAAGGTGCCGCTGGAGAGGGACGACTACCTGGCAGCGCTGAGCGGACTCGCCGAACTGCTCAGGAGCTCATGAAGGCCTGGTCCACGATGTCGAGGTTGTACTCGTCGATCTCGACCGTGGTCAGCTCGGAGCGTGCGAGCCAGGCGTAGGACTGGTCGGGCCGAGGGAGGGTGATCTGCTCGCTCAACGGCCTGACCAGGAAGTTCTCCTGCCAGTTCTTGATCTCGCGCCCTCGGTACTCGCTGACGAAGGACGACTCGCCGACCTTGCGGACGACCTCCCCGAGGAGCCCCGTCTCCTCCTTCAGCTCCCGCAGCGCGCCGTCCCGGGCGCTCTCGTCCGGATCGAGCTTGCCGCAGGGGACGCCCCACACTCCGGGCAGGAACTTCTCCGTCTCACTGCGGCGGACCAGGAGCACCCGGCCCTCGTCGTCCATGACGACGGCAGCCGCCAGTCGCTTGTCGCCGGGGATGTCCATGTCCATGGTTCCTCGGTCCCTCGCCGGAGATGAGCCCAAAGGGTCTGATACCCACGAAAGCCCCCACTCTACCAAGGACTCACCGCCGAGCGCTGTGAGCCGGGTCATGAGAGGCGGGTTTACCGGCCCGGTTCGTCCAGGTGGCGGCCGGTTCGATGACGCGGTCGACCATGCCGGTGACGGCCCGGGCGGGTGTTTCCCGTGGAATCCCGGTCATACCGGCAGGCCAGGAGCACCTCGTTTCGGTGACGGCCGCACTGTCCGTGCGTAAACCGTTCGCCTCACGCCCCATCCGTTCGAGTCACGCCCGGCCCCTTCGTCCTCGCCGAGTTGTGAGAGGACACGGTCCGGACGGGTGAAATCGCTGCTCCATGAGGGGCGTTGCGCGCGGTCGTCACGCACCGCGCGCACACCGCTCCTCGATCATCTCGGCGTCGGCGCTCGGCCGGCCCGAGACGAGGAGCGGCGCGATGACTGATCGAAATGTTCCCTGGAAGCGGTCGGCCCGGCGGCGCGCCAGGTGGGCCGCGGTCTGTGCGGGGTTCGCCCTGTCGCTGGCCGTGGCGCAGCAGGGCGCGGCGGTCGCGGCCGACAGTCCCGCGCCTCCTCCGCCACCACGGAACATCCTGGCCCTCCCGGCGGCGGGGGTCGGCGGGCTCCTCGACCCGGACGGGTCACCGGCCGGGGCCGACGACTGGAACTGCAAGCCCACGCGTCAGCATCCGCGCCCGGTCGTCCTGGTGCACGGGACCTTCGCGAACGCCAGGCTCAACTGGGGCCTGCTGTCGCCGTACCTGAAGCAGCAGGGCTACTGCGTCTTCGCCGTCAACTACGGCGGGGCGCCCGGCAGTCCGGTCAAGGCGACCGCGCACGTCCCGGACTCCGCCCGGCAGATCGCCGCCTACGTCGACCGCGTGCTGCAGGCCACCGGGGCCAAGCAGGTCGACCTCGTCGGGCATTCCCAGGGGGGTGGTCTGACGCCCCGCTGGTACCTGCGGTTCGAGGGCGGCACGAATCCCGCGCACCCGAAGCGGAACAAGGTGCACAGCCTCATCGGCCTGGCGCCGTCCAACCACGGCACGACCGCCTCCGGCCTCGGCACACTGACCACCAAGCTGGGCCTCAACCAGCCCGTTTCCCTCCTCCTCGGCCAGGCCTACGCGGACCAGATGGTGGGCTCCGAGGTGAACAAGACCCTGGACCGGGACGGGGACACACAGCCGGGCGTCTCCTACACCGTCATCGCCACCAGGTTCGACGAGGTCGTCACCCCGTACACGCACCAGTTCCTGACCCCGGGACCGGGCGCGACCGTCAAGAACATCACCATCCAGGACGTCTGCCGCCAGGACCTCTCCGAACACGTCTCGATCGCCTACGACTCCAACGCCGCCCAACTCGTGCGCAACGCCCTCGATCCCGCCCACGCCCAGCCCGTCCAGTGCGGCCTCACCCTGCCCGTGCTCGGCGGCTGAATCCCGCCACGCGGTGACCTCCGCCGCCCCGGGAGACCGGGGCGGCGGCCTTGCGATCGCCCGGCGGCGACAGGGGGACATGACTTCGGCAAGGCCCATGACCACGCACCGCCGGGTCCGGACCGCCCGTAAGCCCGTCGTCGCCGGACTCGCCGCGACCGCCGCGTTCGCCGGTGCCCGTACGCCACGGCCGGTGCCTCGACCCGACCGCCTGCGGGCTCTCGGTCACCACCAGCTCGGTGAGCCTGCCGGCCAAGTTCCCCTGTCTTTCGCCGGGTCACCACAACACGCGGGAGGGGACGCGGACGGCGACCGCTGCCGTTCGTGCGATGGCATGTTCGGCCGGCGCGTCGTCGCAGGACTTGGCGGGGACGGGGCAGGACACGGCCTCGTCCGGGCCGGGCACCGGACGAGGTCCGGCGGCAGCCTGCGGACCCGGCCCGCGCCCGTACGGACCAGCGAGTGCGCGGACCCGGCCGCGCGGCGCGCGGGGTTCAGCCCTGCGCGCCGCCGCCACTCCGCAGGCTCGCGCGTCCCCCGTCGTGAGTCATCACCCTGTGGGACGGGACTCCTCCACGACGATCTCGTCCCGCACTCCGCGGAGCCGGACCCGGACCTCGGGCCCGTCGCTCCAGCGCACGGTCAACTCCCCGGCCCCGTCGACCCGTACGCTCACCGTTTCCCCCAGCGGCACGGGATCCTTCTCCCCGGTCAGCCGGGCCAGCGCCACGAACATGGTCACTTCCGCGCCGGTGACCCCGGTGAGCGCGTCGGAGAGCCCGACGACCGGCGACAACTCGGCCTGCAGGCCCTCTTCCGCCGCCCACCCGGTCACTCGCACCGCCGTCCCCGGCTCGGCACCCGCCACCAGGTGCGCCCGCACCTCCACGGCCCCGCGAGCCAGCACCACGCTGGTCACCCGGGCTCCCCCGCCCGCAGTGTGCCGGGAGGCGACCCACCCTTCCGCCACGCCCAACGGCTCGATGTCCGTCCGGCTCGGATCGCCCCCGACGATCACGCTGTTGTCGTACGACGAGGAGGGCTTGGTCACCGTCGAGTAGGCGAGGCGCGTGTAGTACGGGTCGTAGCGGACGTCCTCGCTGCCGTGGTTGTGGAGGCGGACCACGCCGTCCGAACACGTGGACTGCAGGAGCCAGTTGGGGGCCGCGATCGGGGTGAGGGCGTCGGAGCGCTCCGCCGGGCCCGGCTCCTCCGTCGCCGTCCACACCGGGTGGTCCGGCGGCAGGAGCAGGCCGAGGAAGCCCTTGCTCGCCCAGTACGGGGAGGCGGGGCCCGAATAGCCTTGCAGGACGGCCGTGTCGGGGCCGTGCCAGCCGAGGGTGAGCAGGCCGCGGGAGTCCATCGCGCCGCGCTCCAGGAAGTACTTCAGGGCCCCCGAGGCCAGCCGCCGCGTCTCGCCCGGCGGCAGCGGCGTGTGTCCCGTCAGTGCGCCCAGCCACAGCGGGGCCGTCGTCGCGAAGCGGTAGGTGAGCGAGCGGCCCTGGTGCATCGGGGCGCCGTCGCCGCCGAACAGGCGGGCGTAGTCCTCGAGATGGCGGGAGAGCCTGCCCCCGTACAGGTCGAGCAGGGCGGTGTCCTGCGCCAGCCAGGCGTGCAGCACCGGGTACAGGTGCATCGCCCAGCCGTTGTAGTGGTCGAACTTGCGGCCGTCGCCGTCGGTGTACCAGCCGTCGCCGACGTACCAGGCCTCTATGCGCTCCAGGCCGCGGTCGATCGCCTTGCGGGACGCCTCTGTCTCGTGACCGATGTCGGCGAGGAATCCGCCCACCGTCACCGGGAACAACTCCCAGTTGCAGGGCCAGGCTTCGGCGGTCAGCGCGTCCTCGAGCCAGCCGGCCGCCCGCTGTCGTACGCCGTCGTCGAGGCGGTCCCACAGCAGCGGGCGGGTCAGTCGCAGCGCGAGGGCGATCGACGCCGCCTCGACCAGGGGCTGGCTGCGGTCCTCGATCCGCGGCCAGACACCCGCGACACCGGCCGCGAGCCCGTCGGCGTAGCGCTGCAGCACGGTCTCGTCACGGCGGAAGGCGGCGGCGAGCAGCGTGCGGGCGTAGCCCTCCAGGCCGTCGGAGAGCCGTCCGGACCAGCTCGTGCGGTCGCCGGGGAGGTGGTAGAGCGCGCCGCCCTCCGCGGCGTACGGTTCGACCGCGGCGAGCAGGGCGTCCGCGGCCGCCTCCCAGTGGGCCCGGGTGCAGCCGGTGTGCGGACTGGCGGTGCGGTCCTCGGCAGGCAGGTGCATCGGTTCTCTTTCAGGAGCTGCGGCGACGGACGAAGGGTGGGACCTGGGGCGCCCCGGTTCCGGTCGAGACGCCCCAGGAGTTCATCGCTCCCGCACCAGTCCCTCCGGTACCAGATGCTGGGCGACAAGTGCGTCGCGGACAAGTCCTGCGTACACCGTGGCGCCGTGGACGGAGGTGTGGGTGTTGTCCCTCTTCTCGTGGTAGAGGTAGATCGCCTTGGAGCCCTCGACGCCCAGGGACTCCACCAGCGCCTTCGTCCCGGCCGTCAGGTCGACGAGCGGCACGTGCTGCGCCGCGGCGACCGAGCGGATGACAGCAGGATGGTCCACTCCGAGGCCGTTGACCAGCAGTGCGGTGTCGTTGTTCAAAGTGCCGTCCGCATTGAACCAGCGCCGCACGACGGGGGTCACGAGCACCGGTTCGCCGCCCTTCTCCCGTACACCTGCCACCAGTGTCTCCAAGTTGGCCCGGTACGTCGCCTCGTCCGTGGTCTTGTCATTGTGGGCGAGCTGGATCAGGACCAGGTCGCCGGGGCGGATCAGCGGCTGGACGGTGGCCCAGAGCTGCGGGTTCCGCAGATACGTCACCGTACTCTCGCCGGAGTCCGCGTAGTTGGCGACGGACAGGCCCCTGCGGAGGTACTGCGGCAGCTGCTGGCCCCAGCCGGAGTACGGGGCGGCGGGCTGGTCGCAGACCGTGGAGTCGCCTACCAGGAGGATCTGGTGGGCGTGCCGGGCGGGAGTGACGCTGATGCCGGCGAGCGCGGGGGCCGAGCCGCCGACCGCCAGATCCAGACCGGGAGTTCCGTCCGGACCCATCGGCTCGCCCTCCGGTGTGCGCACGTTCACCGTGAAGCTGCGGGCGACCCGCTCACCGGCCGCCGCGGCCGTCTCGGGCAGCAGGGAGCGTCGGGTCTCGCCGCTGATGCTCGTGCTGGACGCGGCCTCGCCGCCGAGGAGGACCTTCACGTCGTACGTGCCGGGCGGTACGGCGAAGTGGCAGGCGCCGGCGGTGCAGTTCTCCATGCCGAGGGGACGGGGCTTCTCGTGGGCCTGGGCCGGTGCGGCCGTCAGGCCGGTGCTCAGTGTCAGCGCCGCCAGCAAGGCGAGCTTGAAACGTCTCATTCGGGTGCCCTCCGAGGAAACGACCGACGACAAGGCCTGGCGGCAGGGACCGTACCGCTCGCCACAAGCGCTTTCTAGACCTTGAACCGATTTCGCAAGATTGCCAACCTCCTGCGCGTGAAAGCTCTTTCGCGAAATCGATTCAACTGTCACCCTCACAACCACTCCACCCCCACACGGCTTCCGGAGGAGGCACCCCCCATGTCCGAAACCGCGAACAGACCGGTCGGCCGCCGCACCTTCGTCCTCGGTTCCGCCGCTGCCGCCGGGACGGCCGCCCTCGCCGGACCGCTCGCCGCCACGGCGTCGGCCGCGGGGTTCGGCTACTCCGACGACGGCTCGAACTACGTCGTCGACACCGGCGCGAGCCTCGTCTTCAAGGTCAGCAAGACCAACGGCGACCTGACCTCGCTGGTCTACAAGGGCACCGAGTACCAGGGCTACGGCGGCAAGAACTCGCACATCGAGTCCGGTCTCGGCACCTCCACGGTGACGATCAAGCAGTCCGGTTCGACAATCCTCATCTCCGTCGCCCACGGCACCCTCAAGCACTACTACGCGGCCCGCAGCGGCGAGAACAACGTCTACCTGTGGACCAACAAGGCAGACGACTCGGTCAGCGCCACCCGCTACATCGTGCGCGTCAAGGCCGGCATGTTCCTCAACGACGAGCCCGACTCGTACACTTACGCGCCGACCACCGTCGAGGCCTCGGACGTCTTCGAGAAGTCCGACGGCCAGACCCGCTCCAAGCACTACTCGAAGCTCCGCGTCATCGACTACGACTACATCGGCTGGTCCACGGGGAGCGTCGGCCTGTACGTGGTCCGCTCCAACCACGAGAAGGCCTCCGGAGGCCCCTTCTACCGCTCCCTGCTGCGCCACCAGAGCGCCGACGGCGGCGGCCTGTACGAGATCCTCTACTACGGCGAGAACCAGACGGAGGCCCAGCGCTTCGGCCTCCAGGGCCCGTACGTCATCGCCTTCACGGACGGCAGCGCACCTTCCTCCGCGCTGTACCACGCGAACCTCACCACCTCCTGGGCGGACTCGCTCGGCATCTCCGGATACGTCGCGGCGAGCGGACGCGGCAGGGTCGCCGGCGTCGGGATCACCGGGCGGAACACGGCGTTCCCGTACACCGTCGGACTCGCCAACCCGGCCGCGCAGTACTGGGGTCCGGCCCGCGCCTCGGACGGCTACTTCTCCATCCCGGGGGTGCTCCCGGGGACGTACACGCTCACCGTCTTCAAGGGTGAACTGGCCGTCCACACCGGCTCGGTGACGGTCACCGCGGGCGGCACGACGACCCTCAACACCATCGCGATCCCATCGTCGAACGACCCCGGCAACGCGAGCGCGATCTGGCGCATCGGGGAGTGGAACGGCTCCCCGAGCGGGTTCAAGAACGCGGACCTGATGACGTACGCGCACCCGTCCGACAGCCGGGCCGCGTCCTGGACCGGCAACGTCGTCATCGGCAGCGGGACGGAGACCTCGGCCTTCCCCTGCTACCTCTGGAAGGACGTCAACAGCGGCATCGTCGTCTACTTCAAGCTGACGGCCGCGCAGACCGCCGCCGCGCACACCCTGCGCATCGGTGTGACGACGGCGTACGCCAACGGCCGGCCGCAGATCAGCGTCAACGACTGGACCTCGTCGATCCCCTCGCCGCCCGGCCAGCCAAGCACCCGGTCGCTGACCGTGGGCTCGTACCGGGGCAACAACCACACGTTCACATACAGCGTTCCGGCAAGTGCCTGGCTCTCCGACACCAGCCAGTACAACGTGCTGAAGATCAATGTGGTGAGCGGCTCGGGGACGACGTCCTTCCTCAGTGCGGGCACGTCGATCGACGCGATCGATCTCCTGACCTGACGTCAGGTTCCACGCGTCCACTGCTGGTTGGTGCCTCCGTTGCAGGTGTACGTGATGATCGCGGCGGAGTTGGCGGTGGACGCGCCGGACACGTCCAGGCACTCGCCGCTCGCGCGGGACGTGACGTTGACGTAGGAGCCGGAGGTGGTCAGTGACCACTGCTGGGTGGTGGCAGAGCTGCTGCAGTTCTCCTGGGTGACGGTGCTCGCGTTCTCCTGCACGCACAGGGAGCTGTTCCTGACCACCAGCTGGTAGTAGCCGCTGCCGAGGGACTTGAACCAGTACTTCTGGTTGGTGCCGCCGTTGCAGTCGTACTGCTTGATCTGGGCGCCCTGCCACAGCGACTGGTTGGTCACGTCGGCGCACCTGCCGCTGTGCCGTGCGATCAGCGTGTTGTACGTGGCGCTGGTGCCGGTGACGGTCCCGGCGGCAGTGTCGACGGTGAGCTCCGGGGACCAGGACATGGACATCGAGGTGGAGCTCGGGAAGGTCAGCGGGAGCCAGACGTACCGGGAGTCGTTGACCGTGCCGCCGAAGGAGTTGCCCCAGCGGTCGCCCATGTAGAGGTACGAGGTGCCGGAAGTCCCCTGGATGGGAAGGACGTACGCGGTCTGCGAGCCGTAGGCGGTGGAGTCGCCGACGTTCGTCATCGAGGTCCATGGGCCGGAGAGGCTGGTGGCGGTGGCGTACTGCTGCTGGTTGGGGCTCCAGCCGGTGGCGCCCGACGTCAGCATGAAGTAGACACCGCCCCGCTTGAACAGGGCCGGGGCCTCGCGGTGGCCGCCCGGCCACGGGTTGGCGACCAGCGAGGCGATGCCGGTGTAGTCGGCGGTGAGCTCGTAGATGTGCAGGTCGTAGTTCTCGTTGGCGGCCGAGACCATGTAGGCCGTGCCGTCGGTGTCGACGAACGTGGTGATGTCCCGGGACATGTACTGGCCGAGCGGCTGGAAACTGCCCTGGTAGGTGTAGTTCCCGTCGACGGTGTCGGAGACGGCGACGGCCGCGCGGGCCTGGCTGTAGTCGACGCCGTTCTCCTTGTGCATCCACATGACGAACTTGCCGGTGGCGGCGTTGTAGATGACCTTCGGGCGCTCGATGTAGGCGGTGCCGAGCTCGGCGGCGGACGACTGGGTCAGGACGTGGTTCCTGAACTCCCAGTTCTTCAGGTCGGTGGAGCGGTAGGCGTCCACGTATCTGAAGGTGTTGTCGCTGTTGCGGTCCTCGCCGAACCAGTAGTAGTACGAGCCGACCTTGATGACGCCGCCGCCGTGGGCATGGACGGCGCCTCCCGAAGTGTCCGTGAACTGAACGCCGTTGGGGACGGTCTGGGCGGCGGCCTGCGCGAGGCCGGCGGTCACCAATGCCCCGGCCAACGCCAGACAGAGCGCGAGCAGTACCGCGTACGCACGTCTCATGTCACGCACTCTCCATCGCGGAGCCGGCGACCGTGTCGGCCACGGGCACGCCGAAGTGGGGGGTGCCGTCCTGGTTCCAGCCCAGCTTCTGGATCCTGGTGTGGCGGTTGGGGTCGTTCAGGGGGTCGCCGGTGATCTCCTTGTACTGGCGGGCGTGGTAGACGAGGACGTCACTGCGGCCGTCCTCGGCGACCGTGAAGCAGTTGTGGCCGGGGCCGTACTGCTCGGTGGTGTCGTTGCTGGTGAAGACGGGCGTCGGCGACTTGGACCAGTTGGCGGGGTCCATCAGGTCGGCGTTCGCGTCGACGGTCAGCAGGCCCATGCAGTAGTGGTGGTCGGTGGCGCTGGCCGAGTAGGAGAGGAAGAGACGGCCGTTGCGGGCGAGGACGGCGGGGCCCTCATTGACCTTGTAGCCGATGGTCTCCCAGTCGTACTCCGGTGTGGAGAGCCGCACTTGGGGGCCGGTCAGGGTCCAGGGGTTCGCCATCCTCGACAACCACAGGGCGGTGTTGTTGTCCATGCCGGGCTCGTGCTGGGCCCAGACGAGATAGCGGGTGCCGCGGTGGCTGAAGGTGGTGGCGTCCAGGGAGAAGGTCTCCCAGGCGGTCTTCACCTGGCCCCTCTCCACCCAGGTTCCCTTGAAGGGATCGGGGCTGGCGTTCTCCAGGACCCAGATGCGGATGTCCCAGACGCTCTCGGCGGGCGCGGAGGCGAAGTAGATGTACCACTTGCCGCCGATGCGGTGGATCTCCGGCGCCCAGATGTGCGCGCCCATGACACCCGTGGCGTGCTTGGTCCAGATGACGGACTCGGCGGCGGTCGCAAGTCCGTTGAGGGTGCGGGAGCGGCGCAGGATGATGCGGTCGTACTCGGGGACGGTGGCCGTGAAGTAGTAGTGGCCGTCGGCGTGGCGGTGGATGTACGGGTCGGCGCGCTGACGGACGAGGGGGTTCACGAACGGGGCCGCCTTCGCGGTCGGCGCGGCGGTGGCCACGGCGGGGGCGGCCGCCAGGGTGCCCGCGGCCAGGGCCGCTCCCTTGAGCATCAGGCGACGGCTGGGCACTTGGGGCAGGTCGTTGTTGCGGCTCATGCGGCTGCCTCTCATGGGGGGACGTTCGAGGTAGCGAACAACATCTGTGATTACGAACGCCGAAAAGGTAAGGGTGTGGAACGGGGAGGTCAACGGGTCTGACGCGACTGACAGACAGCGCTTTCCCAATTTCGGCCGTGCGGCAGTTTTTCTGTTATCGGCCGCCCTCCCGGCCCGTCTCCTCTACGTGCGCAGCCATACCCCCCACCAGACAGCAGCCTTCGCCGGAGCCCTCGCGGCCGTCGCCGCCCTGCTCTCCACCGCTCCCCCCGCAGCGGCCGCCGGCACCCGTGACGTCACCGCCGAGGTGCTCGCCGACCGGGACGTGACGCTCACCGGCGACGCCGTGGTCACCGTGCCGTCCGGGACGACGACGTACGACGGGGTGTTCCGCGGCGAGGGCACACTCACGGTGCGCGGCGGCGGGACACTGGTCCTCACCAAGGACAGCGACTTCACGCTCCCCCGGTCCCGTCAGCGGCAGGTGGTGAGGACGCAGGGCGGCAACCACCCCTACGTCACCACGGCCGACGACGACCCGCCCGCGATCACCGTCGAGCGGGGCGCGACCCTGCAGTACGGCGTCGGCGGGACGACCGGGCTGATCGGGCACTTCCCGTACAACACCCCGGGGTTCCGGCTCAACCAGGACAACATCCGGGTCGACGGCACGCTGCGGCTGTCGCTGACGAGCGCCTACAACCTGGGCACGATCAGCGGCTCGGGCCTGATCACACAGCCGCGCTTCCTCTGGGGCAGCTGGGCCCTGTCGGGCACCCACTCCTTCTCGGGGGTGATCGACAACGGCACCCAGCTCAGCGCCGGCGCGCCGGAGTTCGCCACCTCGCTGCCGAACGTGCGCAAGGTCCTCAACCAGGGGACCTGGACCGTGGACACGCCTCTCGGTCAGACCGTCACCATGGGCATGGACTTCTACCAGCGCGAGTACGGCAGTGACATCAACGTCCAGTCCCGGCCCGGCAGCAAGGTGGTCCTGACCGGCCAGTACAGCTGGTCGAACCAGGGCGGCGACACCGACCCCTCACTCAGCGACCCGTCCCTGAACTGGACGCCCGCGCACAAGAACGTCAACAAGCGCGGCACCAACATCAAGGGCGCGAACGTCCAGTGGGGCGACGGCACGACCCACAAGATCTTCATGCCGGGCACGGCAGAGACGGTTTACATCAACTTGCTCGCGGCGCGGTCCCGTTCGCTGCTCACGTTCGACTACGACGGGCCGGTGACGCTGGGCGCTCCCATCGGCGGCGGCAGGTTCCACGACACGCTGGCCGCGCCCGGCGCCGGGGACATCGTCGTCAAGGGGACGAAGGGCAACGACGTGACCTTCGCCGCCGTCCAGTACTACAACGGCTCGACGACGGTCGAGAAGGGCGCGGTCCTGCGACTGGGCAGCGGCAGGCCGGGCGGGGACGGCGGGCTCTACACCAAGGGTGACCTCTACAAGGTGGTCGACAACGGCTCGCTGGTGCTGAACAACACGGGCAAGTCCCTGGCGCTGTCCCGGATCAGCGGCAGCGGATCTCTGACGCAGACCGGGACCGCCACGGCCACCCTGACGGGAAGCCAGGTGACGTACACCGGCACCACGACGGTCGAGAAGGGCACCCTGGCGCTGCGCTCCGGTGCGACCCTCGTCCACAGCAAGGCGATCAGACTCGACTCGACGGACTCGCGCCTCGACCCCGGGCCGTCCGGACTGCGCGTGGCCACCACGCTCACCGGCAAGGGCACCGTGAAGGGGGCCGTGACCAACGACGGTGTCGTGGCGGGCGGGGTCACGGTCTCCGGGAGCTACACACAGAGCGCGAAGGGCGAACTGGTCCTGGGCGCCACGCCGTTGAAGGTGACGGGATCATCGGTCCGGCTGGCCGGAGACCTCGACCTGTCGGCCGCCGGGACGAAACCGGGCCCTGCGATCACCGTCATCGAGCATTCGGGGAGGTCGAGGACCACCGGCGCCTTCAAGGGGCTCGAGGAAGGCACACGGCTGAAGCTCGCCGACACCACGTACCGGATCAGTTACCACGGCGGCGACGGCAATGACGTCACCCTGACCGCGACCACCGGGAGCCACTCCCCGACCGCCGCCCGCCCGGACACGGCATCGTCCGGCGGCGCGGTGGCGGGCGGCACCGCGACCAGCGGCCTCGGCTGGTGGCCGTACGTGCTGGCGGCGGGGCTGCTGGTCGGGCTCGTGGTGCCGGCGGTCAGGCGCGGGCGCAGTGGCGGGCGAAGGGGTGGACGGCACGCTGCGCACGGCTAGCCGGCGCTGTGTCGTCTCACGCGGACAGCGTGGCCGTCTCCCCCTCCGACTCCTGCTTCCGGCCCTGTAGCCACACGTACACCGGGATCCCCGCGAACAGGAACAGCACACCCTGGTAGACGGCCGCGTAACCGGCGCCCGCGATCAGCCAGAAGGAGAACGCGAAGGACAGGGCGGCGACGGTCAGGTCGCGGGCGAGTCCGGCCGGGCGGACGCGCTCGCGGGTGCCCCGGGCCAGCCAGTACAGCTGCGCGGCGGCCGACAGCAGGTAGGGCACGCAGCCGGTGAACGTCGTGATCAGGACGAGGACGCGGAAGGTGGTGTCGGGGCCCGCCGTGTAGTTCAGGGCGATCAGGAGCGTGCCGAGGACCGCGACGGCCCAGACCCCGAAGCCGGGCACCCCGCCCTTGCCGACCTTCGCGAACGGTGCCGGGAAGAGGCCGTCGCGGGCGGCGGCGTACGGCATCTGCGCGGCCATCAGGATCCAGCCGTTGAGGCAGCCCGTGATCGACGCGACGGCGACCAGGGCGATGGCCGTGCCGCCCCAGGAGCCGCCGGTGATCGCGTTCACGGCGTCGGCGAAGGGGGCGCCGGAGTTCACCAGCTTGTCGTGCGGGACGAGACCGAAGACGGCGACCGTGCCGAGGAGGTAGACGAGGGCGGAGCCCAGGGTGCCGAGGACGCTCGCGCGGCCGACGTTTCGCTCCGGGTTCTCCACCTCGCCCGCGCTGACCGCGGCCGACTCGACGCCGAGGAAGCTGTAGAGGAGCAGGGCTGCCGCCGCGGCGAGCGCGCCGGGCGTGCTGTCGCCGGAGGCGTTGAACGGGCCGAAGTTGTCCGCGTCGACGAAGAAGAGCCCGATCGTGGAGACGAGCAGCAGCGGCACGAACTTCAGGATCGTCGACACCACCTGGACCGCGCCGACCCAGCGGGTCCCGGCGAAGTTCGCGGCCGCCGGCAGCCACAGCGCGGCAAGGGCCACGACCGCTTCCAGGGCGTGGTTGCCGTGCAGGGGGACGAGAACATCGACGTAGCCGACGACCGCGACGGCGAGCGCGGCGATGCTGACCCAGCACATCGTCCAGTACGACCAGGCCGACAGGAACCCGGCGAACGGGCCGAACGCGTCGCGCGGGTACACATACAGACCGCCGGTGACCGGGCTGCGCCGGGCCAGCCTGCCGAAGAGCAGGGCGAGCAGTACCGCGGCGACCGACAGCACGAGGAACGCGAGCAGACTCACCGTGCCGTACGGGGCGACGGCGGCGGGCAGGGCGAAGATGCCGCCGCCGATGATGTTGCCCATGACCAGCGCGGTGGCCGCGGCGAGGCCGAAGGTGCGGCGGGGAGTGGCGGTGGCGGCCGGCTCGGATGCGGTGGCCTCGGTGGGGCTGGGGGCAGTCATGGTGCTTTCCGTGCAGAGGGGGACCGGGGGTGCGTGATCGTAACCCGGCGTCCCACATGCTGGGCGATCTGTTCACGTGCTGGACATGAACGGTCGTCACCGGCCCCTTCGGTTAGCGTCTTCCCATGACCAGCGACACCCCTTCCTCCCTCGCCGAGGCCCTCGCCGCCGGAACCGTCGTGCTCGACGGCGGCATGTCCAACCAGCTGGAGTCCGCCGGGCACGACCTGAGCGACGAGCTGTGGTCGGCGCGGCTGCTCGCCGAGCGGCCCGAGGCGATCACCGAGGCACACCTCGCGTACTACGAGGCGGGGGCCGACGTGGCGATCACGTCGAGCTACCAGGCCACGTTCGAGGGGTTCGCGGGGCGCGGGATCGGGCGGGAGCGGGCCGCCGAACTGCTCGCTCTGAGCGTGGAGTTGGCCCGCGAGGCGGCGAAGCAGGCGCAGGCCAAGGGGGTCACGCGGCCCCTGTGGGTGGCCGCGTCGGTCGGCCCGTACGGGGCGATGCTCGCGGACGGCTCCGAGTACCGGGGGCGGTACGGGCTGAGCGTCGACGAGCTGGAGCGCTTCCACCGGCCCCGGCTGGAGGTGCTGGCCGCCGCCGGTCCGGACGTACTGGCGCTGGAGACGGTGCCGGATGCCGAGGAGGCGGCGGCGCTGCTGCGGGGGGTGCGGGGACTTGGCGTCCCCGCCTGGCTCTCGTACACCGTGGACGGTGATCGCACCCGTGCGGGGCAGTCGCTGGAGGAGGCGTTCGGCCTTGCCGCCGACGTGGACGAAGTGATCGCTGTCGGCGTCAATTGCTGTGCGCCGGAGGATGTCGACCGTGCGGTGCGGACTGCCGTCCGGGTCACTGGCAAACCGGTCGTCGTCTACCCCAACAGCGGGGAGGCCTGGGATGCGGAGGGTCGCACCTGGGCGGGGCGGTCCTCCTTCGCCGCCGAACAGGTTTCGGGATGGCGGGGTGCCGGGGCGCGGCTGATCGGTGGTTGCTGCCGGGTGGGGCCGGAGGCCATCGCGGGGATTGCCGGGGCGCTGGGTCGCTGAAGCGTTCGCCTTTTCGCCGTAGGGGTTCTGTGTCGCGGCTGCCGCTTGTCTGTGGCTGCTCGCGCCGTTCCCCGCGCCCCTTTCGGGGCGCAGGCTGGAGTTCACGGCCGTGGTCTCCGCGACGGACACGTGTCTGGCGATGTTCCGCCGGCCGGTTACGACGGCAGTGGCGGCAGTCCGGAGGCAGCCGCCCCGGTGGTCACTGTCGGCGGACCGAGCCGGGCAGCCGCAGCCGCCGTACGACGGACCGCAGTTCCGCGCTGCGGGCGGGTGAGCCGTCGACCCGGACCGATGCGGGTGGGGAGGGCGGAGTCCTGAGGGCGTCGGCGGTCCACAGGGCGATTTCGGCGTCCCGCGGGCCGTGGACGGTCCGGGGCTCGCCCGCGTCGAAGATCCGCACCGGATGCGTGGCGTCCCAGGGCTCCCAGCCGGGGTCCCCGTCGGCCGCGAACCGCACCCACGCCGCGTGCATGGCGTCGGCCAGCTCCTGAGGCGCGCCCTCACCTGCGAGTTTTTGCGATTCCGGTACGTCGCCGGTGTCGAAGACGAAACCGAGCTCCAGGGCGTGGCAGGCGCCGAGGCCGGGGAGGTTGGAGGGCCAGGCGAACTCGTACACGTACGAGGTGCCGGTGCGGGCGTCGGCCAGGTGGTGCAGCGGGAGGCGCAGCAGATGGTCGGTGACCATCTGGCCGACGATCTCGGCGGTACCGGCCTCGGGGTGCAGGTTGCGGTAGCCGCGGGGTACCTCGGTGTTGCAGTGGCAGCGGGCCATGGCGCCGGCCAGGGCGACCGCGCCCAGGTGGTCGACGCGTTCCAGGAGGCCGCCGGGGACGAGCCAGAGGCGGTACTCGTCGCTGGTCCACCCCATCATCAGGTCGACGCCGTGCGCCGCGTCGCCGTCGACGAGCGCCTCCAGGGGGTCGCGCGGCACCAGGTCGCCATCGACGACGATGCCGAAGGAGGGACCGCCGAGCACCGGGCTGCTGAGCTTGCCGACGTCGGCCTGGGTGCGCAGGAGCAGGTCACGGTCGACGTCGGCGAAGGCCGCTGCGGTCGCAGGGATCTTCAGGCGGGTGGCCATGCGGCGCACCATGCGCCGTACCTTGTCCCGTTCGAACGCCTCGGGCGGCCCGCTCTGCAGGACCGCCCGCCGTACCAGCCCCTGTGCCTGCGGGGCGGCCAGCAGGGCGCCGATGCTGATGGCCCCCGCGGACTGCCCGGCGACGGTGATCCGGTCGGGGTCGCCGCCGAAGGCGGTGATCGACTCGTGCACCCATCGCAGGGCGGCGAGCTGGTCGCGCAGGCCGGGGTTGGCGGGGGCGTCCGGGAACAGTCCGTAACCCTCGACTCCCAGCCGGTAGTTGACCGAGACCAGGACGACGCCGTCCCGGGCGAAGTTTCGCCCGTCGTACACGAGCACCGCGGAGGATCCCCTGGTCAGGGCGCCGCCGTGCAGCCACACAAGTACCGGGAGCCGGGCCCCTGGGCCCGGCTCCGGCGTCCACACGTTCAGATTGAGGCAGTCGTCACCGGGGATGACCGGGTCGGACAGGTACTTCTCGAAGGCCTCGGAGTACGGCGGCTTCGGCGGCGTCGGCCCGAACGCGCCCGCGTCGCGCACGCCGTCCCAGGGCTCGGGCGGTACCGGCGGCCGAAACCTGTGGGGGCCGAAGGGGGGCGCGGCGTACGGGATGCCGCGGAACACCGCGACGCCGTGCTCGTACCGGCCGCGTACGGCTCCGTACGGCGTGCTCACCACCGGGTCTGCCTGGACTGCTGCCGTCATACGACCACCAGCCTCCTCACCGCGCCACTGCACCGGTAACACCAGAGCACCACAGATCGCTCCGGTATTCCGGTGCAGAGCGCGATTCACCGGCTACTTGGCGTACACCAGGGTGCCGAAGCCGAGCTAGCTGCCCCGGGTCGGCGCCGCCTCAGCTGCGTTCGAAGTTTCGAAAGTCCGAAACCATGAAGGCCTGCGAAGTACGGCCTCTTCCCGACGTGATCCAGTGAACTTAGGGTAGGAAGCGCTTACCGTTTCCGCGCTGGTCGAAACTTTTCATGGCCCTCGGGCGGGCCGGAGAGGTGGTTCCCGATGGTTCGCACGGGGAGTGCGAGCGTGGCGGCCGGGCCGACGCTGGCGGTCGTGGCCCGCGCGGCGGGGGTGTCCGTGCCGACCGCGTCCAAGGTGGTCAACGGCCGGGAGGACGTGGCTCCGGAGACGCGCCGCCGTGTCACCGAGGCACTCGACCGGCTCGGCTATGTCCGCAGACCCCGGTTCGACGCGGCGAAGGTGCCGGGGCTGGTCGACCTGGTCGTGCACTCGCTGGACAGTTCCTGGTCGGGGGCGGTGCTGCACGGTGTGGAGGCGGCGGCGCACGACGCGGGTCTCGAAGTGGTCGTCTCGGCGGGACTCACCCGCACCCGTGGCGGGCGCCCGGAGCGCGGCTGGCTGGACAAGCTGATCGCGCGTGGTTCGTCCGGGGTGCTGTTCAACCTGGCCGAGCTGACGCCCTCGCAGTACGCCTGGCTGGACACGCACCGCATCCCGTACGTCCTGATCGACCCGGTTCTCGAACCCCCGCCGGGTGTGGTGTCGGTGGGCGCGGCGAACTGGCAGGGCGGGGTCACCGCGACCGAGCACCTGCTCTCCCTCGGCCACGAACGCATCGCCGTCATCGCCGGCCACCAGCGCAAGATGTGCAGCAGCGCCCGGGTCGCCGGGTACCGCTCGGCGCTCGCCTCGGCGGGGGTGCGGCATCGGCCGGAGTACGTCCGGCACGCCGGCTTCGACGAGGGCGTCGCGCATCGGCGCATGCTGGACCTTCTGGACCTGTCCGAGCCGCCGACGGCGGTGTTCGTGTGCTCCGACCACATGGCGCTGGGGGTGTACCGAGCCCTGGCCGCACGGGGGTTGCGGGTTCCGGACGACATCAGTGTGGTGGGCTTCGACGATCTGCCCGAGTCGCGGTGGGTCGCTCCCGCTCTGACGACGATTCGGCAGCCGTTGTCGGAGATGGCGGCGGGGGCGTTGCACCTGCTTGTGCGGATGATGGCAGGGGATCGGCCGGAGGGGACGCGTACGGAGTTGTCCACTCGGCTGGTGGAGCGGGGCAGTACGGGGTGCCCCCGGCGGTAGTGCCGTTGCGGGTTGTCGGTTGTCTGCGGCTGCGTGGGGCCGGTCGCGCCCACGCGGCGGAGCCGCATATCGACACGGCCGCGCGCCCCTGAAGGGGCGCTGCCATCGCCGCACGGGTGTTCCATTGCGGTGGTCGTCCTGCGTAATCTCGGCTTCGATGAACCCCATTCCCGCGCGCCTGGACCATCTTGTCCTTGCGACGCCCGAACTCGCCGCGACGGTGGCCGACTTCGCTCGGCGTACCGGTGTGACGCCCGCGCCCGGTGGGGCTCATGTCGGTTTCGGTACGCGTAATCATCTGGTGTCGTTGGGTGGTTCCAGTTATCTGGAGATCATCGGCCCTGATCCGGAGCAGGCGGGGCCGGAGGGGCCCCGGCCGTTCGACGTCGACCAGCTGGCCTCCGCGCGGACGGTGACCTGGGCGATCAGTTCGCCGGATCTGGATGCGGCGGTCGTGGCGGCTCGGGCGCGGGGGTACGATCCCGGGCCGGTGCGGCCGATGAGTCGTCGTCGGCCGGACGGGACGCTGCTGGAGTGGCGCCTGACCGACGGTGACACCGCGCATCCGTCCGGTCTCGTTCCCTTTCTCATCGACTGGGGGTCCTCGGTCCACCCGACGGCTGCGGGGCTGCCCGTCACTCCCCTGCTCCGGCTGTCGGCGACTGCCCCGGACCCGGACGAGATACGCCCTCTCCTGGCCGCCGTCGGAGCCGAGCTGGTCGTGACCGAGGGGCCGGTGGGTCTCTCGTTCACGGTGGACACCCCTCGCGGGCCGGTGACCTTCGGCTGAGGGTGTCCGATTCCTTCAAGACCGGCCGCCGGGGCGCTGCCTACGGTGACGGCATGACTCCACGATTCGCCGTGGTCGGCCTCGTCGTCTCCGACCTGGCCGCCTCGCTCGCCTTCTACCGTCGTCTCGGGCTCGTCTTCCCCGAGGGCTCCGAGGACCAGCCGCACGTCGAGGCCGAACTGCCCGGAGGGCTGACCCTCGCCCTGGATCCCGAGGAGACCGTCCGTTCCTTCCACCCGGGGTGGCAGCCGCCGACCGCCGGCGGCCGGATCTCGCTCGCCTTCAAGTGCGGGTCGCCCACCGAGGTGGACTCCGTCTACGAGGACCTCGTGGGCGCCGGGTACCACGGCGAACTCAAGCCGTGGGACGCCTTCTGGGGGATGCGGTACGCCGTGGTGCACGACCCGGACGGCAACGGCGTCGACCTGTTCGCACAGCTACCCGCGGCCGAGTAGCTGCCCGAGCCGCAGCCCCGCCAACTCCTTGACGTCGCGGGCCAGATGGGCCTGGTCGGCGAACCCGGTCCGGGCCGCCGTCTCCGCGAACGGCACCCCTTCCCGGGCCAGCCGCAGCGCCCGCTGCAGCCGCAGCACCCGGGCCAGCATCTTGGGGCCGTAGCCGAAGGCGGCGAGGGAGCGGCGGTGCAACTGGCGGGCTCCCAGGCCGAGTTCGTCGGCGGCGGCTGCGACCGGGCGGCCCTCGCCGAGGGCGGTCACGAGGTGCCGTAGCAGCGGGTCAGGAGGGTCAGTGTCGGCGGCCAGCCGCAGCGCCAGCTCCTCCAGACCGTCCGCCGTTTCGACGGCGGCGTTCACTCGGGCGGTGAGACGGCGGACCTCCGCGGCCGGCCGCAGTTCGCCGAGCGCCACGCGCCGGTCCCGCAGCTCGTGCGCGGGCACGCCCAGGAGGGCGGGCGCGGTGCCGGGGTAGAAGCGGACGCCGACCCACACTCCCGGCTCGCCCGCGGTGACGTACGCATGTGTGTCGGGGCCCGCGACCAACAGCCGGCCCTGGTGCCACAGCAGGTCCATGCAGCCGTCGGGGAGCACCCGCCCGGCCCCCGCCTCGGACGGGCTGTTCGTCCACACGACGGCCCCGGTCAGCCGTGACGCCCTCTCCGTGTACACGTACGGAAGGCTACGCCGTCGGCATCCGGTGCTCCTGCGGGCTCATGCCGCTCGACGGCACCGCACACCGCGAACGCCCTGCGCCGGCCAACCGGCGGCCGCCCCCCAAGCCCGTCGATCGAGCAGCACGCGCCCCGCTCCCGCCAGACAGGCCGTACGTCCGCACGACCGCCCCGCGACACCCCCGCGGAAGGCTACGGCGTCCGCGTCCGGTGCTCCTGCGGGCTCACGCCGTACACCCGCTTGAAGGCGCTGGACAGTGCGAACGGGCTGCCGTAGCCGACCTGGCGGGCGATCGCCTCCAGGGTGTCGTCCGTGTCGCGCAGCCGGTCGGCGGCCAGGGCCAGGCGTCGGCCGGTCAGGTACGTCATGGGGGGTTCGCCCAGGAGGCCGGTGAAGCGGCGGGCGAGGGCGGCCCGGGAGACTCCCGCCTTGGCCGCGAGGGAGGCGACCGTCCAGGGGTGGGCGGGATCGTCGTGGAGCAGGCGGACGACCCGGCCCACCACGGGGTCCGCCAGCGCCCGGTACCAGGCCGGTGCCGCCGCCTCAGGGCGGGCGAACCAGGCCCTGAGCGCGGCGATGACCAGCAGGTCGAGGAGGCGGTCCAGGACGACCTCCTGGCCCGGCTCGTCCCGCACGATCTCCTCCATGAGGAGCGGGGTGAGCGGGCAGTCCCACACCTCGGGTGTGAGGGACAGCAGCGGTGGCAGGGCGTCCAGCAGCCGCCCGCTGACCTCGCCCTGCCACAGATAGGTGCCGATCAGCAGCACGGCCGACCCGTCGAGCCGGTCGCCCCAGGTGCGCACACCGAGGTCCATGACGCCGTTGAGGGAACGTCCGTCGGGGTAGCGGCACTCGGCCCCCGGCAGGATCAGCGCCTGCGGCTGCGTCTCGGGGGCGTCGGCACAGGTGTACGGGTCCGGACCGCGCGCGATGGCGAGGTCGCCGGGCCGTAGCAGCACCCTCCCCCAGCCTTCGGCCGGGGGGACCCCCAGCTCGTTTCGCTCGCCCGCGTCCGGCATGATCCACGCCTCGCCACGGACCATCAGCATGACGGTGAGCGGGGCCCGGTCCTCGATCCGTACGCACCAGGGCGGTTCGAAGCACGCCCGGATCATGAAGGCGCCCCGCGCGCGGGGTCCGTCGAGGAGACCTGCAAGGGGGTCCATGCCGTGAGCGTAGACGCCCGCGCATGGGAATGAGCCGTTCGGCGATGGGGTCTTGGGGCGTGCGGCCCTTGACTGGGGGCATGGCTGACGACGCA
Organism: Streptomyces sp. NPDC001604; assembly: GCF_042893475.1. Classification (NCBI taxonomy): domain Bacteria; kingdom Bacillati; phylum Actinomycetota; class Actinomycetes; order Kitasatosporales; family Streptomycetaceae; genus Streptomyces; species Streptomyces sp. NPDC001604. The sequence goes on along the minus strand of NZ_JBIAUY010000011.1, from coordinate 230,109 downwards.
GCGAACACGCAGAACATGACGGTGGTGGTGACCGGTGCCTCGGGGCGCACCGGGAGCCGCGTGGTGCGGGCGGCACGGGCGGCGGGGTTCGCGGTGCGGGCCGCGTCCCGCGCCCACGGTTTCGACTGGGAGGACCCGACGACCTGGGCGCAGACCCTGCGGGGCGCCGACGCGGCGTACCTCGTGCACCCGTCCGACGTCGGCGCCCCTGCGGCGGCCGAGAGCGTCGGGGCGCTCGCCCGGGAGGCGGTCGGGCTCGGGGTGCGGCGGCTGGTGCTGCTGTCGGCGCGCGGCGAGGAGCAGGCCCTGGCGACCGAGGAGGCGCTGAAGGCCTCGGGTGCCGACTGGACGGTGGTACGGGCCGCGTGGTTCGCGCAGAACTTCAGCGAGGGGCCGCTGGTGCAGGAGTTGCGCAGGGGTGAGCTGGTGTTTCCGGCGGGTGAGGTGCGGGAGCCGTTCGTCGATGTGCGGGACATCGCCGACGTGGTCGCTGCGGCTTTGACGGCCGGGGAGCGGTATGTCGGGCGGATGGTGGAGGTGACCGGGCCTCGGCTGCTGTCGTTCCGCGAGGCGGTCGCAGAGATCTCTGCGGCGAGCGGTAGGGAGGTTTCCTATGCGCCGGTGCCTGCGCGGGCTTATGGCGAGGCGCTGACCGGGTTCGGTGTGCCGGCGGAGGAGGCGGAGTTTCTGGTGGAGGTGTTCGAGGGGCTGCTCGACGGGCGCAATGCGCATCTCACGGACGGGGTCCGGCGGGTGCTGGGGCGTGCGCCCCGTGACTTCGGGGATTTCGTGCGGGAAGCCGCCGCTGCGGGGGTCTGGAAGGCTTGACGAGGAGCGCCGTTGGGGCGCGGGACGTCCGCGGAGTGCGGGCCGTGTGCGGTTGAGCGAGCCCACGCGGCGGAGCCGCAAGATCCACAGCCCCGCGACCCTTTGGGGCGCATCAGGGACCGTCGTGTTTGTGGTGCGGGTGGGTGCTCTTCACATGTGTCCGCAGCCTTGACGTCACGTCCTCCGGGGGCAGGAAGCGGGACCAGCGTTCCGGGAACTCGGAGGGCATGTCCGGGTCGGTCGGGTCGGTTTCGTGGCCGGCGGCCGCGCGGGCCACGTGCTCGGCCAGTTGCACCTCGCGCATCCGCTCGTTCGCGGCGCGGGCGGCGGCGGTGGCGGCGGCCGGCCAGACCCGGTCGATCGCGGCGTTGACCGCGGCCCCGACGAGGACGGCGAACGCGGACACACCGATCCACAGCAGTACGGCGACGGGCGCGGCCAGCGAGCCGTAGATGGTGGGGCCCTCGACCGTGCTGGTCAGGTAGATGCGCAGCAGGAAGCTGCCGAGCACCCACATCGCGAGGGCGACCAGGGCGCCGGGCACGTCCTCGATCCACGGGGAGCGGACGGGCACGGACACGTGGTACAGCGTGGTCAGGAACGCGATCGACAGGACGATGACCACGGGCCAGTACAGGACCTGTACGACGGTCGTCGACCACGGCACGACGTTCACCACCGCGTCCGGCCCGGCCACCATCAGCGGCAGCGCGACCGAGCCGATCAGCAGGGCCACGATGAACAGCGCGAAGGACAGCAGGCGGGTCTTCACGATGCCGCGGACGCCGTCGAGGCCGTACATCACGGTGATGGTGTCGATGAAGACGTTCACCGCGCGGGAGCCCGACCACAGGGCGAACAGGAAGCCGATGGAGATGACGTCGGGCCGGCCGCCCTTCATCACGTCGTGCAGGATGGGCTGGGCGATCTCCGAGACGCCCTTGTCGGACAGGACCGTGCGGGACGCCTCCAGGATGTTGGTCTCCAGGCTCGCGATGGAGTGGGCGCCGGTCCAGGCGTCGACGTAGCCGAGCAGGCCGATCAGGCTCAGGAGCAGGGGCGGCACGGACAGCAGCGTGAAGAACGCGGCCTCGGCCGCGAGGCCCAGGATGCGGTACTCCATGCACGAGTTGACCGTGTCCTTGAGCAGCAGCCAGGCAGTCCTGCGCTTCGAGACGTTCCGATAGAGGGCACGCGCCCGGTGGAGACGCCCGGAGGGAGGGCTGCTCTGCGGCGATTCACTTGCTGACTGCACGACCTAACGGTATCCGCCGTGGCCGAGTGCGCTCATCCCCCGGCCCGGCGGCCGCTGGAGGGATACAACCCATTTTTCTGTCATGTCCGCGTGCGCCGGATCGTTCGGTGTCCGTCCGGCCGCCCGGGCAGGGGCGGGGGCGAGAACCGACCGCCTCCGCGGCCGAGGACCGTGCGTGACCCGCGCCCGGCCCCGGGGTACTTTCGCCGCATGGCAGGCACCACGCACACCGTGACCAACCAGCCCCCACCCCTGACCGACTACGACCTCTTCGGCGCCGACCGCGCCCTCACCGAGGCCGTCGAACGGCACCTGGACCCCGAGCTGCTCGACGAGGTGCGCGGCGAGCTGGCCGCGCTCGGCCGGGCCTCCGGTTCGGCGCAGCTGCAGGAGTGGGCGGTCCAGGCGAACGAGAACCCGCCGCGGCTGCGCACCCACGACCGCCACGGCCACCGTGTCGACGAGGTCGACTTCCACCCCGCCTGGCACCGCCTGCTCGGCAAGGGTGTCGCGGCGGGGCTGACCGCGGCCTGGGTCCGGCCCGGCGGCCATGTCCGCAGAGCCGCCGCGTTCCTGGTGTGGACGCAGGTCGAGGCCGGGAACCTCTGCCCCCTGTCGATGACGCACGCGGCCGTCCCCGCCCTGCGCACCGACCCGGCTCTTGCCGCCGAGTGGGAGCCGCGGCTCACGTCCATGGTCTACGACCGCGAGCTGCGGCCCGCCCGCCTCAAGGCAGGGGCGCTGTTCGGGATGGGCATGACGGAGAAGCAGGGCGGCAGCGACGTACGCGCCAACACGACGACTGCACGGCCCCTCGCCGAGGAGGGCACGTACGAGCTCACCGGGCACAAGTGGTTCTGCTCGGCCCCGATGTCCGACGGTTTTCTGGTGCTCGCCCAGGCCCCGGAAGGGCTCACCTGCTTCCTCGTGCCGCGCGTCCTGGAGGACGGCTCCCGCAACGTCTTCCTGATCCAGCGGCTCAAGGACAAGCTCGGCAACCGCTCCAACGCCTCCGGTGAGGTCGAGTTCGACGGCACCTGGGCCCGCCGGGTCGGCGAGGAGGGGCGCGGGGTGCGGACCATCATCGACATGGTGGCGGCGACCCGGCTGGACTGCGTGCTGGGCTCGGCCGGTCTGATGCGGCAGGCGGTCGCGCAGGCCGTGCACCACTGCACCCACCGGGAGGCGTTCGGCGGGAAGCTGGTCGACAAGCCGCTGATGCGCAACGTCCTCGCCGATCTCGCGCTGGAGTCCGAGGCGGCGACCACGCTCGCGCTGCGTCTCGCCGCCGCCTGTGACGACGGGAGCGAGCAGGAGCGGGCGCTGCTGCGGATCGCCGTGCCGGCCGCCAAGTACTGGGTGACCAAGCGCTGTACGCCGGTCACGGTCGAGGCGGCCGAGTGCCTGGGCGGCAACGGGTACGTCGAGGAGTCGGGGCTGCCCCGGCTGGTGCGCGAGTCGCCGCTCAACTCGATCTGGGAGGGCGCGGGCAATGTGCAGGCGCTGGACGTGCTGCGCGCCCTGCAGCGCGAGCCGGACGCCCTCAACGCCTATCTCCAGGAGGTCGGCAGGGCCCGCGGTGCCGACCACCGCCTGGACGCCGCGATCAAGGACCTGCTGACCGAGCTGGCCGACCTGGACGGGATCGAGGGACGGGCCCGGCGGCTGACGGAACGGCTCGCGCTGGTGCTCCAGGGTTCGCTGCTCGTCCGGTACGCCCCACCGGAGGTGGCCGACGCCTTCTGCGCCGCACGACTGGGCGGCGACGGGGGCGCGGCCTTCGGGACGCTGCCCCACACGCTGGACCTGGCGTCGGTGGTGGAGCGGGCCCGACCGGTGTCCTGACCGGGGCTCATGTCGTACGGGGGTGGTGCTGCGCCGACACGGCACCACCCCCGCCCAACCGGCCCGTTCGAGGCCACGAACGCCGCTCGGGACGGCGTTGCTCAATATTCAATCAAGCAGGAGCCGGTCCACCAGGGTTGCAAGGGGTTGCAACTTGTTGCTGTCTGCGGCTGGAGTAGGCCCGTCCGCCACGAACGGACGGCACTATGGACGGACAGTACGGACGACTCCGGCTCCGTGGCCGAAACGCGGCCAGAAACCGGTTGTCCCGAGCCCTTCTTCCGGGAGGCCCCGTGGTGCACCCGCCGACGGACGTGACGCAGCTCGCCGTGGTCGACACGGCGCGCGCGGCGCGGGTACTCAGCGAGGTCCGCGCCGCCAGGCTCTCCGGGCAGCGCACCGCCGTCGCGCCGCGCCCGGTGATCGAGCAGTCCTGGGGGCGCATGCTGCGCAGCGGCATCGACCCCGAACGCGACCATCGTTCCGGGCTGCTGCCCTCCGACGAGGTGCGGCGGCGCCGGGAGAGCACGACGCTGCGGCACGTCCTGCCGGTGCTGCGGGAGGGGCTGCTGTCGGTCGCGGACGTCGCCCACCACATCATGGTGGTCGCCGACGCGGACGGCCGGGTGCTGTGGCGCGAGGGCAGCCCGGCCGTACTGCGCAAGGCGGACGGGCTCGGCTTCGAACCGGGCGCCGACTGGCGGGAGGACGTCGTCGGGACGAACGGCATCGGCACCCCGGCCGTGGTGCGCCGCCCCGTGCAGGTCTTCGGCTCGGAGCACTTCGTGCGCTCGCAGACCTCCTGGACCTGTACCGGTGCGCCCATCACGGACCCGCGCGACGGCCGGCTGATCGGTGTCGTGGACGTCAGCGGACCGCTGGAGACGATGCACCCGGCCACCCTCGCCTGGGTGGACTCGGTGGCCAAGCTCGCCGAGGCCCGGCTGCGCGAGCTGCATCTGACCTCGCTGGAGCGGCTGCGCGCGGTGGCCGCGCCGGTGCTGGCCCGGGTGGGCGGCAGGGCCCTGGCCGTGGACCGGGACGGCTGGACCGCGGCGGTGACCGGGATGCCGTACACCAGCCGGATCGCCCTGCCCAAGTCCCTGACGGCGGGCCGCCGGTGGCTGCCGCCGCTCGGTCTGTGCATGGTGGAGCCGCTGGCCGAGGGCTGGCTGATCCGGGCCACGGACGAGCCGGTGCCGCGTGGCGCCACGCGCATCGTGCTGGACCTGACGCAGTCGCGCCGCTGGTCGGTCACGGTGTCCGGGTCGGCGGGCTCCTGGAGCCACGAACTGAGTCCCCGGCACGCCGAATTGCTGTATCTGCTCGCCCTGCAGCGCGGCGGCCGCAGCGCCGCGGGCCTGGCCGAGGAGGTGTTCGGCGACCCGGCCCGCACGGTGACGGTGCGCGCCGAGATGTCCCGAGTACGGCGCTATCTCGGCGGGTTGCTGGAGCACCGGCCGTACCGCTTCGCCGAGGACGCGGAGGTGGAGCTGCTCCTGCCGGCCGATCCGCGCGATCTGCTGCCGCAGTCGACGGCACCGGCGGTGATCAACGTTCGGCACCCGGCCGACACGTCCTGAGCGTGTCCGACACATGCCCCTCAGTGACCACACGGCCGTATCTTCCGCATATTTGCACGGTCTTCGTGCCCTACCGCCCCGGACTGCCGTAGCATCCCTCTACGGGCCACCCCACCTGCTCCTTTGGTCAACACACGGACCAATGGCCGCAGTTGGCCCGCCTCGGGAGGACGTATGAAGCAACGTGGCCGACACCGCAGGCAGAAGCGGGGCCGTGCGCTGCGCGCCTTCCTCGCCGGGACCGCCCTCGCACTCACCGCCGCCGCCACCATGATCAGCGCCTCGCAGGCCACGGTCGGCGACAGGCCGGGGGCCCTCAAGGCACTCGCCGCGCCCGAGCGGACGACCGGGCTGCGGCTCCAGGAGCGGCTTGTTCCGCGCAGCACCCTCGACCGGCTCGCCGCCGCCATGGGCAGGCCCGTCGGCGTGAGCACCGTCCTCGACGACACCGACCACTCCTTGCTGGGCGCCGCCGCCTGTGCGACCGGCGAGCGCACGGCGCTGCCCGTGGCGCCCGCGGCCACCCGCGCGTACTGCTGGGACGCCGCCGACACCCGCGGCTGGCGGGCCGGCGCGGTCACCACCTCCGGGGACGCGGACGACGACGGCCACTGGGGCGACCGCCGTGTGATCCTCTCCGGCTGGACCCACCAGACGGGCAGGTCGGCGAAGCCGGGCCTGGCCCGGGTCGCCTTCGTCGACGCGAGCGACCCCGACCGCCTCACCTACGCCTGGGCGGCCCTCGCCGTCCCCGTCGACGGCGGCCGCGACTACCGCGGGCTCACCTCCCCCGTATCCGGCATGGTCTGGTACCAGGACAAGCTCCTGGTCACCGCTGCCGACGGCCTGTACGTCTACGACGTGCACCGCATCCAGCGGGCCACCGTCGACAGCGGCGCGGTCGGCAGGGTGCGCGGCGGCTGGGCCGCGGACGGCGCGCGGTACGTCCTGCCGGCCGTCGGCTCGTACCGGCCCACCGGTGGGAGCGCACTCCCGGCGGCGATCTCCCTCGACCGCAGCACCGCGCCGGACAGCCTGGTGGCGAGCGAGTGGGTGCCCGCGGACAGCGGCCGGCACACCCGGCTGTGGCGTTACGCGTTCAGCAGCGACCCGGCCCGCGCCGGCCTGCTGGCCACCGACCCCGCGGGACGCACGACCGCGACCGAGGCGTACGAGACGAAGACGGCCGGCGTCGGCGGGGTCCTGTCGTACGGCTCACAGTGGTACCTGGCGCGCGCGGCGGACACCGCGGACGGCCACGGCACCTTGTGGCGGCAGAACGCGCGCGGCGCGAAGGCCACGCGGTGCGGCTCGGACGGGACGAACCGCTGCTGGACCGGACCCTCCGGGTCCCTCTCTTATTGGGAGGAGACCGGTGAGGTGTGGTCGCAGGGCGGGCGAGTGTTGTACGCGTTGCCGCTGAGGTCGATCGACGGGGCTCTGGAGTAGTCACTCCGCGGGCTGGGTCGTTATTCGTCTGCGGCGTCGTTGTGGCTGGTCGCGCCGTTCCCCGCGCCCCTTTGGGGCGCTACCGGACCGCGGCGATCGACAGATCCGCAGGCCGGATGATTCCCTGGCCGGCATGACCAACATTCCCGTGACCACCTGGTCCCTGGAGCAGACCGCGCCGACCGATCTGCTTCCGGCTGCCGCGCCGGAAGGGGACGTGCGGATTGTTCGTTCCGAGGTTCCCTCGCCCGAGTTCAGCCGGTTCCTGTATGCGTCCGTCGGCGGTGACATCCGCTGGATCGACCGGCTGGGCTGGACGTATGCGCGGTGGCAGGAGCACCTGGGCCGGCCGGGCGTGGAGACTTGGGTTGCATACGACCGGGGAACGCCCGCGGGATACGTGGAACTGGAGCCGCAGGACGACGGGGTCGTGGAGATCGTCTACTTCGGTCTGGTGCCCGCCTTCCGGGGCCGGCGGATCGGCGGGCACCTGCTGTCGTACGGTGCCGCCCGTGCCTGGGACCTCGCGGAGCGCTGGCCCGGACTGGCGCAGACGAAGCGGGTCTGGCTGCATACGTGCAGCCTGGACGGGGAGCACGCCATGGACAACTATCTGCGCCGGGGCTTCAGGCTCTTCGACACCAAGGTCGAGGAGCAGGCGGAGGTGGCGGCGCCGGGCCCGTGGCCCGGGGCATACCGCGCCTGACCTGCACCGACAAGACCGGCGGCAACCGATGTGATCGACGACACCCTTGTCTCGCGATTCGGGACAAGGGTGTCCGCATCATGGATGAAGCTGGACTGTGTCCAGATTGCCGTGACACGCTTCCGTCATGTCTGGAACTGGAATTGCCTTGGTGAGTCGGCGGCACGTCGACCTCGGCCGCATGTCCAGCGCCATCTGTCCGGCGCGCTGACGCAGCATCCACAGTGGCCTCCGGCCACGGGGCAGCCCGCCCGACATCTCCTGACATCCCCTCTTATCCCGCGCAATGACGCGCACGTATGCCCATGCGCCCGAACGCGCAGGTCAGAGCCGCTTTCCCGCCTGTCCCGAAGGACGTATCAACCATGGCCGCCACCCCGCAGAAGCCTGCCGCCGCGACTCCCCGCCGCAAGGTGAGCCGTCACCGCGGTGAGGGCCAGTGGGCCGCGGGGCACCACACCCCGCTGAACGGCAACGAGCAGTTCAAGAAGGACGACGACGGTCTCAATGTGCGGACACGCATTGAGACGATCTACTCCAAGCGCGGATTCGACTCGATCGACCCCAACGACCTGCGCGGACGGATGCGCTGGTGGGGTCTGTACACCCAGCGCAAGCCCGGGATCGACGGCGGCAAGACCGCGATCCTGGAGCCGGAGGAGCTGGACGACAAGTACTTCATGCTGCGGGTGCGCATCGACGGCGGCCGTCTCACCACCCAGCAGCTGCGTGTGATCGGTGAGATCTCTCAGGAGTTCGCGCGCGGCAGCGCGGACATCACCGACCGGCAGAACATCCAGCTGCACTGGATCCGCATCGAGGACGTCCCGGAGATCTGGAACCGGCTGGAGGCCGTCGGCCTGTCCACGACCGAGGCCTGCGGCGACACCCCGCGCGTGATCATCGGATCACCCGTCGCCGGTATCGCCGAGGACGAGATCATCGACGGCTCCTGGGCGATCGAGGAGATCCACGAGCGCTACATCGGCAGCAAGGAGTTCTCCAACCTGCCCCGCAAGTTCAAGACCGCGATCTCCGGCTCCCCGCTGCTCGACGTGGTGCACGAGATCAACGACATCGCCTTCGTCGGCGTCGAGCACCCCGAGCACGGCCCCGGCTTCGACCTGTGGGTCGGCGGCGGTCTGTCCACCAACCCGAAGCTGGGCGTCCGGCTCGGCGCCTGGGTGCCGCTGGAGGAAGTGCCCGAGGTGTGGGCCGGCGTGGTCGGCATCTTCCGCGACTGGGGCTACCGGCGGCTGCGCACCCGCGCCCGTCTGAAGTTCCTCGTCGCCGACTGGGGCCCGGAGAAGTTCCGCCAGGTCCTGGAGGACGACTACCTGGGGCGCAAGCTGGTCGACGGTCCCGCGCCCGCCGAGCCCTCGGGCCGCTGGCGCGACCACGTGGGTGTGCACCGGCAGAAGGACGGCCGCTTCTACGTCGGTTTCGCCCCGCGCGTCGGCCGCGTCGACGGCGCCACGCTCACGAAGATCGCGGAGGTCGCCGAGGCCCACGGCTCGGGCCGGGTGCGGACGACCGTCGAGCAGAAGATGATCGTCCTCGATGTCGAGGAGGCGCAGGTCGAGCCGCTGGTCGAGGCCCTGGAGGCGCTGGACCTGACGGCCAAGCCGTCCCCCTTCCGGCGCGGCACCATGGCCTGCACCGGCATCGAGTACTGCAAGCTGGCCATCGTCGAGACCAAGCAGCGCGGTTCGTCCCTGATCGACGAACTGGAGCGCCGTATCCCGGAGTTCGACGAGCCCATCACCATCAACATCAACGGCTGCCCGAACGCCTGCGCCCGTATCCAGGTGGCGGACATCGGTCTCAAGGGCCAGCTCGTCCTCAACGACCAGGGCGAGCAGGTCGAGGGCTACCAGGTGCACCTCGGCGGTGCACTGGGCCTGGAGGCCGGGTTCGGCCGCAAGGTCCGTGGCCTGAAGGTCACTTCCGAGGAGCTGCCCGACTACGTCGAGCGCGTCCTCAAGCGGTTCCAGGCCGAGCGCGAGGACGGCGAGCGGTTCGCCGCCTGGGCCTCCCGCGCATCCGAGGAGGCACTGTCGTGAGCGTCAGCGAACGACAGCGAAAGGAGGGGCCGTGAGCGAGCGGGCCGCCCCCTTCTACTGCCCCTACTGCGGCGACGAGGACCTGCGTCCCTCCGAGCAGGGCCACGGCGCCTGGGAATGCGCTGCGTGCAACCGGGCCTTTCAGCTGAAGTTCCTCGGGCTGCTCGCCCGGGGTCTTCAGCACTCCGAAGCAGGGGGAGACGAGATATGACCGCGGTTCAGGAAGAGAAGGCGACCGAGGACCTCAAGGCGCTCGCCGAGCAGGCCGGCCGTGACCTGGAGGACGCCTCCGCGCTGGAGATCCTCCAGTGGGCGGCCGAGACCTTCGGCAAGCGTTTCTGCGTGACCTCGTCCATGGAGGACGCGGTGGTCGCCCACCTCGCCTCGCGCGCCCTGCCCGGCGTGGACGTGGTGTTCCTCGACACCGGCTACCACTTCCCGGAGACGATCGGCACCCGCGACGCGGTCGAGGCCGTGATGGACGTCAACGTCATCACGCTCACCCCGCGTCAGACGGTCGCCGAGCAGGACGCGGAGTACGGCCCCAGGCTGCACGACCGCGACCCCGACCTGTGCTGCAAGCTCCGCAAGGTCCAGCCGCTGGAGCAGGGCCTGAAGAACTATGTGGCCTGGGCGACCGGTCTGCGCCGCGACGAGTCCCCGACCCGGGCGAACACCCCGGTCGTCGGCTGGGACGAGAAGCGGCAGAAGGTCAAGATCTCCCCGATCGCCCGCTGGACCCAGGACGACGTGGACGCCTACGTCGCCGAACACGGCGTACTGACCAACCCGCTGCTGATGGACGGCTACGCCTCCGTCGGCTGCGCCCCCTGCACCCGCCGCGTCCTGGAGGGCGAGGACGCGCGCGCGGGCCGCTGGGCGGGCAGCGCCAAGACCGAGTGCGGGCTGCACGGATGACGACGACAGACATTCAGGAGACGAACGTGACGACCGGAGCCACCGTCTGGCTCACGGGTCTGCCGAGTGCCGGCAAGACCACCATCGCGTACGAGCTGGCCGGCCGGCTGCGCGCGGAGGGCCACCTGGTCGAGGTGCTCGACGGCGACGAGATCCGCGAGTTCATCTCGGCGGGCCTCGGCTTCAGCCGCGAGGACCGGCACACCAACGTGCAGCGCATCGGCTTCCTCGCCGAACTGCTCGCCCGCAACGGCGTCAAGGCGCTCGTCCCGGTGATCGCGCCGTACGCGGACAGCCGCGAGGCGGTGCGCAAGCGCCACCAGGAGGGCGGGGCACCGTACATCGAGGTGCATGTGGCGACCCCCGTCGAGGTGTGCTCCGTACGTGACGTGAAGGGTCTGTACGCCAAGCAGGCGGCGGGCGAGCTGTCCGGGCTCACCGGGGTGGACGACCCCTACGAGGAGCCCGAGTCGCCCGATCTGCGCATCGAGTCGCAGCACCAGACCGTCCAGGAGTCCGCGGCCGCGGTCCACGCGCTGCTCACCGAAAGGGGACTGGCATGACGACGACCGTCGCTGCGGTCGAGGAGGGTACGGCCGCCCCGTACGCCCTCTCGCACCTGGACGCCCTCGAGTCCGAGGCGGTGCACATCTTCCGCGAGGTGGCGGGCGAGTTCGAGCGGCCGGTGATCCTGTTCTCCGGCGGCAAGGACTCCATCGTCATGCTGCACCTGGCGCTGAAGGCCTTCGCGCCGGCCGCGGTGCCCTTCTCGCTGCTGCACGTGGACACCGGGCACAACTTCCCCGAGGTCCTGGAGTACCGCGACCGGACGGTGGCCGAGCACGGGCTGCGGCTGCACGTCGCGTCGGTGCAGGACTACATCGACCGGGGGGTGCTCAAGGAGCGCCCGGACGGGACCCGCAACCCGCTGCAGACGCTGCCGCTGACGGAGAAGATCCAGGCGGAGAAGTTCGACGCGGTCTTCGGCGGCGGCCGGCGTGACGAGGAGAAGGCGCGCGCCAAGGAGCGGGTGTTCTCCCTGCGGGACGAGTTCTCGCAGTGGGACCCGCGCCGCCAGCGCCCCGAGCTGTGGAACCTGTACAACGGCCGCCACGCGCCCGGCGAGCACGTCCGGGTCTTCCCGCTGTCCAACTGGACCGAGCTGGACGTGTGGCAGTACATCGCCCGTGAGGGCATCGAGCTGCCGGAGATCTACTTCGCGCACGAGCGTGAGGTGTTCGCCCGCAACGGCATGTGGCTGACCGCGGGCGAGTGGGGCGGTCCCAAGGACGGCGAGACCGTCGAGAAGCGGCTCGTCCGGTACCGGACCGTCGGCGACATGTCCTGCACGGGCGCCGTCGACTCGGACGCCGTGACGCTGGAGCAGGTCATCACGGAGATCGCCGCCTCCCGGCTCACCGAGCGCGGCGCCACCCGCGCCGACGACAAGATGTCCGAGGCCGCGATGGAAGACCGTAAGCGCGAGGGGTACTTCTAGGCATGAGCACGACCACGGAACTCTCCGAGACGACCCTTCTGCGGTTCGCGACCGCCGGTTCGGTCGACGACGGCAAGTCCACGCTCGTCGGCCGGCTGCTGCACGACTCCAAGTCGGTGCTGGTCGACCAGCTGGAGGCCGTCGAGCGCGCCTCCGCGAGCCGCGGCCAGGAGGCCCCCGACCTCGCGCTGCTGACGGACGGTCTGCGCGCCGAGCGCGAGCAGGGCATCACGATCGACGTGGCCTACCGCTACTTCGCCACGCCCCGGCGGCGGTTCATCCTCGCCGACACGCCCGGCCATGTGCAGTACACCCGCAACATGGTGACGGGTGCCTCCACCGCCGAGCTGACGGTGATCCTGGTCGACGCCCGCAACGGCGTCGTCGAGCAGACCCGCCGGCACGCCGCGATCGCCGCCCTGCTCCGCGTCCCGCACGTCGTCCTCGCCGTCAACAAGATGGACCTGGTCGACTACAAGGAGCCGGTCTTCGCCGCGATCGCCGAGGAGTTCACGGCGTACGCGACCGAACTGGGCGTCCCCGAGGTCACCGCCATCCCGATCTCGGCGCTCGCCGGTGACAACGTGGTGGAGCCCTCCGCCAACATGGACTGGTACGGCGGCCCGACGGTGCTCGAACACCTGGAGACGGTTCCGGTCACACACGACCTGAGCCACTGCCACGCGCGCCTCCCCGTGCAGTACGTGATCCGCCCGCAGACCGCCGAGCACCCGGACTACCGGGGCTACGCGGGCCAGATCGCCGCGGGTTCCTTCCACGTCGGCGAGGCCGTCACGGTGCTCCCCTCGGGCCGTGCCTCCCGCATCTCCGGCATCGACCTGCTCGGTGAGCCGGTCGACGTCGCCTGGACCACCCAGTCGGTGACGATCCTCCTGGAGGACGACATCGACATCTCGCGCGGCGACCTGATCGTGCCCAGCAAGGACGCCCCGGCGACCACGCAGGACATCGAGGCGACCGTCTGCCACGTCGCCGACCAGGCGCTGACCATCAACCACCGGGTGCTGCTCAAGCACGGCACCCGCACGGTCAAGGCCATCGTCAAGGACATCCCGTCCCGTCTCACGCTCGACGACCTGTCCCTGCACCCGCACCCGGGACAGCTCGTCGCCAACGACATCGGCCGCGTGAAGATCCGCACCGCGGAACCGCTGCCGGTGGACTCCTACGCCGACTCGCGCCGCACCGGCTCGTTCATCCTGATCGACCCGAACGACGGCACCACGCTCACCGCGGGCATGGTCGGCGAGTCGTTCGCGTCCCCGGAGCCGGTCAAGGACGAGTCAGAAGACGACGGTTGGGACTTCTGACATGAACTCCCTCGACTACTACTCCACGTTCGCGAAGGAGGGCGGCCGCGTCGGCAGCGGCGCTCTGGGCAGCGGGCAGGGCGGAGTGGCGCGATGTGTGCGTTGACGTACGCGCACTGCCTGCGCGCCCCGTCCCCCCACCCGACGTCCCGGAAGCGACGAAGACCTGCCGACCTCCCGGCCACGACCTGAAAGACCGTGACCGCCGGGCCTCCGAGAGGAACACCTCCCGTGCCTGTCAACCGCTCAACGTTCCTTCGCCGCGGCGTAGCCGTGGTAGCCGCCCTTCCCCTGCTCACGCTCGCCGCTTGCGGCTACGGGTCCAAGTCCACGACCGACAACTCCAAGGAGAAGGTCGCCGCAGGGTCGTCGAAGATCGACGGGCTCGGCTCCGTCAAGATCGGCTACTTCGGCAACCTGACCCACGGCACCGCCCTCGTCGCCCGTCAGCAGGGCCTGTTCCAGAAGGAACTGGGCGCCACCAAGGCGGACTACCAGATCTTCAACGCGGGCCCGTCCGAGATCGAGGCGCTCAACTCCGGCTCCATCGACATCGGCTGGATCGGCCCCTCCCCGTCGATCAACGGTTACGTCAAGTCCGGCGGCAAGGGCCTGAAGATCATCGGTGGTTCGGCCTCCGGCGGCGTGAAGCTGGTCGTCAACCCGAAGAAGATCAAGTCCCTGAAGGACGTCAAGGGCAAGAAGATCGCGACCCCGCAGCTCGGCAACACCCAGGACGTGGCGTTCCTCAACTGGATCGCCGACCAGGGCTGGAAGGTCGACGCGAACACCGGCAAGGGCGATGTGTCGGTGGTCCGCACCGACAACAAGATCACTCCCGACGCCTACGCGTCCGGCGCCATCGACGGCGCCTGGGTGCCCGAGCCGACCGCGTCCAAGCTGGTCGCGGAGGGCGGCAAGGTGCTGCTCGACGAGGCGTCGCTGTGGCCGGACAAGAAGTTCGTGATCACGAACATCATCGTGCGGCAGGCCTTCCTCAAGGAGCACCCGAAGGCCGTCGAGGCCGTGCTGAAGGCCTCGGTCGAGGCCAACAAGTGGATCAACGCCAACCCGGACCAGGCGAAGGCGGTGGCCAACAAGCAGCTGGAGGCCGACTCCGGCAAGGCGCTCAAGGCGAAGGTCCTGGACCCGGCCTGGAAGTCGATCCAGTTCACGAACGACCCGCTGGCCGCGACCCTCAACACCGAGGCGGAGCACGCGGTCAAGGCCGGCCTCCTGGAGAAGCCGAACCTGAAGGGCATCTACGACCTCACGATCCTCAACAAGGTCCTCAAGGCCGAGGGTGAGAGCACGGTCGACGACGCCGGTCTCGGCTCCAGCTGATCCCCGCCCGACGAGTTCCCAGGAGGTGACGACCATGGCAACGACCCTCGCCAAGGCCGAAGAGTCGGTGGAGTACGCCGCTCGCCTTGAGCATGTTTCGAAGTCCTTCGCAGGACCGGGCGGGCAGCAGCTCGTCCTGGACGACATCACTCTTGATGTCGCGCCCGGCGAGTTCGTCACCCTCCTGGGGGCCTCGGGCTGCGGCAAGTCCACCCTGCTGAACCTGGTGGCCGGACTGGACAAGCCGACCGTCGGCTCCATCGCGACGGACGGCCGCCCGGCCCTCATGTTCCAGGAACACGCCCTTTTCCCCTGGCTGACGGCGGGCAAGAACATCGAACTCGCCCTGAAGCTCAGGGGGGTTCCGAAGAACGAACGGCGCGAGCGGACCGAGCGGCTGCTCGAACTCGTCCGTCTGAAGGGCGCGTACGGCAAGCGTGTCCACGAGCTGTCGGGCGGTATGCGCCAGCGTGCGGCGCTGGCCCGTGCGCTCGCCCAGGAGAGCAACCTCCTGCTGATGGACGAGCCGTTCTCGGCCCTCGACGCCATCACGCGCGACGTGCTGCACGACGAGCTGACGAGGATCTGGGCGGAGACGGGCGTGTCCGTTCTCTTCGTCACGCACAACGTGCGCGAGGCGGTACGGCTCGCGCAACGTGTGATCCTCCTGTCGTCCCGTCCGGGGCGGATCGCCCGCGAGTGGGCGGTGGACATCCCGCAGCCGCGCCGTATCGAGGACGCGCCCGTGGCCGAACTGTCCCTTGAGATCACCGATGTACTGCGTGGGGAGATCCGCCGTCATGGCCAGCACTGAGACGACGCCGGCCCAGGACGCCGGAAGTGTCGAGGCGGGCCTCGACGCGCTGGAGACGACGGCGGCCGGCCGTACGCCGTTCGCGCAGACCTTCAAGAACAAGATCCTGCCGCCCGTCATCGCCATCACCGTGGTGCTGGTGGCCTGGAGCCTGCTCTACCCGGTCGTCGACAACCCGTCGAAGCTGCCCTCCCCCTCCGATGTCTGGGGCGAGGTCGAGGACCAGTGGGTCAAGGGCACGCTGCTCTCCTACATCTGGGGCAGCGTCTCCCGCGGTCTGCTCGGCTTCCTGCTCGCGCTGGTCATCGGGACGCCGCTGGGCCTGGTGGTGGCCCGGGTGAAGTTCGTGCGTGCGGCGTTCGGCCCGATCCTCTCCGGGCTCCAGTCGCTGCCTTCGGTCGCCTGGGTCGCCCCCGCGGTGATCTGGCTGGGACTGGACAACTCGGTGATGTTCACGGTGATCCTGCTGGGTGCCGTTCCCTCGATCGCCAACGGTCTGGTGTCCGGCGTCGACCAGGTGCCCCCGCTGTTCCTGCGGGCGGGCCGCACGCTGGGTGCGACCGGCCTGCGCGGCACCTGGCACATCGTGATGCCGGCGGCGCTGCCCGGCTATGTGGCCGGTCTGAAGCAGGGCTGGGCGTTCTCCTGGCGTTCGCTGATGGCCGCCGAGATCATCGCCCAGTCCCCGGACATGGGCATGGGCCTGGGCCAGCTGCTGGAGGTGGGCCGTACCAACAGCAGCATGTCGACGGTCTTCCTCGCGATCCTGCTCATCCTGTTCGTCGGCATAGCCATCGACCTGCTGATCTTCAGCCCGCTGGAGCGGTGGGTGCTGCGCAGCCGCGGTCTGCTGGTGAAGAGCTGAGTCCCATGCACCCTTCGAAGCCCGTCCTCCTCGTCATCGCCCACGGCAGCCGCGACCCGCGGCACGCCGCGACGGTGCACACGCTCGTACGCCGGGTGCGCTCGCTGCGCCCGGACGTACGGGTGGAGACGGGCTTCCTGGACTTCAACGTCCCCTCGGTGCACGGGGTGCTGGAGTCCTTGGCGGCGGAGGGCGTCCGCGAGGTCGTGGCGCTCCCCCTGCTCCTGACCCGCGCGTTCCACGCGAAGGCGGACATCCCGGCGGTGCTGCGGGACGCGCCGCCGCAGCTGCGGATCCGGCAGGCGGACGTCCTCGGCCCGTCGCCGCTGCTGCTGTCCGCGCTGGAACGCCGTCTGTACGAGGCGGGGCTGAGCCCCGCCGACAAGTCCTCGACCGGGGTCGTGCTGGCCTCGGCGGGGTCCACCGACCCGGAGGCGATCGCAGTGATCGCAGAAATCGCGCGGGAGTGGCGGCACACCGGTTGGTGCGCCGTGCGACCTGCGTTCGCCTCCGCGTCTCTTCCGCGCACCGAGGACGCGGTCCGCGAGCTGCGGGCGCTGGGCTGCGAGCGGGTGGCCGTGGCGCCGTACGTCCTGGCACCCGGCTTCCTGCCGGACCGCATCGCGCGGGGCGCGGCACAGGCGGATGTCCTCGCTGATGTGCTGGGCGCGGCACCGGAAGTGGCACGGGTGCTGCTGCACAGGTACGACGAGGCGTCCACCGGGGCGCTGCTGCCGGTGCGGGCGAGCGCCTGAGGGCGACAGGCCCTAGTCGAAGGACAGCCCGCCCGTACGGGTGCGCTTCAGTTCGAAGAAGTCGGGGTCGGTCGCCAGCACCCGGAAGCTGTCGAAGAGTTCGGCCGCTCGCGTGCCCCGCGGGATCGCCCTCAGCACTGGTCCGAACCACACCGTTCCGTCGACATGAATGGTGGGCGTGCCCACATAGCCGCCCGATTCCGGCTCGGTGCCCGTCTCGTGGCTGCGCCGTACGGCCTCGTCGTACGACGGGTCGTGCGCGGCCGAAGCGAGGTCCGCGGGGAGGCCGAGTTCGGCGAGGGAGTCGGTGATCACGGCGTCGAAGTCCTCGGCCTTGCGTTCGTGGATGCGGGTGCCGAACGCCGTGTACAGGTCCCGCAGCACCTTCTCGCCGTGCCGCTCGGCTGCGGCCACCGCCACCCGTACCGGGCCGATCGACTTGTCGACCAACTCCCGGTACCAGTCGGGGAGTTCGTTGCCGAGGTTGTGCAGGTAGAGGCTCATTGCATGGAACCGGAGGTCGAGCGGGCGTTCGCGCTCGACCTCCAGGAGCCAGCGGGAGGTGATCCAGGCGAAGGGGCACGCGGGGTCGAACCAGAAGTCGACCCGGGTCGGCGAGGTGTTCGTCATGGGGTCGACGGTAGTGGCCAGGTGGCGCAGTGTCCCGGCCCAATCCTGTCCCCTTTCAGTGGCCCAATTCGGGGTCCCGTCCACTGGCGGCGAGCGCCCGGTCGAACACCGGGGCGTCGTCCGGCACCGGTACCGGGTCGGCGAAGCCGTCGTACTGCCGGTAGAGCTCGGCGTGCTTCTCGACCACGTCGAGGACGAAGCGGGCCGCGTCGTCCGAGACGTGGAACTGCTGGCCGGTGGCGGTGGCGACGTCCCAGCCGTGCACCGCCATCTCCTTGATGACCATCGAGGCGATCTCGGCGGCGGGCATCTTGGCCATGCCGAGGTCGATCTCGCCCTCCCACACCGCCGGGTCGGCCCAGGCCGCGACGGCGCGGTCCAGCTGGGCGGCGTAGGCCGCGGGCCAGTCGGGGTCGGCGGTGAAGTCGCGGGCGGTCAGCTCCTCGGGGAGCTGCTTGCGCAGGGCGCGGTGCTCCAGGCCGTGCGAGGTGTAGAGGACCCAGTGGTTGACCAGGGCGCGGACGTCCCAGTCGGTGCAGTGGGTGGCCTCGCCGAGCCGGTCCGCCGGGACGCCGCGCGCAACACGCGCCGCCTCGGCGGCGCACTCGGCCATGAACGTGTGCAGGTGCTTCGGGTCGTCGTCGTACGTCATGCATCACACGTTAGGAGGAGGCCGCTCCGGGCTCTTGAACAAATGCGACAGCCTCGTCGGCGAGGCGGACGAGGTCCTCGACCGGCATGGATCCGGGGGCCCGGCGCTCGCGCGCGAAGGTGTTGGCGAGGCGCTGGAGGAGCTCGTTGAGCGGGGTCGGTACGCCGTGCAGGCGGCCCAGCAGCGCGATCTCGCCGTTGAGGTGGTCGGCCTCGATGGTGCCGGTGCCCCGGGTGAGCGACTGCCAGGAGGAGCCGCCGCCACGCGGGGCTCCGTCGAGGGGCACCAGGTCGACCTTGTGGCCGCGTGCCGCCTGCTGTTCCTCGACGCTCGCGTACGCGATCCCGGCGGCATCGAGCACGGCCTCGCCCTCGGCGCGCACACGCCGGTACAGCGCCACGGCCTCGTCACCGGCGATCGGCCCGGCGACCGCCTCCAGAGCGTTGCCCAGGTTGGACAGCAGCTTGGCGTACTGCCAGCGCGCCACGTCCGGCACGACCGGTGCCTCGAAACGGGACCTCTCCAGGTCGGCGGCGACCAGCCGTACCGTCTCGTCGATGCCGTGCGGGTGGCGGCCCAGATGCAGGATGCCCGTCAGCGGGGCGCATGGGGCGGAGACGACGCCCGGTTCGACGAACGTGGACGGCAGCCAGACGCAGACGCCGTACACCCGCCGGAAGACCCGCAGGGCGAGCCGCTGGCCCTCGACTCCGTTCTGCGCGCAGAACAACGGCAGCCGCTCGGCCGCGGTGCCGCCGCCCGCGACCGGCGCCGGGCCCCAGGCCTGCAGGGCGGTCACGGTGTCCTGGGTCTTCACGGCGAGGACGAGCACGTCCTCGGCCCTCAACTCGCCCAGTTCGTCCGGCCCTTCGACGGTCGGCAGCCGGTGGGTGTACTCGCCGTCGGGCACCTTCAGGCGCAGGCCGCCGTCCCGCAGCGCCGCGTGGTGCGCACCGCGCGCGACCAGGACCACCTCGCGTCCCGCACCCGCGAGACGCCCGCCGATCGAACCGCCGACGGCTCCCGCTCCGATGATGATGTAACGCATGGGACGAGCCTCGCACAGTCGTGTGTACCTGCCATGAAGAGCCGGGTCTCCGCCCGGTCACTCTCTCGTGAGCTCCACCAGTTTCACGACGGTGTTCCAGTTGCGGCTCGTGGCGATCAGCCCTTTGTTGATACGGGGTTTGGCGAGGTGGGCGGCGAGCTGGGAGCGGCCGAGGCCGTCCGGCGCGTACAGGTACAGGGCGCGGTCGCCGAGCCGGAACTCCTCGGGGAGGTAGGCCTCCCGGTCGATCTCCGCGAACCGTTCCTCGTCGACCGGGGCGGAGAAGTAGGTGACGTGGAGCTGCCTGGGCTCCAGTTCGGCGGCCGGGAACGGGCAGGCCTCGGCGACCGCCTTGAGGTAGGCGTGGTCGCGCACGATCACGTCGACGGCGAAGCCGAAGTGCTTCTGGATGGCCTGCGCGAGTTCGGCGGCCAGGGACTCCTCGTCGCCGTGGCCGGATGCGAAGACGGCCTGGCCGCTCTGCAGATGGGTGCGCACGCCGTCGTAGCCGAGGCCGTCCATCAGCTGCCGCAGT
This sequence comes from Streptomyces sp. NPDC001604, assembly GCF_042893475.1. Taxonomy (NCBI): domain Bacteria; kingdom Bacillati; phylum Actinomycetota; class Actinomycetes; order Kitasatosporales; family Streptomycetaceae; genus Streptomyces; species Streptomyces sp. NPDC001604. The sequence continues at coordinate 209,990 of NZ_JBIAUY010000011.1, read as the reverse complement.
TCGGCCATCGGCAGCTTCTTCTTGCCGCCCACGTTGATCCCGCGCAGCAGCGCCGCATACGTCGTCATGGCGCACACCATAGAGCGGCCGTCGTGCCCCGTGGGGGCGGGCACGACGGCCGCGGCGGTCCGCGCGGGCGGACTGCCCGAAACTCTGTCCGAACCCGGGGCTCCGGATCAACCGATACACGCACCTGTGACTTGTTCAACAAGGTTTCGCAATACCAAAGAGGAGCGATGCCGACGGACCGGACACCCCGGTCTCCGTCCCGGACACCCCGGTCTTCATCCCCGAGAACTCCCGATAGATGTAAGGGACCGAAATCCTCCCCAGCGGTGAGACGTCGGGGTCCGAGGGGAGGACCCGCGCCCGCCGCACTTCACCGGGCAGCACGACGAGACGCTCTTATCCGACCCATACCTTCGAAGCGAAAGGTGGCGGCAGGGGGCTGTCACCGCAGACGAGGGGGCAAGCCCGTCATGGGGAACGGAGATTCGCGGGTGCGGGGCATAGCCGCCCGGGCCGGTGGCTGGAGCGCCCGGCACCGATGGGCTGCCGTCGGCATCTGGGTGCTGTTCGTCGTCCTGGCGATGGGGCTCGGTTCGGCCGTCGGCCGGGTCGACGTCAAAGAGAGCGAACAGCTCAAGGGCGAGACACACACCGCAGCCAAGATCATCGAGGATGCGGGGATCGAGGAACCGGCCAGTGAGACGGTTCTGATCCAGGCGAAGGCCGGGAACCTCAAGGCGACCGACGCCGAGTTCAAGGCGGCCGTGGACGCGGTCGTGAAGGCGGTCGACGGGACCGGCAAGGTCACGGATGTGAAGTCGCCGTACGTCACGCACACGATCTCCAAGGACGGGCGCAGCGCGCTGGTGCAGTTCGACATGCGCGGCGACGCCGAGACCGCGTACGAGCGCGTGGAGCCGGTGCTGAAGGCTGTCGCGGGGGCGCAGAAGGACCATGGGACGCTGCGGATCGAGGAGATCGGCGGCGCCAGCATGAACAAGACGTTCAAGGACGCGTTCGGCGACGACTTCAAGAAGGCCGAGCTGTCCGCGGTACCGGTGGCTCTCGGCATTCTGCTCATCGCCTTCGGTGCGCTGGTGGCCGCGCTGCTGCCGGTGGCGCTCGCGATCACCGCGATCATGGCGACGATGGGTCTGATGGGCGTCGTCAGCCATGTGATGCCGATGAGCGACACCGCCAACTCCGTGATGCTGCTGGTCGGTCTGGCCGTCGGTGTCGACTACTGCCTGTTCTATCTGCGCCGTGAGCGTGAGGAGCGCGCCGCCGGGCGGGACGCGCAGACGGCGCTGCGGATCGCCGCCGCCACCAGCGGCCGGGCGATCGTCGTCTCCGGCATCACCGTGTGCGTGGCGATGGCGGGCATGCTTTTCACCGGGCTCGTCACGTTCCAGGGGATGGGTCTGGCCTCGCTGATGGTCGTGGCGGTCGCCATGGTCGGGTCGGTGACGGTGCTGCCGGCGCTGCTCTCGCTGCTGGGCGAGCGGGTCGAGAAGGGGCGGATTCCCTTCCTGCGCAAGGCGATGGAGCGCCGGGCCGCCCGCACGGGCGGGGAGAGCCGGTTCTGGACGGCGGTCCTGCGCGGTGTGCTCGCCAAGCCGTTGGTCTCCGTGCTCGTCGCGGCCGGTGCACTGCTGGCCGTCGCGGCTCCGGCACTCGGCATGAAGACCCAGAACCTCACGCTGGACCAGGAGTTCGGCGACTCGTTGCCGATCGTGCAGACGTACAACCGGGTCAACGAGGCCTTCCCGGGCGGCTCCGAGCCGGCCGAGGTCGTCGTCAAGGCCAAGGACATCAACGCGCCGGAGGTGAAGTCCGCGCTCGCCGACTTCAAGGCGCGGGCGATCAGTTCGGGTGCCTCGCGCGGCCCGGTCGAGATCAAGCTGCACGACGCGCAGAACATCGCCTACGTGTACGTCCCGCTGGTCGGCGGCTCCGACCTGGACAAGGCGGGCGCCAGCCTGGAGAAGCTGCGCGACGAGGTACGGCCCGCCACCCTCGGCAAGCTGGACGGCGTGCAGGCGCCGATCACCGGACAGGTGGCCGGTTCGAAGGACTTCAACGACCAGCTCGGCGGCGCCGTCGTCCCGGTCTTCGCGTTCGTCGTGGTCTTCGCCTTCGCGCTGATGCTGCTGTCGTTCCGCTCGCTGACGGTCGCGATCACGTCGATCGTGCTCAACCTGCTGTCGGTGGGCGCGGCCTACGGCATCCTCGTCGCCGTCTTCCAGCACGGCTGGGGCGCCTCCCTGGTGGGCGCGGAGGGCGTCGGAGCGATCATCACCTGGCTGCCGCTGTTCCTGTTCGTGATCCTGTTCGGCCTGTCGATGGACTACCACGTGTTCGTGGTCTCGCGGATCCGCGAGGCGCGGATGCGGGGGCGCACGACGAGGGACGCGATCCAGCACGGTGTGGTCACCACGGCCGGTGTGGTCACCAGCGCCGCGGTCATCATGGTCGCCGTGTTCGCGATCTTCGGCACGCTGTCCATGCAGTCCATGAAGCAGATGGGCGTCGGCCTCGCGGCCGCGGTGCTCATCGACGCGACGATCATCCGGGGTGTGCTGCTCCCGGCGGTGATGGCGCTGCTGGGCGAGCGCAACTGGTATCTGCCGAAGTGGCTGAACCGGCTGCCCGACCTGACGCACGACGAGTCGGCTGAGGTCATCACGCACCCGGTGCGGCGCGACGAGGGTGAGCGACTGGGCGTCTGAAGGGGCTGAGCCCCCCACAGAGGGTTGAACCCTCACCGACCGAGGGCCCGTCGGCCACAGGGGAGCCGGCGGGCCCTCGCCATGCCCACAACTACCGGAGCCCTGCGGCCAGTTCGGCCTCGATCAGGTTGGCTACCCGCCGGGTTCCCCCTTCCTTCGCCATGTCGGCCTGGATCTCCTTCAGGCGGCGGGAGCGAGCCGCCGACGCCCGAGAAGCCCAGCTCCACGAGGCAGCGGCAGCTGTCGTACGGCCACGCGGCCGACCAGTCGCCACTCGTGGCGGGGCCGGCTGACGACGATGGCCGCGGTGCTGGAGAAGGCACGTTTCCGGCGACGGAGAAGGGGGTGCGCGGGTGCCGCGCGGCGAGGAAGTCACCGTCGATCACCCGGACATGGGCCGTGCCGGAGAACCGGGTGCGCAGCACACTGGGCGGACGGCCGTACGCCGGGCAACGCGTTTTCCGTGGCGGCCGTCCGGCTGCCCGCTGTCAGCGCTGGTAGCGGGCGAGCACGAGGTTGCCGTCCTTCTCCAGCCGTCTGCGCAGTTCGTCGAGGCCGATGGCCCCGCTGTAGTACTCCTGGAACGCGGGGGTCGCCACCTTGTCCTTCCACTCGGGGTAGCCGCGGACGGACTGGGCGGGCGCCGAGCGCAGGTGGGCGGCCAGGGCGGTGCCGGTCGCCCAGCCGTCCTTGGCCGTGTGCAGGGCGGGGTCCCTGAGCGCCTGGGTGCCCGTCGGCAGCATCCAGTCCCCCAGCGCCAGCCGCACCATGTTCTTCGGCCGGAGCAGGTAGTCCACGAACTCGGCGGCCTCCTTCTTGTGCGGGCTGTCCTCGGCGATGGACAGGGTCTGCGGGCTGACGCCCTGGGTGAGTCCGTCGGCGCCGGCCGGGGCGGGCAGCACCTGCCAGTCGAAGCCCTTCGGCGCCTGCTGCACGATCTGCTGCCGGTAGGAGAAGCCGAGCGGCACCATCGCGTACTTGCCGCCGAAGAAGCCGGGCAGGGTGTCCGAGCCGCCGCTGCCCAGGGTGGTGGGAGAGGCGCTGCGGTCGATGTTCGCCTGGTCGTGGACCGTGCGCGGCACAAGCTGGTCGGCCGCCTCGAAGCGGACCGTGACCTTGCCGTCCGTACCCCGGTGGAAGAGCCTGCCGCCCGTCGACAGGGACAGGTTGAGGGTGGCGGACACGGGCTCCTTGAGCGGCCAGGCGACGCCGTACTTGCCGTTGCCGCTCAGCCGCTTCGTCACCTGCCGGAACTCGGCCCAGCTCCAGGGCCGTTCGGGCGTCGGTATCCGTACGCCCGACTTCCTCAGCCGGCTCGCGTCGGCGACGAGGACGCGCGGCTCCTGGAGGAAGGGCACGCCGTAGATGCCGTCGCCGAAGGTCGCCGTCTGCCAGCTCCGCTGCGGGATGTCCGACCTGAGCCGCTGGGGCAGCAGGTCGGTCAGATCGGCGAGGTAGCCGCCGTAGGCGAAGTCCGCGAGGTCGTCGGAGGCGTCGTGGATGATGTCGGGCGCCTCGCCGCCCTCGAAGGAGGTGAGCAACTGGTCATGGACACTGTCCCAACTGCCCTGGACATACTCGACCTTGACGCGCGGATGGCCGGCGTTCCACTCCTTCACCAGCTCCTTGTTGGCCTTGACGGACTCCTGCTGCCAGGCCAGGGACTGGAACCGCAGGGTGATCCGTCCGCCGGCCGCACCTCCGCTGCCACCACTGGTGCAACCGGCGAGCAGCAGCATGAGGACGAGGGCCAGAACGCATCCTGCATGGCCGGTGGATCCGGTTGTGCTGCGCATCAGTTCTTCACCGCCCCGGTGAGCATGCCGCCGGTGATCCGCCGCTGGATGACCGCGAAGACGACCAGTGAGGGAAGGGTGGCGAGGAACGCGGCCGCCGCCAGCGGGCCGAGATCCGCGACGCCCTCTGCTCCGATGAAATGGCTGAGCACCACCGGCAGGGTCTGTCTGTCCGGTGTTTTCAGCAGGACCAGCGCGAAGAAGAACTCGTTCCACGCGGTGACGAACGCGAACAGTCCCGTCGCCGCGATCCCCGGCGCGAGCAGGGGCGCCACCACCGACACCAGGGTCCGTACCCGCCCGGCCCCGTCGACCGCGGCCGCCTCCTCGACCTCGGCCGGTACCGCCCGGACATACCCCGCCAGCATCCACAGCGCGAACGGCAGCGCCCACACCACGTACACCAGCGTGAGTCCCGCCGGCGAGTTGATCAGGTGCAGGTTCTTCAGCACGAGGAACAGCGGGATGATGACCAGGACCAGTGGGAACGCCTGACTGACGACCACCCAGCCGGTGGCGGCCCGGGTCAGCGGGGTGCGGTGCCGGGCCATGACATACGCCAGCGGGGTCGCGATGAGTACGGCGATCACCGCCGCCCCGGCCGCCGCGAGCAGGGAGTTGAGCGCGGCGTGCAGCAGTGGCTGCTCGTCGAAGGCCTGCCGGAAGTTGCCCAGGGTGGGGTGCCGCGGGATCCAGGTGGGGTGCAGACTGCCCAGCTCACGCGGCGACTTGAAGGCCGTGGAGACCAGCCAGAGGAAAGGGAAGGCGAGGAAGACGAGATAGGCGAGCAGGGCGGCGTACTGGCCGACGCGGGTGCCGGTCCTGGTCCTCATGTGCCGTCCCCTCCCCTGAGCCGGCCGGCCAGGAAGACCGCGAGGAGCAGCGAGATCAGAGCGACCATGACGCATCCCATCGCCGCCGAGTACCCGAACTGCCCGTAGCGGAAGGCCTCTTCGTAGGCGAACAGCATGGGCAGCCGGGTGCGGCCGCCGGGTCCGCCGTTGGTCAGCACATAGACCAGGGCGAAGGAGTTGAAGTTCCAGATCAGATTGAGGGCGGTGATGGCGAGGGCGACCGGTCTGAGGGCGGGCCAGGTGACCGTGCGGAAGCGCCGCCAGGCGCCCGCCCCGTCGACCGCCGCCGCCTCGTGCAGTTCGCGCGGGGTGTTCTGCAGTCCGGCCAGCAGCGCGACCGTGGTCTGCGGCATGCCCGCCCAGACGCCGACGACGATCACCGCGGGCAGCGCGGACCCGAGGCCGCTGAGCCAGTCCCGCCCGTCACCGAGGCCCAGGTCGCGCAGGGTCTCGTTGAGGACGCCCGCATCCGGGTTGTAGACCAGCCGCCACATGATGCCGACCACGACCTCGGGCATGGCCCAGGGGACGATCGCCAGGGCCCGGGCGAGCCACCTCAGCCGCAGGTCCTGGTTGAGCAGCAGGGCGAGGCCGAGCGCGAGCAGGAACTGCGGCACGGTCACACCGACCGCCCACACCAGCCCGATCCGGAACGACTCCCAGAACAGCGTGTCGTGCAGCAGGTCCTGGAAGTTGAGGCCGCCGATCCACTCGGTGGACCTGGTGCGGCCCGACTGGGCGTCGGTGAAGGCCAGCAGGATGCCGTAGAGCAGTGGTCCGACGCTCAGTACGAGGATCGGGATCAGCGCGGGCAGCACAAGGAACCAGGCCCCGCGGTCGGGGAGCCGACGGTCCCCGGCGGTGCGTGGCACGCCCTGCGCCGACCGCCTCGTCGCGGTCACCAGTGTCACGTGATCGGCTCCTTTGCGCGGCTCGTGACGTTCGGACCCGGCGGGCCTGAGTCATGGTCGTGAAGGCGGTATGCACCGTCAAGGCCGTACGCACACGGTCCGACCTGTGCGAATGCGAGACTGGGCCGGTGGGTGGCGCAAACTCGACGCCGTTCACCGATGCATACGCGGACGTGGGAGGAAGGCGATGGACGAGTCACGGGCGCGGGACGTACTGGCCGCGGCGCGGGTGCTGCCCGGCCCGGCGCGGGACGCACGGCTGCTCGCCCTGGGCGAGAACGCGGTGTTCGCCTCCGGCGACCTGGTCGTCAAGGTGGGCCGTGACGCCGAACTCCTGGACCGGGCGCGCCGCGAACTGGACATCGCGCTGTGGCTCGCCGAGGCGGGGGTGCCCGCGGTGCGGGCGGCGGAGCCCAAGCCGCTGCTGGTCGAGGGTCACCCGGTGACGGTGTGGCACCGGATCCCGGACGCCGTACGGCCGGCCGAGCCCCGGGATTTGGCCGAACTGCTACGGGTCGTCCACGCACTGCCCACTCCCCCTGTCGATGCCTTGGAGCTGCCGCCCCGCGAGCTGCTGGGCGGTGTGGAACGCTGGTTGCGGCTCGCGGGCGACGCGATCGACCCCGCGGACGCGGCGTATCTGCGTGAGCGCCGCGACGGGTTCGCCGCGGCCGCCGCGGCACTCACTCCGCATCTGCCGCCGGGCCCCGTCCACGGCGATGCGCTGCCCCGCAATGTGCATGTCGGCCCGGACGGGCCCGTCCTGATCGACCTGGAGACCTTCTCCGCCGATCTGCGTGAGCACGATCTGGTGGTGATGGCGCTCTCGCGTGACCGCTACGGGTTGACTGCGGCGGCTTATGAGGAGTTCACCGAGGCGTACGGGTGGGATGTGCGGGAGTGGGAGGGTTGCTCCGTGCTGCGCGGTGCCCGTGAGACGGCCAGTTGTGCGTGGGTTGCACAGCAGGCTGCGACCAGTCCCGCCGCGTTGGCCGAGTTCAGGCGGCGGGTGGCGTCACTGCGTGACGGGGACGAGACCGTGCGGTGGTATTCGTTCTGAGCGCCTATTGATCCGGGGCTTGTTGTTGTCCGGCGACTGCGGGTCCCATGTGGCTGGTCGCGCCCGCGCGGCGGAGCCGCGGCGCGGGTTCCCGCAGGGGCCATGTGCCGTCGACCACCGCGGTGGCATCGCCCTTGCCGCGCAGGAAGTTCTGGAAGTCTGCCGCCCACTCCGCGTACCACTCGATCTGGCGGAGGTGGAGTTCCGCCGGGCCGAGGGCTGCGATCTTGGGGTGGCGGGTGGCTATGGCGCAGGCCAGGCCGGCTGCGGCCAGGGCGTCGGCGGAGGCGTTGTGGGCGGCGTCGAGGGTGACGCCGTATTCCGTGCAGACCGCTTCGAGGTTGCGCTTGCCGCGGCGGTAGCGGTCGACCCAGCGGTCGATGGTGTACGGGTCGATGACCGGGCCGGGGTCGATGCCGCCCAGTCGGTCGCGCAGGGACGGCAGTCCGTATCTGCGCAGTTCCGCGGAGAGCAGGCTCAGGTCGAAGGTCGCGTTGTAGGCGACGACCGGGACGCCCGTCTTCCAGTACGTCGCCAGGACGTCCGCGATGGCGTTCGCCACCTCGTCGGCCGGGCGGCCCTGAGCCGCCGCGCGTTCATTGCTGATGCCGTGCACCGCCACGGCCTCCGCCGGGATCTCCACGCCCGGATCCGCCAGCCACTCCCGGTGCCCCATGGGCTGTCCGCCCCTGACCTCGATCACGGCCCCCGTGACGATGCGCGCCTCACGCGGATCGGTCCCGGTCGTCTCCAGGTCGAAGCCGATCAGCAGCTCCCGGTGCCAGCCCATGCGTGGCCCCCCTTCTTGGTGGTGCTTTCCCCCAGTGGTCTCCACCTTCCCATGGGCCACTGACAATCCGAGGACCGCATTCCGCTTGGCCGCGGCGACAGTTCAGGACACAGGTCGCGAATCCGCCCAGGACGTTTCGAACTCCTCGCGGTATGTCGGGAAGAGCCCGCTCTCCACTCCCTTGTCCATGTCGTCCGGCTTCACCACCCGGCTGCCGTTGCGCAGGACCAGCACCGGGGCCTCCATGCCGCGCGAGCGCCGCAGATAGGACTGCACGACGGCGACACCGTCCGAGCCGTCGCCGTCGACGAGGTAGGCCGTGAAGCGCGGGGTCTCGTCGTAGACCTGGATCTCGAAGGCGGCCGGGTCGCGCAGCCTGGACCGGACGCGGCGCATGTGCAGGATGTTCATCTCGACCGCGCGGCTCAACTCACCGCGCTTCATGCCGAGTTCCCGCTCGCGTCGTTTGACCGCGCTGGAGGCGGGGTTGAGGAACAGCAGCCGGACGCGGCAGCCCGCCTCGGCCAGTCGCACCAGCCGGCGCCCGGAGAAGTTCTGCACGAGAAGGTTGAGGCCGATGCCGACGGCGTCGAGGCGGCGGGCACCGCCGAAGATGTCCTCGGCCGGGAACTGGCGAAGGAGCCGTACCCGGTCGGGGTGTACGGCGACCACGTCGGCGTACCGGTCGCCGACCAGTTCCTCCACCGCGTCCACGGGCAGCCTGCGGGCCGACGGCACGTCCCCGGCCGCGCCGAGGATGTCCAGCAGCTTCGCCGAGGCCCGCTCGGCCTGGTTCAGGACGGCCTCGGACAGGGCCCGGTTGCGGGAGACGACGTTGCGGGTGACCTCGAGCTCGTCCAGGGCGAGTTCGACGTCGCGGCGGTCGTCGACGTACGGCTCGAAGCAGGGCCAGTGCTGCACCATCAGCTCGCGCAGCTGGGGCAGGGTGAGGAAGCTGAGCACGTTGTCGTCGGCCGGGTCGAGCAGATAGCCCTTGCGACGGCTGACCTCCCGTACGGCGACCGCACGCTGCACCCATTCCTGGCCGGCCGGCCCGGCCGCGGCGACCACCCAGTCGTCGCCGTGGACGGGTTCGTAGATGGGCCGCAGAACAGCGGCCACGACCGCCCGCAGCCGCTGTTCGACGAGGTTCAGCCAGATGTAGGCCCGGCCGGCTCGCTGGGCGCGCGTACGCACCTCGCGCCAGGCGTCGGCATCCCAGTCCAGCTCCGGCCCGATCGAATTCGTCGCCATCGGCCGGGCCAGGGACACCGTGCCGGGCGGGACATCTGTGGAGTGCCCCTCGTGACCCTCGTCACCAGGGGGCAACTCCAGCCCTCCCGACCCCACCCGCGCACCGCCTTCCGCTCCCCCGAGCATCCCCGTGTCAACGATCAAGGAAGGGTACTCCGGGAGCGGTCAGCGGTGCAGCCGGATGGACAGGTCGATTCTCAACTGCCCTGGCGCCAGTGCCCGTTCTGACCGGCCAGGTCGGCCGGAGTGAGCGGATTCATAGCCGTGACGTCGCGCGGGGCGATGGAGAAGCCCTGCCAGTGGACCGGCATCGGCTGCTGGTCCTCGTCCCGGGCTATGTGGTGGAAGCCGACGTTCACCCAGACTATGGGGTGGGTGAGCGTCTGCCCGTTGACCCACTTGTCGACGGATTTGCCGTGGCCGGCCCCGCAGTTGAGCGGATTGCCGCTGGCGTACTGCTCGCACTTGTTGTACTCGGTGAAGTACACGTCATGGCTGGTGAAGCTGCGGCCCGGGTACTTCGCGGTGGGCCCCTGGACGATCTCGTACGAGCGCGGGTGGTCGTCCTTGTTCTTGCCGGCCGTGCTGACCACGCGCCACCAGCGCATGTCCTTGGCGTCGCCCGCGAGTTCCTTGGTGACCTTGGTGAGGGTCGTCTTGTTGGTCGGCGCCTGCTGGCTGCCCACCGGGGCGCTGACCTTGGAGTCGTACTGCTCGACCTTGGTCTTGGAGGAGCCGTCGAGGCCGAAGTCGAGCCGCCAGAAGATGTTGTGGCTGTGGCTGGTGGCGTAGGCCTTGGCGCCCTTGCCGATGGGCCAGCCGCGGCCGTCGCCCGCGTCGTAGTCGTCGGGCGAGAGGCTGCCGGTGGCGCCGGCGTTCATGCTCATCGTGCCGTCGTCCTGGAAGCGCCACTCGGTGATGTACTCGTACCAGCCGACCTTGTTGACCGTGTAGAGGAGCAGGTCCTTGCCCTGCGCCTGGTAGGTCTTGTTGGCGTCGGAGAGCAGGTGGTAGGCGTGGCCGCGGGAACGGGTCGTGGCGCACAGGCCCTTGACGTTCGGCGAGTCCGAGTAGAAGGGCGTCGCGACCTTGACGGTCTTGATGGTGCCGCCCGGGCATTCCTCGGGCGTGAGGTTCAGCAGGCCGTCGCCGAAGTTGTAGTCCGTGACGTCGTTGTACTCGACGCTGCCGTCGTCGTACGGAACGTCGATCTGGGCGAGTCTGGCGCTGTTGAGGACCTTGATCGGCTGGGACTCGCCGGGCGGCTGGTAGGAGATGTCGTCCAGGATGACCCCGGACCTGCTCTCGAAGCGCCAGCACATCCGCCAGGTGGTGCCGGAGGAGAGCTTCTGTTCGATCTGGTAGGCCGCGCTGCACTGGGGGGCCGCGGCGGCGGCCGCCTCCTTGTGGTCGGCGAAGGCCGGTGCCGCTGCCGTGCCGCCGAGGGCGAGCCCGACGGCGAGCGGGCCCACCAGGGCCCGTCTGCGCAGCGCACTGCGGCGGGCACGGCTGTCTCTGTTCACGTGCATGACGAAGTGACTCCCTCACAGGAGAAGCAGGTGTGAAAAGAACGGAGGGCGGCTCAGCCGAGCCTGACGACCTTGCGGGCGCTCAGGTCGATCACGAAGTCCCGAGTGTCGATCCAGGCACCGTTCCTGACCTTCGGGAAGAGCCGGGTGCAGCGGTGTTCGCCGCACTTGCCGAGCTCGGCCGGCTTCACGCCCGGGGTCGCCCGGAACACCATGCTGGTGAGCGTCAGCTGGTCCGGGGAGGTGAGTTCCTTGCCCGTGGCGTCCTTGTAGTCCGCCTTCAGGCCCGCGCCCAGCGGGTCGGCGATCAGCAGCCGGGCCGCCTCGGCCTGCTCGTCGATGCTGAGCGGCGGCTGGACGTCGTGCTGGGTGCTCGTCTCCTCGACCTTGCCGGTGTCCAGGTTGACGGTCTTGGTGACCACGGTGTCGTTCCGGTAGTCGTAGAACGTCACGTCCGCGCGCCGGGGCGCGTTCACGCTGTCCGGCTGGTCGGTGTCCGGCTCGGTCAGCTCCACGGTGAGCCGCTGCGGGCCGCGGGCGCCCTTGACGTTCTCACCGGAGTTCAGCAGCTGCCGGTTCAGCGCGATCTTCTCGACGCGCTTGGTCTCGTCGTCGGTCAGTGGATCGAGACCCTTGCCCTTCTCGCCCTCGGCCGGGGCCTGCTCCACGACACCCGGAGCGGGCGTGCCGTTCGTCTGAGCCGCCTGCGGGGCCTGCCCCGCCCTGGTCCCTCCCGAATCGTCGGCCCCCGCCGTCCCCGGTAGCGTGATCCCGACCATCACGGCAGTTCCGGCCACCGCTATGGCCGCACCGGCCACCACCTTGCCCAGGTGGCGGTGCACTATCTTGCGCACATTTGCCCCCTACTCCCCCTTCATCCCCGGGAGTACTTTTCTGCCCCACTGATTGGCATACGGCGTTCCCATACGGCGTATGCAAAGGTCGCCCGGTAAGAGGGACGTAAGTCATAGGTGGTTCCATCACTTTCGGGGACACTCGACGCCAAGGCGCCCCCGGGGGCGCGTTCCACCTGAAAGAGTCGTGTCCATGCAGGTCTGGCCTGGCGAGGCGTATCCCCTCGGTGCCACGTACGACGGCGCCGGCACCAATTTCGCGGTCTTCACGGAGGCCGCGGACCGAGTAGAGCTGTGTCTGCTGCACGACGACGGCTCGGAAACGGCGGTGGAACTGCGCGAGAGCGACGCATTCGTACGGCACGCGTACGTGCCCGGCATCATGCCGGGACAGCGCTACGGCTTCCGTGTGCACGGCCCGTACGCCCCCGAGCGCGGCCTGCGCTGCAACTCTGCGAAGCTGCTGCTCGACCCGTACGCGCGTGCGATCAGCGGTTCCATCCGCTGGGGCGAGGAGGTCTACGGCTACCACTTCGACGCGCCCGACCGGCGCAACGACCTGGACTCGGCGCCGCACACGATGACGTCGGTCGTGGTCAACCCGTACTTCGACTGGGGCGACGACCGGCGGCCCCGGCGCGGCTACCACGAGACGGTGATCTACGAGGCCCATGTCAAGGGCCTCACCATGCAGCACCCGGGGCTGCCGGAGGAGCTGCGCGGCACCTACGCGGCGCTCGCGCACCCGGTGATCATCGAGCATCTGGTGGAGCTGGGCGTGACGACGCTGGAGCTGATGCCGGTGCACCAGTTCGTCAACGACCACCGGCTGGTCGACATGGGCCTGAACAATTACTGGGGCTACAACACGATCGGCTTCTTCGCCCCGCACAACGCGTACGCCTCCTGGGGCGACCGCGGCCAGCAGGTCCTGGAGTTCAAGTCGGCGGTCCGGGCACTGCACGAAGCGGGCATAGAGGTCATTCTGGACGTGGTCTACAACCACACGGCCGAGGGCAACCACCTGGGCCCGACGCTGTCCTTCAAGGGCATCGACAACCCGCAGTACTACCGGCTCACCGACGACCCGCGCTACTACATGGACACCACGGGCACCGGGAACTCGCTGCTCATGCGGTCCCCGCACGTCCTGCAACTGATCATGGACTCGCTGCGCTACTGGGTCACCGAGATGCACGTCGACGGCTTCCGCTTCGACCTCGCGGCGACGCTGGCCCGCCAGTTCCACGAGGTGGACCGGCTGTCGTCGTTCTTCGACCTGGTGCAGCAGGATCCGGTGGTCTCCCAGGTGAAGCTGATCGCCGAGCCTTGGGACGTCGGCGAGGGCGGCTACCAGGTGGGCAACTTCCCGCCGCTGTGGACCGAGTGGAACGGCAAGTACCGCGACACCGTACGGGACCTGTGGCGGGGCGAGCAGCGCGCGCTCGCCGAGTTCGCGTCCCGGCTGACCGGTTCCTCGGACCTCTACCAGGACGACGGGCGGCGCCCGCTCGCCTCGATCAACTTCGTCACCTGCCACGACGGTTTCACCCTGCACGACCTCGTCTCCTACAACCAGAAGCACAACAAGGCCAACGGCGAGGACAACCGGGACGGGGAGAGCCACAACCGGTCCTGGAACTGCGGGGAGGAGGGCGAGACCGACAACGCCGAGGTGCTGAAGCTGCGGGCGCGCCAGATGCGGAACTTCGTCGCCACGCTGATGCTCTCCCAGGGCGTGCCGATGATCAGTCACGGCGACGAGTTCGCGCGCACCCAGCGCGGCAACAACAACGCCTACTGCCAGGACAACGAACTGGCCTGGGTGAAATGGCCGGCCCCCGAGGCGGAGGAGGACGGGGCCGACGGCGAGCTGCTGGCCTTCACGCGCGCGATGGTGTGGCTGCGCAAGGACCATCCGGTCTTCCGCAGGCGCCGCTTCTTCCACGGCCGCCCGGTGGAGGGCACCCATGACGAGCTGTCGGACATCGCCTGGTTCACACCGGAGGGCAAGGAGATGACCCAGCGGGACTGGGACTCGGCGCCGGCCTCGGCGCTGACGGTGTTCCTCAACGGCAACGCGATCTCCGAGCCGGGTACGCGCGGGGAGCGGATCACCGACGACTCGTTCCTGCTGATGTTCAACGCCTCGCCGAAAACGCTGGACTTCGTGGTGCCCGTCAACCACGGCCGCCAGTGGGAGGTCGTGGTCGACACCGCCCGCCCGGACGGGGTGCCGCCGCACACCGGCCCGAAGGTGCAGGCGGGCGACCGGCTGACGCTGGTGGACCGCAGCCTGACGGTGCTGCAACGGCCGGTCTAGGTCGGCTCCAGGTCCACTTCCTGCGTCGGTGTGACCGGCCGCTCGTCGGGTACGCGCGCGTGGAGGGCGGGTCCGGTTGGTGGGCCCGGTGTACGAGGACGGGCGCGCCGTCTGGGCGATCGTGCAGGCGAGTGCGGCAGCCGTGCTCGCCGCGGCGAAGGCGGCCGCGGGGCCGTACGACTCGGCGAGGCGGCCGCCGACCGCGACCGCGAGGGCCTGCCCGCCGACGATCACACTCGTCGCGAGCACCATCGCCTCGGCCGGCCGGGTGGGCGGTACCGCCCGCTCGGTGAGGCCGAACACGGTGACCAGGTGCGGGGCGTAGGCGACACCCAGGACGGTGACGACCGCGTGGAGGCCGCCCACGTTGGAGGGCGAGGGCGGCGTGGAGAGGGTGCACGGAGCGGGGCGCTCGGGGGCGCGGGACGCTTCGGGCCGGTGGGCGGGTACGGCGGCCAGGCCGACCAGGGCCAGCCCAGGACGAAGGAGATCTCGTCGAGGGCGCTCTCGAAGGAGCTCGAAGGAGAGGGCCGAGCCGACCATGGACTCGGAGGCCGCGGACCGGCGGGCCGGCGCCACCGGACTGGCGCGGCCCAGGGGGCCGATCAGCGGCACGGTCGCGCCTGCCGCCGCCCCGAGGAGCGCCGGCAGGGCGACGGACAGGCCGGCGAGGGCCCCGGCGGCGAGTGCGGCTGTCGCGGCGGCGTCGGCGAGGGAGAAGGCGAGCACGACCGTGCGCCGGCCGTGCCGGTCGGCGAGCCGCCCCACCAGCGGGCCGCAAGCCGACTGCCCGGCCGCCGGCACTCCCCCCGTCAGCCCTGCGGCGGCCGGGGACCCGCCGGTGCGGGCGACCAGCAGCACGCTGCCGAACTAGATCACGGCCGGCGGCAGCCGTCCCAGGAAGGACACCACCGGCAGCAGCGGCACGGTCAGGCCGGTGACGTCCCTGTACGTTCGCCCGGTGCTCCCCATCGTTCGACGCCGGCCACGCGCGCGTGCACCGGTGGAGGGGACGATGACACGAAGGGCGGCAGGGCGGGTACGTAGGTTTGCATGACACCTGAGCGACCCGACCCCGCGGTGCCCACGGCCACCTACCGGTTGCAGCTGCAGCCCGAGTTCCCGTTCGCGGCCGCGGCGGCGGCCGTGCCGTATCTGGCCTCGCTCGGCGTCTCGCACCTGCACCTGTCCCCGGTCCTGGAGGCCGTACCGGGCTCGGCGCACGGCTACGACGTCGTGGACCACGCGCGTGTGCGTGAGGAACTGGGCGGCGAGGAGGGGCTGCGCACGCTGGCGCGCACCGCGCGGGAGCACGGTCTCGGCCTGGTGGCGGACATCGTGCCGAACCACATGGCCATGGCTCCGCGCCACAACCGCGCGCTGTGGGAGGTGCTGCGGGAGGGCCCCAAGTCGCCGTACGCGCGCTGGTTCGACATCGACTGGGAGGCGCAGGGCGGCCAGGTGCTGCTGCCGGTGCTGGGCGGCCCGCTCGGCTCGGTCATCGGTGAGCTGCGGGTCGACGGTGACCTGCTGCGCTACTACGACCATGTGTTCCCGCTGCGCGAGGGCACCGAGGAACTGCCGCTGCCGCAGCTCCTGGACGCGCAGTGGTACCGGCCGGTGTGGTGGCGGCTGGCCCGCACCGAGCTCAACTACCGGCGCTTCTTCAGCATTTCCGAGCTCATCGGGGTGCGGGTCGAGGACCCGGAGGTGTTCGAGGCCACGCATGCGAAGGTCCTGCAGCTGCTGCACGAGGGCGTGCTCGACGGGCTGCGCGTCGACCATCCCGACGGGCTCGCCGACCCCGACGCGTATCTGCGGCGGCTGCACGAGGCGACCGGGGGCCGTTGGACGGTCGTGGAGAAGATCCTGTCCGACGGGGAGGCCCTGCCCGCCTCCTGGCCCGTGGCGGGCACTACCGGCTACGACGCCCTGCGCCACATCGACGGGCTCTTCACCGACCCGGCCGGGTTCGGTGAACTCGTCGGCCGGTACCGGCGGTTCGCGGCCCCGCAGACGGACCGCGGCGGCGACTGGGCGGCGACGGTACGGCGGGCGGCGTACAAGGTGCTCACGCACGAGCTGGCCACCGAGATCGACCGGCTGACACGGGTGGCGAGCCGGCTGTGCGCCGCCGCGCCGGACCCCGCGCTGCGCGACCGGGCTCCCTGGGCGCTGCGCACGGCGCTGCAGGAGCTGCTGGTCCGGCTGGAGGTCTACCGGCCGTACGCCTCCGGGGACGCGTCCTCCGTGGTCACCGAGGAGGCCGCGGCCGAGGCCAAGCTCGCCTTCGTCGTGCCGGAGGAGGCCGGCGCGGTGGACGTCGTACGGGATCTGGTCCTCGGGCGTCATGGCGACGGGCCCGACCACGTGGAGTTCCGGGCGCGGTTCGCGCAGACCGCGTCCGCGCTGCGGGCCAAGTCCGTGGAGGACACGGCGTTCTACCGCTATGTGCCGCTGCTGTCGGCGAACGAGGTGGGCGGCAACCCGGGGAGCCCGGCGGTGTCCCCGGAGGAGTTCCACGCCTACTGCGCGCGCGTGCAGCGCGACTGGCCCGCGACCGGGACCGTCGTGTCGACCCACGACACGAAACGCAGTGCCGACGTACGGGCGGCGCTGGCCGTGCTCACCGAGTGCCCGCAGCGCTGGGCGGACGTGCTGGCGGAGGTGACACGCGCGGGTGAGGGCGTGCCGGACGCGCAGGTGGCGTGGGCGGCCTGGCAGACGGTGTTCGGGCTCGGTGCGGCCGCCGAGGAGCGCGTTCAGCAGGCTCTGTTGAAGCATGTGCGCGAGGCGGGACTGCTGACGAGCTGGACGGAGCAGGAGCCCGCCTACGAGGAGGCGGTGGCGGCGTTCGTCTCGGCGGGTCCCTGCGGGGCTCCGGGCGAGCACGTGATGGCCCTCCGCGAGGCGCTCGCGCCCCACATCCGGGCGAACGTACTGGGCACCGCCCTGGTCCAGCTGACGATGCCGGGTGTGCCCGACGTCTACCAGGGCACCGAGGGCGAGTACCTGGCGCTGGTGGACCCGGACAACCGGCGTCCGGTGCGGTTCCCGCCCTCCGCGGATCCCGGCGAGAAGGGTGAGGTGACCGCGGCCGCGCTACGGCTTCGTGCGCGACGGCCCGGGGTCTTCGGGGAGGCAGCGACGTACGCGCCGCTGACCGCCGAGGGCCCGGCGGCGGACCACTGCGTGGCGTTCGCGCGGTCCGGAGAGGTCGTCACGGCCGTGACGCGGCTGTCGCTGCGGCTGGCGGAGGCGGGGGGCTGGGGGGACACCGTGCTGCCCCTGCCGGGCGGGCGCTGGTCCGATGTGCTGTCCCCCGGGCGGGAGTTTGAGGGGCACGCGCGTGTGGGGGAGCTTTTCGGGCGGCTGCCGGTGGCCTTGCTGGAGCGGGTTGCCGCGGACTAGCCTCCACGGGCTGCGTGGCTTTGCGGCTCCGCCGCGGGGTACGAGGGGTCGTCGATCGTCAGCGGCTGCGTCGTGGCTTGCCGCGCCCGCGCGGCGGAGCCGCAGATCGGCACAGCCCGCGGCGCTTCAGGACGCGGCCGTTCCGCAGGCGGCTTCGGGCGTCCCCGGTGTCGGCCATGACGCTCTCAGGAGGTCCACGAAGGCCTTGGCCGCGCCGGTTGGCGGTACGCGGGCGAAGGCGGTCATCGGGCGGCGCCAGGGTGGGATGTGGGAGAGGACCGTGCAGTCCCCGCCCACCGTTGCGCGCACGATGTGGGAGGGGGCGACGCAGACGCCGACTCCGGACGCAGCCATCCGTACGGCCGTCGACGTGTGCTCGGTCCACACGGCGGTGCGCGGCGTGAAACCGGACCGCCCGCAGGCCCAGTCGAGGAAGCGCTCGCCGTGGACGACGGGTTCCATGGCGCAGCGGATCCAGTGGCGGTCGGCGAGTTCGGGCAGGGTCACCGTCGTACGGCCCGCGAGGCGGTCGTCGAAGGGGACGACGAGGACGGCCTCCTCCTCGCCGACCGGCACGACGGTGCCGGGACGGTCGGCGGGTGCGGGGCCGACGGCGAGGTCCGCGGTGCCGCGCTCGATCTCCTCCTCCAGGGCCTGGGAGGTGGCGTACTCGTGCAGGTGGAGCAGCACGTGGGGGTGGGCGGTGCGCCAGCGGGCGAACACGTCCGGCAGGACGCCGACCGCGACGGAGTGGACGGCGGCGATGTGCAGTTCGCCGCCCTCGGCGCCGGCGGCGGCACGGGCGGCGCGGCGGGCCTGGGCCGCGCTGCGGACGGCACGCTCGGCGTGCGGCCGGAAGGCGCGGCCCATCGGCGTGAGGCGCACTCCCCGCGGCATGCGCTCCAGGAGCGCGCCGCCGACCGACCGCTCCAGGGCCTTGATCTGGTGCGAGAGCGCGGGCTGGGAGACGTGCAGGACCTCGGCCGCGCGGGTGAAGGACGCCTCGTCGACCACCGCCAGGAAGTACTCCATCTGGCGCAGACTCATGACCCGCCTCGTCTCATGAACGTCTTGCATCGGTTCCACAAGAATATTGCCTTGGACTTATGGCAAGGGGCGGACGGAGGGTGGGGGCATGGCCGACACACGAGACTTGAGCACTGCGGATGTCATCGTCATCGGCGGCGGCACCGGCGGATACAGCACCGCCCTGCGCGCCGCCGCCCTCGGGCTCGATGTGGTGCTCGTCGAGCGCGACAAGGTCGGCGGGACCTGTCTGCACCGCGGCTGCATCCCCAGCAAGGCGATGCTGCACGCCGCCGAGCTCGTCGACGGCATCGCCGAGGCGCGCGAGCGCTGGGGGGTGAAGGCGAGCCTGGACGCCGTCGACTGGCCCGCGCTGGTCGCCACGCGCGACGACATCGTGAGCCGCAACCACCGGGGCGTGGAGGCACACCTCGCGCAGGCCGGCGTACGGGTCCTGCGGGGCAGCGCCCGGCTGACGGGGCCGCGCACGGTACTGGTGCAGGGCCCGGACGGTGAATCCGCGCCGGGGGTGCGGGACTTCGCCGCACGCCGTGGGATCGTCCTGGCCACCGGCTCGCGGCCGCGCACGCTCCCGGGGCTCGAGCCGGACGGCCGGCGCGTGGTGACGAGCGACGACGCGCTCTTCGCGCCGGGTCTGCCGGCCTCCGTCCTGGTGCTCGGCGGTGGCGCGATCGGCGTCGAGTACGCCTCGTTCCACCGCTCGATGGGTGCGGAGGTCACCCTCGTGGAGGCCGCCGACCGGCTCGTGCCGCTCGAGGACGTGGACGTGAGCCGTCACCTGACGCGCGGCCTGAAGAAGCGCGGCATCGACGTGCAGGCAGGCGCGCGGCTGCTGGACGCCGAGCTGCTCGAGGGCGGCGTACGCGCGCGTGTGCGCACCGCCCGCGGCGAGACCCGTGCCGTCGAGGTGGAGCGGCTCCTGGTGGCGGTCGGACGGACGCCGGTCACCGACGGCCTGCACCTGGCCGCCGCGGGCCTCACCACGGACGCGCGCGGCTTCGTCGAACCGGCCGACTGGGCCCGGCTGGAGACGCCGGTGGGCGGCGTACACGTCGTCGGTGACCTGCTGCCCCCGCCGTCACTCGGCCTGGCGCACGCCTCCTTCGCGGAGGGCCTGCTGGTGGCCGAGACGCTGGCCGGCGTGGCGTCGGTACCGGTCGACTACGCGGCCGTGCCCCGGGTGACGTACTCGTCGCCGCAGACCGCGGCCGTGGGCCTGAGCGAGGCGGAGGCACGCGCGCGCGGGTACGAGGTGAACGTCAACACCATGCCTCTGACCGCGGTCGCGAAGGGCATGGTGCACGGACAGGGCGGGATGGTGAAGGTCGTCGCGGAGGCCGACGGCGGGCAGGTGCTCGGTGTGCACCTGGTGGGCCCGCATGTGTCCGAGATGATCGCGGAGAGCCAGCTGATCGTCGGCTGGGACGCCTACCCCTCGGACGTGGCCCGCCACATCCACCCGCATCCGACACTGTCGGAGGCGGTCGGCGAGACCTTCCTGACGCTCGCCGGACGCGGACTGCACCAGCAGTGAAGCGCCGATGTCCGCGCCCCCGTCGCAGGCAACGCCCCTTGTCGTCGGCGGTGAATGCATCTGGGCGCCCCCTGGAGCCTCCCCCCAGGCGTTATTGACACTTCACCTGGAGCGTGGGGTACTGCGGATTGCGAAGCCGGGCGGACGTGACGGGGGTGAGTCTCCTGCCGCAGCTGCGCTATCCCACCCTGACTCAACTCATCGCGTCCGCAGGCGCGTTGGCCGCTCACAGACCGGGTCTGTGCACGCTGAGACAGGTCGGCGTCTCCCGCGCGGGCAGACCGCTGCACCTGCTGTCCGTGGGCCATGCGCGGCGTGCCGTGCTCGTCGTCGCGGGCGCCCACGCCAATGAGCCGACCGGCGGCTCCACGTCCCTCGCGCTCGCCGAACGGGTGGTGTCCGAGGGGGAGTTGCGTGCGGACACCTCCTGGCACTTCCTGCTGTGCGCCGACCCCGACGGGGCGAGCCTGCACCGCACACCGGCGCCCCGCAGCCTGTTCGACTACCACCTCGGGTTCTTCCGGCCGGCGGCCGAGGAGCAGCCGGAGTGGTCGCCGTCGGTGCTGCCGCCGCACCGGCTGCCGCCCGAGACCCGCGCGCTCACCCGGGTCATCGACGAGCTGCGCCCCTACCTCCAGGCGACCCTGCACGGAACCGATCTGGGCGGCAGCTGGGTCCAGTTGACCAAGGACATACCGGGTCTCGCCGAGCCGTTCGCGAAGTCCGCCGCCGAGCTGCACATCCCGGTGGAGACGGGCGCCTCGGACGCCGCGGGCTGGGCCGCGTCCGGGCCCGGGGTGCATGTGATGCCCTCCCCCGGTGCGGGCGCCGCGTATCCGAGCATGCCGGACGACGCACGCCACAGCACCTGGTACGACCCGCACCGGCACGGCGGTCTGACGGCGGTGGTCGAGGTGCCGATGTGGGCCAGCGACCTGGTGGACGACCCCGCCCCGCATCCCGCTCCGGCCGCGGCGATGCGCCGGCTGGCGCGCCGGCTGCTGCGGGACGCGCTGGAGGTGGAGCGGGTGCTCGCCGAGGCGCTGCCGCGTCTGGAGGGCCTCGACGGTCCGCTGCTGCGGGCCGCCAAGTGGGCGCTGGAACTGGTTCCGGGCCTGGCCGCGGACTGGATGCGCACGCCGCCCGCCGACAACACGATGGCGTACGTCGGCAGCGTGGACGCGTTCGGCCGCCGCCTGCCGCTGCGGGCGGCGGCCATGCTGCTGCGTGTCCTGCAGGAGGCGGACGACCGGGCGGCACCGGGCCTGGAGCGGCTGGTGGCGACCTGGAGCGACGCCTTCGCGGAGCGCTTCCGCGCCCGCTGGGTGCCTTTGGAGCACCAGGTCGAGCACCAGTTGCGGACGGTCCTCGCGGCGGCGCTGCACGCGCGCGACCGGGCGGCCTGACCACGAGCCGTCACGCGCCCGGCAGGCCGCCGCAGCGCGCGGGTCAGGCGTCCAGCGCGAAGACCGACCCGGTGCGGCCGGCCATGACGCAGGCGCTGGAGAAGGTCTGGGTGTACTCGACCCGTCGGCCGTTCCACTCCCCGCGCGCGTGGACGGTCACCGGGGCGTAGATCATCGGGCAGAAGATGTTCTTCTTCGACGGGATGCGGGCGATGTCGCCGTCCGCCGCCGCCAGCTCCTCACATGCGTCGGCTGCTCGCGCGTGCCCCTGGGGTGGGTCGCACAGCAGCAGGGTGTCACGCGTGTGGGGGGACCGTGCGTCGCCCTTGGTGACGGTGAGGTAGAGCCAGTCGGTCGGCGGGAAACCCGGGGACGCCGCCTGGGCCGGGGCCGCGCCGCCGGCGAGGAGGGCGGCCGCCAGCAGCGAGCCCCGTACCGCTTTCACTGTGGTGCTGATCGTCATTCCCGATGCATCGGCACGGCGGCCTGGGAACCCCACCCCGACTCACCCGAACGGGAGCACGCGGGCGCATGCCGCAGGGCGAGTTCGAACGCGGCGAGCACCACGCGCGACTGGTACTCCACCTGGCGCGGTACCGGGATCCAGCGCGCCCCCATGCCCTCGCGGTAGTCCGCGCACCAGTCGTCGATGAGACGGTCCAGGTCCGGCAGCACGCCGGCCGGGTCGCGGCCGGCGCGGGTCACGAGCTGGTGCAGCAGGCCCGCCGTGCGCAGCGCCAGCCGCCGCCCGGCGATGCGCAGGGCGGCCAGATGGGCGGTGCTGAGCGGCGGGAGGGGACGCGCGCCGTCGGCGACATCGGGGTCCCATGCGTCGGCGAGCCCGGGGCAGACCAGTAAATAGTCGTCCACCGGGGCGAGCAGGCGGGCCGCGTCCGGCATGCCTGCGAGATGGGGCCGCAGCCGCGCCAGGAGCACCTCCAGGAGCCTTGTGTCGTGGCGCAGGGTGTGGCTGACGGCGCGCAGCACCTCGGCCGCGTCGGCGGGCGGGGAGCCGTCCTCCACGGCCGCCACGCCCCACATGGGCGCCTCGACGACCGCCGTGACCGTGCCGTGCCGGTAGGGGTGGAACCAGGTCGACTCGACGGCCGCCTCGGTGATGGCCGCGGCCAGGTCGCCGATGCGGGGCGGCGGGATGCGGTGGACGGCGGGGCCGAGGCTCGGCCAGTACAGGGTGTCGTAGGGCCCGAGTTCACGCGGGATGCCGAAGCGGGCGGCGGTGTGCGCGAGGCGGCCCGCGAGGCCCGGCAGGTCGTGGGTGAGCTCGACGAAGCCGCCGCCCACGTCGACGCCGTGCAGGGAGCACTGCAGGAAGGGCCGCAGTTCGTCCTGGAGGTCGAGCAGGGTGCGGGTCTCCGGCAGGGCGGCGGCGGCCGCGCCGTCGGGCAGCCATTCGGGCTGTTCCAGGAAGCCGGGCCGGAAGAAGTTCCGGAAGTACCGGCCGAGGCTGTACGGGCCCGGCAGCCAGCCCTCGTTGCGGCGCAGGCCGTCGGGGTCGAGGCTCAGCAGCAGGTTCCAGGTGGCGTCGGCGCCCTCCGTGAAACCGGGGTCGGCCAGGACCCGTTCGGCCAGGCGGAGCACGGTGGCGCCGCCGACCGGTTCGTTGGCGTGCGGCCCTGCGACGACGAGGGCCTGACGGCTGCCGTGACCGACGGAAAGCAGCCACATGGGGGTGCCCGCGCGCGAGGTACCGACGCGGCGCAGACGGGCGTCGCTCGGACGCCGGGAGACGAGTGCAGCCGCCCGCGCGCCGAGCTCGTCGACGGTCGGGTAGCGCAGGAGGGGCGGCAGGGCACACCTCCACAATGTGGCGCCGTCGGTTCACCTGATGTGCATGGCGTACGCACAGTCAGTCACGACTTGACGGGTACGTCAACACCATGGAACACAATGCGATTTGCGCCATCACCCCACGTCAACAGGGTGTCATGCCCAGGCCAAAGCTAAGGCGTGACTCAGCGGGGCTCAGTCGACGGCGAGCCGGAACGCCATCCGCCCGAAGCCCACCTGATCGCCCTCGCGCACGACGGCGGCTCCGATGACCCGCCGGCCGTTCACCGTGGTGCCATTGGTCGAGCCGAGGTCGCGCAGCACCCACATGCCGCCCTGGCGGCTGAGTTCGGCGTGCACACGGGACACGGTTTCATGCGTGAGGCGCAGTCCGTTGGCCGGATCCCGACCGATGCGCAGCGGGTGGCCGCCCGCGGGGTGGGGCAGCAGCAGCTTGGGGAGCCGCTCGGCCTGCCAGGCCCTGCGCAGCCGTACGGTGAAGCCGGAGACCGCCTCCACGGTGCCGAACACCAGGCGGGCGACGCGGCTTTCCTGCGGGAGGTCGGCGGTGAGTGCGGCGAGTTCCTCGGAGCGGCGGGCGGTGAGGGCCAGCTCCATGCGGCGGATGAACGTATCGTGCGACAACCGACCCATGGCGACGCCGTCACGCAGCACCTTCAGCGCCTTGTCGCGCTCCCCGTCGGACAGCCGCGCGGGGTACGTGTTGAACTCGAAAGACGACGTCACGTTGGTGATTGTCGGTCAGTGAACCGCGGGTGTCCAGAAAACGAGAAAACGGCCGCCACGCGCGCGCACCTGACGACACCCGCCGTAAAAGGGGTGATTCAAAAGCGGATTGATCTCGTTTGAAGCACCATGGACGGGCTACATCACGGTGAGCAGACAAAGGGGAACCGTCCGTGCAGTTCGAGGTGTGGGCACCGCAGGCCGGCCGAGTGACGCTCCAGTGCGACGGCGCCACGCGCGCGTTGGAGCGCGATCCGGACCGGGAGGGCTGGTGGCGGACGGAGGCCGCGGCGCGGGACGGCTCGCGGTACGGGTTCGCGGTGGACGACGGCCCCGTGCTGCCCGACCCGCGGTCGCGGCGGCAGCCGGACGGGCCGGACGGGCTGAGCGCGGTCGTCGAGCACGACCGGTACGCATGGCGCACCGAGTGGGCCGGGCGCCCGCTGCCGGGCGCGGTCCTGTACGAGCTCCACGTGGGCACGTACACCCGCGAGGGCACTCTGGACGCGGCCGCCGAGCAGCTCGGGCATCTGGCCGAACTGGGCATCACCCATGTCGAGTTGATGCCGCTGTGCCCCTTCCCGGGCCGGCACGGCTGGGGTTATGAGGGTGTCTCGCTGTGGGCCGTGCACGAGCCGTACGGCGGGCCCGAGGCGCTGAAACGGTTCGTCGACCGGGCGCACGAACTGGGCCTCGGCGTGGTCCTGGACGTCGTGCACAACCACCTCGGGCCGTCGGGCAACTACCTGCCCGCGTTCGGTCCGTACTTCACGGACACGCACCACACGCCCTGGGGTTCCGCCGTCAACCTGGACGCTCCCGGCTCGGACGAGGTGCGGGCGTTTCTGCTGGGCAGCGCGCTGGCGTGGCTGCGCGACTACCGGATCGACGGGCTGCGCCTGGACGCGGTGCACGCGCTGGCGGACACGCGCGCGTGCCACTTCCTCGAGGAACTGTCGACGGCCGTGGACGCCCTCGCGGCCGATCTGGGCCGACCGCTGTTCCTGATCGCCGAGTCCGACCTCAACGACCCGCGGCTCATCACGCCCCGGGCACAGGGCGGATTCGGGCTGCAGGCGCAGTGGAACGACGACTTCCACCACGCCCTGCACACCGCGCTGACCGGCGAGTCCCAGGGCTACTACGCGGATTTCGCCCGCGCTCCGCTCGCCGCGGTGGCCCGGACCCTGACCCACGGCTACTTCCACGACGGCACGTACTCCAGCTTCCGCGGCCGGCACCACGGGCGCCCCCTGGACAGCACGCGGGTGGCCGGGCACCGGCTCCTTGGCTACAGCCAGACGCATGACCAGGTGGGCAACCGCGCCCAGGGCGACCGCCTGTCGGCGCTCCTCTCCCCCGGCCTGCTCGCCTGCGCTGCCGCCCTCACGCTGACCGCACCCTTCACCCCGATGCTGTTCATGGGCGAGGAGTGGGCGGCCGGCACGCCCTGGCAGTTCTTCACCGACCACACCGATCCGGAACTCGCCGAGGCGGTACGGCGGGGCAGGCGGCGGGAGTTCGCGGCGCACGGCTGGGCCGAGGAGGACGTCCCCGATCCGCAGGACCCGGCGACGCGCGACCGCTCCTGCCTGGACTGGGCGGAGCTCTCGGACGAGCCCCACGCGCGCGTGCTGGACTGGTACCGCAGGCTGATCGCCCTGCGGCACGAGCAGGCCGACCTGACCGATCCCGACCTCGCCGACACCAAGGTGGCCTTCGACGAGCGGGAGCGCTGGCTGGCCTTCCGCCGCGGGGACGTCCGCGTCGCCGTGAACCTCGCCAAGGAGCCGGCGGCGATCCCCCTGGGCCCCCGCCACGCGGACGTACTGGCCGCATGGGAGCCCGTCGAGCCGCCGGGCGCGGACGGGGTGCTGCATGTGCCCGGGGAGTCGGCCGTGGTCCTGCTGCAGGCCTGAACGGCCACCGGGAGTTCCGCGGACCGTGCCACACTCGGCCGTCCGCGGGGCCCTCGCGGCGGATCACGCCCGCCCGGCAGCCACACACGAAGACCGCCCCGCACCCTTGAGCGCACACGCGGTGCCGCGGCTGCCCGGCAAGTCGGCCACAGCGCTGCCGCAGACCTGAACGGCACCAGTCACTCCGCGGACCCTGCCACGCCCGGCCCTCCGCGCTTCCGTCACGACGGTCGCGCCCGCCCGGCGGCAGCCACACACGAACACCGCCCCACGCCGCTGCACCGGACCTGCCGAGGCTGCCTAGAGTTCGTCGTCCGCGTCCTCGTCCCGGAACTCCGTCACCCTCTCCAGGAGGATCGCCTCCCAGGCGCGGCGGAGTTGGAGCCTGAGGAGGGGCAGGGGGTCGGTGTCCTGGCCCTTGAGGTGTTCGGCGAGGCGTACGACGGTATCGCAGCGGGCCAGCCAGAGGCCGCGGAGGCAGGGGCGGGCGGCGTAGCCGGCGAGTGTGGCGGCGCGGACGGCGGCCGGTGAGCCGACCGCGATCGCGAGGCCGGCGATGTCCTCGGCGGGGTCGCCGACGACCGCGTCGGTCCAGTCCAGGATGCCGCGCACCCTGCCGTCGGCGCTGACCACGAGGTGCTCGCCCTTGAGGCCGTGGTGGACGAGAACCGCGGTGCCGGGCTGTGCGGCGAGCTGGACGGCGGCCTGCGGGGTGAGCTGGTGGAGGCGGGAGGGGTCGAACTCGTCGGCCGCGGCGAGGCGTTCGGCGGCGTGTACGGCGGCCCGGCGCAGCGCCTCCAGGGAGCGCGGGGCGGTGCGCGGCACACCGAGCGTCTCGGCCTGCCGTGCGGGCACCTCGCGCAGCCCGGTGAGCACCCCCGCGAGGTCGGCCTCACCGACGGCGGACACGTCGTACTGCTCCGCCGTCCCGCCGGGCACCTTGGTGTCGAGCGTGTACGTCAGCCCGGGCGCCCACTCGCCGTGCGCCACGCTGGTCGGCACGGCGACCGGCAGATGCGGGCGTACCAGGTCACGCAGGCGCAGTTCACGGCGCCGGCGCAGGGCGGCCTCGCGGTCCGGGGCGAGCCGCAGGACATGGCGGGTGCCGACCCACCAGGTGGAGTGCTCGCCGCCCTCGGCGACGGGCCGCACCTCGGGTCCGCCGTCCCCCCTTGCAGTGCCCTCCTTGATCAGAGAACTGACCAGCCGGCGGACGGTGTCCGCGGTGGGTGTCGGTGCCTGGGTCATGGTCGCGCCGTTGTCACTCGAAGGTGTGCTGGGGCTCCTGGGGTCGTTCAGTCCACTATGACCATCTCTCGGTCGGTGTTGTTGAGGCGACGGCCGCCGTCCTCGGTGACCGTGACGATGTCCTCGATGCGCACGCCGAAGCGGCCGGGCAGATAGATCCCGGGCTCGACGGAGAAGCACATGCCGGGCACGAGCGGCTGCCGTTCGCCCTCGATCATGTACGGCGGCTCGTGCGTGGTGACGCCGATGCCGTGCCCGGTGCGGTGGATGAAGTACTCGCCGTACCCGGCCTCCGCGATGACCGCCCGGGCGGCTCGGTCGACCTCCTGGCAGGCCACGCCGGGTTTCACCGCCCGGAAACCCGCCTCCTGGGCCTCGCGCACCAGGTCGTGCACCCGGCGCTCCTCGTCGGTGGGGTCGCCGACGTGGACGGTGCGGGAGGTGTCGGAGCCGTAGCCGTCCTTGAGGCCGCCGAAGTCGAGGACGACCATGTCGCCGTGTTCGATGACGCGCTCGCCGACCTCGTGGTGCGGGTTGGCGCCGTTCGGGCCGGAGGCGACGATGGTGAAGTCGACCTGCGAGTGGCCGAACTGTCGCAGCAGGTCGGCGAGGTCCGCGCCGACCTCGGACTCCTTGCGGCCGGAGAAGGGAACCTTGCGGATCTCCTCGAACGTTGCGTCTGCGGCCGCTCCCGCGGCCGCCATCAGTTCCAGTTCCGCCGGGTCCTTGACGGCGCGGAGCATCGGCAGTGCGTCGGTGAGCGACGCGTAGTCGGTGCCGGGCAGCGCCCGCTGCAGTCCGAGCAGGTGCATCGCCCAGGCGTTGTCACTGATGCCGAAGCGGCCGCTGCCGGCGAGCAGGGCGGCGGTCGCCGCGTAGGGGTCCTTGCCGTCGGTCCAGTCGCGCAGCGCCAGGGCTGGAGCGCCGGCGGCCTGTGCGGCGTCGGGGGCCTCCAGGGTGGGGACGACCAGGACGGGGGTGCGTCCCTGGACGAGGACCAGCAGGGTGAGCCGTTCGGTGACCGCGGGGGGTGCATAGCCGGTCAGCCACACCAGGTCCGGGCCGGGCGCCACCAGCAGCCCGGCGAGACCGGCGTCGGCGGCGGCCCGCGCGGCGCGGTCCATCCGGTCCCGGTAGTCGTCGGCGGTGAAGGGCGCGCGCGTACTGCCGGTCATCCGGGCCTCCCTGGGCGGGTGAAGGGACCACAAGGGACTACGGGCAGCATCCTGCCCGTACCGCGGGGGCGGCGCGACCGGTCTGCCGGTCTTTCGGGCGCTGCGTCGGCCATGGCGTCAGCCCTCCAGGGCGAGGCGGGCACCGAGGAGCAGCAGCATGCCCCCGGAGACCTGCTCCAGGCGCCGGCGCACCCCGGCGCGGGACAGGACGGCCCGCGTCCGGCCGACGAACCACACGTACAGGCCGTAGTAACCGACCTCGTAGACGGCCCAGAGTGCGGCGAGACCGATCATCGCGGGCAGGTGCGCGACGCCTTGCGGCACGAACTGCGGCAGGAAGGACATGGCGAAGATCGCCGCCTTGGGGTTGGCGAGGTTGAGCAGCAGCCCGCCGCGGTAGGCGGCCCAGCCGCTCCTCTCGGCGCCCTCCCAGCCGTCCGGGGCTTCCTTGGTGCGCCGCGCCTGCCGCAGCGCCTGGATGCCGAAGCCGACCAGGACGACCGCGCCGACGATCCGCATCACCCCGTACGCCACTTCGGAGGCCGCGAGCAGCACGGTCAGCCCGAACGCGGCGACCACGCCCCAGACGAAGACGCCGGTCTCGTTGCCGAGCACGGTCAGGAAGCCGGAGCGGCGGCTGCGCAGCGACTGCTTGATGATCAGCACCGTGCTGGGGCCGGGTGAGGCGGCGATCAAGGTACAGGCGCCGAGGAAGGCGAGAAGGGTGCTCAGCATGCGGCTCATCGTGGCCCACTCCATGGACGGGGACCACTGTTTTCCCCGCCGCTGAACGGATACGCGGCCTGGACGCTGCGGCTGCCCTGGGAGGGCGAGCAGATCGCCGACCGGGACGCCCCGGTCGGCCCTGCTGCCCGACTCACTTCCGGGTGGTCATGTGACGACGCCCGGGATCGCCGACAACTGCTGGTAGCCGCCGCTTCGATGACGGACCGTCAGGGTGATGCCGTCGCCCGGGCGGGCCCGGGCGACGGCGCGTGCGAGGTCGGCGGCCGAGTCGATGCGGGTCCTGCCGAACGCGAGGATCACGTCTCCCCGGACCAGTCCCGCCGCATAGCCCGGGCCGGGCACGTGGACGCCGACGACCAGGGCGCCCGCCTTGTACGCGTCCACGGCCTCCAGGCCCAGGGTCGCGACGGCGGGCGCCGGGGACGCGGATGCCGTCGGGGACGACGGACTGGGGTGCGCCCTGGCCGACGGGCTGCCGGGGGCCTGCGCCTGGCGTTGCAGGTCGGCGAGTTTGCTCATGCCGATCACCGTGGCGCCGACGGTGCCGAGTCCTACCCCGGACAGCACCAGGACCGTTCCGACGAGCAGGCCGAACAGGGCGGTCCTGAGCCGTCGGCCGCGCCGGCGCACGGCATGCGGGCGCCGGGCGGAGCCGGGTTCGGTGCCGCCGCCGGGCTCCCCGCCCGGCATCGGCTTGGGACGCAACGCAGTCTGTTCCATGGATCGCCTCCGGCTGGAGCTCTACCCGGAGCCCCGGCGCCCGACGAGCCACGAACGGGTGAGACTGCGACGGCCCGCGGGGTCAGCCCGTGTGGCCCTCGCCGTGGCCGCCGTGCGCGCCGCCGTGGTCGAACTTCATCGCTTCCTCGGGCATCACGACGAAGGGCCGCATCATGCCCATGTCCTCGTGTTCGAGAAGGTGGCAGTGGTACATGAACCGGCCGTACGCACCGTCGAACCTCCCCATGACCCGCAGAATCTGACCGCCGGGGACCCGGAAGACGTCCTTGTAGCCGCGTTCGTTGGGCGCCAGCGGAAGCTGCGTGCCCGCGTCGTACGCGATCGGCGCGCGGGTGCCGCCCACCGCCGGGTCGAAGCCCGAGACGTCGTACGCGTCCCTGCCCAGCAGCTGGAAGTCGGCCAGGTGGATGTGCATCGGGTGGACGATCGGCGCGAGGTTCAGGAAGCTCCACTGCTCGTAGGAGCCCTCGGCGATGGTGAAGCCGAGGCCGTCGTTGAACGTCCGGGAGGTGCGCCGGTACGTCTTCGTCGTGCCGTCCGGGCCCTTGAGCTGGATGATGCCGTCGGCCGGGACCTGGATGCCGGCGGGGTCGGTGACCTCGGTCATCTCCCATATCTCCGGGTGTCCGCCGGCGCCCTTGGTGGCGGGCGGGGTGAGTACGACCAGGCGGTGGCCGTGCGGGATGTCGTGGGTGAGCCGGCGGAAGGAGCCGGAGAGCACCTCGGGCAGTTCGAAGTCGTCCGTGCAGCCGCTGTCGCCCACGCGGAACTCCAGGACCGCCGGGTAGCGCACGTCGTTCACCGGGTCGGGCACGCCCGGCGCCTGTCCGCGGCCCTTGTTGACCAGGCGCAGCGTCCGGCCCGCGAGGCCGCGGAAGTCGACGAGCAGGTCGAAGCGCTCGGCGGGGGCAGCGGTCAGCGTGGGCAGCGCGTCGTCGAAGTCGACCGGGACCGGGCGGGGCAGCAGTCCGCCGTCGCTGCCGATCTGGTGGACGACTCCCGGCACCGGGTTGTCGTCCTCGTCGACGAGGACCAGGCTGTAGATGCGCGCATTGGACGCGTTGACCAGCCGGAATCGGTACCAGGCGTCGTCCACGTCGGCGTACGGCCAGATGCGGCCGTTGACCGTGGTGTACGGGCCGGTGAACGGGATGGAGACCGGCTTGCCCGTCTCCGGGTTCTGCTGCTGGACGACGACCGTCTTGTGCAGCAGCCGTCCGTTGAGCCGGCCGTCCTCGTCCGTGTCGAGGTTGCGGTCGGCGAGCAGCAGCGGGATCTCCCTGTCCCCGGAGGGCAGCCCGAGGGCGTCCTCCTCGTCGTCACGGACGAGGTAGGTGCCGTACAGGCCCGTGTGCACGTTCCACCGGGTGATGTTCATGGCGTGGTCGTGGTACCACCACTGCACCGCCTGGTGCTCGTTCGGATACTCCGACAGCTGGGCGTCGCCGAACCCGACGGCGTTGTCGGCCCAGCCGTCGTTGCCGCCGCCCGTCTGGGCTCCGTGCAGGTGTGTCACCGACCAGGCGGGCAGGGCGGCGACGTCCTTGTTCGGCTCGACGCCCTCGCGGCCGGGTTCGGTCGTGGGCGGCGGGGTGCCGGGGGCGCGGACCGGGACCTCCACCGAAGTGACCGGGTACTCGCTGCCCCGGGGAATGCGGTTGGTCCAGGCGATGCGGACACGCTGCCCGCGGCGCACCTCGATGGTCGGGCCCGGCACCTGCCCGTCGTACCCCCACATCAGGGTCGGCGGAAGCTGCGGGTGCAGCCGGACCCAGGTCGGACGCAGGGCGATCTCCGTCTCCCGCAGGACGTCACCGGATCCGGGACGTACGACGGGCGGGACGGGTAACGGCGTGACGTACGGCGCCAGTTCGTCCGGAGCCGGCGCCGTCTCCCCCGTGCTGCCGCCCTCGGTGATCCTCTCGATGATTTCGGTCAAGGCTCGAACACCCCCGTGTTCTGTGGTCTGTTCCCCTTGTCTCAGAAGACTCCCGACGCCTCGCCCAAGTTCCCTGAATGTCCCGTTCCGCACGAAAAAGTTTAATGTGCGGTCATGGCGGCCGACCGTTCCGGGAGGAAGCCGTGAGTGCGGCGGGCCAGATGGTCCGGCTTGTAACGGTCCACGTTCCGGTGCCAGTTGAGGATGCTCGCCATCCAGTTCTGCAGGTCCTTCACATAGCGGTCCATCGCCTCGCGTGCCTCCTGGGTGAGGTTGAAGTCGTCGTACACGACGGGCAGTTCGTGCGCGGCGATGTGTTCGAACTGCTGCATGCGCTGGGTCATCAGGTCGTGGACGACGGAGAGTGCGGTCGGGTAGTCGATGCCGAAGAAGTTCTGCACGACGAGGATCGCGTTGTGGATCTCGCCCTCGTACTCGATCTCCTTCTGGTACGAGAAGACGTCGTTGATGAGGCACCCGTAGTCGATGGCGGCTTTCTCCAGGGCGCGGACGGGGCCACTGCGGTAGACCTCGGGCGGGACCGCGGGGCCGTGGCCCATCCGGCACATGCTCAGGGTGAGGTCGGAGCCGAAGGTGGCGCGGCGCATCTCCAGGTAGTCGACCGGGTCGGGGATGCGGTTCTGCAGCTGGTTGGACAGCTCCCACACCCAGCTCTCGGTCATGACGTTCACCGAGTCCCTGAGGGTGCGCCGCTGCTCGGGGGTCATCTGCGCCGTGGTGCGCGCCCAGAGGTCGGTGAGGCCGCGTTCCATGCCGTTGAGCGGGGCGGGGGCCTCCTCGCCGTCGACGGGCATGCAGTCCGCCAGGCGCCGGGTGGTCAGCCGTGCGGCGGCCAGATCGCGGCGGTGGCCGTACACGAGCGGGTAGTAGTCGTCGCCGTACGTCCCCCAGGCCAGCCACTGCGAACTCAAGTCGAGTTCCTCGGGTGTCGCGTCGGGGTCGAGGCCCGCGGAGCACAGCGGGAGGTCGGCGGCGGCGAGCCGGTCCTCGTCCCAGACGCCCTCCTGGAGCATGCCCATGGCGTGCATCCAGCCGGTGAGGCGATGCCTCGCGCCGTCCAGGTGGGGGCTCAGTTCCACCTCGAAGGGCATGTGGAAGTCGGGCAGCAGGGACGGGCCGACCTTCTGGTACGGCACGTGCGTGTAGGCGCGCAGGCGCTCGGCGCCGGCCGCCGCGAGCAGGGCACCGACGTCGGCGGCGGAGGTGCCGGGGCCGGTCAGGCCGTGCCATGGGTGCGTGGCCTGCGCACGGGCGTTCATGTAGCGGCTGGAGCGCATGTGCCATTCGTGGCCGCCGGACTGCCAGTCCTGCAGGCCCTGGGTGTACTTGGCGACGGCGGCGACCTCGTCCGGGGTGAGGCCCCGGTCCAGGGCCAGTGCGGGCACTTCGGTCAGGGCGGTGTGCTCGAACTGGTGCATGCGGGAGGTGAGGACGTCGTTGACGGTGTCGGCGGCCTCCTGGGTGGTGCAGTCGAAGAAGGTCTCCAGGACGAGCACGCCGTTGCTGTTCTCGCCCTCGTCCTCGACTTCCCGCTGGTAGGAGAACAGGTCGTTGCGCAGGTGGACGGCGTCGGAGAACGTCTCCATCAGCACCCTGAGCGGCCTCGATGCGGCCACGGACGCGGGCACCTCGGCGGTCGCGTACTCCACGAGCCCCGCCGACCAGGGGGCGCCGCCCACCTTGCGGCGCATCTCGATGTACTCGACGGGGTTGGCGATCCGCCCCTCGTTGATGTTGGACAGCTCCCACAGGGACTCGTTGAGCAGGTGCTCGGTCGCCACGGCGAAGCGGCGGCGCCAGTCCACCGACATCGACGGCACGGTGCGGGCCCAGAGGTCGGCGAGCCCGGCCTCGACCGGGTTCTGCGGCTCCGGTACGGGAGTGGCGAGGTCGAGCGGCATGAACAAGGGCAGCCGGTCCAGGTAGGCCTTGCCGCCGACGCGGTCCTGGCTGCGTTTGAAGGTCTCCAGGAAGTGGTCGTCGAAGAAGAAGACCCACACGTACCAGTCGGTGATCAGGGAGAGGGCGGGGCCGTCGCACTCGGGGTGGGTGTAGGCGCACAGAAGTCCGTAGTCGTGGGCGTCGAGGTCGGACTGCTCCCAGATCCCGGATCCCTCCAGCATGCCCATCCCGCGGGCCCACTCGGTCGAATGGGCACGCGCCTCGTCGACATGTGGGTTCAGCCGTGCGGGATACGGCATGTAGAAGTGCGGGAGTTCGAAGGGCTGCTGCGTCATGGCCGGGCCCTACCCGTGGCCCTGCGGGACCATCCGCGGGCCGGGACATGATCACACCATCGCGTGAATCCGGGGCGAACCGGGAACAGGACGGCGGCCCTAGGAGCCCCGCACCGCCCGCCCCACCTCCGCTCGCAGCACCACGAACTCTGGCAGGCCGCTGGTGGCGATCCGGTCGCGCTTTCCGGGGAGTTCGACGGGCAGGTCGAGGACGATGTGGGAGGCGGCGTGCCGAAGTCGAGGACGACGACGAAGACGGGACCAGCGCGGGCGGCGGCACGGCCCGCGCGAACTGCAGGACGGGACTGCACAGGGCGTAGGCCCGGCGCGACCGTCCCACCGCGACACCCGCCGCGATCCCGGCGACGGCGGCGACCCCGAATCCCGCCGCCATCCGCCCGAGGCTCGGCAGCACGTCCCCCACGGCGGCCTCGGTGAGAAACCCGTGCCGGACCGGCCCCGAGAACCACAACACGGGAGGACGCACCCACAGGGCGGCGGGACTGCATCGATCTGCGGCTCCGCCGCGTGGGCGCGACCAGTCACGACGCAGCCGCCGACAAAGGAGGCACATCGCGCGAAACGTCCCGCGTTCCCTTGCCGAAGCCCCGCGGGGAACCCCACCGTGGTCGCATGCATGCGCACGAGGCCCCGCCGGTCCCGGACGTCTTCGATCCACGGCAGTACGCCGCCGGAGTCCCCCACGCCGCCTACCGCGTCCTGCGCGACCACCACCCCGTGGCCTGGCAGGACGAGCCCGAGGTGCTGGGCTGGCCGGCCGGGCCCGGATTCTGGGCGGTGACCCGGCACGCGGACGTCGTACGCGTCCTCAAGGACTCGGCCACGTACTCCTCACACCTCGGAGCGACCCAGATCCGCGACCCCGACCCCGCCGACCTTCCCTTCATCCGGCGCATGATGCTCAATCAGGACCCGCCGCGGCACGGGCGCCTGAGGCGAATGGTCAGCCGCGCCTTCACCCCCGGCCGGATCGACCGCTTCGCGTCGGTCGTGCAGGAGCGGGCCCGGACCCTGTTCGCCCAGGCGCTGGAGACGGCCCGTACGACCGACGGCACCGTCGACCTCGTCACCGCCGTGACCGACGACTACGCCCTGCTCAACCTCGCCGACCTGCTCGGCGTCCCGGACAGCGACCGCGGTCTGCTGCTGCACTGGACGCAGCGGGTCATCGGCTACCAGGACCCGGACGAGGCCGGCACCCCCGTGCTCGACGCGGACGGCAAACCGGTCGACCCCCGCTCCCCCGCGATGCTCCGGGACATGTTCGCCTACGCCCAGCAGCTCGCGGCGCACAAGCGCCGTCACCCCGCCGACGACGTGATGACGACGCTCGCCCAGGACCCCGAACTCGCCGACACCGAACTGGAGATGTTCTTCTTCCTGCTCACCGTCGCGGGCAACGACACCGTCCGCAGCGCCGCACCCGGCGGCCTGCTGATCCTGGCCGAGCACCCTGAGGCGTACGAGCTGCTGCACGCCGGGAAGGCCGAACTGTCCCTCGCGGTGGAGGAGTTGCTCCGTCGGCACCCGCCCGTCCTCACCTTCCGCCGCACCGCTGCCCGCGACACCGAGCTGGCGGGGCGGCGCATCCGTGCGGGCGACAAGGTGGTCGTCTTCCATGCCTCCGCGAACCACGACGAGAGGGTCTTCGCCGCACCGGACCGCCTCGACCTGTCCCGTACGCCGAACCCGCACGTCTCCTTCGGGGACGGCCCGCACGTCTGCCTGGGCGCGCACTTCGCGCGGTTGCAGCTGCGGGTGCTGTACGGGGCGGCGCTGCGCGCCCTGCCGGTCCTGCGTACGGCGGGGCCCGCCAGGCGGCTGACGTCCAACTTCATCAACGGGATCAAGTCGCTGCCGGTGCAGGTGGACTGAGTTCGGACACGGCCCTCACGTCCGTACCTGGATCAGTGCGTGGGTGCCGCCGGTCCGCCACCGCTGCCCCTCGGCCGCCACGAGCGCGGCCTCGGTGTCGGGGGCCAGGCCGGTGATCACGTCGGACTTCAGGGTACGCAGAGCGGCGACCGGGCCGGGAAAGTGGGCCGTGACGTCAGCGAAGGGCGTGGTCGGGGTCCACAGCCGATCTCCCACGAGACGGCGGTAGTTGAGGTCGCCCTTCACGACGGTCAGCGCGGCCGTGGCGAGTTCCGCGCGGAGGTCGCCCGGCATGTCCGCGTACGGCAGCGGTGCCGCGGAGAAGGGATGGGCGCGGAGGGCGAGGCGGCCGTCGGTCATCGCCGACCACAGGATGCGGCCGTACTCGACGGCTGCGCCCCGCGCCCCCGCCAGTCTCCTGAGCCCGTCGAGCACATCGGCCGTCGTCGCGTCGGAGACGTAGTAGGGGTACGGCTTGATGTGCAGGACGGCACGCCCGATGCGCCCGCGTTCCAGGAGGTGGGCGATGAGGAGCAGGTCGGGAATGAGTTCGCGGCCCGCGTTGTCCGCGATGAGGCAGAGCGTGCCCGCACCGGACGACGGGAGCAGCGACCAGAGGGTCTCGCTGTCGTCGGCGACCAGGCCCGGGGCGGTGTCCGCGGTGCCGGCGCCGGTGGCGGAGAGGCGGAAGCCGAGGTCGGCGCGGTTGCCCCAGAGGGAGCCGTGCAGCAGGGCGCGGTCCTGGTCGTCGGCGGGCAGGGCGTCGAGGGCGGCCAGTTCCTCGTCCGTCTCCGGGGAGTCGAGCTCGGCCAGCTTGAAGGGGCGGAACGGGTCGATGCCCTGCCAGGGCCCGGGGCCGAAGTAGCCCACGGCGTCGAGGAGTTGGCGGTAGAAGTAGCTCTCCGACCAGAGCCAGGGGATGTCGTACCAGGAGCGGCCGGCGTACTGGGCCAGGCCCCACGCCTCCCAGCGGTCCCGGTCGTGCGCCTCGGCCGGGAGCGGTTCGACGACGCCCTTGGTGCAGCTCGCCAGGAGCGCGTCGAGGGCGCGGTGCTGTGCGGGGCCGTAGGGGAAGGCATCCCGGACCTGCCGGATGATCGCGGGGTGCCGCTCGGCGAGCACGCTGTGGGGGAAGGACCCCGGCTCGTTGCCGAGGATCACGGGCACGGACGGGCTGTGGGGCATGCACCCACCCTAAGCGGGCCGAGCGACTCCACTCCGGTCCCCGGCGCCGAAAGGGGCGCGGGGCCGTGTCGATCGGCGGCCCAACGCGCGGGCGCGTCAAACCACGACGCCCCGCAGACAAGCGCCCTGTAAGGGGCGCGGGGAACTGCGCGACAAGCCACGACGCAGCCGCAGACGCCGGACACACCCGACGCCCGGCCCACCCGACGCCACGGCACCCGCGGTGGAGCAGCACTTCGGCCATTCAAGCGGAGCGCTCCCGCTCCAGCCGGGCGGCGAGGCTCACATAGCGGGCGCGGCGGGTCACCGGGACCAGGCCGCGGATCGTGAGGTGCCACATCTCGGCCAGTCTGCGGGGCTGGTGGGCGACGGGTTCGAGGGAACGGCCCACGACGCGGGTGCCGACGAAGAAGCTGACGAGGGAGTGGGCGACGGCGTCGACATCGATGTCCGGGTGGACGTCGGACTCCTTGACGGCGCCGAGGAGTTTGCGAGTGGCGAGGTCCCGCCATTCGGTGAAGGGGTGCTGCAGGGGCGGCCGCACGGCGACTTCGCCAGTGGCAAGCCGGAGCCCGGCCCGGGGTATCGGGCCCTCGACGGAGAGCCGGGCGATGCCGAAGGTGATGCGCATCAGGGTTTCGAGCGAGGAGTAGCCGCGTCCGTCCAGATCCTTCGTCACCTCGTGCGAGGCCTTGGACTGCAGCTCCATGATGGCGTGGGCGAGGTCCTCCTTGGCCGCGAAGTGGAAGTAGAGGGCGCCCTTGGTGACTTGGGCGTGTTCCACGATGTCGCTCAAGCTGGTCGATTCGTAGCCGCGGCGGTCGAACAGGTCTGCTGCGGCCGCAATGATCGTCGCGCGGGTCTGCTCGGCGCGTAACTGCCTCGCCATCGACTGAACACTCCTGGGGCTGTAAACGGGCCGGACTGTCTGTTTCTCTCACTCCCAGTGAACGATATCTCACCGTGCGGCGGTACAGACTTCGCACTCGAAAACTGTCGGCTCGCCCTGGAGGCCACAGACCCCCACATCAGCCCCGGCCTCGTCCGTCACTTCGATCCAGGTGGGTCCGTCCAGCTCAGCATAATGATGGAAGGCCGCATGGAAGGACCCGCCCCGGTCGGCCCGAAGGCCCGGACACGGGTGGGCTACCGGGCCGCCTCCCGGAGCAGCACACAAGGGACATGATCGAGCGGACCGAAGAAAACAGGATGGGCGGTATCTACCCGCAGTTGCCGACGGCCGGACGGTCTCCGCGATGAGCAGCGGCTCATACGGCGACCGGTCCGAGGACACGTGTAACCAATGAGCCCAGGGCCACTGTGCGAACAGCGCGAACCTCCCTCGGTCCCCTGCAAACGAATGACAGACCAGACGGCGAGGTGCCCGTCCCGGCGACTGCCAGGGTACGAGGCGACCGGTTGGTCTTCAATGTGACCGGGGCGGCTGCGAGGGGCGACGGCGCAGGTGAACGGTCAAGGTTCAAGGAGTTGTTCGCGCCGGACCGCTGCCGGGCGTCGTCTGCTGAACGCGGCGGGCCGGTCGCCCGTACTTCACGGGAGCACATCGTTCCACGCCGGCCGAGGAGACGTTCCGGATGCCCCGGATGACCGCACACCGCACGGCCCTGGCGGCCGCCTTCGTGACCTCGTTCCTGCTCCCCCTGTG
The DNA here is from genome assembly GCF_042893475.1 of Streptomyces sp. NPDC001604. Classification (NCBI taxonomy): domain Bacteria; kingdom Bacillati; phylum Actinomycetota; class Actinomycetes; order Kitasatosporales; family Streptomycetaceae; genus Streptomyces; species Streptomyces sp. NPDC001604. The sequence continues at coordinate 171,174 of NZ_JBIAUY010000011.1, read as the reverse complement.
GGCGGCGGCCCCCGCCCGGGCACACGGCGCGCCCACGGATCCGGTCAGCAGGGCCTACGCCTGCTCACCCGACGGCGGCAGCAACGCGCAGTCGGCGGCGTGCAGGGCGGCCGTGGCCGCGAACGGCGCCCCCTTCACGTTCTGGGACAACCTGCGGGTCGCGGACGTGGGCGGCAGGGACCGGCAGGTCATCCCCGACGGAAAGCTGTGCAGCGGCGGCCTGCCCGCCTACAAGGGCCTCGACCTCGCCCGCTCCGACTGGCCGTCGACGACCCTGAGGCCGGGTGCGGCCCTGACGATGAAGTACGCCTCGACGATCCCGCACACCGGCACGTTCAAGCTCTACCTCACCAAGCCCGGCTACGACCCGAAGAAGCCGCTGACCTGGTCCGAGCTGCCGGACAAGCCGTTCGCGTCGGTCAAGGACCCGGCCCTGACGAACGGCGCGTACCGCATCACCGCGAAGCTGCCGTCCGACCGGCGAGGGCGCCACGTGCTCTACACCATCTGGCAGAACAGCAGCACCACGGACACGTACTACTCGTGCTCCGACGTGGTGTTCGGGACGGCCGGGAGCGGCAGGAGCGGCGGTACGGCAGCATCGGCGCCGACGTCCGCGGGCGGTGGCGGAAAGAGCGCGAGCAGCAGCCCCACGGTCACGCCCGAACCCCGTACGACCCCGTCCCGTACGACCGAAGCGGCGACGACTCCACGGCAGGGATCCACCGAGCCCGACAGCACCCCGGTGGCCTCGACCTCCACAGCGGGCTCGGGACCGTCCGCGCCCATGCTGGCGGGCGGCGCCGCTGCGGTGCTGGTGCTCACCGGCGGCGCCGCCCTGGCGCTGCGTCTGCGTCGACGCTGAACTACGCCTGCTTGAGGGTCAGTTGACGTAGACGGTGGCGCCGTTGTCGGTGACCGGGGCGTACTTGGCGGTGAAGTAGCCGCTGCTGAAGCAGAGCGACGAGCCGGACACCTTGGTGAACTGCTGGTTGGTGAAGTTGATGCTGGCGTCGCTGTTGCTCGTCGTGCCGGTCAGGCTGGGGGCCTGGTAGACGCAGGTGATGGAGCCCAGCAGGGTCTTCAGCTTGACCGTGGTCTGGATGGTGGAGCCGCTCGCCGGGGTCACGGTGAGCGTGCCGTCGGAGGCCACGGTGGTGGTGTACGGCAGGTTGTCGACCGTGATGCTGGTGACGCCCGTCACGCCGAGGACGTTGCTGGTGCAGCTGCTGCTGTCGAAGGTCTGCGCGCCGACGGACTCGGTGGCCGTGCCCGGCGCGGCGGGGTTGTCCGTGACCGTGGCGGTGAAGGTCGAGGACGTGCAGCTCACGCCGCTGGTGCCGGTCGCGCTGGAGTAGAGCGTGGCCTTGGTGCCGGTGGCCAGCGGTGCGGAGAGGACGTCGCCGACCGCGACGGCGGTGCCGCCGGCCGAACCGGTGGTGAGGACCGGGGTGTCGGCCGCCGAGGCCGGGACGGCCGCGGGGATCGAGAGCGCGGCGACGGTGCCGACGAGGGTGAGGAGGGTGCGAGTGCGCATGCGGACGTACCTCTTTCTTGTGCGGGGTTTGAGGGTTGGGGGCTTCCGAGGTGGCGCGAGGAAGGTGGGGGGACGCCGGTCGGCGTCCGCCGATGCCGGACCGTGACGCCTTCTCCGTACGCCACGGACCGGCAACGACGACCGGCCGGTGACCGGCCGCAGACCCTGGGGGTGGGCCTCCGGCCGGGCCGGGCGGAAGCGACGGCCTGGAGCAGGCCAGGGGGGAAGTGCCCTTACCGGGCCGTCTGGGGGGTCTCGGGCTGTGAAGGGCCCGTGCGGACATGAGGGGTCCGGGAGACGCGGACGGTGCCGCGTGGCTGGATCCGGCGCCACGGATCTGGGGGAAGCCAGGGGCAGTTGTAGACCTGAGTGACAGTCAACGTCAAGGTGGAACAAGGGAGTTGACGATCATTCAAGAGCGGGGAGAAACCCGCCGGACCTGCTGAGCCACAGGTGGGACACAACCGACACTCTTTTTTCACAACTCCCTTGACCCTTGAAAGTAACCACGGGTAACTTCCTCGCTGGCTACTGCGGAGTACGAGAAAGCCCTTCCACCCGCCGGGAGTTTGGGAGGAGGCGTGCGTCTGCAGCCGCTGTCCGCGCCAGGACAACGCGCCGATGATGCCCAACCCGCACTGACTATGCACATGGGAGCAGAAATGGCCTCGTCCGCCGAACTCACCACAGGGAACCCAGAAAGCGGTTCCTCGCCCGACCCCGCAAGACGCGGGCGGGTCCGGCTGCGCCGCGCCGCTGTGATGGCGGTCCCGGCCGTCGCGATCGCGGCCGGCCTCGCGATCATGACCGCCGAGGGGGCACTGGGGGTCTCGTTCTCCATCTCCGGAATGCCCTTCACGGTGACCGCCAAGTCGCTCGACGGCACCGGCTTCGAGCAGTTCGGTGGGCTCGACAGCATGATCGAAAACAGCCCCAACGCGGGTGACACCGGCGGTCAGGTGCTGATCGTCACCTCCGCCATCAAGAACGCGACGCTGGACAGCCTGTGCCAGAGTGTCGACCTGGGTGGCACCAACCTGCTGATCAAGGCGGGCAGCGGCTCCTCGAAGGTGCAGGCGACCGACCTCACCACGGACTCGACCCAGCTGACCGGCGACGCCGCCTTCAGGAACATCGAGATCGGCAACGACGCGAGCACGCTCAACAAGGCCGGAGTCAAGGGACCGGCGGGCGTCTTCAGCCAGCAGGCCGACACGGTGCACATCGACAACCTGCGGCAGACCAACTATGCGACGACGGCCGGGGTGTTCAGGCTGCCGGGCCTGAAACTCAGCTTCAGCGACTCGGGTTGCTGATGTCGGACAGTCCGAATCAAGGCGCGCGGCCCGCTTTTCGTGAGTGGCGGGCCCGCCGTCCGTTCTGGGGCGGGCTGCTGCTCGCCCTGGGCGGGGCGGAGATCCTGCTCACCGAGAAGGCCTCACTGAAGGTCATCCTGCACTCCGGCGCGCAGACCCTGACCGGCTACCTGCTGCCGACCGTGATGCTGCTGTGCGGACTGCTGATCCTTTTCAACCCCACGCAGCGCCTGTTCTACTCGATCATCGGCGTACTGGCCTCTCTGGCCACCTGGCTCACCTCGAACCTGGGCGGCTTCTTCTTCGGCCTGCTCCTGGGAACCGTCGGCAGTTGCCTCGCCTTCGGCTGGCTGCCGGACCAGGAGCCGCGGGTCAGCCGCCGGAAGCGCAGGAAAGAGGCGCGCGCCCTGGAGGCCGTACAGCCGTAAGCCGTACAGCCGCGGTCCTGAGGCCGCACCGCCACAGGCACCGCAGCCCGCACCGGCCGGCCCGTCTCGGGGCCCGCCGGTGGGCGGGTCGCCGTCGGGCGGTGCTCAGATGCCCAGTACGGCGCGGGCGGTGAGGAAGTAGATGACCAGGCCGGTGGCGTCCACCAGGGTCGTGACCATGGGGGCCGAGACCACCGCCGGGTCGATGCCCAGGCGCTTGGCCGGCAGGGGCATGGTGCCACCCACGGTCGCCGCCCAGCCGCAGATGATCACCTGCCCCACGCCGACCACGACGGCGATGTGCACGCCCACGAACAGGGTGCCGAGGACCAGTCCGAGCAGGGCAAGGATCGAGCCGAGCACCACACCCACCCGGCGTTCCCGCCACACCACCGCGGGCAGGTCCGAAACCCGCACCTCCCCCACGGCCGGCGCACGGACGGCCGCGGTCGCCGCCTGCGCGCCGGCGTTGCCGCCGGTTCCGATCAACAGCGGGATGAACATGGCGAGTTGGGTGACCTTCTCGAGGGTGCTCTCGAAGGCCTCGGTCACGGTGACCGTCAGCGTCGCGGCGAGCAGCAGGAGCAGCAGCCACACCGCCCGGTAGCGGGCGAGCCGCCAGACGGTGGCCGCCATGTAGTGCCCCGTCCACGGCTCGGAGCCGGACTGCCGGGCCACGTCCTCGGTGTCCGCGTCCTCGATCACCTCGACGGCGTCGTCGATGGTGAGCAGCCCGACGAGCCGCTCCTCGCCGTCGACGACGGGCAGGGCGAGCGCGTCGATCTCCCTCTTTATGTTCAACTCTGTTCCACGGAGCAGGCCCCCACTGAAGGATGTGTGCATGCTCGACGACCTGGACCGTGCCCTGATCCACGCGCTGCACATAGACGGCCGTGCGCCGTTCAGCCAGATCGCCGCCGCGCTCGACGTCTCGCCGCAGACCGTGGCCCGTCGCTACCGCCGGCTGCGCACCGAGGCGTCCCTGCGGGTGGTGGGGCTGCCGGATCCTCATCAGGCAGGTCAGACACAGTGGCTCGTACGGCTCACCGCGGCGGCGAGCAGCGCGCAGGACCTGGCGAACGCCCTGGTGCGACGGCAGGACACCTCGTGGGTGAAGCTCACCTCCGGCGGCACCGAGATCGTCGCGATCATCCACACGCCGACCGAGGCCGGCGCGGGCAACTCCCTGCTCCTGCGCGACATTCCGCGCACCAACCACATCACCGCGGTGTCCGCGCACTGCATCCTGCACACCTACCTGGGCGGGTCGACGAACTGGCGGCGCAGCGCCGACAGCCTCGACGACAAGCAGCAGCGGGTGCTGCGCGAGCACCAGGCGGCGGACACCTCCTACGTCCCCGTGCCGCGCCAACTCACCGAGTCCGACACGGACTTGCTGGTCGCCCTGCAGCGGGACGGGCGGGCCACACACGCCGAGCTGGCGCAGGCCACCGGCTGGTCCCCGGTCACCGTGGCGCGCCGCCTCGCGGATCTGCAGGCGGGCGGCGCGATCTTCTTCGACGTGGAGGTCGACACCGGCCACTTCGGCGCCAACACCCGGGCGCTGCTGTGGATGTCGGTGAGCCCCGCGCACCTCGAGCACGTGGCGACGACCCTCGCCGGCCACGACGAGCTGGCTTTCGTGGCCGCGACCACGGGCCCCACCAACCTGGTGGCCCAGGCCCTGTGCCGGGACCCTGCCGACCTGCACCACTACCTGGCCCGGCGGCTCGGCTCACTGGACGCGATCCACACCCTGGAGACCAGCCCGGTCCTGCAGAACCTCAAGGCGGCGAGCCCGATCATCACGGACCTGGCCCGGACCAGGCGCTCCGCGGCGGCGCCCCGTACCCGGGTCTGAGAGCCTGAGTCATGTCCCCGGCCCGGTCAGCGCACGGCGCCCTGGGGTCCTCCGGCTCGGGCGAAGCCGAGAGCGGGGGCGGTGCGTGCGATCGCGAGGCGCCGGAAGGTCCTCGTAGCGCTACCAGACCCCTTCGACGACACGGCGAGCAGGCGTGCCAGGCGTCGCGCGCCCGGCCGTCCATATGACCCCGGCTCTGAACCCCCTGCCCACATGGAAGAAGCGGCGGCCCGAAGGCCGCCGCTCGTCCCTGCGCTGATCCGCTGGTCCGCTCCCTGTGTGAAAGGGCTCGGCTAATGTCCCGTCCCGGCCTCCGCCGACGCGTTCCTGTCGATCATCATGCGGCTCGTCGCGAAGCTCACCACCACCAGGGCGACGGCGACCCAGAAGGCCAGCTGGACGGCGTGCAGCGCCGAGGACGCGTCGCCGGTGCGGGCGCTGCCCAGGTAGACGCTGCCGAGGACCGCCACACCGAGCGTGGCGCCCAGCTGCTGGACGGCATTGAGCAGACCGGCGGCCGAGCCGATCTCCTGGGGCTGCAGCGGCTTGAGGGCGATGGTGAAGAAGGCGGGGCTGAACAGACCCACGCCGAGCCCGACGACACCGAGCGCGAGGAGCAGCGGCGTGGGGTACTTGTCCGGGTCCGCCGCGCGGTACACGGCGACGGCGGCGAGCGCGCCGGCCAGCAGCACGGCGAGGCCCAGGGACATCATGCGGTGCCCGTAGCGCCTGACCAGGTGCGCACCGGCCACCCAGGAGGCGACCGCCAGGCCCACCGACCACGGCGCGAGGGTCAGACCCGCCTTCAACACGTCGGTGCCCAGGCCCAGTTGCAGCTGGAGCACGATGACCATCATCAGGCCGTTGGTGACGGCGAAGAACGCGGTCGAGGTCACCAGGGCGGCGGGGAAGCCGCGGTGGGCGAACAGGCTCGGCTCCACCAGCGGGCTGCGCCCGGCGGCCGCCACCGACCGCTGGTGCACCGCGAACACCAGCATCAGGCACAGCCCGGCCGCGACGGCCGCCCAGCTCCACCCGGACAGGGCCGACAGATCGGCGCCGATCAGCGGGTAGACCACGAGCCCGATGCCGGCCATGGCCAGCAGGGTGCCGGTCAGGTCGAGGGTGGGCCGCTTGGGGGCGCGGTTCTCCATCAGCCTGGGCGAGATCGCCAGCACGACCAGTGACACGGGAACGTTCACGAGGAAGGCGGCGCGCCATGAGGAGCCGAACAGGTTCGCATGGGTGAGCACCCCGCCGAGCACCGGCCCGCAGACGGCTGCCAGGCCCATCACCGGGCCGATGCTGCCGAGGGCCTTGGACATCTCGGGCCCGGCGAACATCGTCTTGATCAGACCGATGGTCTGGGGGATGATCACGGCCGCCGCGGCCCCCTGCACCACCCGGAAGGCGATGAGCAGACCGACGGAGGGCGCCACGGCGCAGGTGGCGGACGCGATCATGAATCCGGTGACACCGATCACGAACAGCCGCTTGCGGCCGGCGATGTCGCCCAGCCGCCCGCCGGTGATCAGCAGCACGGCGAACGGCAGGGTGTAGGCGGTCGTGAACCACTGGATGTCGGACACCGACCCGCCCAGGTCCGCATGGATCGCCGGCGCGGCGACCTGCACGATGGTCGCGTCCAGCAGGTTCATCGCCTCACCGAGCAGCAGGGCGGTGAGCGCCGGCCACCGCCATCGGTACGCCGTGGGAGTCGGCGTCAGCACACGCTCAGCAGTCATCGGGGGTTCCTCTCCACCGTTGTCGACATGCCGGCGCGGGGCCCCGTTGAGAGGGCCTCGGGCCGACCACGACTCAGCGTGGGGCGGGGTGAACAGGAGGCTCCAGCCAGAGCGGGAAGATGGAGGATTCCTTCCATCCGCGCCCGCCGCAGTGTCGATTTCCCACACCACGGGACCGGGCTCGTCCTCCGTCGCCCGTGCCGCCGGGAGGGAAGACCCGTCCCCCTGGGCGGTGTGAGGTTCCTTCACAGGGCCGCCCTCGATGGAAGAAGTGTTCCAGTCCGCCGCCGCGACTGGAGCGGGCGGGCGTGATCACTCCACGCTGGGGTTTCCCGGCCACCTCCCGTGTGCCGGAGGCCTACTTCCTTCGTTCACCTTGTTCAGGAGCGTGGATGACCGTCCTGCCCGCCCCCAGAGAGAAGTCCGCCTGCTCGCCAAGCCCGCCGGTCTGCCCGGGCCCGAGCACTTCGGCGTCGTCGAGACACCCGTCGCAGCGCCCGCGGAGGGCGAAGTGCTGGTGCGCAACCTGTTCTTCCATGTCTTCGCCACCCTGCGCATCCTGATCGCGAGCGCGACCCAGGACACGCCGCTGCCCAGCCACCAGGTGCAGCTCAGGCCCGCCGACCACGCCCTGATGCACGCGCTGCGGCAGGACGGGCGGGCCGCCGTCGGGGAGCTCGCCGCCGGCACCGGATGGTCGTCGGCGACGGTCTCGCGCCGCCTGGACCATCTGCGCGCCTGCGGGGCGATCTTCTTCGACATCGAGCTCGACCCCGGCCTGCTGGGCGGCAGCGCCAAGACCCTCCTGTGGATGGCGGTGGCCCCGGCGCATCTCGACGAGGTCGCCACCACTCTGGCCCACCACGACGAGCTGGCCTTCGTCGCCCACACCACCGGCCCCACCAACCTGGTGGCGCACGCCCTGTGCCGGGACACGGCCGCCCTGTACCGGTACCTCACCCATGGCCTGGGCGCGGTCAAGGCGATCCGCACCCTGGAAACCGCACCCGTGCTGCGCATGCTCAAGGCGGTGGGCACGATCACGCCCGCCGGGCCGGCGAGGGTGAACCGGTGACTGCTGTGGCCCAAGTGGTTTGCGTCGCCCTCGAGTTGACGAAATTAATTGTCGGGATCCGGTGGATCTCGACGACGTTACGGGAGGGGCCGCCGTGCCCGAGGACAGCGCCAGGCCCCCTCCGCCCGGGTCGTGTACGTCGACGACGACCCGCTCGTCCTCGCCCTGTCCCAGGGCCGGCGTAACAGCACGCCGGAGGGCAGGACCGTGTACGAGCTCTGCACCGCGGCCCCGCGGGCCGTGGACGCCCGCCGCCAGCCCGAATGCATCATCACGATGCGGCAGCGACAACTCACTCAATGTTGCTGATCACTTGACTACCGGCGGTCACACACGATTGGCTCCGGCCAGCGAGAGTCATCCGGGCGGTGCACGGCGTGTCGGACGCCGTCCGGGAACTCCTCTCGCCGTTCCGCTTGCTCGGCCGCACAGCGAGGTGCCGCACCCTCATGAACACTCCTCCCCCACCGCCCGCCTCCCACAGATCCGCGCGCATGGCCGCCCTGGCCGCGGCCGTGTGCCTGTTCGCGGCCGGCTGCTCCGCGGCCGGCGCCACGTCCGACTCCAAGGACGGCGCCGGCGGGGCGGGCACCGCCCGTCTCAAGGTCGCCATGGTCACGCACGCCTCGCCGGGCGACACCTTCTGGGACCTGGTGAAGAAGGGCGCCGAGGACGCGGCGGCGAAGGACGACGTCGACCTGACCTACGCCAATGACTCCGACGCGGCGGGGCAGGCCGAACTGGTGCGGGACGCGATCCGCCAGAAGGTCGACGGCATCGCGGTGACGCTCGCCAAACCGCAGGCCATGAAGGGCCCGATAGCGGCGGCCAGGGCGGCGGACACACCCGTGGTCGGCCTCAACTCCGGCATCGACTCCTGGCAGTCCGAGGGGGTGCTGGAGTTCTTCGGGCAGGACGAGAGCCTCGCCGGGCGGGCCGTCGGCGACAAGCTGGACGCCCTCGGGGCCAAGCACGCCCTGTGCGTGATCCACGAGCGCGGCAACGTCGCCATGGAGGCCCGCTGTGCCGGTGTGAAGAAGACCTTCGACGGCAGGACCGAGATGCTCTACGTCGAGGGCGCAGACGCGAACGCCACCGCCGCCGCGATCACGACGAAGCTGCGGCAGGACCCGACGATCGACGAAGTGGTCACCCTGGGCGCCCAGTTCGCGCTCACCGCGGTGAAGTCGGTACAGCAGTCCGGCAGCAGGGCCCATGTCGCGACCTTCGACCTCAACCAGGACCTGGTGAAGGCCGTCGAGAGCGGTGACGTGCAGTTCGCGGTGGATCAGCAGCCGTATCTGCAGGGCTATCTCGCGGTGGACGCGCTGTGGCTGTACAAGACCAACGGCAACATCAGCGGCGGCGGTGTGTCCCCCGTGCTCACCGGCCCGGCCTTCGTGACCAAGGCGAACGTGGCCTCGGTCGCCAGGTACGCGGCGCGCGGCACACGCTGAGCCGGACGGCCGGCGACACTTCGTACACCAATGTCGCGAAAGATTCGGAGACCTGTGGCACGTGCGGTCACTTGTACGGATAGCATCCTGTGCACCCCTTCTCTCCCCGCTCACGGCCACTCCTGTGTTTCCCCCTCCGCTCCCTCCGCTCCGCTGACCGCCTAGGACGACGATGTCTCCACGGACAGGTGCCCGGCGCCGTCTCGGCTCCATACGTCTCTCCCTGATCCTGCTGGCCCTGGTGCCCAGCGTCACCCTCGCCGCGATGTGGGCCCTGACGACCACGCAGATGTTCGACGAGGGGCTGCGGCTGCGCGGGCAGACCGAACTGAGCCGTTCGACGGGGGCCATGGGCACGGAAGCGACGCTCGCGCTGCAGCGGGAGCGCAGCCTGTCGGCGGCCTGGCTGGCCGGGGACCCGCGCGGCTCCCGCAGCGCGCTGGTCGCCCAGCGCAAGCAGACGGACAAGGCTGTCGCCAAGCTGGTCGGCCAGTCCGACGCGATCAGGAAGGCGCCCGCGCGCATCTCGGACCGGCTGTACTCGGTCCTCGGCTCGGTGGGCAGTCTGGAGTACTACCGGGGTCAGGTGGACGATCCCACCGACATCACCGCGGCGCAGGCGCTCGACCAGTACAGCTCGATCATCGACGACCAGATCCACGCCTTCCAGGAGCTCTCCCAGGTCGACGACGGCGACCTCACCTCGCAGGCCGGACCGCTGGTCGCCCTGGAGCATGCGGCGGAGCTGGTCGCGCAGGAGGACACACAGCTCACGCTGGCCTGGCCGGCGGGGCGGCTGAGCGACAAGTCGTGGGCCACGTTCACGCAGCTGGTCGACACCCGGCGCTGGCTGGTCGAGGACCAGATCGTCCCCTCGCTGCAGGGCGAAGCGAAGACGCAGACCGAGCGGATCCTGCAGAGCCCGGAGTGGCAGAGCGTCCAGGACATCGAGGACAAGGTGCTCGCGGCCCGGCCGGGTCCGGACGGGAAGGTGACCCTGCCCGGTGCGCGCAAGCAGTGGGCGGTCGCGTTCGCCAAGGTCGGCGACGAGTACGGGCAGATGATCCGGGCCCAGACGTCCGGGCTGCTCGACCGCAGCGCCGACAAATCCGACAGCCTGCTGCTCACCGCCGCCTCGCTGAGCGCGGGCGGTCTGCTCGCTCTGCTGCTGTCCGTGGGCATGTCCTGGCGGATCACCCGCTCCCTGTCCCGGCGGCTGCGCGGCCTCAGGGAGGCCACCCTGAGCCTGGCCGAGGAACGGCTGCCGGACGTCGTGGCCCGCCTCGACCGGGGCGAGAAGGTCGACGCGGACCTGGCGACCCCGCCGCTGGACTACGGCCGGGACGAACTCGGCCAGGTGGCGCGGGCGTTCAACAAGGCGCAGCGCACGGCCGTGCACACCGCGGTCGAGCTCGCCGACACCCGGCGCGGCTTCCAGAAGGTCATCCTCGGCATCGCCCGGCAGAGCCAGAACCTGGTCAATCTCCAGCTCACCAAGCTGGACGCGCTGGAGCGCAGCCACTCCGACCCGGACGTCCTCAAGGGCCTGTACGAACTGGACTCCACGGCCAGCCAGCTGCGCCGCTACGAGGAGAACCTGGTCATCATCAGCGGTGAGCAGCCGCGGCGCAGCTGGCGGGAGCCGGTCGCGCTGATCGACATCCTGCGCAGCGCCGTCGGCGAGGTCGCCGAGTACCAGCGGGTCGAGGTGCACACCGACGAGGACGTGTGCATCGCACCGCCCGCGGTGGCCGACGTGATCCATCTGCTGGCCGAGCTGATCGACAACGCGACCGCGTACTCGCCCTCTCCGGCCCCGGTCGACGTGCGGGCCGCGCTGGTCGCCAAGGGCCTGGCGATCGAGGTGGAGGACCGCGGCCTCGGCCTGTCGGAGGAGGACTACGCCTCCTTCAACGCGCAGTTGGCGGTCCAGCCGCAGTTCGACGTGGTGGCGCTGGCCGACGACCTCCGGCTCGGCATGTTCGTGATCGCCCGGCTCGCCACCCGGCACGGCATCGCGGTCACGCTGCGCCCCTCACCGTACGGCGGGACGACGGCGATCGTGCTGCTCCCGCACGAGATCGTCGTACGGGAGCCGATCCCGGCCCCCGCCGAGGACACCCCCGCCGCGGAGGAACCGCCCCCTGCGGAGGAGCCCGCTCAAGCCGTACGGGAGCCCCGCCCCGCAGCCCCGGCGCGCACCGCCCTCGCCGCAGCCGTGCCCGCCGTCCGGCGCGACAGCCTCGCCCCGCTGCCCCGCCGTGTCCCCCAGACCAGCCTGGCCGCCGAGCTGCGCGAGGAGCCCGCCGGTGGCGAACACAACGGTCACGCCGAGGAGTTCACCGCCGAGCGGGCCGCGGCCTCGCTCGCCGGCTTCCAGCGCGGCACGCTCCAGGCGCGTGACGACGGCACAGAGACGCAGTACGACCAGGGCCAGGAGGAAGCGCCCGGCACTCGGGAACCGGGTGCGCACCTCCCTGCCGAAGGAACCGACGTCCCCTCGACTCCGCCCGCCGACCGCTGACGAAGGAACACCGCCATGACACGCCCCATCCCAGCCACCCATACCCAGCTCGACCAGCTGCTGACCGGACTCGTGGAGCGGGTCGCCGAGGTGAACCACGCCGTGGTGCTCTCCGAGGACGGGCTGGTCGTCAGCAAGTCCACCGGGTTCCTGCGCGACGACGCCGAACGCCTTGCGGCGACCGCGTCCGGTCTGATGAGCCTGAGCAAGGGCGTCAGCATGGACTTCCGTGGCGGCCCGGTGCGGCAGGCGCTGATCGAGATGGCGCACAGCTATCTGATACTGACCTCGGCCGGCCCGGGCGCCCATCTCGTCGTCCTCACCAGTCAGGGCGCGGACGTCGGCGTGGTGGCGTACCAGATGAACATGCTGGTGAAGAAGATCGGCGAGCACCTCAGCGCGGCACCGAGGGCGGGTCTCGGCCCGACCGCCGAGTCCGGCGCGTGAGGTGAGCGGAGGCGACACGGACGGCCGTCTGGTACGGCTGTTCGCGCTCACCGGAGGACGGACCCGGCCCAGCCGTGCCGACTTCACGCTCATCACGACGGTGACCGCGGTGGACCCGCCGCCGACCTGGGCCACCCGACCGCAGCCCGAGCACCAGCGCATCCTGCGCCGCTGCGCCGAGCCGATCGCCGTCGCGGAACTCGCCGCACTGCTGGACCTGCCGGTGAGCGTGGTGGTGATCATGCTCTGCGATCTGCTGGAGAGCGGCCGTATCACCGTCCGTGCCCCGCACCCCGTCTCCTGCCGACCGGAAGACCTGGACCTGCTGCAGAAAGTGAGGGACGGCCTTGACCGGCTCTGACCTCGTCACCCGGGCGGCGCCCGACACGGTGAAGATCCTCATCGCCGGTGGCTTCGGCGTCGGCAAGACCACGATGGTCGGCTCGGTCAGCGAGATCGCCCCGCTGCGCACCGAGGAACCGCTGACCGCCGCCGGTCTCGGCGTGGACGACCTGGACGGCATCGAGGAGAAGCGGGCCACCACCGTGGCCCTGGACTTCGGCCGCATCAGCATCGGCAGCGACCTCGTCCTCTATCTCTTCGGCACGCCCGGCCAGCAGCGCTTCTGGTTCATGTGGAACGACCTCGCCCTGGGCGCCCTGGGCGCGGTCGTCCTCATCGACGTCCGCCGCCCGGAGACCAGCTTCGCCGCCATCGACTTCTTCGAACGCCGGGGCATCCCCTTCGTGGTGGGCGTCAACGGCTTCTACGGCGACCACCCGTACCCGCCCGAGGAGATCCGCGAGGCACTCGCCCTCCCGGACCACGTCCAGGTGCTGCTGTGCGACGCACGCGAGCGGGAGTCGTCCCGGGACGTACTGATCGCGCTGATCGACCAGTTGATCGCGGCGGCGGTCCACACAGGCGGTCCACGGCCGACGGAAAAGTGAACGGCGAAATTCAGCCAAGCGCGACCGTCTCATTGACGCGCATGCGCCACATCCCTAACTTCTGATCGATTTACCGAACCTTGTTCGACATATCGACCGCAGGAGCAGGAATGAACGCGACGCCGCACCCCGCGCACCCCCACCCCTCCCGCCGCTCCTTCCTCGGCATGGCGGCGACCGCCCCACTGGCCGCCACCGGTGTGCTGGCCCTGGGTGCGGGAACCGCGCGGGCCGCCACCGACTCGGCCCATGTCATGTGCTACTTCACGGAGTCTCCGGACATGCTGGCCGCCAACTACGGCCTGCACCTGGCCGTCAGCCCCGACGGCCTGCAGTGGACCCCGCTGAACCAGAACAACCCGGTCGCCACCCCCACCGAGGGCTCCCTGGGCCTGCGCGACCCGTTCATCCTGCGCAAGCAGGACGGCACGTTCGTCGTCCTCGCCACCGACCTCAAGGGCACCGACTGGACGTACGTCAGCCAGTACATCCACGTCTGGGACTCCACCGACCTGCGCACCTTCACCGGCTACCGGCGGATGAAGCTGCACGACATGAACACCCACAGCTGGGCGCCCGAGGCCTACTGGGACGCGGGCCGCGGCACGTACGGCGTGATCTACTCGGCCGTGAACTCCAGCGGCCACAACGTGATCATGGTGAACTACACCGGCGACTTCGTGACCGCGGGCAGCCCCCAGGTCTTCTTCGACCCCGGCTACGACGTCATCGACGGCGACCTCGCGATCGGTGTGAACGGCGTCAACTACCTCTACTTCAAGAAGAACTCGACCCTGGTCGGCGCCCGCTCCAGCTCACTCGACCCGGGCAGCTTCACCCCGTTCAGCACACCCGTCTCGCACGGCGGCACCGAGGCCCCGACCCTGGTCAAGTCCCTGACGTCCAGCTCCACTTGGTACCTCTGGGGTGACACCTGGTCGCCGAACGGCGTCTTCTACGCCTGGCAGACCAGCAGCCTGGCCGCCGGCACCTGGACGGCCCTCGACCAGAGGACCTACACCCAGCCGCTCAACTCCAAGCACTGCGGCATCCAGCCGATCACCTCGACCGAGTACGACAACCTGCTCGCCAAGTGGGGCACGCCCGCCTGGAACCGGCTGAAGTCCTACAACTACCCGGCCCGTTACGTCCGCCACGCCAACTACGTCGGCCGGATCGACGAGTACGCCTTCGACCCGTACATCGACTCCCAGTGGAAGCTGGTGCCGGGCCTCGCCGACAGCGCGGGCGTGTCCTTCCAGTCGGTCAACTACCCCACCCGCTACCTGCGGCACTACAACTACGCGCTCCAACTGGACGCCAACGACGGCACGTCGACGTTCGCCGCGGATGCCACGTTCTACCGGACCGCGGGGCTGGCCGACTCCTCCTGGGCGTCCTTCCGCTCGTACAACAACCCGACCCGCTACATCCGCCACTACGACTACGTCCTGCGCATCGACCCGATCTCGACCACCACCGACAAGCAGGACGCGACCTTCTACGTCGGCTACTGAGCGGGCCCGCGCACACGACGCGGGCGCCCCCCGAGTGGGGACGCCCGCGTGGTGTTCGTCCGGGGTCAGCCCAGGCCGGCCGACTTCAGCCAGGCCTTGGCGACGTCCAGCGGGTCCTTGTTCTCGAGCTGGACCTGGGTGTCCAGTTCGAGCAGGGACTTGGTGTCGAGCTTGGCCGAGACCGCGTTGAGCGCGGCGACACCCTTCGAGGACAGTCCGCTCTTGTAGACGAGCGGCTGCACGTTCTCGAAGCCGAAGAGGTTCTTCGGGTCCTGGAGGACCACGAACTTCTCCTTGGTGATGTTCGGGTCCGTGGTGAAGATGTCCGCGACCTGCACGGTGTTCTTCTTCAGCGCCGCCAGGGTGAGCGGGCCGCCCGCGTCCAGCGCCTTGAAGCCCTCGAACTCCAGGCCGTACACGGACTTCAGACCGACCAGGCCCTGCTGCCGGGTCTGGAACTCCGGCGAGGCGCCGATGGTCAGGCCCTTCGCGATGCCCTTCAGGTCCGCGATGCTGGACTCGGACGTCAGCTTGTACTTGTCGGCGGTGGCCTTGTTGACCGTGACCGAGTCCTTGTCCTGCGCGGCGGCGGGGTCGAGGAGCGTCAGCTTGGAGTCCAGCTTGGCCTCGATCGCGGCGGTGGTCGCCTCGACCGTCTTCGGCGCGGCCTTGGGGTCGAGGTAGGCCAGCAGGGCGCCGTTGTACTCCGGCAGCACGGTGATGGAGCCGTTCTTCAGCAGCCCGTACGTCGTCTCGCGGCTGCCGATGTTCGGCTTGTAGGTGACCTTGACACCCTTGGCCTTGAGGGCCTCACCGTAGATGTCGGCGAGCAGGATGCTCTCGGGGAAGTTGTTCGAGCCGACGACGACGGTCTTGCCGTCGGACCCTCCGTCCTGGAGCGGGTCGGAGGACTTGCTGCCGTCGGAGGAGCCACATCCCGCCAGCAGGGCCGTGGTCGCGGCAAGCGCGACGGCCGCCGCGGGGTAGCTCCTGAGGGACCTGCTGCGTGGGCTGTTGGAAGTCACGATTCCCGTTCCGGACCTTGGGGATTAATGAGAAGCAAGCTCTGGGACTGATCCAATCCAGCCTCTTCTTGGTCAGTCAAGAGCAGCCGGGTCACCAATTGGCCTCGATGCGTGATCAGTTGTGAATTCTGTGTAAACGGACGGAGGCTGAACCGGAGGCTCTTCGTAATGGATTCTTGACTAAGGGCAACGTGCTTGATCGTTCAATGAGGCGATAGTCTCCACGCAGTTGGCGCTCAGAATCGGTCAAATAGAGGAGGCCCGGTGGCCGGCATACGGGGCTTCGCCGACCGGTGGTCGTTCCGGCGCAAGCTCAACCTCCTGGTCGGTGTCCCCCTGGCGGTCGTGGCCGCCCTGCTCTCCTATCTCATCGCCGGCCAGGTGGGCCAGGCGCGGGACGCGGCGTCCGCGGCGGACCTCGTGCGCAACAGCGAGCAGGTGGCCTCACTGGTCAACGACCTGGAGAGCGAGCACCAGCTGGCGATCCTGCTGTCCGTGCGCTACGAGGCGGGAAGCCGGGGCGTCCAGTCCACGCTCACCGCCTACCGCAAGGCGCAGGACGCGGTCGACACGCAGATCGCGCAGGTGCGCCGGAGCTTCGGCGACGGGCTGCCGGACGGTGAGGCGCAGGCGCTGAAGGAGGTCGAGGGCCTCACCAGCCTGCGCGGGACGGTGGAGCAGAGCTATCTGCCCGCGAGCAACATCGACCCCGCCTACGACAACGCCGCCAGGACCGTGATCGACGGCCTGGGCCTCGACCGCAACGCGGAGCTGGCGGCCACCTTCACCGGCAACCTGCTGGACTCGCTGCTGCGCGCCGACGCCGCGCACGGCTCCTTCGAGACCGGCGTGTTCTCCGCGACGACCGGTGACACGAACGCGCAGATCGAGTTCACCACCGCGGTCGGCGCCTACCAGCTCTACACCAGCCAGGCCGAGCGCTTCTCCCGGTTCGGCACCGAGCAGCAGGCCGACGAGCTCGGCGCCGTCGAACACACCGCCGCCCAGCGGGAGATCGCCCAGGCGTACGCCGAGCTGCAGGTGGCGCCCAGCACCCTGCAGGCCACCACGCCGGCGGAGATCAGGGCCGCGTTCCAGGACGCCCTGAGCGACTATCCCGCCTACCCGGAGCAGGCCGCGGCCCGGCTGAAGATCACCTCGTCCCTCATCGCCCAGATCGCCGACGGCGCCGACCACGCCTCCACCAAGGCCTGGTGGCGCGCGGGTCTGCTGCTGGCCGCGGCGCTGCTCGGCTTCGTCCTGTGGCTCGCGTTCTCGGTGCTGGTGCGCCGCTCGGTGGTCGGGCCGGTGCAGGCCCTCACCGGCGCTGCGCGGGAGGTCGCCGAGGTGGCGGGCCGGGAACTGGCCCGGGTGGCCGACGACGACGCCGAGGACGACAGCCCGCCGAAGCTGCGCGAGATGCCGGTCACCGCGGACGACGAGATCGGTGAGCTGGCCGAGGTGATCAACCGCGTGCAGACCACCGCGATCGCGCTGCTGGAACGACAGGTGCTCAGCAGGCGCAACGTCGCCGAGATGTTCGGCAACGTGGGCCGCCGGGTCAGCAACCTGACAACTCGTCAACTCGCGCTGATCGACGCGGTGGAGCGGGGCGAGACGGACCCGGCCCTGCTCGAACGCCTCTACTCCATCGACCACATCGCCGTCCGTCTGCGCCGCAACGCGGACAGTCTGATGCTGCTGGCCGGCATCCGCGAGACGGTCCTCGACTCCGGGCCCACCGCCCTCACCAACGTCGTACGCGCCGCGCTCGGGCAGATCGAGGGCTTCCAGCGGGTACGGCTGCATGCGCGCACCGAGGTCATGGTGGAGCCCGACATCATCGGCGACCTGACGCTGATGGTGGCCGAACTCCTGGAGAACGCCGTGTCGTTCTCGCCGGCGGGCAGCCCCGTCGAGGTGTACGTACGGGACACCTCCGGCGAGGAAGCAGCCCTCTCGGGCGGTGCCTCCATCGTCATCTCCGACCACGGCCTCGGCATGAGCGCCGAGCGGCTCGCCGAGGAGAACGCCCGGCTGATCCGCCGCGAACGCCTCGACGTGGTGCCGACGAAGGTGCTCGGCCTGTTCGTGGTCGGCACCCTGGCGCGCCGCTGGGACGTCAGCGTGCTGCTGTCCCGCACACCGGGCGGCGGCCTGACGGCGGAGGTGACGGTGCCGTCGTCACTGCTGCTGACGATGAGCCCGGTCGGGCCCGCGGTGGACCGGGGCGAAGCGCCGACGGGGCCGATGCAGACTCGGGGCGACCTCACGACCGCGTCGGCGGAGGCTCGGGACGACGTCACGGCGGTGGCGGTGGGGCGGACGGCCGCTGAACGGCCGCTGTCCGGTGCCGTCTCCGGCCCGCGCCGGTCCGCCGCCGTCGCCGAAGCCTCCGCAACGACGGCCGACACCACGCGCCCCGGCGGACCGCTCCCGCGCCGGGTGCCCCGCCGGGAAGCAGACCCTGCCGACGAGACTCCGTACCCGACCGCCCCCACGCCGAACACGACGGACGAGGCGACGCCCGCACCGGCACCGAGCGGGGCCGTGGACGCGGCACCAGCCGCAGCGGGGCCCGAACCGGTCACCGGCACGACCGCGGACATGCCGCCGAGTGCACCCGCGCCGGGCACGGCGTCGGCAACGCCCGACCCGGGCGCCGGGGCTGCTGATTCCTTCCCGTCCGGTTCCGGGCAAGTCCTCCGTACCGAGGCGTTCAGCGACGTGAGCCACTCCCGGTCCGAGGACACAACCCCCGGCGGTTCTTCGGGTGTTGGACCGGAGGTATCGTCTTTCCAGGCCACCCCGGGCGCGACAGTGCCGTCCGCCCCCGGCGGGACCGGCCAGGCGCCCCTGGGTGACGGCTCCTCGCGGCCCCTGCGTCGCCGTGTCCGCGGTGCCACTCTCCGTACGACCGTCGACGCCGCTGCCCAGCAGGCGGCACGGCAGGCCCCGCGGCTCGCCGATGCCGACGCCGTGCGGGACGCGCTCGACGAGTTCGAGGCGGCCGTGGAACGCGCGCACCGCGACAGCGCCGCCGGCAGCCGGCCCGCGATCCCCGACCCGCACGACCAGAAGCACCTCCCGGAAGGAGCCGAGCAGTGAGTACGCCGACTGGCGCCACGCCCGCCGAACTGCAGGCCGCCGCAGCCGACTTCACCTGGCTGCTCAACCGTTTCGCTACCGAGACCGCGGGTGTCGTCGACGCCATCGCGGTCTCGTCCGACGGGCTGCTCATCGCCGTCTCCGAGCTGCGCGAACCCGCGGACTCGGAGCGGCTCGCCGCGATCGTCTCCGGCATCACCAGCCTGGCCGCCGGCGCGTCCGGCAACTACGGCCTGGGTGCCCTCAACAAGGTCATCATCGACCTGGAGGGCGGCCATGTCCTGGTCTCCGCGATCGGCAGCGGCGCCGTGCTCGGCGTCGTCACCGACAAGGAGGCCAAGCTGGGCAACATCGCCTACGAGATGACCCTGTTCGCCAACCGGGCCGGCAGCGCCCTCAACCCGCAGCTCGTGCTCGCGCTCAAGAACAGCGTCGGCTCGCCGACGGCCCTCTGACCGGGACCGGCGACCCCATGGCGGACGGCTCCCCACCTCCGGGCCCGGACCCGGTCGGTCCGGCCCCCGCCGTACGACCGTTCCTGGTCACGGCCGGCCGGGTGGCGCCGACGGCGTCCGGCAGACCGATGCCGGTCGAGACCCAGGTGGTGGCCACCGCCGAGGGCCTCGCCGTCCTCGACGGCCTCTCCTTCGAGCAGCACGACATCGTCGCCGCCTGCCGGCTGCCGCAGTCCGTCGCGGAACTGGCGGCCCGGCTGCGGCTGCACCTCAACGTCGTGCGGGTCCTCGCCGAGGACCTGCGCGCCGCCGGGCATCTGACGGTGTACGTGCCCGACGTCGACGTCACCCACGACGCATCCGTCCTGCGCAGGGTGATCGATGGCCTGCGGGCCATCCCGAACTCCCGAGGGGTACTGCGTGACACCGACTGAACCGGCCACCCTCGCCACGGCCGACCAGGGGGCCGCCGTACGACCGCCGCTGCCGGTCAAGATGGTGATTGCGGGCGGTTTCGGCGTGGGAAAGACCACCGCCGTGGGTGCGATCTCCGAGATCGAACCGCTGACCACCGAGGCCGCCATCACGGAGGTCGCGGCGGGCGTGGACGACCTCAGCCACACCCCGCGCAAGACCACGACCACGGTGGCGATGGACTTCGGGTGCATCACCATCGACCCGACGCTGAAGCTGTATCTGTTCGGCACGCCCGGCCAGGAGCGGTTCGGGTTCATGTGGGACGACATCGTGGAGGGCGCGATCGGCGGCCTGGTCATCGTGGACACCCGCCGTCTCGACGACTGCTACGCCGCCGTCGACTACTTCGAGCACCGACAGATCCCGTTCGCCGTCGCCGTCAACGCCTTCGACGGGAAGGTGGAGCACGGTCTGGACGAGGTGCGGTGGGCCCTCGACGTTGCCGAGCACATCCCTGTGATCGTGTTCGATGCGCGGGAGCGGGGGTCTGTGCGGGACGCTCTGTTGGTCGTGCTCGAGCTTGCGCTGGCTCGTACGGAGGGGTGACGGGCAGCCCCCAACCGGTCCTCGTTCGTCCGCGGGTCGGTGGGGGCTGGCCGCGCCCCTTGGCGGAGCCGCTGATCGACACAGCCCCGCGCCCCTATCGGGCGCTCCGGCGCACCCCCGGCGAAACCGTGAACCGCGCTACTGCCCCGAACAGCCCCAGCGTCAGCAGAGCCAGGATCGCCACCAGGCTCGCGCCGCCCACCACCTTCTCGTAGTTGCGCTGGTAGAGGCCGTCCACGATGTACCGGCCGAGGCCGCCCAGCGAGACGTACGCGGCGATGGTGGCCGTCGACACGATCTGGATGGCCGCCGAGCGGAGGCCGCTGAGGATCAGGGGGAGGGCGACGGGGAGTTCGACCTGGAAGAGGATGCGCGGCTCGGCCATGCCCATGCCGCGGGCCGCGTCCACCGGGGACGGGTCGACGGAGCGCACCGCCTCGTAGGTGGTGACGAGGATCGGCGGGACGGCGAGGACGACCAGCGGGATCATCACCGGCGTCAGGCCGAGCCCGAGCAGCACGAACATCAGCACCAGCAGGCCGAAGCTGGGCAGGGCCCGGCCGGCGGTGGCGACGAACGCCACGGTGTTGCCGCCGCGCCCGGTGTGCCCGGTGAGCAGGCCGACCGGCAGGCCGATCGCGGCGGCGATGGCGAGCGCGGTCAGCGAGTACTGGATGTGCTCGCGCAGTCGGGTGGGGATGCCGTCGTAGCCGTGCCAGTGGGCGCTGTCGCTGAAGAAGGCGTTGATGAAGTGGAGGACGTTCATCGGACGGCGTCCTCCAGTGCTGCCTGCATCGGTTCGGGTTCGTCGACGGGACGGGGTTTGCGGGTGCCGCGCGGCATCCACGGGGTCACGAGGACGCGGACGAGGACCAGCAGGGCGTCCGCGAGGATGGCGAGTACGGCAGTGCCGACGACGGACAGCCAG
Source organism: Streptomyces sp. NPDC001604 (assembly GCF_042893475.1). Taxonomy (NCBI): domain Bacteria; kingdom Bacillati; phylum Actinomycetota; class Actinomycetes; order Kitasatosporales; family Streptomycetaceae; genus Streptomyces; species Streptomyces sp. NPDC001604. The sequence goes on along the minus strand of NZ_JBIAUY010000011.1, from coordinate 149,778 downwards.
ACCAGGCGCGGCTGGTGGTAGATCATGCCGTCGTTGAGCAGATTGCCCAGGCCGCCCTGGTTGCCGATCAGCATGCCGACGCTGACCAGCGAGATGCTGGAGACGGTCGCGACCCGCAGCCCGGCGATGATCGCGGGCGCCGCGATCGGCAACTGGACCTGGAAGTACCGGCGTACCGGCCCGAGGCCCATCGCCGTGGCCGCGTCGAGGGTCTCCTGCGGCACGGACCGGACGCCGTCCACGATCGCCGGGACGAACACCACCAGGCTGTAGATGCCCAGCGGGATCATCACCGTCGTCTCGGTCTGGCCGGTGTAGTCGATGAGGACGACGAAGAAGGCGAGCGAGGGGACCGCGTACAGGATCGTCGTCACCCACAGCACGGGCGGGTACAGCCAGCGCAGCCGCACGCACAGCTGGGCGATGGGCAGCGCCACCACCAGTCCGGCCACGACCGGGATCAGCGCCTCGCGCAGATGCAGCCCGACCAGACCCCAGTAGGTGTTCTGCAGGTCGCTCGGGATGCCGAAGAAGCCCCCGCTCATCCGACGACCTTCTCCGTACGGCCTTCCGCGTGGGCGGTGCGGATGGCCTCGCCGATGGTCTGCTGCGAGACCACGCCCGCGACGCGGCCGTCGGCGCCCACCGCGACGGCCCACCCGGTGGGTGAGAGCACGGCGCAGTCGAGCGCGGCGCGCAGCGAGTCCTTGCCGTGTTCGAAGGGGCGGCCGTGGGTGAGGAGCCGGGCGGGGTCGATGCTCCCCGCGGTCAGGGCGCCCGGCTCGCTCCAGCCGAGCGGCCTGCCGTCCACGTCGGTGACCAGGAGGTACGGCGCACTGTTCGCGCTGCGCTCGGCGATCTGCTCAGCGGTGGCGTCGACGGCCACGACGGGGGTGGTCAGCAGGTCGAGTCCGGCGGAGGAGAAGAACGACAGCCGCCGGATACCGCGGTCCGCGCCGAGGAAGTCCTCGACGAACGCGTCCGCGGGGTTCGACAGCAGCTCGGCGGGCGGCGCGAACTGGGCGAGGTGACCGCCGGTGCGCATCACGGCGACCATGGTGCCGATCTTGACGGCCTCGTCGATGTCATGGGTGACGAAGACGATGGTCTTGCCCAACTCCCCCTGGATTCGGAGCAGTTCGTCCTGCAAGCCCTTGCGCACCACGGGGTCGACGGCCGAGAACGGCTCGTCCATCAGCAGCACCGGCGGATCCGCCGCCAGGGCCCGCGCCACGCCGACGCGCTGCTGCTGGCCCCCGGACAGCTGGTACGGGTACCGCTTGGCGAGCGCGCCGTCCAGTCCGACCCGCTCCATCAGCTCCCGGGCCCGCGCCCGCGCCTTGTCCTTGCTCCAGCCGAGCAGCCGGGGCACGGTGGCGATGTTGTCGACGATGGTGCGGTGCTGGAAGAGGCCGGCGTTCTGGATGACGTAGCCCATGGACCGGCGCAGCGTGTTGACCGGCTGCTGGGTGATGTCCTTGCCGTCGAGGGTGATCGTGCCCTCGCTGGGCTCGATCATCCGGTTGATCATGCGCAGGGTCGTCGTCTTGCCGCAGCCCGACGGTCCGACGAAGACGGTGATGGAGCGGTCGGGTATCTCCAGGGAGAGGTTGTCGACCGCGACCGTACCGTCGGGGTAGCGCTTGGTGACTGAATCTATGCGTATCAAGACGCCGAACACCCTTCGGTCTGGGCCGTTGCAGGCAGAGTCTAGACCTGTTGTGTTTCGCGTTTCCTTCGGGAGTTTGGCCGGATCCGGCCCCGGCCTCGGCACGCGCTCAGTGCAGGCACGGCCCCGACGGTCATGGCCGCCGCTGGAAGGCGTTTCCTTCCCATGCCGGGTTTCAGTCCCTCCGCCCCGCTGAAACCGCCGTGAAGCCGCCCTGAATCCGGCGTCCCGCACGCTCTGCGGCATGAACCCGACGACACCAGCGGCCATCGAGGCCACCGGCCTGAGCAAGGCATACGGCGACAAGGTCGTCCTCGACGGCATCGACCTGCACGTCCCGCGCGGCACGGTCTTCGCGCTGCTCGGCCCGAACGGAGCCGGCAAGACCACCACCGTCCAGATCCTCTCCACACTGGTCCGCGCCGACGGCGGCGAGGCCCGGGTCGCCGGCCACGGTGTCGCCGCCGCACCGCAGTCCGTACGGGCCGCGATCGGCGTCACCGGCCAGTTCTCCGCCGTCGACAACCTGATCACCGGCGAGGAGAACATGGCGCTCATGGCGGACCTGCACCACCTGCCCCGCCCCGAGGGCAGGCGCGTCGCCGCCGAACTCCTGGAGCGCTTCGACCTGTCGGACGCCGCGAAGAAGCCCGCCGCCACCTACTCCGGCGGTATGCGACGGCGCCTCGACATCGCGATGACGCTGGTCGGCTCCCCCGAGGTGATCTTCCTCGACGAGCCGACCACCGGTCTCGACCCGCGCTCCCGGCACACCATGTGGCAGATCATCCGCGAGCTCGTCGACGGCGGAGTCACCGTCTTCCTCACCACGCAGTACCTGGAGGAGGCCGACCAGCTCGCCGACCGCATCGCGGTGCTGAGCGACGGCCGGATCGTCGCCGAAGGCACTCCGGACGAACTCAAGCGTCTCGTCCCCGGCGGCCATGTCCGGCTCCGGTTCCTCGACCCCGCTCAACTCACCCGCGCCGCCCAGGCGCTGGGCCCGGGACTGCTCCCCCACTCTCGGCTTCGCTCGAGCGGGGGGACCCCCGTCGACGAGGCGCTGACCCTCCGGGTCCCCGGCGACGGCAGCGTGCACACCCTGCGCGCCCTGCTCGACGTACTCGACAGCGCCTGCGTCGACGTCGACTCCCTGACCGTGCACACCCCCGACCTCGACGACGTCTTCTTCGCGGTCACCGACCGCCCCGGCCACGAGAAGGTGCAGGCCCGATGACCACCGCCGCCCCGCCCGCCCCGCACGTCCGCGACTCGCTCACCATGCTGCGCCGCAATCTGCTGCACGCCCGCCGCTACCCGTCGATGACGCTCCAGGTCGCGCTCATCCCCGTCTCCCTGCTGCTCCTGTTCGTGTACGTCTTCGGCTCGGCGCTCGGCGCGGGAATCGGCCAGAGCGGCGGCCGTACCGCTTACCTCGCCTATCTCGTCCCCGGCATCCTGCTGATGACCGCGGGCATGGGAGGCGTGCCGACGGCGGTCGCCGTGTGCACGGACATGACCGAGGGCATCGTGGCCCGCTTCCGCACGATGGCGATCTCCCGGGCGTCCATCCTGGTCGGCCATGTGGTCGGCAGTGTCATCCAGACGGTGATCAACCTGGTCCTGGTGACCGCCGTCGCCCTCGCCATCGGCTTCCGTCCCGACGCGGGTCCCTTGGAGTGGCTGGCGGCCGGCGGGCTGCTCGGTCTGTTCGTCCTCGGCCTGACCTGGCTTTCGGTCGCCCTCGGGCTGATCAGCAAGACCCCGGAGGGGGCCAGCAACGCCCCACTGCCGATCTCGTTCCTGCTGCCCTTCGTCAGCAGCACCTTCGTGCCGGTCGACTCGATGCCGTCCTGGATCCGCTGGTTCGCCGAGTACCAGCCGTTCACCACGGTCATCGAGACCGTGCGCGGGCTGCTGACCGGAACGGCGATCGGGCACGACGGCTGGATGGCGGTGGCCTGGAGCGTGGGGATCGCGGTCCTCGGGTTCGTGTGGTCGCTCCGCCTGTTCGACCGCGACCCCAGCTGATCAGATATCACCAACGACCCGGAAAGGAACCCGAGATGACCACCGAGACCCCCGTTCACCTCACCCCCGAACTCGTCGAGAACCCCGTCGGCGCCTACGCCGACCTGCGCACGCGCCCCGGCCTCGGCCATGTCGTCCTCCCCGGCCTGGACACCGCCGTACGGCTCGTCACCCGTCACGAGGACGTGAAGGCCGCGCTCACCGAACCCCGTCTGGTCCGGGACCGCTCGACGATCCCGGACTCCGAAATGCCGGATCCGCAGGCCGAGTTGCTGGCCCAGGGTGCCGACGGCCTACCGGCCGAGTACGCGCAGTACCTCTCGGGCCACCTGGCGCTCTTCGACGGCGACGAGCACACCAGACGCCGCAACCCGCTCACCCGCGCCTTCACCGCCCGCCGGGTCGCCGCGCTCCGCCCGTTCGTGGAGAAGACCGCACAGGAGCTGATCGAGACCCTCGCCGGGCGCGAACAGGCCGATCTGCTGGGCGAGTTCGCGTACCCGCTGAGCACGGCGGTCATCTGCGCGCTCGTCGGCGTGGACGCGGCCGACCAGGACAAGGTCTGCGGCTGGATCCGGGACTTCGCCTATGGCGACGGCAGCCACGCCCTCGAAGGGCTCGGCGGTGTCGTGCAGTACACCAAGGACCTGGTGGCGCGGCGGCGCGCGGAGCCCGCGGACGACCTGGTGTCGGCGCTGCTGGCGGACGGCGGGATGACCGACGACGAGATCATCACCGTCTTCTTCCTGCTGATCAACACCGGTATCACCCCGCCCGCCCTGTTCCTCGCGCACGCCGTCCTCGCCCTCCTCGACCACCCGGACCAGCTGGAGCGGCTGCGCACCGAGCCCGAGCTGCTGGGCCGGGCCGTCCCCGAGCTCCTGCGGTACGTCACCCTGGTGCGGATGGGGGCCACGCTGTACGCCACCGAGGACTTCGTGTTCGCCGGCACCCGGCTGCGCAAGGGCGAGGCGGTGACGGTCGCACTGTTCGCCGCGGACCACGACCCGGCCGCCTACGAGGCTCCCGAACGGCTCGACGTGGCGAGGGAGTTCGGCCGCGGGGACGGGCACCTGGCGTTCGGGCACGGCCCGCACTACTGCATCGGCGCGGCGCTCGGCCGGCTGGTGACGGGCGTCGTGTTCGAGGAGCTTCTGGTACGGCGGCCGACGGCACCGGAGCTCGCCGTGGACCGCGCCGACGTGCGGTTCGGGCACTGGCCCGGCGACGGCTTCCATCTGCTGAGCCTGCCGGTCAGGCTGTGAGCCCGGGCCCCACCAGGCCGAGTGCGACCTCGCGCAACCCGTCCCCGTCCAGGGCGGCGTACATGGACACCGCGTCCTCGTACGCCGCCTTGTCGGCGTTCCGCGCGGCCTCGCGGGCGCGCGCCGAGGACATGGTCGGCTGGAAGTTGCGCAGGGCACGGAAGCGTTCGGCGAGGGCGGTCAGCCGCGCCCCGCGCTCGTTCTCGCCGTCCGCGAGGGCGACCGTGGCCAGGGCGAGCAGCATGGCGCCGCACACCGGGTACTCGACGGTGCCGTGGTGCGGGGCCGGCCCGGGCCGGGTGAGCAGGGTGGTCAGGCGGTCGTTCAGCGCCGCGGCCAGGGGAGCCACCAGGTCGGTGCGAGCGTGCCGGGCGTGGGCGACGAGGGCGACCGACTGGAGCTCCAGCACCCAGCCCTCCCTGAGGAGTTCGTCGCCGAAGACCGGGGTCGCGCGGCCGTTCTCCAGCCGTTCCAGGGCCCGGCGCCACAGCCCGAGCCCGGTCTCGGTGTCGCCGCGCGCGAGGGCCAGTTCGGCGCGGGCGCCCAGGTCGGGGGTGAAGGCGTCGGAGCCGGTGTCCTCCGGCTGGTGCCGCAGCGCCTCCTCCAGCCAGTGTTCGGCGGTGTCGAGGTCGCCGGTCTGCAGATGGGCGAGCATCAGGCCCCACCGCATGCCGATGGCGTCGTTCCATTCGCCGAGGCTCTCCAGGGCGTCCAGCGCCGCCCGCAGGTGGACCAGGGCCTCGGCGCCGCGCTCGGTCTGCAGGCAGAGTTCGGCGAGCCGGGATGCGGGCCAGATCCGCAGCAGCGGGATGTCCCGGTCGCCGAGCAGCTCGACCATGCGGCGGGCGGCGGCCAGGGCGAGGTCCGACCGTTGCTCGCCCTCCCAGACATAAGTGGCGACGCAGTTGGCGACGCCCGCGAGCAACGGCTGCTCGGCATCGCACAGTTCGGCCAGCGTGTCCCGGTCGGTCAGCACCTGCGGGAACGCCCGCAGCACCGCCGCCACGGCCCGTACCAGGGTGTCCGGTTCGGCAGGCGGCAGCCGGCGCAGGGCGACCAGGGTGCGTGCGGCACCCGGTCCGACGCCGAGGAAGAGGTTGGCGGCCAGCAGAGCGGCGGCGGTGCGGGCCGGCTCGACGTGTGCGGGGCCGGGCCGGTAGTGGGACAGCGGCCGGGCGCAGTCCTCGGTGAGGGCGATCAGCCGCGGGTGGTTCGCCTCGGTGGTCCACAGACTGCCGAGTACGGCGGTGACCGCGGCGACGGTGTCGAGGTCCTCTCGGGCGAGCGCGAGCCGCAGCGCGTGGACGAGGTTGTCCTGCTCGGCGCGGATCAGCTGCCAGGAGGCGAAGGGATCGGCGCCGAACGGGGCGTCGTGGTGGACGGTCCCGAAGTCCCGTGCCCAGCCGAGGAACCGCTCCGTCACGGCGGCCTCCCGGTGCGCGGCGGCGAACTCACGGACTGTCTCCAGCATGCGGAAGCGGGAGCCGTGGGCGGTGTCGGCGACCTTCAGCAGGGAGTGGTCGACAAGGTCTTCCAGGATCTCCCAGGCGTCGTCGACGAGTTGCTCGGCCGCCTGGGCCGTGAACCCGGCGGGGAAGACGGACAGTGCGGCCAGGGCGGACCGCGCCGGCTCGGCGAGGAGGTTCCAGCTCCAGTCGACGACGGCGTGCAGGGTGCGGTGCCGCTGCGGGGCGTCCCGGGAGCCGCCCCGCAGCAGCGCGAAGCGGTCCTCCAGACGCCGGGCGATCTCCGCGACGGACATCACCCGCACCCGGGCCGCGGCGAGTTCGACGGCCAGGGGAAGCCCGTCGAGACGGCGACACAGCGCGGCCACGGTCTCGGCGTGCAGGTCGAGGTCCGGGCGGGCGGCGCGGGCGCGCTGCTCGAACAGCTCGACGGTGGTCGCGGGGTCCAGCTCGGGCAGTGGATAGACGGTCTCGGAGGACAGTCCGAGCGGCGCCCGGCTGGTGGTGAGGATCCGCAGGTCCCGGGTCCTCGACACGACGGCCTGGACCAGGTCGGCGACACCGCGCACCACGTGCTCGCAGTTGTCCAGGACGAGCAGGGCGGGTCCGGAGCCGAGGATGCCCACGATGCCGGCGACCGGGTCGGTGCCGGAGGCGTCCAGCGCCGAGGCGACCTCGGCGGCCACGTCGGCGTCCTGGCGGACACCGGCGAGCGGCACCAGGTGTACGACGCGCTGCTCGGCGTCCCGGGCGACGGCGCTTGCGAGGCGGGTCTTGCCGAGGCCGCCGGGCCCGACGACCGAGGTGACGCGGGCACTGTGCAGCAGCCGGGTGACGGCCGCGACATCGGCGTCCCGGCCGAGGAGGGGGTTGGGCTCGTGCGGAACCCCGCGGCGCACGACGGGTGCCTCGCCCCGCAGCAGTTCCTGATGGAGTTCCTGGAGGGCGGGCCCGGGGTCGGTGCCGAGTTCGTCGCGCAGACGACGGCGGTGGGCGTCGTACGTGGCCAGGGCGGCGGCAGGCCCCTCAGCAGCCGTCCGGCAGCGCATCAGCTCCAGGACCAGTTCCTCGTCGTGGGGACGGTCGGCGGCCAGTTCGGCGAGCGGGCCGAGAGCCTCGTCCCGGCGGCCGGTGCGGGCGAGGGAGAGTGCGCGGCAGCGGACGAGCGCGCGGTGGGTCACGGCCCGCTCGGCGCGCAGTTCCCCGACGGGATCACCGAAGGCGCCCGCTGCGTCGGCCGGGGCGCCGTCCCACAGCCCGAGCCCCTCCTCCGCCTCGGCGAGGGCGCCCGCGTGGTCCCCGGCCCGCGCCTTCTCGGCGCAGGCGGCGGCGAACAGCAGGACGGCGGAGGTGTCGACCTGGTCCTCGCGCAGGGCGAGCCGGTAACCGGTCGGGGTGCTGGCGATGACCTCGGCACCGAGCTGACGGCGGGCCCTCGACACCAGGATCTGCAACGCCTTGACCGGGTTCTCGGGCTGCCCGTCCGGCCACAGCCCGTCGACCAGCCGCCCGGCACCGCACCCCGCCCGCAACTCCCCCGCCAGCAGCGCGAGCAGCCCCCGCAGCCGGGGTGCGGTGATCTCCTGCCCCCGATGGGCGACGGACGACAGCAGCGTCAACTCGATGGTCACCGCGCCAGGTTAGTCAGGGCGGGCGGCCGGAGGTCAGGCAGCCGCGGGAGACTCCCGTACGGCCGGAAACCCCTCCGTCCGCAGCACCTGCCCGTCTGCGTCCACCGCGAACACCTCGCAGCCCGCGCGCGAGGCGGCCCACTCGATGCCCTGCACGCCCAGCGCGAAGGCCGCCGTCGCGACCGAGTCGGCCTCGGTGAGCGACGACGCCACGACGGTCATGCTGAGCAGCCCGGTCGCCGGGAGTCCCGTACGGCCGTCGATGATGTGGTCGCCGCGCTCGTAGCGGGCGGAGGTGGCGACCGCGCCTTCGGTCAGCTCGAGGACGGTGCACAGCTTGTCGGCGTGTTCGGGGTGCCGTACTCCGACCCGCCATGGGCCGCCGGCGGCGACCACGTCACCGCCGGCGTTCAGGACGAACCTCTGCGCGCCGGCCGCCTTCAGCAGCTCCGCCGCACGCTGCACCGACCAGCCCTTGACCACCGCACAGGGGTCGAGCCCGCGGCCGGGCAGCCGTACGTCGAAGGCTCCGCCCGTCGCGATCCGGTAGTGCTCGCACAGGCCGAGGACCTCGACGAGGTCGTCGCTGAGCTCGTGGGAGGCCAGCTCGCCGCGGCCGTGGCGGGACACCTCGCTGTCGGGCTTGAAGGGGCTGAACCGGGCGTCGACCTCGCGCAGCCATGCGAAGACCGCGTCCGCGGCCGACTCAGGAACGTGCTCGTCGTCGACCCGGAGCGAGACGGGGAAGCCCATGACGTGTTCGACGCGGTGCATTCGGATCAGCCCTTCGCGTCGATCGCGGCCTGGAGGGACTCCTTGTAGCCGTCGCTCGTGATGGTCGCACCGGACACCGTGTCGATGTCCGCGCTCTGCGCCTTCAGCGTCTCCGCAATCAGCTTCGGCACCGCAGCCGCCGTCTGCGGATGGTTCGGCTGCTGCAGCATCTTCACTGCCGTGATCTTCTCGCCGGAGAAGGCCACCTGGACCTGCACGGGACCCTTGTCGGTGTTCACCGTCGAACCCGACACCGTCTGCGCGGCGGAGGCGGCCGAGGCCGAGGGGGACGCGGACGTCTTCGCGCTCGCACCGTTCGAGTCGATCGCCGCCTGGAGGGACTTCTTGTAGGCCTCGCTGGTGATCGTCGCGCCGGACACGGTGTCGATGTCCGCGCTCTGCGCCTTCAGCGTCTCCGCGACCAGCTTCGGCACCGCAGCCGCCGTCTGCGGATGGTTCGGCTGCTGCAGCATCTTCACTGCCGTGATCTTCTCGCCGGAGAAGGTCACCTGGACCTGCACGGGACCCTTCTCCGTCTGGATCGTCGTGCCCTTGACGACCGTGCCGGACGAAGAGCCCGCGGATGCCGAGGGCGTCGAGGCGGGCTCGGTGGTGGAGGTCGCAGCGCCCACGGACGGCTCGTAGCGCCAGACCGGGACCAGGCCCGCGATGCTCAGGACGACGACAGGTATGGCTCGCTTCACGATGTCTTTCCCGTCTTCCTCATCCGGCCAGGCTGAAGCGCTCGAAGTGGATCTGCTGCTTGGGCACGCCCAGGTCGCCCAGGCTGCGCAGCACCGCGTTCATCATCGGCGGCGGCCCGCACAGGAAGACGTCCCGGTCGGCGATGTCCGGCACCAGCCGGGCCAGTTCGCGCGGCGCCAGCTTGTCGGGGACGGCCGGTCCGGTGACCAGGTGCAGTTCGGCGCCCTTGGCCGCCGCCAGCTCGCGCAGTTCGTCGTAGAGGACGGCGTCGCGGTCCGAGGCCACGCGGTAGATGACGACCGCGTGGCCCGCGATGTCCTCCAGGATGGCCCGGATGGGGGTGACGCCGACGCCGCCCGCGATCAGCAGGGACTCGGACTTCGTGCGGTGCAGTGTGGTGAAGGCGCCGTAGGGGCCCTCGGCGAACACGCGCGTGCCGACCTTCACATGGCGCAGGGCGGCGCTGCCGTCGCCCGCCGCCTTGGCGGTGAGGCGCAGGGTGCGGCCGTCGGGGGCCGCGGAGAGGGAGAAGGGGTTCGCCTGCCACCAGCGGTCGCGGGTCAGGAAGCGCCACAGGAAGAACTGGCCGGCCTGCGCGGGCATCCGGTCCAGGTCGCGACCGGTCATGTGGATCGAGACGACGTTGTCGGACTCGTGGACGACCGCGGAGACCCGCAGCTGATGCCGCAGGTTCCGCCACAGCGGCAGGACCAGGCGGCCGAGGACCACCGCGCCGAGGGCGACGCCCCACACGCCGTACCAGTACGTCTTCGCGGCGGACGACGCGGTGAACGTCGTACCGACCGCGACCTGGTGCGTGAACGCGAGCACCACGGCGACATACGTGTAGAGATGGATGAAGTGCCAGGTCTCGTAGGCGAGGCGGCGGCGGGCGTAGCGGGCCGAGACGGCGCCGACCACGAGGATGATGCCGAGCGCGACGATCGCGCGGAGCACGCCCTCCGTCGTCCGGGCGAGGTCCACGATCTCGGTGATCGGGCCGACGCCCGCGCCCTGGGCGTAGCCGAAGGTGATGAAGACGGCGTGCCCGAGCAGCGTCCACAGGAGGGCGAAGCCGGTCCAGCGGTGCCAGGAGGTGAGCCGGTCCATGCCGATGCGGCGGTCCAGCCAGGGCAGCCTGGCCACCAGCACCAGCTGGAAGGCCATGACGAGGGCGCCGTAGAGGCCGAGGAGGCGGCCTATGACGATCAGGGCGTTGGAGGCGAAGCCCGCCTGGGCGAAGAAGCAGGCGACCACGGCCGCGTTCGCGGCGAGCACGGTGTACAGGCCGGTGCGGGCCACCACCCTGGGGCGTATCGCCGTGGGGGGCGCAGGGGGCGATTGGACGGTCGTCACGGGACGGCAGCTCCTTCATCGGATCCTGGGGAGACCGAGCTTGGCTGGCGGAAGCTGTCGATAACCTGTCGTACAACTTACAAGTACTTATCGATGTGCCGGCTGTGTGCCCGACCACAGGGCCCGGCCTGCCGCGTACCGCACTATGAGCGGGTGGAAAAAGTACGCCTCCTGGTCGTGGACGACGACCCGCCCATCGCCGATCTCGTCGCGACCGTGGCCCGTTACGAGGGCTGGGACGCGGTCACCGCGAACTCCGGCGAGGAGGCGCTGCGGCTGGCCGCCGAGTTCCACCCGGACATCGTGGTGCTCGATCTGATGCTGCCCGACGTGGACGGCTTCGGCGTCCTGGACCGGCTGCGCGCCACCGGCACGATGGTGCCCGTGGTGTTCCTCACCGCGCGCGACGGTGTCGCCGACCGGGTCGCGGGCCTGACCCGGGGCGGCGACGACTACCTGGTCAAGCCGTTCGCCGTGGAGGAACTGATGGCCCGGCTGCGCACGGTGCTGCGGCGCAGCTCCGGCCCCGGCTTCCAGCGCTCGGTACTGCGGGTGGCGGACCTGACGATGGACGAGGACACCCGTGAGGTGCGCCGCTGCGGCAAGCTGCTCACGCTGACCCCCACCGAGTACGAGGTGCTGCGCTTCCTGATGCGCAAGTCGCCGACGGTGATGACCAAGGCGCAGATCCTCGACCATGTCTGGGAGTACGGCTTCGGGGGGCGCTCGAACGTGGTGGAGCTGGTCGTCAGCCGGCTGCGCCGCAAGCTCGACGACACGGGCGAACCACTGATCCAGACGGTGCGGGGCTTCGGGTACGTCATACGGCAGGCCTCCGAGTGATCCGCCGGCTGCCCTCGTACCGGAGACTGCGGCTCGGCACCCGGCTGGCGCTGGGGCTCGGGGCGCTGGCGCTGGTGGTGTTCGCCGTCGTCGGCACGGCCCTGACGACCTATATGCGGGACTATCTGTCGCACCAGCTCGACGACCAGCTGGGGCTCGCCCAGGTCGCCCAGTCGAAGAACGTCGCGGAGACCGGCACCCTCCAGGGCAAGAAGTACTGGGGCTGGTACTACGCCGTGTACGACGTGTCGGGCGGCAAGGCGGTGCTCCGCAAGCCCGAGGAGCCCGGCGACCTCCCTCGGGACATCGCCCCCCTCACCTCCCTGGCCAGGGCCCAGGCCGCCTCCGACAGCGAAGTGGTGCGCACCGCGAACCTCACGGGCGACGGCGCCTACAGGTTGCGCGCCTGCGAGGTCAAGCCCGGTCTGGTCCTGATCAGCGGTGCGCCGATGGCCGACATCGACGACACGGTACGGCGGCTGATCACGGTCCAGGTCATCGCCTTCGGGCTCGCCCTGCTGGCGCTGGTGCTGGCGGGCCGGCGGATGCTGCGCCGGGGCCTGAACCCGCTGAGCGACATGGCGCACACCGCCCACGGCATCGCCTCGCACGACCTCACCGAGTCGGCGGCCCGGCTGCCGCTGCGCGCCGACAAGCGGGGCGGCGGCCCGGAGGTCGAGGAGCTGCGCACCGCCTTCAACACCATGCTGGAGCACATCGACGACTCGCTCGCGGTCCGCGCGGAGGCCGAACAGCGGCTGCGCCGCTTCGTCGCGGACGCCTCGCACGAACTGCGCACCCCCCTGATGTCCGTACGGGGCTACGCGGACCTCTTCCAGTACGCCGCCGCCAACGCCCCCGAGGAGCGCGACAAGCACCTGGCCCGGCTGCGCGCCGAAGCGGCCCGGATGGGCGTGCTCCTGGACGACCTGCTGCTGCTCGCCCGTCTGGACGCGGCGGAGGTGGACGCGCCGCTGCGGATGCAGGACACGGACCTGGTGGAGCTGGTGGACGAGGCGGCCGCCGCCTTCCGGGCGACCCACCCGGAGCGCCCCCTGAAGGTGACGTCCGGCCCGCCCGCGCTGAGGCTCCGTCTGGACCCGCACCGCATCCGCCAGGTCCTGGACAACCTGCTCACCAACGCGGCCGTGCACACGCCGGCCGGTACGCCGGTGTCGATGGCGGTCGAGGTGACGGGCGACAGGGCCGTCGTACGGGTCGAGGACGCCGGCCCCGGAATTCCGGCCGCCGACCAGGAACGCGTCTTCGACCGCTTCTACCGCGTCGACAAGGCCCGCAGCCGGGACCGTGGCGGCAGCGGGCTCGGCCTGTCGGTCGCCAGTTCCCTGGTCCGCGCCCACGGCGGCACGATCGAGCTGCGCAGCGCCCCGGGGTCGACGGTGTTCACGGTGTCGCTGCCGGTGCACGGCTAGTGGCTCCGGGGGTCTTACGGACCGGTGACGTCCCGGGCGCGGCCCACCCGTCCCACCTCGTCACGGCCCTAGCGTGGCCGCATGCGAGTACTGGTCACCGGCGGTGCCGGGTTCATCGGGTCCCATGTCGTGCGGGCACTGGAGGCGCACGGGCACGAGCCCGTCGTCTACGACGTCCGGGCCGATCCCGCCTCGGACGTACGCAGCCCCACAGCCGTCCGCCGCGCCCTGACCGGGGTCGACGCCGTGTGCCACCAGGCGGCCATGGTCGGCCTGGGCACCGGCTTCGCGGACGCGGCCGACTACGTCTCCCACAACGACCTCGGCACCGCCGTCCTGCTCACGGCCATGGCCGAGGCGGGTGTACGACGCCTTGTGCTGGCCGGGTCGATGGTGGTGTACGGCGAGGGGCGCTACGCCTGCCCGCGGCACGGGGTGGTACGGCCGGGCCCGCGCACGGTGGCCGACCTTGACGCCGGCCGCTTCGAGCCGCCGTGCCCGGTGTGCGGTGCGGCGCTGTCCCCCGGACTGGTCGGCGAGGACGCCCCGGTCGACCCGCGCAATGTGTACGCGACGACCAAGCTCACCCAGGAACACCTGGCGGCGGCCTGGGCGCGCGCCACGGGCGGCTCTGCGGTGTCGCTGCGCTACCACAACGTGTACGGGCCGGGGATGCCCCGCGACACCCCCTACGCGGGCGTCGCCTCCTTCTTCCGCTCGGCGCTGGCCCGCGGCGAGTCCCCGCGGGTCTTCGAGGACGGCCGTCAGCGGCGGGACTTCGTGCATGTGCGGGACGTGGCCGCGGCCAACGTGGCGGCGCTGGAGGCGGGTTCCGGCGAGGGGGCGCTGACCGCGTACAACACCGGCAGCGGCGAGGTGCACACGGTCGGCGAGATGGCCCGTGCGCTGGCCGCGGCGTACGGCGGCCCGGATCCGGTCGTCACCGGGGAGTACCGGCTCGGCGACGTACGGCACATCACGGCGGACTCGGCGCGGCTGCGGGCCGAGCTGGGCTGGAAGGCCGAGGTGGGCTTCGAGGAGGGCATGCGGGAGTTCGCACGGGCCGGAATGCGGGAGGCATAGGCAACCTCCGGACCGGTGGCGACGACAGACCGGTGGTGCTGCCCGCATTCACGAAGCGGCAGCGGGCAGCACCACCACACACGGGGGCCGCCGGGGAAGCGGGAGTTCACGCGGACGCACTGAGCGTGTCCACGCCTGGACGACGTCGTTGTCGTCGATCATGGCGCTGTTCGCGACAAATCAGTTGAAAGGACCGCAGAATGCTCCGGCGTACCCTCAAGCCCACCCGCACCCGGATCGCCGCCCTGATCGGCGCGCCCGTGGCAGGCGTGTTCCTCCTCGCCCCGTCGGCGGTTGCGGACACGCCGCCGCCCGGCAAGAAGGTCGACAGCGCCCACGTCATCGACAGGGCCTGCAAGCACGCCAGCGAGGACTCCGAGGACGGCGCGGACGGGACCTGCGAGAAGCTCGTCGCACCGCTCCTCTCGCATGCCATCGGCCCCGGGAGTGGTCTCACCTGCCGGGAGATCTCCGCGACCGACATCGAGTGTCGCCCCGAGAGGTGACCCCTCACGCCTCGGCGACGGGGAGGATCACCTCGAAGCGGCAGCCGCCCGGGATGTTGCGGACGGTCGCGCGGCCCTGGTGCGCCTCCACGATGCCCCGCACGATGGCGAGGCCGAGGCCCGCCCCGGCAGGGGGAGTCCGGGCATGCGTGCCCCGCCATCCGGTGTCGAAGACGCGGGGCAGGTCCTCCTCCGGGATGCCGCCGCAGGCGTCCGTCACGGACACGACCACACCGTCCGGCGAGCGCTCCGCGGCGATCGCCACCGTGCCGTCGGCCGGAGTCCGCCGGATGGCGTTGACCAGCAGATTGCCCAGCACCCGGCTCATCTCCCTGCCGTCCACCTCCACCGGCAGGGGCTCGACCCGGTCACCGACCAGCCGTACGCCGTGCTCGCGGGCCAGGGGGTCGGCGCCCGCAAGCGCGTCGCCGACGAGGTCGTAGAGGGACATCCGGCTCGGGCTGAGCGCCAGTGTGCCCGCATGGATGCGGGAGAGTTCGAAGAGGTCGCCGACCATGTCGTTGAGGCGCTCGACCTCGGTGCGGATCTGTCTGAGGTAGCGGTCCGGGTCGGCGGCTACACCGTCCTCCAGCGCCTCGGACATCGCGCGCAGGCCGGCGAGGGGGGTGCGCAGGTCGTGGGAGATCCAGGCGACCAGTTCGCGCCGGGAGGACTCCAGGGCGCGTTCGCGCTCCCGGGACTCGGCGAGTTTGGCGCTGGTGGCCTCCAACTCCCGGCTGAGGGCGGCGAGTTCGGCGGTGGCGGGGCCCGCGGGCGAGGTGAAGTCGCCGCCGTCGCCGAAGGAACGGGCGGCCAGGGTGAGGGCGCGGCTGCGGGCGGCGACCCAGCGGCCCAGCAGCAGGGCGGTGGCCAGGGAGACCACGGCGGCCATGGCGACGACGGTCGTGACGACCTTCAGGTCGTGCCCGGACAGGAACATGGCCTGCGCGACCGCGAGGGTGCCCGCGAGCATCGCGGTGACGGCGACGGCGGCGACCACACCGAGGTGCAGGGCGAGCGAGCGGCGCCGGATCAGCAGCAGCACACAGGCGCCGAGCAGTCCGGCAGCGGCGGCGCCGAGGAAGGCGAACAGGGCGATGAGGAGGTTGTCGTGCATGGTCACGCCTCCGCTCGGGAGACGCCTTCGGTGACGTCCTCGGAGCCGTCGAAGCGGTAGCCGACACCCCACACCGTCTGGATCAGCCGGGGCCTGCCGGGGTCGTCCTCGACCTTGCCGCGCAGCCGCCGTACGTGGACGGTGACGGTCGACAGGTCGCCGAAGTCCCAGCCCCACACCTCGCGCATCAGGTCCTCGCGGCTGTAGACCCGGCCGGGGTGCCGCAGGAAGAAGGCGAGGAGGTCGAACTCCCGGATGGTGAGGGCGAGTTCGGTGCCGTTCTTGAGGGCACGGCGGGACGCCGGATCGACGGAGAGCCCGGCCGCCCGCAGCAGGCCCGACGGCTGGGAGGGCCGGGTGCGGCGCAGCACGGACTCGACACGCAGGACCAGTTCGCGGGGGCTGAACGGCTTGGTGACGTAGTCGTCGGCGCCGACCTCCAGGCCGAGGATGCGGTCGTCCTCGTCGCCGCGTGCGGTGAGCATGATGACCGGCACCGGCCCGCGCCCCCGCATCCGCCGGCACACCTCCAGGCCGTCCATGCCGGGCAGCATCAGGTCGAGGACGACGAGGTCGGGCCAGTGGGCGGCGGCGCGGGCGAGCGCGTCGGGGCCGTCACCGGCCCGGTCCACGACATACCCGGCGCGGTCGAGGTAGCCGGTGACGACCTCTGCGACGGTGGGATCGTCGTCGACGACGAGCACCCGGGCGCCGCCCTGTCCGTACTGCTGCTGCTCCATGGAGCCAGCCTCGCACCGCGCACGCGCGGACGCGCCGCCGGGCTCCTGACGTCCCCGTTTCGTAAGGAGCCGATGCCCGATTTACCCGATTCTCATTCGTAGGGTGAGTGCCGTGACGCCCCCTTCCGACAAAGACGTATCCGGCAAAGACGCATCCGACGTACGAGAACCGGGCGCGACGTCCGTGGACGTCGTACTCCCCTGCCTCGACGAGGCCGAGGCGCTGCCGTGGGTGCTGGAGCGCATCCCGCCAGGCTGGCGCGCGCTCGTCGTGGACAACGGCTCCACCGACGGCTCGGCGGAGATCGCCCGGGCGCTCGGCGCGAGGGTCGTGCGCGAGGCGCGGCGCGGCTTCGGCGCCGCCTGCCACGCCGGTCTGACGGCGGCCACGGCGGACATCGTCTGCTTCTGCGACTGCGACGCCTCGCTGGACCCGGCCGAGCTGGTGCCGTTCGTGGAGCGGATCCGGGCCGGGGAGGCCGACCTGGTGCTGGGCCGGCGGCGGCCGGGGACGCGCGGCGCCTGGCCGTTGCACGCCCGCGCGGGCAACCTCGCCCTCGCCCGTCTCCTCCGCCGCCGCACCGGCCTGCGCCTGCACGACCTGGGCCCGTTGCGGGCCGCCCGCCGCGAGCCGCTGCTGTCCCTGGCCCTCACGGACCGCCGCAGTGGCTACCCCCTGCAGATGGTCGTCCGGGCCGCGGACGCCGGCTGGCGGGTCGCCGAGTACGACGTCCCGTATCTGCCGCGCGCGGGCGCCTCCAAGGTGACCGGCACCTGGCGCGGCACCTGGCAGGCGGTGCGGGACATGAGCCACGTCCTGGCCGAGCCGCCGGTGGCACCGCAGGTACGCGAAGGAGTCCGCCCATGACCCCCCTGCCCACGATCCTGGTCATCGCGAAGGAACCGAGGCCCGGGCGGGTGAAGACCCGGCTGACGCCGCCCTTCACCCCTCACGAGGCAGCTGCACTCGCCGAGGCGGCGCTGGCGGACACCCTGGACGCCGTCGCCCGGACCCCGGCCCACCGCCGGGTCCTGGTCCTGGAGGGCGAGCCGGGCCCCTGGCTGCCGTCCGGCTTCGAGGTCGTACGGCAGTGTCCTGGCGGCCTCGACGAACGCCTGGCCGCCGCCTTCGCGCACTGCACCGGCCCGGCCCTGCTCATCGGCATGGACACGCCCCAGGTGACACCGGAGCTGCTGACCGTCGACTTCGCCGACTGCGACGCGTACTTCGGCCCCGCGGAGGACGGCGGCTTCTGGGCCCTGGGCCTGGCCGCCCCGGACCCGGCCCTCCTCCTCGGCGTCCCGATGTCGACACCCCGCACGGGCGCCGTCCAGCGCGACCGGCTGGCAGGCCTGCGCGTGCGGGACCTGCCTCGCCTACGGGACGTCGACACGGCGTACGACGCCGAACTGGTCGCCCAGACCGCACCCACCGGCCGCTTCGCGACCCGGCTGGCCCACCTGGCGGCGGCGGACCGATGAGCGGCATCCGGCAACTGACAACACGGATCGGACACCAGCCACACCCCGACACGGCTCCCGCCGACCCGCCCACGGAGCCCCCGCCGGCAACGAACCCGGACACCGGCTTCAACGCCCAGGGCTCCCACGAGGCGAGCGCCCCCATGCCCCGCCTCGCGCCGCCCCCTGAGGCCAACCCCTCTCCACCGTCCACCCACCCGGCAAACCCGACCGCCGGCTTCAACACCCCCTGCCCCTCCCACGCGAGCGACAACGCGACCCACCGCAGGCCGACAGCGGACCCCGACAACTCCCCACCGAGCACGAACCCGGCCACCGACTTCACCACCCAGCGGCCCTCCGACCCGAGCAGTTCCGTGATCCACCGCGAGCCGACACCGGACCTCGACAGCCCCCGACCGAACACCCGCCCAACGAACGCGGGCACCGGCTGCAACATCCAGCAGCCCTCCGACCCGGGCGGGCCCGCGGCCCACCGCGAGTCCACCTGGGACCCCGACATCTCCCCACCACACGCCCGCCCAACGAACCCGGGCGCCGGCTTCAGCGCCCAACAGCCCTCCGACCCGAGCGGCCCCACGGCCCACCGCGAGCCGGCCCGGGACGCAGACAACTCCCGGTCAGGCACCCGCCCGGCGGACTCCGGCGTCGGCTTCGGGGGCGTGCGGTCCCTCGCGTCGAGTCGTGTCGCGGTTCGTCGGGGCGCCGGCGCCGGTCCTCGCTCAGCGATCACTCCGGTGGACGACGGCACCTGGTCCGCCGATCCCTACGCCTACGCCCTGCGTACCGGCCGCGGCCCCCTGTTCCTGCGCCGTGCCGACGGCTGGTTGCTTCTGCTGGAGGTCGAGCGGTGGTGCGCGGAGGCCGATGGGGTCGATCTGGAGGTGCTGCGGCGGTGTGAGGGTGCGGTGCTCGACGTGGGGTGCGGGCCCGGGCGGCTGGTCGTCGCGCTGGGTGAGCGGGGGCTGCCGGTGCTCGGGATCGACGTGAGCGAGGCGGCCGTGGCACGCACGGTCTCCCTCGGCGGGCAGGCGCTGCGCCGCTCCGTCTTCGAACCGCTGCCCGCCGAGGGCCGCTGGGGCACCGCACTCCTGCTCGACGGCAACCTCGGCATCGGCGGCGACCCACGCGCCCTGCTGGACCGCATGGCCCAAATCCTCGCCCCCGGCGGCCTGTTGATCGCCGAGACGGTTCCGGACCCGGACGTCGACGAGCGGGTCCGGGTGCATGTCACCGACGCCCGAGGGGCCGCCGGCAGCCCCTTCCCGTGGGCCCGGCTGGGCACGCCGGCCCTGCTGCGGCACGCGCGCCGCGCGGGCTGGCGTGCCGTGGATCAGTGGACGGCGGGAGGCCGCTGTTTCGTCGCCCTGCGCAGCCGCAGCGGGAACAGCACCGCCGTCACCGGCAGCCGCCGGGCGAGAAAGTAGCCATCGGCGGCCACGCCGGTCACGGGGCACTTCGGCCCGCCGCCGGGCCGCCACGCTGCGACACGCACACCACGTCGGCGGCCATACCGCCGATCAGTCGACAGACTGCCGTTTCGACGCCCAGCGCAGCCGCAGCAGGAACAGCACCGCCGTCACCGGCAGCCGCCGGGCGAGAAAGTAGCCATCGGCGGCCACGCCGGTCACAGGGCACTTCGGCCCGCCGCCGGGCCGCCACGCTGCGACACGCACACCACGTCGACGGCCATACCGCCGATCAGTCGACAGACTGCCGTTTCGACGCCCAGCGCAGCCGCAGCAGGAACAGCACCGCCGAACCGCCGAAGAGCACGGCCGTCAGCAGCAGCCAGCGGGGCAGGAAGCGGTCCGCGGGCAGGCCGGTGGCGGACGCGTAGCGTGCCGTCACCTGCCCGCCGATCAGCGGGAACCAGACCAGCAGAAGCAGCAGCGACAGCGCGGCCGGCACCCGGACGTACCCCACCCAGCTGCGCCGCGGGCCCGCCGCCTGCACGAGGGCGCGGTCCGCCGCCGCGTACAGCGGCAGCAGGACCAGGTCGTGCAGCAGCGCCGCGCCCACGATCCACAGCGCGACCCCGAACCAGTCCCCCGCGAGCAGCTGCACCCCCGCATAGGCGGCGAGCGCGAACGAGCAGGCCAGCAGCAGGATCTGGAGCGGGCTGCCGAGCGGCAGCGCGAACCGGGGGCGCCTCATCACAGGTCTCCGAACGTCATCCGCGCCACCCACTTGGTGTTGAGCACACCGGGCGCCGCGGGCACGATGACCCGTGCCGGATGGCCGTGGTCGGGGGTCAGCTCCTCGCCATTGACGAACAGGGCGAGCAGGGAACGCGGGTCGGCGACCTGGTTGGCGCGCAGGGCGGCCCGCCGGAACGCGCCGTGCCGTTGCAGCGACTCCACGAAGACGTCCGGCGGATCGCCCTCGTACCCGACGAGGGCCGCGAGATCCCGCAGCCGCACGCCCCGCCACCACTGGTCGGAGGTCGACCAGCCCTCGACGCAGGCGATGGGCAACGCCGAGCTGTGCAGCGGGAGTCGGAGCAGGTCGGCGCGGCTGAGCCGGACGGTCCGGGACCGCCCGCTGACGGTCAGCCGCCACGCCTCCGCACTCCGCTCCACCGCGCTGATACCGGCGTACGCGGCGGTCTTGTTGATCTGGAAGCCGCCCGGACCGCTGCCCGGGTCGGCGCCCCCATGCGGGGCGAGAACGGCGGACCACCGCAGCCCGTCGAAGTCCTGCCCGACCGTCGTGCCGAACAGCAGCAGCGAGCCGCCTCCGACCAGCCCGAGGGCACCCCGCCGGGAGACGGTCGGGGGGGCGGGGTCAGGAGCCACCAACTCCCGCTCCTCCTCCGTCATCTGAGACGGTTGACGCATACCCCGCACATTGCGCAGGGCCGCCGGGGTCTTCAGCACCGCGTGGGCGACGAACGCGGCGAAGAACACCCACGCCCCGTAGAAGTGCAGCGGGTAGAAGGAGCCCGGGAAGACGTAGTCGAGCTGGACGTTCAGCACGCCGGTGACGAACTCGAACAGGCCGCCGCCGACCAGCAGCAGCAGCGAGATCCGTTCCAGGGCGTGCGCGAGGGAGCGCGCCGGCGGCAGCGTGAACAGCTTCGGCACGACCGACCACAGCTTGGCCAGCAGCACGGGGATCAGCGTGATCCCGAGGGTGACGTGGACGCCCTGCGTCAGCCGGTACAGCCAGTGCGGATCGGTCGGCCAGGAGAAGAGATAGAAGCCGAGGATCCCCTTGTCCGGGGTCTGGTCGTTCACCGGCGACAGGTCCGGGTTGTAGGCCGCGTACGACAGCAGCCCCGTCACGAACAGCACGGTGATGCCGCCGAGCAGGACGATGCCGAGGACCGAGGTGAACCAGGGACCGCGCAGGGGGCTGCGCCAGAAGGAGGGCGAGAAGGGAGTCCGTCTCATGCCCCGACCGTAGGTCCGGACCGGCCCGGAATCGGCTTCGTGAACCATGACGAAACTCTGACGTCCGTTGCATGTCAGCCGTCCGGTGGACGTCCCGCGGCCTAGCGTGTCCGCCGTGAACCGCGACCTCCGCCGAGACCTCTACGCCGCCGCGGCAGCCGCACTGCTCGTCGTGACGGCCGCCGTCATCGGCACCGGAATCGAGCACCGCAACCGCTCCCTCCACGTGCACTGGCCACCGCTGCTGGCGAAATGGGAACCTCACATCGGCCCCGGCACCCCGGCGGCGATCGCCGTCGCGGTGGCCGTAGTGATCTACGGCCCCACGATCGCGGCCCGCCTGCCCTGGCGTCCCCTGCTGTTCGCCGCGTGGGGAGCGGCCATGGCCTGGACGTGGTCCCTCGCCCTGGTCGACGGCTGGTACCGGGGCGTGGCCCAGCGGCTCACCACCCGCAACGAGTACCTCCAGGTCATCGGCCGCTTCCACGACATCCCGCACACCCTGCGGGACTTCACCCAGCACATCGTGAGCGGCCCCCACGACTGGCCGGCCCATGTCGCCGGGCACCCGGCGGGGGCGACCGTCACCTTCGTCCTCCTCGACCGGATCGGCCTCGGCGGGGGAGGCTGGGCCGGCGCCTTCGTCATCACCGTCGGTACGAGCGCGGCGGCCGCGGTCCTGGTCGCCGTACGGGCGCTCGCCGACGAGCAGCTGGCCCGCCGTGCCGCGCCCTTCCTGGTCCTGTTGCCGGGCGCGGTGTGGGTGGGTGCCTCGGCGGACGGCTACTTCACGGGGGTCGCCGCCTGGGCCGTCGCGTTCCTGGCCCTGGCGGTGACGGGACACCGCCCGCGGGCGACCGGCTTCGTCTCGGGCCTTCTCCTCGGGCTGACGGCCTATCTCTCCTACGGCCTCACGCTCTTCGCCCTCATCGCCGCCGCCGTCCTCCTGCTGGGCTCCCGCCGCGCCCGACCGCTCCCCTTCCTGCTGGCGGGACTGGCCGTCGTCCCGGCCGTGTTCACCGCGCTGGGCTTCAACTGGTGGGAGGCTTACCACCTGTTGGTCACGCGCTACTACCAAGGGGTGGGCGGTGTACGGCCGTACTCCTACTGGGTGTGGGCGAACTTCGCCTGCACGGTGTTCATCGTGGGCCCGGCGACGGCGGCGGCGCTGGGGCGCACCGGAGCGGCCCTCGTCGGACGCTCCCCGAGTCCCGCCCTACGCCTGGCCGTTCTCACGACCGCAGCCCTCATCGCCCTCCTGGTCGCCGACGTCTCCGGCATGAGCAAGGCGGAGACGGAGCGCATCTGGCTGCCGTTCGCGGTGTGGCTGCTCCCGGCCTGCGCCTTCCTGACCCGGCCGCGCGCCTGGCTCGCCGCACAGGCGACCTTGGCGCTGCTCGTCAATCATCTGCTGTTCACCTGGTGGTGAGCTCAGGGAAGCGGCTGCTGCGTCCAGATCACCTTGCCGTGCGGCGTGTACCGGGTCCCCCACCGCTCAGTGAGCTGAGCCACCAGGAACAACCCGCGGCCACCCTCGTCCTCCGTGAGAGCGCGCCGCAGCCGCGGCGAGGTACTGCTCCCGTCGGAGACCTCGCACAGCAGCGCCCGATCGCGCATGAGACGCAGCTGCACGGGCCCGGTGGCATGACGGATGGCGTTGGTGACGAGTTCGCTGGCGACCAGCTCGGTCGTGAAGGCGAGCTCGTCCAGCCCCCAGGCGGCGAGCTGTCCGGTGACCGCGGTGCGGGCACGTGAGACGACCGCCGGGTCGCTGGGCAGCACCCACTCGGCAACCCGTTCCCGGCCCAGGACGTGGGTTCGGGCCACCAGCAGCGCCACGTCGTCACTCGGCCGCTCCGCCGACAGCGCGTCGAGGACCGCCTCGCAGGTGTCCTCCGGCGACCGGCCGGGAACGCCCAGGACGCTGCGGAGCCGGTCCAGACCGGAGTCGATGTCCCGCAGCCGGTCCTCCACCAACCCGTCGGTGTAGAGCACGAGTTGGCTGCCCTCGGCCAGTTCCAGCTCGACGGTCTCGAAGGGCATGCCGCCGAGGCCGAGGGGCTGCCCGGGTGGCAGGTCGACGAACTCGACCGTGCCGTCCGGGGCGACGACCGCGGGCAAGGGGTGCCCGGCGCGGGTGAGGGTGCAGCGCCGGGACACCGGATCGTAGACGGCGTAGAGGCAGGTCGCTCCGACGATGCCGGAGTCGGCCTGGGTGCTCTCCACCGCCCAGCCCTCGCCCCGGTCGAGCCGTCCCACCAGGTCGTCGAGGTGGGCGAGGAGGTCGTCGGGCGACAGGTCCAGGGAGCAGAAGTTGTGCACGGCGGTACGCAGCCGGCCCATGGTGGCGGCGGCGTGCAGACCGTGGCCGACGACGTCCCCGACGACCAGGGCGACCCGGGCACCGGACAGCGGGATGACGTCGAACCAGTCGCCGCCGACTCCGGCCTGCGCGGGCAGATAGCGGTAGGCGACCTCGACGGCGCTCTGCTCGGGGCGGCCCTTGGGCAGCAGGCTGCGCTGCAGGGCGAGGGCGGTGTTGTGCTCGCGGGTGTAGCGGCGGGCGTTGTCGATGCAGGTCGCGGCGCGCAGGACCAGCTCCTGGGCGAGGGAGAGGTCGTCGTCCTCGAAGGGCGCGGGCCGCTCGGAGCGGTAGAAGCTGACCACGCCGAGCGTGGTGCCGCGGGCCCGCAGCGGCACGGTGATCAGGGAGTGGACGCCCGCCGCGAGCACCCGCTCCATCCGCTCGGGATCCTGCGCGATCCAGCCGCCCGCCGCCGCCAGGACGGGCTCCATGACGGACTGCGTGAGCTCCAGGCAGCGGGCCTGCGGGGTGGACGGGACGTACTCGACGGAGTCTCCGACGTCGTACAGGTTCGCGGGCTGCTTGCGTACGGAACGGATGGCGACCCGGCGCAGTGCCGTCCGGCCGCCGAGCGCCACCGGCTCCTCGCCGCGCAGCACCGCGTCGGGCAGGTCGACGGCGACGAAGTCGGCGAACCGGGGCACGGTCACCTCGGCGAGTTCCTCCGCGGTGCGGGTGACGTCGAGGGTGGTGCCGATCCGCAGCCCCGCGTCATGGAGCAACTCCAGCCGCCTGCGCGCGAGTACGGCCAGCCGGCCGACCCCGGGTTCCCCGACGAGCAGCAGCCGGCTCTCGGCGCCGTCGAGGATGTCGCCGACGGTTTCGGCGGGCTGTGGCACCGGAGGCTGGGGCGGAGGCACGACGGCTCGTACGACGACGGCGGGCCGGGACACCGTCGGGGCTGTCGCCTCGCGCGCGGCCACCGGCGCCCCGTTCGGCCCGGGGGTCGCCACCGGCACCGGCCCGGCGACCGGTGGCGACGTCGGCAGCCCGAGGCCGCTCAGCCGTGGCCCGCCCAGGATGCGCGCCTCCACGGCGACGCCCGTCTCCCCGGCCTCGCCCATCACCTGACGCCGCAGCAGCGTGGCGATACGGCCGCCCGAGAGCGGAACCTCGTCGAGGGTGCGGCCCGGCGAGGCGATGAGTTCCTCGGCCCGCTCGCGCAGTACGGCCAGGTCGACCCGGCCGAGGCCGTCGCCGTCGTGCCCGTCGCCGTCGACCGGCGCCGAGGGGACGGCCGGCCGTGCCGTTCCGCGCACATGGAGGGCGGCCCGCCGGTAGGCGGCGAGGAGTGCGCGTTCCCGTTCCGTGGCCTGTTCGAGGAGGCGGCCCTCGATGTCCCGGGCGGCCGCCCGGACCAGCCGCAGCATGGTGATGTCGCCGTCGTCGCGCAGGCAGGTGAGGTCCAGGACGGCCTCGATGCGGCCGCTCAGCGGGTTGCGAACGGGTGAGCCGGCGCAGGCGAAGGGCTGCAGACAGTCGGCGAAGTGCTCACGGCCGACGACATAGATCGGGCCGCGCTCGGCGAGGGCGGTGCCGACGCCGTTGGTGCCGACCACCGGCTCGGAGGCGTCGAAGCCCGGGGCGAAGTTCACCTCGTCCAGCCGGTCGCGCAGCTGCCGGTCGCCGTCGAGACGCCGCACCATGCGGCCCCGCGCGTCGCACAGCGCGATCGACATGCCCATTTCCGCCAGGGAGGCGCCCAGTTTCGTCAGCACGGGGTCGGCCGCGCGCAGGAACCGTTCGTCCAGCGTCAGGCCCTGCTCGTAGGGGACCAGCAGTTGGCCGGGTTCGAGCCCCGCGGATCGGCAGCGCTTCCAGGATTCGAGTACCGAACCCCGGACGTCCGCCTCGACCCGCGCACCCGCCAGGAAACGTTCGTGGGCATCGACGAGTCCGCCGATGTCGTCCCAGGCGACGGACACCGAGATCACTTCCTCACCTGGAGCAGGCCCGGTCGCGCGCCGCCGATCGGTACGCCCGGGCGTGGTCCTCCAAGCGCCTTCACCCTAGCTCCGCTGTGACCCACACCACAACATCAGGCCCTCACGGAGACAGCAGGGGCACCCTTCGCCACCGGCGCACATCCCCTGGCGGTGGCACTGCCCCCTAGGGGCTCGGGGCTGTGACATGAGCGGCTCCGCCGCGGGGCGCGTTCAACCCCAACCGACCCGCAGCCGACCACAACACCAATAAAAGGAGTTCTCAACTGGCCGTACGCCGAATCCGCCCGGCGTACCGCTTCTCCAGCTCCAGGTTCCCCTCGAACCCACCGGGCACATTGGCCGACACATACACGGGCGGCCGCTCACCGGCGGCAAGCAACAGCTTCGAAGCCTCGGCGACGGCCATCTGGACCAACATCACCCCGGTGAGGGTGGACAGCGCACAAACCGCCCCGCCCCCCGGAAGCCCCAGCAACGCGTCCCCCCGCGGCGCCCGATTGTCCAGCACCACATCGGCCAGATCGGCGAGCTTCTTCCCGCTCGGGTGTCCGGCGGGGACGGCCCTGGTGTGCGTGAGGGAGGTGATCGCCAGAACCCGGTGCCCCCGCTCCTTGGCGGCCAGCGCCATCTCGACGATCACGTTGTTGACGCCGGAGTTGGAGATGATCACGAAAAGGTCCTGGGGGCTCGGCGCCGCAAGGTGGTAGAGCCGCTCGGCCACACCGGGCTCGCGCTCCAGGAGCGGATCGTCGAGAACGCTCGGGGCGTCGCCGCCGTACAGGACGAGGTCGGCGATCTGGAGCCGGTTGGTGGGGACCAGACCGCCCGCCCGGCCCGCGACTTCGAGGACCATCGCCTGGGAGTGGCCGGTGCCGAAGGCCTGGATCACGCCGTCCGAGCGGACGCAGTCGGCGATC
Source organism: Streptomyces sp. NPDC001604 (assembly GCF_042893475.1). Taxonomy (NCBI): domain Bacteria; kingdom Bacillati; phylum Actinomycetota; class Actinomycetes; order Kitasatosporales; family Streptomycetaceae; genus Streptomyces; species Streptomyces sp. NPDC001604. Next base: position 123,054 of record NZ_JBIAUY010000011.1, on the reverse strand, counting down.
AGTCCGGCGGCGCCCGCCACCTCCTCGCGTGCGGACTCGGTGAGGTTCGCCAGGACGGCCAGGCTCTCCCGTGCGAAGCCCTCGGCGCTCACAGACTCGACGGACACACGACACTCCCCACTGGTGGATTGAACCACCCCATCCGACTCTATAGATGAATCAATAAATCACATGCGCCATGCAGCGAGCAATGCGCGGGCCGATGCATGAACATGGCTCGTCTTTGTGGTCCTGGTATTCAATCCATCCGCCTGTGGGTGGCTGGTACCTTCTCTTCATGCCCTCGACGGACGTCACCACACTGATCCGCACCGAGCTTCCCCGGCTGGCCGGATCCCTTCGCAAGGTCGGCGAGCTGATCCTGGAGGATCCGGCCGCCGTGACCCACTGCTCGGCCGCCGAACTGGGCCGCCGCACCGGCACCTCACAGGCCACGGTGACCCGCTTCTGCCGCGCCATCGGGCTCGACTCCTACCAGCACCTGCTGATCGAGCTGGCCCAGGAGCGCGGCCGCGGCGAGGTCTCCGACTGGGGCTCCGCCGAGATCGGGCCGGACATCTCACCGGACGACAGCCTGGAGCGGGTCGTCCAGGTCGTCGGCAGCGCCGACCTGCGGGCGATCCAGCAGACCATCGACCGGATCGACCTCGACGCCGTCGAGCGCGCGGCCCAGGCGCTGGCCAAGGCCCGGCGGATCGACGTGTACGGCGTCGGCGGCAGCGGCACGGTGGCGCAGGAGACCGAGACCCGGCTGTTCCGCATCGGCTGCGCGGTCCGCGGCTGGACCGAGGTGCACGGCGCGGCCACCTCCGCGGCCCTGCTCACGCCTGCCGACGTGGCCATCGGCATCTCCCACTCCGGCGCCACCCGCGAGACCCTGGAACCGTTCGAGATGGCCAAGGAGCGCGGCGCCACCACCGTCGCGATCACCACCGACCCGCGCTCACCGCTCGCCCGGGCCGCCGACATCCGGCTCATCTCGGCCACCTCGGAGACCAGCTTCCGTACGGGCAGCATCGGCGGCCGCCACTCGGTCCTGATGATCGTCGACTGCCTCTACGTCCGGGTCGGCCAGCTCTCCTACCAGCGGGCCAGCGCCTCACTCGCCCTCACCGACCACATCGCCCCGCAGCACGCGGTGAAGTCGCGCCGGACGAGGTGAAACCGGACACGACTGCATGGATGAACCACCGAGAATGCGTGAAGGTGGTTGTTTGAATCATCCCGGCGGTGCCAGGATGGGGCTCCCCCGAGCATTCTCGTAGGAGACCCATGCGCGTCACCTCTGCCGAGTCGACCGAGCTCTTCGTCGGGACCGCCGAGCATCCGCGCCAGGTGATGGCCGTAGAGCTGAGCCACGCCCCGGGCCGCACGGTCCGCATCACCGTCGCCGGCCCGGGCGTCTTGGGGACGACGGTCGCGACGACGGGCGACGACGGCACGGTCCGCGCCGAGACAGCCGTGACGACCGACCTCGCCCCCGGCGCCGGCACCCATGTCACGGTCACCGCCGAGGATGCCGGCGACCCCGCGCAGACCGGTGCGCTCACGGTCCCCTTCACGGCCGCGGAGCCCGGCTGGACCATGTTCATGGTCAGCCACTTCCACTACGACCCCGTGTGGTGGAACACCCAGGCCGCCTACACCGAGACCTGGGACGTCGCCGACGACCCGGCCTCCACCGGACTGCCCGCCCGGACCTTCGACTCGCGCGGCCAGTCCGGGATGAGCCTGGTCCGCGCCCACTGCGACCTGGCCCGCCGCGACCCGGCGTACACCTTCGTGCTCGCCGAGGTCGACTACCTCAAGCCGTACTGGGACTCCTTCCCGGAGGAGCGCGCCTTCCTGCGGGAGCTGATCCGCACCGGCCGCGTCGAGATCATGGGCGGCACCTACAACGAGCCCAACACCAACCTCACCGGCGCCGAGGCCACCGTACGCAACGCTCTGTACGGCGACGGGTTCCAGCGGGGGATCATGGGCTCGTCGCCGGAGACGGCCTGGCAACTGGACGCGTTCGGGCACGATCCGCAGTTCCCGGGGCTGATGGCGGACGCGGGGATCAGCTCCAGTTCGTGGGCGCGCGGGCCGTTCCACCAGTGGGGGCCGACGCTCTCCGTCTTCGGCGAGGAGCCGCGCGACCCCGGGCGGATGCAGTTCCCGGCCGAGTTCAGCTGGATCGCCCCGTCGGGTCGCGGGCTGCTGACGGCCTACATGGTCAACCACTACGGCGCCGGCTGGGCGATCGACAACGCGCCCACCCTGCCGGCGGCGGAGGCGGCCGCCCTCAAGCTGTTCCGGGGTTTGAGGTCGGTCGCCCTCACGCGCAACGTGCTGCTCCCGGTCGGCGGCGACTACGCGCCGCCGTGCCGCTGGGTGATGGACATCCACCGGGACTGGAACGCCCGTTACGTCTGGCCGCGCTTCATCAGCGGCACACCGCGCGACTTCTTCGCCGCGGTGCGCGCCGAGCTCGACGCGGAGGGCCGCAAGGCGTCCCCGCAGACGCGGGACATGAACCCGGTCTACACCGGCAAGGACGTCTCCTACATCGACACCAAGCAGGCCCAGCGGTACGGCGAGACGCTGCTCGCCGACGCGGAGGCCTGGGCGACGCTCGCCTCGCTGGTCACCGGGCATCCGTACCCGGACGCGGCGCTCGACAAGGCCTGGCGGCAGCTGATCTACGGAGCCCACCACGACGCCATCACGGGTTCCGAGTCCGACCAGGTCTACATCGACCTGATGACCGGCTGGCGCGAGCTGGCCGACCTGGCCGAGACCGTGCACGCCGACGCCACACAGGCACTGGCCGACCGGGTCACCCCGGGCGAGGGCGCCGACCTGGTCGTCTTCAACTCCGCGACCTGGCAGCGGCGGGACGTCCTCACGGTCGACGACCCGGGAGTCGTCCCCGCGGTCCGCGAGAACGGGCAACTCCACATCGTCGTACCGGAGTTGCCCGGCATGGGACTCAAGGCCCTCCCCCTCACCGATGGCACCGCCCCCGAGTGGGTGCCCGGGGAGGGCGCCACCGTCCGCAACGAGTTCTACGAGGTCACCGTCGACCCGGCGCGCGGCGGCGGCGTCAGCAGCCTGCGCGCGCTCGTCGAGGGCGGCCGGGAGCTGCTGCGCGCCGGGGACATCGGCAACGAGCTCGTCGTGCAGGAGGAGTACCCCAGGCACCCGCGGTTCGGCGAGGGGCCCTGGCACCTCACGCCGACGGGTACGACGGTGGCGCGCGGCGGAAACGTGACAGCTTCCGTGGAAGTGACACATTCTCCGGCGGGGTCCCGGATCACCGTCCGCGGCGACCTCGGCCTGTTCCGCTACACCCAGCGCCTGACGCTGTGGACCGGCGTTCCACGCGTCGACGTGACGACCACCGTCGACGGCTACGACGGCGCCGACCGGCTGATCCGGGTGCGCTGGCCGTCCGACGTGCAGGGCGGGCTGCCGGTGCACGAGGTGGCGGACGCGGTGATCGGGCGTGGGTTCGGCTTCGTCGACGTGGACAGCGAGGAGTTCCCGTGGACGCTGGACAACCCGGCCAACACCTGGTTCGGGCTCGGGTCGACTGCGCGGGTCGAACTGCGCGACGACACGGGCGCGTTGCTCGGCCGCCGGTCGATCGGGGTCGCCGAGCTGGTGTACGCCTCCTGGGACGAGGCCGGTGAGCTGGGGACGCCGCTCGCGGCCGCCCTGGTGCGCGCCGGGGTCACGGCGACCTCGACGATCGCCGAGGGCCCGCGCTACGGCGACCTGGAGGTCGACTCCAACCTGCCCGACATCCGGATCGCCGTCGGCGGCCCGGACCGCAACTCCCTCGTCGCCGAGGCGCTGGGCTGGGATCCGGCGGCCGGGCGCGAGCTGCACCGGCAGCTCGCCGAGGGCGGCGTGGCCGCTGTCTGGGTCGCGCCGCGCGCCTCACTGCGCGAGGAGTGGGTGCCCGGGGCCGACCTGCGGGACCTCGAACGGCTGCCGCTGCTGGTGGTGGCGGGCGCCGACGCGGCGGGCGACGCGAAGGCGGTCGACGCACTGATCGCCGACCTGGACGACGCGACCGTCACGGCGACGGCGGCCGGCGGTGGCGAGGCCCTGCCGCCGGGCGACGCCTGGGACGGGCGCGGCTTCGCCGTCCTCAACCGCGGCACGCCGGGCTGTGTCGTCACCTCCTCCGGCGACCTCTACATGTCACTGATGCGCTCCTGCACGGGCTGGCCCTCCGGTATCTGGGTCGACCCGCCCCGCCGCACGGCGCCCGACGGCTCGGGCTTCCAGCTCCAACGCTGGTCCCACACCTTCGAGTACGCGGTGGTGGGCGGCGAGGGCGACTGGCGCGAGCAGCAACTGCCCCGCGTGGGGCATGAGTTCAACCACCCGCTGAGCGCCCGTGTGCGCCGGGCATCGGAAGCGGCTTGCCTACCAAGGGAGTTGAGCCTGCTGCGCCTGGAACCGGCGGGTGAGGTGCTGCTCGACGCCCTCAAGCCGGCCGGTTCGCCGCTCGCCCGCGGGAGCGTGGCACCGGCGGACCCACAGCGCGGGGTCGTCGTGCGGATGCACGAGGTCAACGGCCGTCCGGTACGGGCGCGCGTGCACGGGCCGCGGCCCTGGACGCGGGGCGCCCGCACCGACGTACTGGAAACACCCGGGGAGCAACTGGCGCCGGACGAACAGGGAGCGCTCCCCACCGGCCTGACGGGGTTCGAGGTCGCGACGGTCCTGGCCACGCCCACCGAGGGCATCCGCGTTCCCTACGACCCCGGAGTCGCCGCCCACGAGCCCGCCCAGCCGGTCCACACCCGCTACTGGCTCCACAACTCCGGCCCCGCACCCCGCGGCAACATGCCGGTCGCGGTGTACATCTCACCGACGACGCTCACCGCCTCCGACGGCCCCTTCAACGCGACCGTCCGCATCTCCTCGGAGGTCACCGACGCCCCCGTCTCGGGCACGGTGGCCGTCGAGTCCCCGCCCGGCTGGTCCGTTGAGCCCGCCGCACTGCCGTACGCCCTGGCCCCCGGCGGCTTCACCCTCACCGAGGTCACGGTGACGCCGCCGCCCGACGCACCAGCCGGCCGACACTGGCTGGCGGCACGGCTGTCGTACGAGGGGCAGACGTACGAGGACGTCGTGGCCGTCGACGTACCGGGCGAACCGGCTGGGCCAACTCTGCTGACGGATCTGGGAGTTGACCGGATCACGGTCAGGAGCGGCGAACGCGCCCACGTCCCGGTGACCCTGCACAACACCACCCACGGCCCCGTCAACGGCACCCTCTGGGCGGTCTCCTCCTGGGGCACCTGGCCCGGGGTCACCCCTGGCTGCCAGGGCTTCACGATCGCGGCCGGGCAACAACTGGACTGCACGATCGACGTGAACGGCGCCGCGCTAACACCGGGCTCGTACTGGCTGCTGGCAAAGCTCGCCTGGCACGGCCGGGTGGCCTACACGAAGGCCGTAGAGCTGGAGGTAACGCCATGACGGAGCCCGCGGCCGTAGTACAGGGCGAGCCGGTCCCCAAGAACCGCGTGGACGCTTTCCTGGAGACGGTGCCAGAGCGCCCCCTCAGGGGCGCGGGGCTGCATTCATCAGCGGCTCCGCCGCGGGGCGCGACCAGCCACGACGGCGAGTCGGTCAACCACCGACATTACGCGGCACTATCCGCCCCGGCCCGCGCGGAGCGCCAACGCAGACGCTGGGCCACGCAGGTGGTCGTCGCCGACGAACTGGCCCGCAGGGCCGTAGCGGAACGGGGCCTGCCCCCGGTGGCAGAGGCGTCCCCGACACAGCTGCTGGCCGTGGCCGAAAACGACGTCGCAGACCTCGGCAGCATCGTCGCAGCCGCCCTCACCCACTCCCCCGCCGCCCGCACCCTCCTCACCGAACTCGAGGCCGAGCAGCACATCCCCGAGGAAGCCGTACAGGACTACTACGACCGCAACCGGGACCGCTTCCTCACCCCGGACGCCCTACGGCGGGGAGTCGACCCGTTCGGACGGAGGGCGGCGCCCGCGGACTTCCTGCCGTACGAACAGGCCCGCGAGGGCATCGCGCGGGACCTGCGCCGCGCCGCAGGCCGACGTGCCTTCTTCGCCTGGTTCGACCAGGCACGGGCCGACGTGGTGTACGCCGCGGGGCACGAGCACCCCGGCGACCCCACGCACCCGGACCACGAGCACCGCCACTGAGTCATCGGCGGAACCACGGGCGGAACCGAAACGCAACACGGGAAACCATTGACCTCCGATGAATTCTGGTCCACCTTTTCATCAATCGGAGTCGAAGTTGGTTGATTGAACCAGTCTCTCGGCTGGTCCCAGGAGGGTGGACATGCGCGCTGGAAGACTCACCGCATCCGTGGCGGGAATCATCGCCCTGACGCTGACGGCGGCCGGCTGCGGCCTGTCCGGCGGCGGATCCGGCGGCGGGGACGGCACCGCCGGGGGCTGCAAGGTCGACAAGGGCAACGTCGGCTCGGGCAAGCTGACAGGTGACGTCGCGGGCCAGATCACCTTCCAGACGACGAACCTGAAGAAGGACTTCGGGAGCTTCTTCAACGGGGTGATCGCCTCCTTCGAGAAGGCGCACCCCGGCGCCAAGGTCAAGTGGATCGACGACCCGGGCGACAACACCTTCACCCAGCGGACCGTCGCCGACGCCCAGGCCTGTACGTTGCCGGACGTCATCAACGTCAACGCCCCGACCGCGACCGCCCTCACCAAGGCCGGCTACCTGCTGAACCTGAGCGTGAAGGATCCGCAGGTCGCGAAGCCGTTCGTGCCGTCTTTCTGGAAGTCCGCCACCTTCAAGGACGCCTCCGGCTCGGCGATCCACACCACGCTCCCCTGGTACACCGGCGGCGTCCTGCTGACGTACAACAAGGACCTGCTGAACAAGGCGGGCATCGACCCGGCGAAGCCGCCGACGACGCTGTTCGGCCTGTTCGCCGACTACGAGAAGGTCGCCAAGGCGGGCAAGGGCAAGTTCTACGCGACGATGGCCAACCCGATCTGGCGGATACCGTCGGACTTCGACCAGATGAACATCAAGACGCTCTCTGCGGACGGCAGGTCCGCCGTCTTCGCCGATGATCCGAGGACCACCCAGTGGGTGGCCTGGATGGCGAAGCTGTACAAGGAGGGCGCGATGCCGAAGGACTCGCTGTCCTCCAGCAACGACCCGTCCACGCTGTACAGCCAGGGCAAGGTCGCCTACGGCTCGACGAACCCGAGTTTCGTGCGCTTCGTGAAGCAGAACAGCCCGTCGATCTACGCCAGGACGGCCGTGGGCCAGCAGCCCTACGACGCGCTCGGCCGCGCCTCCGCCGGTGCCCCGCAGTACATCTCGGTCGCGGCGACCAGCAAGCACGCGCCGGTGGCGCTCGCCTTCGCCGAGTACCTCACCAACGCCGAGAACCAGACGGCCTGGTGCAAGGACCCCAACGTGGTGATCTTCCCGACGACCACGGACTCGCTGAACGACCCGTTCTTCCAGAACGTCACCGGCAGCGACCCGTTCTCCCAGGCCCGCAAGCTGGTCGCCGACCAGCTCAAGACGGCCGACACCAACCAGACCAATCTCTCCCCGGCCGTGCAGAACGCGATCGTGGGGCAGGTGCAGCTGGCCATGCAGGGCAAGAAGAGCCCCGCGCAGGCCGTCAAGGACGCCCAGGCGAAGGCGAACGAGCTGCTGAAGCAGGCGGGCTGAGCGTGGCGACCGAGACCGCTGAGCCGGTGACCGTGCCTGGTACGGGGCGTACTGCCGCCGTGCCGGGCACGGCCCCGTCCCGCATCCGCCGCATCGGCCGGGCCCTGCTGCCCGGCCCCGTGCCGGGCGCCAACGGCGCGGCGCTGTACCGCCGTTGGTGGCTGCCCTGGCTGTGGACCGCGCCCGCGATCGTGTGCGCGGTGGTGTTCGGGGTGTTCCCGTTCCTCAACACCGTCCTCCTGTCGTTCACCGACGCCAGGCCGCTCGGCGGCGCCGCGAGCTTCGTCGGGCTGGACAACTACACCCGGATGCTGGGCGACTCGGACTTCTGGCTGGCGACCCGCAACAGCATCCTGTACGCGGTCGTCGTCGTCCCGCTGATGGTGCTGCTGCCGCTGATGCTGGCCGTCCTGGTGGAGAAGAACCTGCCCGGCATCGGGTTCTTCCGCTCCGCCTTCTACACGCCCGTCCTCGCCTCCAGCGTGGTCGTGGGCCTGAGCTGGCAGTGGCTGCTGGCCGACGACGGGCTGGTCAACACCTGGCTCGAGAAAGCCCACTTGATCAGGTCCGCCGTCCCGTTCCTCTCCGACTCCTGGCTCATCCTCTTCTCCGCGATGGGCCTGACGCTGTGGAAGGGCCTCGGCTGGTACATGATCTTCTACCTGGCCGCGCTCGGGAACGTCCCCAAGGAGCTGCACGAGGCGGCGCAGATGGACGGTGCCGGCGCGGTCCGCCGCTTCTGGCACATCACCGTGCCGGGCGTGCGCCAGGCGATGATGCTGGTGGGCACGCTCACCGGCATCGGCTGTCTGAGGGTGTTCACGGAGATCTTCATGCTGGGCAGCTCCACCGGCGGCCCCGGCGGCGCCGACCGCACCCTCCCGTTCTACATCCGCGACGTCGGCCTCGACCCGATCACCGGCAACGCCGGCTACGGCTCCGCGGTCAGCGTCGCCCTGTTCGTACTCACCCTCGGCCTGACCCTGCTCGCGCAGCGCCTGACGAAGGAGGACGAGGCATGACGACCGCCGTCGAGAAGCCCCGGCGGCTGATGCCGCGCCGGCGGGAGTACGGCCGCCCCCGCGAACTGGTCGTCAGATACCTGCTGTTGCTCCTCGTGCTGGGCATCACGGTCGGCCCGCTGGTCTGGCAGTTCCTCGCGTCGCTGAAGGGCGTCGGCGAGGACGTCTTCGGCGCGGACGCCTCGCTGCTGCCGCACCACCCGACCCTGCGGGCCTACCGCGAGGTCTTCGACCAGGTGCCGGTCGCCACGTACATCCGCAACAGCCTGATCGTGGTCGTCCTGTCCATCACCAGCCAGCTGGTGTTCTCCACCACGGCCGGCTACATGCTCTCCAAGCCCGGCTGGAAGGGCCGCAAGGCGGTCTGGGTGGTGCTGGTCGCCTCCATGATGTTCCCCTTCGAGTCGATCATGGTGTCGCTGTTCCTGAGCATCCGCGACCTGGGCCTGGTCGACAACCTGGTGGGCGTGTGGCTGCCCGGCTTCGTCGGCGCCATCAACGTCCTGCTGATGCGCGGCGCGTTCCTGGCCGTACCGCGGGAGATCGAGGACTCGGCGATGCTCGACGGCGCGAACGAGTGGCAGCGGTTCCGGTACCTGTATCTGCCGTCCGCGTGGGGCGCGATCATGGTGGTCACCATCAACACCTTCATCAGCGCCTGGGACGACTTCCTCTGGCCGCTGATCGTGCTCCGCTCGGAGGGCCACATGACGCTGACGCTGGGCCTGTCCCGGCTGCAGAGCTCGTCGTTCGGCTACGACCAGCGGGTGGTGATGGCCGGTTCGGTGATCTCCGTCATCCCGGTGCTGGTGCTGTTCGTGATCACCCAGCGGTGGTTCTACAGGGGCGTCTCGGCGGGAGCGGTCAAGCTCTGACGGCCGTCAGCTCCAGCACGGCGGGTACGGCGGTGAGCGCGGCCCGCGCGGACTCCGCGACCCGGATCTCCACGGTCCTGGTCCCGGCGAGTCGGTCCCTGTCGAGCGGCAAGGTGACCGAACGGCACTCGCCGGGCACCAGGTCGACACCCTCGAACGCGAACAGTTCGAGGGTGCGCGGCCAGGTGGACGTGATCAGCCGCCGCAGATAGACCTGCACGACGGTACGGCCCGACCGCGCACCGGTGTTCGTGACGTCGACGGTGACGGTGTGCCCGTCCGTGCGCGGCGGACCGTACACGAAGCTCGTGTACGACAGCCCGTGCCCGAAGGAGTACAGCGGCTCGGCGCTCTCGTCCACGTAGCCGCCGTACTCGGTGTCCTTGTGGTTGTAGTGGACGGGGAGCTGGGCCGCCGAGCGGGGCATCGAGACGGGCAGCCGGCCGACGGGTGCCGCGTGTCCGAGCAGCACCTCGGCGATCGCGTCGCCGCCCCAGGGGCCCGGGTACCAGGCGGTGAGCAGGGCGGCCGGGGTCTCGGGCACGAGGTGCGGGCGGCCCTGGACCAGGACGACGACGGTCGGCGTGCCCGTCGCCACGACAGCGTCGAGCAGCACGTACTGGGCCCTTCCCAGCCGCAGCCCGGCGAGATCCACACCCTCTCCGCAGGTCATCTCCGAAACGGCCGTGAGCGCGGCCCCGTTGGCGGCGAAGTCCGTCTCGGGGCTGCGCGCGCTGCTGCCGCCCAGTACCAGGACGGCGACGTCGGAGGCGGCGGCCGCGGCGACCGCCTCGGGGATGCCGGAGAGGTCGCCGCCGGTGAGGGCGCAGCCGCGGGCGCAGCGGATGTCGGTGCCGGGCGGGGCGAGCTTGCGGAGCCCGTCGAGGACGCTGGTGCCGGTGCGCTGCGGGGCGGTGTAGTCGCCCGACTGGTGGGCGGCGGTGGCGGACTGGGGTCCCAGGACGGCGATACGGGAGACGGTCGCCGGTATCGGGAGGGCGCCGCCGCTGTTGTGGAGGAGGGTGACCGAGGCACGCGCGAGGGCGGTGCTCAGGGCGCGGCCCTGCTCGGAGGAGGGCAACTCGCCTCCGCCGTAGGGACGTTCGAAGAGCCCGAGGCGGAACTTGAGGCGCAGGACGCGGGCGACGGCGGCATCGAGGACGGACTCCTCGACGAGCCCCTTCTCCACCGCTTCCTCCAGATGCGTGAAACCCTCGTCCCACAGGCTCAGATCGACCCCGGCGTCGAGGGCGAGAGCCCCGGCGGAGACCTTGTCGCCGGTGATGCGGGCCAGCCGGTCCACGGCCAGCCCGTCGGCCATGACCAGCCCGCCGAACCCCCAGCTCTCCCGCAGCAGCCCGGTGAGCAGGGCACGGTTGCCGGAGCAGGGCATCCCGTCGACCTCGTTGTACGCAGCCATGACGGCGGCGGCTCCGGCGCGGACACCGGCGCGGGCGGCGAGGAGGTGGATCTCGTCCAGCTCCCTCCAACCGAGCTCCGACTCTGCGGAGTTGCGGCCGCCGACGGTGGCGCCCTGCCCGGCGAAGTGCTTGAGCACGACGGGTGCCCTGTCGTCGGCGAAGAACTCGGCGGGCTCCCCCTGCATGCCGCGCACCAGTGCCTCCGCCATCCGGGCGGCGAGGCACGGGTCCTCGCCGAAGCACTCCTCGGTACGGCCCCAGCGGGGGTCGCGGACGATGTCGAGCGCCGAGACCAGCGCCAAGTGGCCGCCTCGGGCGCGGAGTTCGGCTGCGGCGTGCGCGGCGGCACGCTCGTAGAGTTCGGGGTCCCAGGTGGCGCCGACCGCCAGGTTCACGGGGAGGACCGTGCCGTCCAGGGCCATGTGGCCGTGCGGCACCTCCTCCACGAACAACGCGGGGATGCCGAGCCGGCTGCGCTCGAGAACATGCCGCTGCACCAGCTCCGCGAGAGCCGCGCTGTCCTGGCCGCCGGGCCCGCTGCCGTGGTCGACACCGGACCAGGCGTCGGCGCGCATCAGCCCGTAGAGGGCACCGAGCCCCTCGAAACGGCCGGTCTCGGCGTACAGCGCGTCGGTGAGTTCGTAGCCGCCGTCGGAGGTGCGGCGGTAGGCGTCCCAGCCGTACATCCGCTGGTTGAGCTGACCGACCTTCTCACGGAGGCTCATACGGACGAGCAGGTCATGGACGCGGGCGTCGACGGGGGCGTCGGGGTCCCGGTAGAGGGGACGGCCTGCTTGCGGGTGTGCGGCGCGTTCGGCCGCGCGCTCCGGCTTCGGCATGCGGCCGGTCCTTTCGTCGCTTGCGGAGGGGATTCCGGGGGTCTCGGTCACAGGAGCAGGCGGGCGAGGGCCACGGAGCCTGCGCAGCCGTCGGCCACCCAGTCGAGGGTGAGGCCCAGGGCCTGGAGGCGGGTGGTGAGAAGGGCGGTGAGGGGGCCGCCGGGGCCGAGGAGGCCGCCGGTCGCGACCACGCGCTCACCAGACTGCGGCGCCAACGCCCTTACGGTGTCGGTCAGTTGCCCGGCGGCCTCGTCGAGGATCGCCCCGGCCACCGGGTCCTTCTCCCGGGCCGCCTCGGCCACCAGCGGAGCGAGCCGGGCCAGCCGGGTCGGGGGCTCGGCCATGACGACGGGGAGCAGATGCCTGCGGTAGGCCTCGCGATCGGCGAGCGACCACGTGACGGGGCCGTCACCGGCCACTGCGGTCGGCGCGGCGTCCGGGCCAGGGCTGCCAAGGGTCACGCCAGGCCCGGGGCCACCGTGGGACGCCCCCGGCCCGGCAGGCGGCGCCCCCGGTCCCCGTCCTCCCGGCAGCACCTCCCGCGGCAGGTTCAAGGTCCGCCCCACCGCGCCCGCCAGGGCGGTCGGCCCGCCCCGTCCGTCCGCCATCCGCAGGGCGGCCCTGACCGCCTCGCGGCCGATCCAGAAGCCGCTGCCGTCGTCGCCGAGGAGCCAGCCGTCGCCGTCGACGGTGGCCGTGCAGCGGCGGTCGGTGATGCGCATGGCGACCGCGCCCGTGCCGGCGACCAGGGCGAGGCCGTCGGCCGGGGTGCCGGGGGCGGAGGCGAAGGCCGCCTCGATGTCGCTGCTGATACCGATCGAGCCGGTGGTGATGCCGAGCCGGCGGAGGGCGGCGGTCAGGGCGGTGAGCGCGTTGAGGCGGCCGGGGTCGTCCTCCGCCACGCCGGTGGCGCCCGCGAAACCGCCCGCCACCGCCCCCACGCGACCCCGCGCGGACTCCGGGACCGCCCTGGCGAGAGCCTCGGCGAGGTGGTCGGTGAGCCGGGGCAGCGGGACGGTGAGGGCGTTGCCCGGACCGGCGGCGCCCTCGCCGAGCACGCGGCCGTCCGCCGCGGCGGCAAGGACCGCGCGGGTACGGGTGCCGCCGGCGTCGAGGCCGATCACCAGTTCCCGTGACTCCTGGTTGAAATCGTTACTCATCATCGACCATGGTGGTTGATACATTCAGCGAGGACAAGCCCCCGACCCCGTGGGGTCGGCGACCCGAGGAGGATCCCATCCCTACGCTCCACTTCGGCGTCAACTACACGCCCCGCCGCGGCTGGTTCCACGCCTGGCACGACTTCGACCCGCAGCACGCCCGCGAGGACCTGGCCCAGATCGCCGGTCTGGGTCTCGACCACATCCGGGTCTTCCACCTCTGGCCGCTGCTCCAGCCCAACCGCACCCTCATCCGCACGGCCGCCGTGGACCAGCTGGCGCAGCTCGTCGACCTGGCGGCCGAGGCCGGCCTCGACGTCATGGTGGACGGCGTACAGGGCCATCTGTCCAGCTTCGACTTCTACCCGGAGTGGACCCGCAGCTGGCACCACCGCAACGTCTTCACCGACCCGGAGGCCGTCGAAGCCCAGGCGGAGCTCCTGCGCACACTCGCCCGCGCCCTGGCCGACCGCCCGAACCTCATCGGCCTCCAGCTCGGCAACGAGCTCAACAACCTGGTCGAGCACAACCCGGTGACGGCGGCCGAGGTCGACCACTACCTCGACACGCTGCTGGCGGCCACCCGCGAGGGCCTGCGGCCCGGTCAGCTGGCCACGCACTCCGCGTACGACGCCGCCTGGTACGGCGACGACCACCCGTTCACGCCCGAGGCCTCGGCCCGCAAGGGCGATCTGACGACCGTCCACCCCTGGGTGTTCTCCGCCGACTGCGCCCGCCGCTACGGGCCCGCCTCCTTCGAGGTGCAGCACCTCGCCGAGTACGGCACCGAGCTCGCGAAGGCGTACGCCGACGATCCGTCCCGCCCCGTCTGGGTCCAGGAGACGGGGGCCCCCGAACCGCACATCCCGGCGGCCGACGCCCCGGACTTCGCCCGCGCCACGATCCTCAACGCGGCCGACTGCCAGGGGCTTTGGGGCGTGACCTGGTGGTGCTCCCACGACGTGGACCGCTCACTGGCCGACTATCCGGAGCTGGAGTACACCCTCGGCCTGTTCGACTCCGCGGGCCGCCCCAAGCCGATCGCGACCGCCCTCGCCGACACGATCGCCGAACTGCGCGCAGAACCCACTTCCCCTCAACCACGCACCACTGCCCTGGTGTTGGACTGCACGCCGTCGACCCGCTCCGTATCGGGTCCGGGCGGCGTGTACTTCGACGCGTGGATGCGCCTGCGCAGGCAGGGCGAGCGGCCGGCGGTGGTGTTGGCGGAACGGGCGGACGACGCCGGGTACTTGGCGGCGCGAGGCATCGCGAAGACGGCACGTCCGCGACCCTGAGCCGAGTTCCGCCGCGACACAGCCCCCACCGGCCCGCAGCCGAATCACCTACCCAGAACCTCCGCAACTGCCCGCAAATTGACCCGCCCCCGCCCGTACGAGCACAGGTCACCCCCCTCCGGCAGCCCGGTGTCCACCCGCACCGCGTCCGGCCGCCGAGCCAACAGGGCATCCCGGAAGCGGGCCTGCCAGGGATGCAACCGGGCGTCACAGGTGGCCACGACCAGTGGCGACCCCGCAGCCAGCCGCAGGATGCCCTCGACGAGGGCGCCCTGGTCACAGGGCTCCCCACTCACCGCCGTACCACTGGCCGCAGGGTCGATGGGCCGCAGCTCGGTCAGGAGGTCCTCGCCGCCCCAGTTGAGCGCGGGGTGCGGGGGCGGGAAGAGGTCGACGACATGGGCGCCGCGCACGGCGGGCGGCACGGCCCGGCTGCGTACGGCGCGCCGCGCCGCCTCCAGCCCCGCCCCGGCGTCCCAGGCGGACACCACCCCGGCGGGCGTGGCATACCGCTGGGCGAGCCGCCGCACCCGCCCGGCCGCCTCCCACACCCGCTCCTCGGACAGCCGACCGCACTCCACCGCGTCGAGCACCGCGTCCCGGCAGGCGAGCGTGACCTCCAGGTCCGGTACCGCGACGATCACCTGGTCGGCGCCCGCGGCGATGGCTATGCGCGCGCCGGCCGCCTCGCCGTAGCGGTCGGCGATGGCCTTCATCTCCAGGGCGTCGCTGACCAGCACCCCGTCGAAGCCGATGTCGTGGCGGAGCAGATCACCCAGGATGCGGCGGCTGAGGGTCGCAGGGCGGTTGGCGTCCAGCGCCGGATAGACGACGTGCGCGCTCATCAGCATCGGCACGCCCGCGGCGACGGCCGCGCGGAACGGTTCGAGATCCGCGCGCAGCTCGTCGACCGGGCGGGGGTCGACCGCGAGGTCGTGGTGGCTGTCGGTCTCGGTGCCCCCGTGGCCGGGGAAGTGCTTGGCGCAGGAGGCGATGCCGCGGGCCTCGGTGGCGGTGATCCAGGCGTGCAGATGGCGGGCGGCGAGCTCGGGGTCGGCGCCGAAGGAGCGGGTGCGCACGATCGGGTTGTCGGCCCGGCGCTGGAGGTCGGCGACGGGGGCGTACGAGGCCGTGATGCCGAGGGTGGCGAGGTGGCCGGCGAGGGCGTCGGCGCAGCGGGCGGTCAGGTTCGGGTCGTCGGTGACACCGAGGGCGTAGGAACCGGGGACCTCGGGGGCGCCCGCGGTGACCAGGTGACCGATGCCGCCGCCCTCGTTGTCGATGGCCACCAGCAGATCGGGGCGGATCGCCCGCAGTGCGTCGGTCAGCTCACGGACCTGCTCCGCGTCGCGCACGTTCCGGGTGAACAGGATGACGCCGCCGAGGCCGCGGTCGATGAGCCGCTTGAGGGTGTCGGGGAAGGTCGTCGTGCCCTCGAAGCCGGCGACGAGACAGCGATGGACCGCCTCGTCCAGGTCGGAGGAGACGCAGGACAGGGCCGGGCCCACGGACAGCCGCTCGGAGGTCACCTCATGGATTCTTCTGGCTTATTCATCCGGAAGTCAACACTTCACTGGATGAATGATTCATCGACAGGGTGCCGTCGCCCACCGGCCCGCGCCCCGTCGGCTCCCGGACACCACGGCGTCACACCCGGCGGGAACGGTTCGGCCGTGTCCCTGCTCCCGCTCGACGACGCCCCCGGCCGGCTCCCCACCGGCATCCCTGTCCCGACCTCGAACCGCTTCGGCGCCTCCCGCCTCCTCCGCAGGGCCCTGGTCCTGCTCCCCGTGCTCGCGATCGGCGCCTGGGCGGCGGTCGACTGGCGGACCGTGTACGACGGCACCGCCCGGCTGGGTTCCGCCGACCCCTGGTGGCTGCTGGTCGCGCTGTTCTTCACCTGCCTGGGCTGGCTGTCCGCCCCCTGCATCCGACAGGGCGCGCTGCCGGAGCGGCTCCCGGCCGGGCTGCTGATCGCTTCACAGTTCGCCGCCGGCGCCGCCAACCACGTACTGCCGGCCAGTATCGGAGCCCACGCCGTCACCCTGCGCTTCCTCCAGGGCCGCGGCATACCGCTGGCCCGGGCCACCGCCTCGCTCGCCCTGTACTCAGCGGTCAAGCCGATCGCGAGGACGCTGGTGCTCCTCGTCTTCCTGGCCGCCTTCCCCGACGTGCTGCTGACCGACAGACTCGTGCCGGACCGGCGGACGTCGCTCCTGGTCGCCGGAGCGGTGGCCCTCGCCCTCATCGCCACCGCCCTGCTCGTGACGACCGTACGGCCGCTGCGCCGCCCCCTCCTCGACGCCCTGCGCTGCGCGCTCACCGACGTACGACTGCTGCACACCCGGCCCGCGCGGATCCTCGCCCTGTGGGGAGGGTCGGCCGCCGCCCCGCTGATCCAGGCGAGCGTGCTCTTCGCGGTCGGGGCTGCGCTCGGGCTGCCGCTGTCCTGGTTGCAGGTCGCCTTCGCGTTCCTGGCCGCGAACACAGCGGTCGGGGCCGTGCCCGCACCTGGCGGCATCGGTCCCGTGGACGCGGCGGTCGTGTTCGCCATGGTCGCGCTCGGAGCACCTGTGAACCTGTCGGCGACCGCCGTCATCGGCTACCGCGTCCTGACGGTCTGGCTGCCACTGCTTCCGGGGGCGCTGGTGCTGTCGGCACTGGTGCAGCGGAAGGTGCTCTGAGCTCGCCGCCGGGCTTCGTCCGCTCCGGCTGCCCGGATCCGGCCCCGGACAGGCAACCCACAGCGCCGAGGCCCCCTCTAACGGGATGACGGGGCAGCACCCGCGACCTGGGCCGTCCCGACGCCGGGCGCGGGCCGAGGGGGAGGACGGAAAGTGCGGAAGCGGAGGACGGCGACGGCCGTGCCCGGGGACGGGGCACGGATCGGCCGTATCGGCGGCCATCCGGTTCGCCGGCACATCGCACTGCTGGCCCTGTGGACGGTCGCCTGGTTCTTCGTGGCCGAACGCCACGAAGCCGTGTCCTGGCACTATCTGGTCAGGGGTCAGCAGCTGCTCTTCCACCAGCTCCCCGGCGGCGGCCTGGCCCTCTACGCCAACCACCCCGAGCTGCAGATCGGCCCGGTCAGCTTCCTGGTCGCCGGGCTGTTCGCCCCCTTCCCCGCCGAACTCGGCGAGAAGCTCGCCGACGCGTTCATGTCCGGCCTGGGCCTGTACATGCTGGTGCTGGTCGGCCGCGCCGCCGCCGACCACTACCGCGGCACGGGACTCAACCACAAACGCCTCCAGCAGCGCGTACTGATCGCCGGAGCGGCCTTCATCCCCATGTGGGTGGAGGTCTCGGTGCGTTTCGCGCACCTCGACGACGTCCTGGCGCTGTTCTTCACCACCCTCGCCGTACGGGCGCTGGTGCGCGGGAACGCGACGGCGGTGGGCGTCTTCCTGGCCCTGGCTGTGGACTCCAAGCCCTGGGCGGTCGGCTTCCTGCCCTTGCTGCTGGCCCTGCCGCGCCCCGCCCGGCTGCGCGCCGCCGCCTGGACGGCCGGCCTGGTGGCCGTCGCCTGGCTGCCCTTCTACCTCACGCATCTGGACACCCTGGCCGCCGCCCGCTTCACGATCCCGAACCAGCCCGCCTCGGCCCTGCGCTGGTTCGGAGTGCACGACGCCGCCACCCCCTGGTGGGACCGCCCCGCCCAGATGGCCCTCGGCATCGCCCTGGGCGCCCTGGCCGTCCGTCGGCACCGCTGGCCGGCCGTCGTGCTGCTCGCCGCCGACGCCCGCATCGTCCTGGACCCGAGCGTGTACACGTACTACAACGCCTCGGTCCTCCTCGGCACCCTGATCTGGGACTCCATCGGCCAGCGCCGACTGGTCCCGTGGGTCAGCTGGCTCGCCCTCATCTCCCTGTACGGCAGCGCCCTGTTGATCCCCTCGGACTCCGCCCAGGGCCTGATCCGCCTGGCCTTCGCGGCCGGTTCCGCCGCCTACGTCCTGCTGTGGCCCCACCGCCCACCGCGCAGCAGACGCCCCGGTCGCGGGGCGCCGGGCCGGGCGCAGATGCTGGCGGACCACCGCTGAACGGAAGCGGTGACTCCGCGCAGTCGGCGGGCAGATATGCCCCGAGGCGGCCACCCAAGCCTCAACACCACTACGGGGGTGCTGACTTGACCGTCATCGTCGGCCTGGTTCACCGCAGGCGAGTACATCTGGCCGGAGACTCCGCGGGCAGTGACGACTACCGGCTCACCATCTGCCGCGACCCCAAGGTGTTCACCAACGGGCCCTACGTCCTCGGGTACACCACCTCCTTCCGCATGGGCCAGTTGCTGCACTACGCATTGGAGGCCCCGCACCCGGAAGGTGCCCTGTACCGCTTCATGGCCACGACCTTCGTCAACGCGGTCCGCACCTGTCTCAAGGACGGCGGCTGGGCGCGCAAGGAGTCCGAGCAGGAGCAGGCCGGCAGCTTCCTCGTGGGCATCCACGGCCGGTTGTTCGCCATCCACGGCGACTACCAGGTCAGCGAGTCCGCCGACGGGTACGCCGCGGTCGGCTGCGGCGACGAGTACGCCCTCGGCGCCCTCCACGCCACCGCCGGCCTCGGCCTGAAACCACGCGAACGCCTCACCGCCGCCCTGCGTGCGGCGGATCACCACAGCGGCGCGGTCGCCGCCCCCTACACGTTCGCCAGGACGGCGGACTAGGACGGTCAGCCCTCGTCAGGGGTCAGCCGCAGGGAAATGGAGTTGATGCAGTACCGCTGGTCCGTGGGGGTCGGATACCCCTCGCCCTCGAAGACGTGCCCGAGGTGCGACCCGCACCGCGCGCACCGCACCTCGGTGCGCACCATGCCGTGCGAGCGGTCCTCGATCAGCTCGACCGCGTCGGTGTCCTTCGGGTCGTAGAAGGACGGCCAGCCGCAGTGCGACTCGAACTTCGTGGTGGAGGTGAACAGTTCGGCGCCGCACGCGCGGCACGAATAGACGCCCGTCGTCTTGGTGTCGGTGTACTCACCCGTGAAGGCGGGCTCGGTGGCGGCCTGGCGCAGCACGGCGTACTCGGCAGGGGTCAGCTCCGCACGCCACTGCTCGTCCGGCTTTTCGACGTCGTACGACATGAAGCTCAGCCCCTTATTTCGCGAGACGGTCCAGGATGCGCGGTCCGAGGTCGGTGACGTCGCCCGCGCCCATGGTGAGAACGAGATCACCCGCCTTCGCCATTCCCGCCACGGCCTCAGGCACCTCGGCCTTGTCGTGGACGGGCGTCACGTCCGCGCCCGCGCTACGGGCCGCCTCGATGATCAGCTCGCTCGTCACGCCCGGGATCGGGTCCTCGCGGGCCGGATAGATGTCGAGGACCACCGACGCATCCGCCAGGGCCAGCGACTGCCCCATCTCCTTGCCGAGCTCCTGCGTCCGCGAGAACAGGTGCGGCTGGAAGACGACCAGGATCCGCGCCTCGCCCGCCGCGGCCCGCATCGCCTCCAGGTCGGCCGTCATCTCCGTCGGGTGGTGGGCGTAGGAGTCGATGACCTGGACGCCGGCCGCCTCGCCCTTCAGCTGCAGCCGGCGCTTCACACCGGTGTACGCGGCCAGGGCCGGGGCCAGCTCGGCGGCGGGGACGCCCAGCGCGACGCCCGCCGCGAGGGCGGCCACGGCGTTGTGCGCGTAGTGACGGCCGGGCACGGACACGGCGAAGGTCAGCTCCTGTCCGTCCAGCAGGACCGTGACCTCGCTCTTCAGCCCCTGCGGTACGACGGACAGAACGCGTACGTCGGCGTCCTCGGCCTCGCCGTACGTCACCGTCCGCACCGAACCCGCCAGCCGCCGGGTCAGCTCTCGCGCACCCTCGTGGTCGGCGGAGATCACCAGCGTGCCGCCCGGCACGATCCGTCCGGCGAACGTCTCGAAGGACTCGTAGATCTCGTCCATGGACGCGTAGTTGGCGTGGTGGTCCAGCTCGACGTTGAGGACGATCGCGACCTCGGGCGCGTACTTGTGGAAGCTGCGGTCCGATTCATCGGCCTCGGCGACGAAGATGTCGCCCTCGCCGTGCAGGGCGTTGGAGCCGGGCGCGTCCAGGTCGCCGCCGATCGCGTACGACGGCTTCAGCCCCAGCTCGCTCAGCGAGACGGCCAGCATCGACGTCGTGGTCGTCTTGCCGTGCGTCCCGGCGACCGCGATCGGCCTGAGCCCGTCCATCAGCGCGGCGAGGGCGTCGGACCGGTGCACCACCGGAATCCCCAGCTCGGCGGCCCGGGCCAGCTCCGGGTTGTCCTTCCGGATCGCCGACGACACGACGACACAACTGGCGTCGTCGGCGAGATGCTCCGCCGCATGCCCGATGTGCACGGTCACACCCAGCGCCCGCAACGCCTCGGCGGTGGCGGACTCCTTGGCATCACTGCCGGCCACCTTGGCCCCACGCTGGGCGAGGATCTTCGCGATGCCCGACATTCCGGCGCCGCCGATGCCGATGAAGTGCGGTCGGTCCATGGCGGGAGGAAGGGTGCCGGGTGCCATGCGTGTGTCTCCCTGTGCGTGGTGATACGGCGGAATGTTCAGCGCCCCAGCCTATTGCCTACGGTGACTGCACCTCCCCAGGGGCGCGAGGAACTGCGCGACCAGCCACGACGCTCCCGCAGTCGCAAACGCACCGCACCCCTGCGGCGCCTAGACCTTGCTGTGCGAGAACAACTTCAACACCGGCACCCCCACCTTGTGCCGAGCCCGAGAAGCCCAGTCCCGGTGGAAGAACTCCTCCACGTAGTGGGGATCGGTCAGCACGATCACCTCGTCCGCCCCCACCTCGTCCACGAGAGCCTTCAACGCATCCAACGGATGATCCTCGATCAGCCGCCCCTCAGCGGAGCTGCCCGCAGCCGTCAGCGCCTGCAGCGACACCTCGAGCGCACGCTCACCGAAATCCTTCGCGGCGGCCCCTTCGGGGACGTCCCGCTCATGCGCGACCTCGTCCAGTTCGCCGAGCGCGACGTCGTCGATGGCCCGCAGCAGGCGGTCCGCCTGGTCGCCGCGGGGCTGGAGCAGCACGTGGAAGGAGACCTCCTCGTCTCCGTGCAAGCTGGTGACGAACTCCACGTCTGCGGACGTCAGGGCCTTCTCGATCATCAATACGCTTGTGAACACCGGGCGCCCCTTCTGCGGAAACCATCCTGCCCCGTGATGTCACGGGGACTGCGAGATTCAGTGTGCCCGCCCCGAGCAAAGCGGAACGGTAGGCTCCGTCGTTTTTCGGGACCGGCGGTACCGCTGAACGATTCTCAGGGCCGCCGGTAGCGGGTGAAGAGGAAGCCCTCCTCCTCCAGCAGCGACGCGAGGACGAAGCGCTGGGGAACCGCGACCGACGGGCCGCCCGCGATGCGCTGTGCGTCGCCGGCGGTGAGCATCGGGGAGACGGCGAGGCAGAGCTCGTCGAGCACGCCGGCGGCGACCAGCTGCCCGAGCAGCCGGGGGCCGCCCTCGGTGAGCAGCCGGGTGTACCCGAGCTCGCCCAGGGCCCGTACGGCGCGGGCGGGCTCCACGCCCACCCCGTCACCGGCGATCACCACCCGGGCGCCGGCCTTCTCGGCGGCGGCGACCCGGTCCGGGGCCGCCGCGGCCCCCGTGAGGACCAGGGTCGGCACCACCGGCGAGGTGAACAGCGGGAGGGAGAAGTCCAGGTCCAGGCTGGCGCTGACCACCGCGATCGCGGGCGCCGGCGGCTGTCCGGCCGCCTGTCGCAGCTCCGCGAACTCGGCACGCGCGCGTGCGGGCCGGTACCCCTCCTGACGTACCGTTTCCGCACCGACGACCACGACGTCCGCCAGCCCGCGCAGGGTGCCGAAGATCCGCATGTCGGCGGCGCTGGAGATCGGCTGCGAACGGCCGTCGTGCTGGGCGGCCCCGTCGAGCGTGGAGACCATGTTCGCGCGCAGCCAAGGGACGGGCCTGCCACCCGCGGTGGGCTCGGGGTAGGAATAGGCGGCGGCGAGTTCGGCGAGGCTCCACTCGCGGTCGGCCGGGGCTTCGGGCCCGCCGGCCTCACCGGTCACACCCTCCTCACCGGGAGTTCCAGGGGCTTTCGGCACTGTCTCGTCGGTCACAGGGAACAGGCGTCGCATGTCGTGCAGTGTGGCACGGCGCTTAGCATGGGGAACCGTGTCGTCCTCCCCTTCCGCCCCCGGCCTCAGCCCGATAGCCGACGCGGCCCCGCTGTCCCTGTGCGCCCGCGCACCGCACGTCCCCGCGGACCGCCTGGTCGCCGAGATGGTGCCGCCGCCGCGCTTCGACTCGGTCCGCTTCAGCACGTACATACCGGACCCGAACCAGCCCAGCCAGACGGAGGCGGTCCGCGTCCTCGAGGGCTTCGCGGCCGGACTCGGCGGGGCACACGCCGTCGGCGGCGGCAAGCGCGGCTTCCTCGGCTTCGGGAAGCCGAAGGCGCCGAAGGTCCCGCCCGGCCCGCGCGGTGTCTACCTCGACGGCGGTTACGGCGTCGGCAAGACCCACCTCCTCGCCTCCCTCTGGCACGCCACCCCGGCGGAGCCCGCGCTCAAGGCGTTCGGCACGTTCGTCGAGCTCACCAACCTGGTCGGCGCCCTGGGCTTCCAGCAGACCGTGCAGACGCTCAGCGGCCACCGCCTGCTGTGCATCGACGAGTTCGAGCTCGACGACCCCGGCGACACCGTCCTCGTGTCGACCCTGCTCGGCAGGCTCGTCGACGCCGGTGTGGCCCTGGCCGCCACCTCCAACACCCTCCCCGGCAAGCTCGGCGAGGGACGTTTCGCGGCCGCCGACTTCCTGCGCGAGATCCAGGGCCTGTCCGCCCACTTCCGCGCCCTGCGCATCGACGGCGAGGACTACCGGCACCGCGGTCTGCCCGAGGCGCCGGCGCCCTTCTCCGACGAGCAGGTGACGAAGGCGGCGTACGCCACCCCGGGTGCCTCGCTCGACGACTTCCCGCACCTCCTGGACCACCTCGCCAAGGTCCACCCCAGCCGGTACGGCGCGTTGACCGACGGCCTGAAGGCGGTCTGCCTCACCGACGTCCGACCCGTCCCCGACCAGTCGACGGCCCTGCGGCTCGTGGTGCTCGCGGACCGGCTCTACGACCGCGAGGTGCCGGTCCTGGCCTCCGGGCTGCCCTTCGACCGGCTGTTCAGCGAGGAGATGCTGAACGGCGGCTACCGCAAGAAGTACTTCCGGGCGATCTCCCGGCTCACCGCGCTGGCGCGAGACGGCAAGGGACTCGCCGAGAGCGACTAGTTCACGCCACCCCACCAGCGCATTTCAGGCTCTCTTCAGCTGGAAACGTCAAGTTAACCCTGCAAACAACTTTGCAGGGTTAACGTGTTTCTTGACCGGTGATTGACCATTCCTTGGTCGATGCAAGAAGTTGAGCGAGGGGAAGGGGGCGACATGTTCCGCGGTACGACGACCCGTACGGTCCTGGCCGTGCTCGCCGCCGCCCTGGTCGCCCTCACCTTCTTCGCACCCGCCACGCCCTTCACAACCGCGCACACGGCCCGTCATGCCGTAGCCAAGGATCTGCCCGGAACCAAACCCTCGGGCAAGGCGCTGCGTGACGAGGCAGCCACGTTCCGCGACTGCGGAGTCCCCGGGGTCCCGACCGGACCCCTGCGCCCCCGCGAGCGTCACGTGAACACCGGATGCACCCCGGAGGAGCCCGAGCGCCCACTGGCGGCGCAGGACCCGGCCTCCGTCCACATGCCGGTCGCGAACCGCGCCCTTCATCTGTCGAGACCTTCGACATCCCACTCTCCGGCGGCACTTCAGGTCTTCCGCTGCTGAGAGAGACGCAGAACAGCGCATTCCCCCACCTCTGTCCTGCCCACACCGACGCGCCGTCGTGGCGCGCCAGGAGGAGTCACCACATCATGCAGCCCCTCATCGACAACGCCCGTACGTTCGGACAGCGCCCTGAGGAGTTCGCCAAACTCGCCGAAGGCCAGTCCCCGCAGGTGCTGTTCATCACCTGCTCCGACTCCAGGGTCATCCCGGCCCTGATCACCGGCGCCCGCCCGGGCGAGCTCTTCGAGCTGCGCACCGCGGGCAACATCGTCCCGCCGTTCGCCTCCGAGCACCCCACCAGCGAGGCGGCCACCATCGAGTACGCCGTGGAGGTGCTCGGGGTCGACGACATCGTCGTCTGCGGCCACTCGCACTGCGGCGCCGTCGGTGCCCTGGTGCGCGGCGACGACCTGACCGCCGTCCCCGCCGTGCGCGACTGGCTCGCGCACGCCACCCCGCGCCCGGCAGGCGCGGTCGAGGACCCGGCCGTCGCCGAGGGCGTGCAGAGCCACGTCCTGACGCAGCTGCTGCGGCTGCGCTCGTACCCTTTCATCGAGAAGAAGCTGAAGGACCGTCAACTGTCCTTGCACGCCTGGTACTACGAGGTCCACACCGGCGCCGTCCTGGCGCACGACAGCGCCTCCGACGTCTTCAAGGCCCTGTGAGCGCCGCGATGACGACCAAATACCCTTACCTGAGGCAGGACTTCCTCGCCTCCATAGTCGTCTTCCTGGTCGCCGTGCCGTTGTGCGTCGGCGTGGCGGTCGCCTCCGGTGTCCCGGCGGAGCTGGGTCTCGTCACCGGCATCGTGGGCGGCCTCGTCACCGGGTTCCTGCCCGGCAGCAGCCTCCAGGTCTCGGGGCCGGCCGCCGGCCTGACCGTGCTCGTCTTCGAGGCCGTCAGCGAGTTCGGCGTCGGCACGCTCGGCGTGATCGTGCTGATGGCCGGTCTGCTCCAGCTCGCCATGGGCTTCCTCAAGATAGGCCGCTGGTTCCGGGCGATATCCGTCTCCGTCGTCGAGGGCATGCTCTGCGGCATCGGCCTGGTGATCATCGCCGGCCAGATCTACGCGGCGGCGGGCCTGAAGGCCCCGTCGACCGGCATCGGCAAGATCGCGGGCCTGCCGGGGGCTTTCGCCGACGCCCTCGGCAGCACCGAGGCCCTGGCCTCGCTCGCGATCGGGGCGGGCACCATCGCCGTCATCGTGTTGTGGAAGAAGCTGCCGAAGGCGGTGCAGTCCGTGCCGGGCGCCCTCGCCGCGGTGGTCCTGGCCACGGTCGCCTCCCTGGCCTTCGGCCTGCCGGTCGCCACCGTCACGGTGGAGGGCCTGTTCGGTGTCATCCAGGTGCCCGGGCCCGGCGCCTTCGGCGAGCTGGCCACCCCGGCCATCTGGGGCACGATCGTCGCGTTCGCGCTGATCGCCTCGGCGGAGAGCCTGTTCAGCGCGGCGGCGGTGGACCGGCTGCACGACGGTCCGCGCACCGAGTACAACAAGGAAATGGTCGCCCAGGGCGTGGGCAACACGGTGTGCGGTCTGCTCGGCGCGCTGCCGATGACCGCGGTGATCGTGCGCAGCTCCGCCAACGTCAACGCGGGCGCGAAGACCAAGGCCTCGCGGGTGCTGCACGGCGCCTGGCTCCTGCTGTTCGCGGCCGCGCTGCCCTCTGCCCTCGCGCTGGTCCCGATTCCCGCCCTGGCCGGCATCCTGGTGCACGCGGGCTGGAAGCTGATCCCGTTCCGCCAGATCTCGGCGCTGTGGCGCAGCCACCGGGGCGAGGCACTGATCCTCGTGGTGACGGCCGTGTCGATCGTCGCGGTGAACATGTTCGAGGGCGTGCTCATCGGTCTGGCCCTGTCCGTGGTGAAGACCGCCTGGGAGGCCTCGCACCTGAAGACCGAGGTCGTCGACAAGGGCGCGGGGCCCATCCAGGTCCACCTCTCGGGCAACGCCACCTTCCTGCGGCTGCCGAAGATCCTGGACAGCCTGGAGGCGCTGCCCCAGGACCGCCCGGTCGAGCTGGACCTCTCCGGCCTGCACCACCTCGACCACGCCTGCCGTACGGCGCTGGAGAACTGGGCCGAGCGGCACAGCGCGGTCGGCACCGAACCGGTGCGGGTCACGGCCGCCTAGCTCGCCGGTGGCTGGTCCCGGGTCCGTCGTGGCCCGGGACCAGCCGCCGGGCATATCGTTACAGGAGCAGACATAACAGACCTCTGACAGAGGAGGTCGTGATGGTTCCTGAGCTGGTGACGGCGGCGGTGGTGGCGGGTTCCGCGGGGCTCGTCTACCTCTCCGCGGCGGCGAAGGTCGTCAAGCAGTACGAGCGCGGAGTCGTCTTCCGCCTCGGGCGGCTCGCCGGTGCCGTGCGGGAGCCCGGATTCACGATGATCGTCCCGTTCGTGGACCGGCTCAGCAAGGTGAACATGCAGATCGTCACGATGCCGGTGCCGGCCCAGGAGGGCATCACCCGGGACAACGTGACGGTGCGCGTGGACGCCGTCGTCTACTTCAGGGTGGTCGACGCGGCGAACGCACTGATCAAGGTCGAGGACTACAAGTTCGCGGTCTCGCAGATGGCGCAGACGTCGCTGCGGTCGATCATCGGCAAGAGCGAGCTGGACGACCTGCTCTCCAACCGCGAGAAGCTCAACGAGGGCCTGGAGCTGATGATCGACAGTCCGGCCGTCGGCTGGGGTGTGCAGGTCGACCGGGTCGAGATCAAGGACGTGTCCCTGCCGGACGCGATGAAGCGCTCCATGGCCCGCCAGGCGGAGGCCGACCGGGAGCGGCGGGCCCGGGTCATCAACGCGGACGCCGAACTCCAGGCCTCCAAGAAGCTGGCCGAGGCCGCCAAGCAGATGTCCGACCAGCCCGCCGCGCTCCAGCTGCGGCTGCTGCAGACGGTGGTCGCGGTGGCCGCAGAGAAGAACTCGACGCTCGTGCTGCCCTTCCCCGTGGAGCTGCTGCGGTTCCTGGAAAGGGCGCAGGAACACCCGCCGACGCCAACACCCGATCACCAGATCGAGACGTGACACGTGTTACCCGCGTGGTTCCCGCGCCGCGCGCCGGGTTCGGAGCGCAGGTAGCGGGGGCGCAGGGGCGCGGCTAGCGTTTCGTCCATGCATCGCAGGCTCGTGATCGTCGCCGCCGCGGCAGCAGTGGGGCTCGCCTCGGGATGCGGGGACGACGGCGGTGGTACGTCCGTCCCCGCACCCAGCGCCGCGCGGCGGATCACCGTGACGAGCAGCGCCTTCTCCGAGGGCGGCACCGTCCCCCGCCGCTACACGTGCGACGGCGAGGACGTCTCACCCCCGCTGGACGTGTCCGGCGTCCCGGCCGGCGCCGCGGAACTGGTCGTGCTGGTCGAGGACCCGGACGCCCCGAACGGCACCTTCGTGCACTGGCTGATGTGGGGCATCGACCCGCACGACACCCACTGGGCCGCCGGCCAGGTACCCAAGGGCGCCACCCAGGGCCGCAACGGCTTCAAGAAGAAGGCGTACGGCGGCCCCTGCCCGCCCAAGGGCAAGCCCCACCACTACGTCTTCTCGGTCTACGCCACCGACAAGACCCTCACCCTGCCCGCCGACGCCACGGCCGACGACGTCAAACGCGCGCTGACCGGCCACACGGCGGCCTCGGGCACCCTGACGGGCCGCTACGGGCGCTGATCGCCGGGCCTTGTCACGGAGTGGTGCGCCGATACACGATTCGCCCGTTTCATCCATTTATGTTCGTACGATGATCAGTCCCGTACGACCTGTACATGTCGTCCTCCATGCAGCCGCCGCCTGTGCACTCGGCGCCGCGCTCACCGCCTGTGGCGCCCCCGACGCCCCCCACGCCGCTCGTCCGGCCCCCTTCGCGACCTCGGCCGCCCCGTCCCGGCCCCCGACCCTGGCCCCCGGCCCCGCCGGTCTCACCCCCGTCTTCAAGAACGGACCCCGTACACAGGCCAGAACGGTCGCCCTCACCTTCGATGCCGACATGACCGCCGATCAGGGAGCGCGGGCCGCGGCGGGCGAGCGGTTCGACAATCCGGAGCTGATCGCGACACTGCGGGCCCTGAAGGTTCCGGCGACCGTGTTCATGACCGGGCGGTGGGCGGACGAGTATCCGGCGCAGGCGCGGTCCATCGGGCGGGACCCGCTCTTCGAGGTCGCCAATCACTCCTACAGCCACTACAGCTTCACCGGGAACTGCTACGGCCTGCCCACCGTCTCCGAGGACCGGATGCGGTCGGACGTCGAACGGGCGTACACCGCCTTCCGCAGGGCCGGGGTGCCGAACGCGATGCCGTACTTCCGCTTCCCGGGCGGC
Source organism: Streptomyces sp. NPDC001604 (assembly GCF_042893475.1). Classification (NCBI taxonomy): domain Bacteria; kingdom Bacillati; phylum Actinomycetota; class Actinomycetes; order Kitasatosporales; family Streptomycetaceae; genus Streptomyces; species Streptomyces sp. NPDC001604. The sequence continues at coordinate 94,636 of NZ_JBIAUY010000011.1, read as the reverse complement.
TGTTACGACCGGCAGGCCCTGAAGGCGCTGGCCGCGACCGGCGTCACCGCCGTGCAGTGGGACGTGGTGAGCGGCGATGCGTTCGCCACCGACGCGGACGCGGTGGCGCGGCAGGTGGTGGAGGGGGTACGGCCGGGCTCGGTCGTCGTCATGCACTGCACACGCAGCGCGGCGCCGGCGACCGAGCAGGCGGTGCGCACCATCGTGCCGGAACTCCGCAGGAAAGGCTTCCGCTTCGTGAAGGTGTCCGAGCTGATCGGGGCCGCGAGGGGCCGGCAGTGAGCGGCTTAGGCTGGACATGTGAGCGAGGACTACTGCACCATGCGCGACGCGACGAAGCCGCCCCGCGCGGACGGGCCGCCGTACGCCGAGTGCGTACTCTGCCGCGAGCCGACGGAGTACCCGGAGTCGTACAAGGGGATCACCCTGTGCCCGGAGTGCGAGTGGCAGGAGGCCCAGCGCACCGCCTGCTCAGGATGACGGTCGAGATGTGATCCCAGGAGGCGGGACTGTGTCGATGTGCTGCTCCGCCGCGTGAGCGCGACCAGCCCCCACCGGCCGCAGGATCATCCCCCCCAGAGGGGCGCCGACTCGAGGTGAGCGACGGAACGCGACACCGCAAGCCGCCGCGCCCCAAAGGGGCGCGAGGCGTGTCGATGTGCGGCTCCGCCGCGTGAGCGCGACCAGTCCCCACCGGCCCGCAGGGACATCACCCCTGCGGGTCGCCCGGTCAAGGTGAGCGGCGGGACGTGAGGGCGCAGGTCGCTGCGATGGCCGCTGTTGCGAGGGCGGCTGCCGTGGTCAGTGGGAGCAGGGGGACGGGGATCCTGCCCGACTGGGAGCCGGTGACCAGGTCGCTGACCGCTGCCTGTGCCGGGGAGCCCGTCGTCACCGCCGACAGCAGCGCCGTGAGCAGCATCGCCGGGACCGCCCGGCCGGGTGCGCGCAGTACCGGCCAGTTGGTGAGCGCGCCGACCGCCGTGCCGAGCAGTGCGCAGGCCTGCGCGGCGAGGAGCCCGGCCGCGGCCGCAGGGAGCAGTGCGATCCGGGTCCGGTTGTCCGTGCTGACCGGCGCGCTGATCAGGGTCACGACGAGGACCGCGGCCGTACCGAGCGCCGCCGCCGCGATCAGGGCCACCAGCAGCCGGGCCAGATGCGCCCGCCCCGGCCCGGAGGCCGCGGCCACGCAGGCGCGGGCCGCGGGCGGTTCGACGGTGACGCAGATCCGTACCAGCCAGGCGGCGACGGGCAGCAGGGCCGCTGCCGCATACCCCAGCGAGTCGAGGACGGGCTGCCCGCCCTGCACCCCGACGCCGAGGAACGCCGCGTACAGGATGACCGGTGGCAACCAGCGCTGCGAGCGCAGCAGAAGGGCGGCCTGGTAGCGCAGGAGGGCGGTCATCGGCGGCTGTCCTTGGTGTGTGTGTCGATGGGCTGCACGCTGACCACGTGCCACGGCGGGCGGGCCGTCAGCAGGGTGCGCAGCACGACGTCCGAGTGGGAGGCGGGGACGGTGAGGCGGTGGGTGCCCGGCGCGGCCTCCTCCGCCAGGACGAGGGCACCCAGTGCCTCGACGGGCGGCTGCCCGCCCTGCGGGCCCTGCACCTCGACCACGACCTGCGGGCCGTCGTGCGGTGCGGCGGTCTCGCGGGTACGGCGTTCGAGGCCGCCGTCGCGCACGGTGTACGTGGTGTCGGGCGCACCCGCCAGACGGCGCGGGTCGTGGTCGACGAAGACCACGGCGCAGCCCGCGGCGGTGCGCTCCGCGACGGCCCGCTCCAGCTCGGTGCGGGCGGCCGCGTCCAGGCCCGTCCAGGCCTCGTCGAGGACGAGCAGCTCCGGCTCGCCGAGCAGGGCCTGCGCGACGGCGACCTTCTGGCTGCTGCCCTTCGACAGCTGGGCCATGGGGGTGCGGGCGTGGGCGGCTGCCCCGAAGCGGTCCAGCCATTCGCCCGCGGCGCGGACCGCCGTACGGCGGGAGAGGCCGTGGATGGTGCCGAGGTGGGTGAGGTAGCCGTGCGGGGTGAACGGGAGGGCCGACGGGAAGCGTTCGGGGACGTAGGCCGTGCGGGGGCGGCCGGTGATACGGCCCTCGCTGGGGGCGTCCAGGCCGGCCAGCAGACGCAGGAGGGTGGACTTGCCGGTGCCGTTCGGGCCTTCGACGCGGGTCAGTGTGCCCGGCGTCACGGCGAGGTGCACGCCGCGTAAGACCCAGGGGCCGCGGATGCCGTAGCGGCGGCCGACGTTGTCGAGCCGAAGATCACGTTGCATGGCGGCATCCTCGCAAAGTGGCACCGCCCGGCACCCCCTTAAGGTGGCCGATGTGAGCCAAGACGTGACGTCCGCCGACGACAGCCCCTTCCGGTCCGAACCCAACGAGCGCGATCAGGCACCCCAGTTCGTGCTGCCTCTCGTCGTGCACATCGAGAAGGCCGCGCCGCCCGCCCGTACCGACGCACTGGAGACCGCCGCCCGGGCCGTACTGGTGATGCTCAGCGACGAGCGCTCCCTCGGCGACGGGGAGTGGGCCGAGGTCATGCGGGACTGGCAGGACGCCCGGATCCGCAAGGTGGTGCGGCGCGCCCGCGGTGCCGAGTGGCGGCGGGCCGAGGCGCTGCCCGGGATCACGGTGAGCGGCAAGTCCGCGGAGGTACGGGTGTTTCCGCCCGTACCGCTCGACGGATGGCCCAAGGACCTGGCCAGGCTGCAGGTCTCCGGCACGGATCTCGACGACCCGGAGCCGCCGGCCAAGGCCGACCCCGCGGTGCCCGTGCTGTGGCTCAACCCCGACCTCGACATGTCCGCCGGAAAGGCGATGGCACAAGCCGGGCACGGCGCCCAACTGGCCTGGTGGGAGCTGTCGGACGAGGAGCGGGCGGCCTGGCGGGACGCGGGTTTCCCGCTCGCCGTACGCAGCGCCGACCCGGAGCGCTGGGGCCGGCTGACCACGAGCGGACTGCCGTTGGTGCGGGACGCGGGCTTCACGGAGATCGCACCCGGGCTGACTGTTGCAGTCGAAGGGGGCAGCCGGTTCTGCCCTCTCCCGCGCAAACGACGTCCGTAAGAGACTGTCGTCCCGCAGCCGTTCGAAGGGCCGCCGTTCGTCGGCGACCAGGTCTGCGCATGAGGCGCGGCGAAGCACGAGATCCGCAATACCCGGTCCACGTAGGCGGCTTTCGCCGCGGAGTTCATAGCCCATGCCGGTCGAGAATGGCGATGAACTTGCGCCTGCGCTTGAGCTCCGCACGCAGGGCGGCGAGATACGCGTTGAACGCGTCCTCCGTGCCCAGCGCCTGGTGGCAGTCGCGGGCGCCGAGCAGCAGCCGCGTCATCCGCTCGTAGACACGGTCGCCGGTCGGCTCCTTCAGCGGCTCGACCAGACGCAGGTACACCGCGAGCGCGTCAGCGGGGCGCGTCTCGCGCGAGAGGTCGGCGAGTTGCTGCCACTGCCGGTCGTCGGCGCAGTCGGCCGCCTCGTGCCAGGCAGCGTCCAGGTCGCCGTCGTCGAGCAGCGCGTCGATCAGCACGGGCCCGCCGTACCAGCCGCCGCGCCCCCGGCGGACGTCCTCGCGCAGGACGGCCAGCGCCGCCTTCCGCTCGGTCGCCCAGCAGGTCGCGGCACGGGCGGCCGCACGCAGCCCCTGGTAGGCGGCGAGGGATCGCTCGGCCCGGAGCCGGCCCCGACGAACCACCACAGTCTCGGCCATCCGGCCCGCCCGCACGTAGCGGTCGCACACGTAGTCCACCAGGCGGCCGTCGACGTGGGCCTCGTCGGCGGTATCCCGCAGCCCGCGCTCCGCCCACGCCAGTGCCTCGTCTACGCGGCCCGCCGCCTCCAGTTCTTCGGCGATGCGCAGATGCGTGACGCCGGACGGCACAAGGTCCTTCGCGTACAGGGCGACCAGCGCATCCACATCACCCTCCGCCTTGACCAGGCGCTCCATCAGGTACCGCTCCGCCCAGCCGGACGGCCTGCGCCGCCGTGCCTCGGCCGCCAGCTGCCGCATGCGGGCCAGTCCGGCCGGCCCCAGGATGCCGGCGTAGTCGAGCGGATCGAGGTCCGCCGCGTCATTCCGGTCGCCGAGCACCTGGCCGACCAGCCACTCGGCCAGCCGCTCCGGGTCGGGGCGCACGACCGAGCACGCTTCCAGATGAGCCTCGGCCACTGCGGCGACGGCCCGGCCGACCACACCGTCGGAGTCATCGACCTCCTCGTACGCCTGCCCGAGCGCCTGGATCGCCTCCTCTGCCAAGCCGACCGCCTGCGCCGCCAGTCCCCCGGAAGCCAGGGCACGCAGCGCTTCGGCCGCTTCCTCGACCTGCCGGGCGTACCCGGTGGCGTCCGCGTACTCGACGTATCCGTACCGGGCGAAGGGCCGCGGGTCGATCAACGCCAGGATCCGGTCGCGGACCGCACCCGTGTCCGTGCGCGCGGCCGCGGCCCTCAGCTCCAGACGCCGACGCAGCTCCCGGTTCTCCCCGATCTGCTCTCGCACCAGCGCGAGCAGTTCGTCACGGGACAGCGCCGTCAGCCACACCTCCAGGCCGGACGCTCGCGCCCGGGCAGCGGCCCGCCGGCTTGGAATCGCCTCGGCCTGCCGCAGCACGGTCAGCCCCACCGCCACGCAGTGCTTGCAGAAGTTGCCCTCCTGCCCGTACGGGCAGTCGCACCACCCGGAGATGCCGGCGCCACCGCCGAGGGCGAGCTCCACCTCGTAGATGTCCGTACCGTGCACGACGGCGGTGACTGAGCCGTCCCCCACTTCCAGACCGGTCACCGCGTCCAGGTACCCCAGCCCCCGCTCGAAGGACTGGGCACCTGCAAGGGCCCGCAGCTCGTCCTCGCCGAAGTCCACCGCTTGCCGTGCCACACCGGTATTCAACCGCTCCCGCAGAGTGAGGTGCGCCGAATCCGCCGACCTCGCCGGAGCACCCCGTGCCACAGGTTGGCACCCGGTGGCACCAGGCGGCTAACGTGAAACCATGACCGCCCAGCCGGAGATCACCCAGCGCGACCTGCGCACCAAATCCAAAGAGATCATGGACGCCGTCCAAAGCGGCCAGTCCTTCACCGTCACCCGCGACGGCCACCGCATCGGCGAGCTGATCCCCCTGCGCCGCCGTCGGCGCTTCGTCCCGCGCGGCGAGTTCGCCGCCATGTCCCGCACCGCCCCCGACATCTCCCTGGACACCTTCCGCGCCGACCAGGACGCCACCGCCGAACAGGCGCAGGACGACCCCTATGCCCGGTGAGCGTCAGCCCGTCGCATATCAGCAAGGGCTCCTCGACACCAACATCATGATCCTGCGCAAGTGGATCGCCCCTGAGGAACTGCCCGCCGAGCTGGCCATCACCGCGATCACCCTGGCCGAACTCTCCGCCGGACCCCACCAGGTACGCAGCAACGCTGAGCAGGACGACTACGACGAACACGCCGAACGCGCCCGCCGAACGGACATCCTCCAACGCGCCGAGAACGAGTTCGACCCCATCCCCTTCGACGCGGAAGCCGCCCGCATCTACGGCCGCGTCTGCGCCGCCGTCATCAGCACCGGACGCCAGCCCCGCCGCCGCATCGCCGACCTGATGATCGCCTCCATCGCCATCGCCGAAGACCTCCCCCTGTTCACCACCAACCCCGACGACTTCAAGGGCCTGGACGACCTGCTCACCGTCGTACCGGTCACTCGACCCAAAGCGCTCCACGACCGGTGACCGCCGCCGTCCTCGCCGCTCACGCCTTCCGCAGGACCGGGTGGTCGGCATGGCAGGCCTCCCACATCAGCACGCACACCGAGACCGGAAGGCGCCAACCGGTATGTGTGCCGACGCGATTGACCTGCCCCGGCCGGACACTCCGCGATCGGGCCAAGCGACCGCCCAAGTGTTGTGTCACTCGGCTTCCGGAAGGAGGAAGCGGTGCCGCTCCTCCGCAGTCAGGCCGCGGGAGACACGGCCGCGTGCGACTGTGAGCAAAGCGGCCTTGTCTCGGACGGCGTCCCACACCCGTGCTGTGCCGTCTCCCGATGCCGTCAGCACGTGTGCCCCGTCTGCGGACCAGGCGACGCCCTCGACCCAGGCCTCGTGCCCACGCAGCACGGCTACTTCGACTTCCTCCGCGACGTGCCACACTCGGGCGGTGCAGTCGTCGTAGGCAAGGGCCAACCTGGTGCCGCACGGCGACCAGGCGAGATCGCGGACGACGTCCACCTGCTCCAGCAAATGCAGGAGTTCGGGGGCTTGTGGCGACTGGGACTGCTCGGGGACACGCCATATACGCACCGTACGATCCCGTGACGCCGTCGCCGCGAGGGTGCCGTCGGGCGACCAGCCCACTCCGTTGACCCCGTCGTCGTGCGCGTCGAGAACGGCGATCTGCGCCCCGTCCTCCACCCGCCACATTCTGGCTGTTGCGTCGTTTGAGCCGCTGAGCAGGTGGGATCCATCCGGCGACCAGGTCAGGGAGCGCACCATCGCCTCGTGCCCCTGGAACACCGTGAGCTGTTCGCCCGTGCGGACGTCCCACACCCGTACCGTGTCGTCACGGCCGCAGCTGGCGATCCTGCTGCCGTCGGGACTGAACAGGGCGCGCCGTAGGCCTTCTTCGTGCCCGGTCAGCGTGAGCAGGGAAGCGCCGGTGCGCACGTCCCAGACCCGTACCGTGCGGTCGTAAGAGCCGGTGACGAGGAGTCGCCCGTCGGGCGACCAGTGGCAGCCCCGCACCTCACCTTCGTGGCGCAACAGCCGTGTCTGCGTTCCGGTGCGAGCATCCCAGATCCGGGCAGTTCCGTCACGGGAACCTGTGGCAAGCGCTGTGGCCTCCGGCGACCATGACACGGTGCGCACCCACCCTGTGTGACCAGTCAGGATCAGCCGCTCGGGGCTTGGCCGTGCGTCCCACACCCGGATGGTGGTGTCCCTGGACGCGGTGGCGACGCGACCACTGTCCGGAGACCATGCGGCTGCCGTCACCCAGTCCTGGTGCCCTCGCAGCACCAGCTGGGCGGCGCCCTCGTCGGCGTTCCACAACCGGGCAGTGTTGTCCCGGGAGGCGCTGGCGACGCGACTGCCGTCGGGCGCCCACGTCACCGCGGTGAGGTCACCCTGGTGGCCGTGCAGTACGAGTCGTTGTTCGCACGTGGCCGCATCCCACATGCGGGCCGTGCGGTCACGGGAGCCGGTGACGAGCCGGGTCCCGTCCGGCGACCAGTCCACCGAGTCGATCCAGCCGCGATGACCGGTCACCTCGGTCGCGGATCCGTCGGAAACGAGGGCCGAGAGGTCCCACAGGCGCACTGTGCGGTCGCCGGAGGCCGTGGCAAGGCGGGTGGAGTCGGGGGAGAAGCGCACCGATGTCACCCAGTCCTGATGCCCTGCCAGCAACGCTGTCGACTCCCCGGTGTGCGGGTTCCACAGGCGCACCGTGTGATCACGCGCGCCTGTGGCCACCAAGGCACCATCGGGTGACCAGGCCACGGAGGTCAGCCGGTGCTCGTGGCCGAGGAGGACGACGACTTCCTCGCCAGTGGTTGAATTCCAGACGCGGGCCGTTCCGTCCTGGCTCGCCGTCACGACCGAGGTTCCGTCCGGCGACCAGGCCGCGGCCTCCACCTGCCGCGAGTGCCCCTGGAGCAGGCATGTCTGCTCGCCCCGTTCCACGTCCCACACACGCGCGGTGTGATCGTGAGACGCAGAGAGGAGGCGGCGTCCGTCCGGGGACCAGACAACGTCCCATACCCATGCGGTGTGCCCGGCGAGGACGGCGCGCTGCCGCGACGTCTCCAGTGCCGCGTGGAGTGCCGCGAAGGCGGCCGGCCGAGGAGCGCACTCCTCCACGGCGGTGATGGCGAGCAACAGCGCCAGTTCCGGGTCTACCTCCGTGGTGAGTCGAGCCTGCTGGGCCAAGGAGTCGGACAGCCGTTCCAGCCAGGCGGTGTCGTTGCGACGCGACGTCTCCAGGAACTCGCGCGCCAGCGGGCTCTCCTCCCACAGACCGGGTTGCTCGTCCACCCACCTCATCACGGCTCGCAAACGCTCGTCCCGCAGCAGGTGGTGCCGGTCCCGCCCACTGCGCTCCCAATCCTGGGCCCAGTGCTCCACCTGTGAGCGTCTGCGCAGGTAGTCGGCCCGTGCATCCAGGTCCTGACGCAGCGGGGCCCAGTGTCGAAAGAGCGCCTCGTGGGCGACGTCCACCACAACGCCGCCCTCCCCCGGCCGGGTCGTCAACAGCCGCGCCTCCACAAAGGCATCCACCACATCCAGTTCGGCTGAACCGAAGGTCTCGCGCCGTACACGGCGTCGAGTCGGTTCTGCGCCGTCGAGGGTCACGAAGCGGGAAACGACACGTAGGACGTCCGATTCGCTGATGCCCCTGATCCTCAGTTCCGCGGTCACTCTCTCGGCCTGCCGGACGAGCGCGCCGCTGACACCGCCGAGCCGATCGTAGTCCTCGTGCCTTACAACACCGCTGTCACGCACCCGGAGGAAGAGCTGCTGGAGGGTGAAGGCGAGCAGGGGCAGTGCGTCGCCGCTGCCCGTGTCGTCGACGATCCGGGCCACCACCCCGGCAGCGAAACGCAGTCCGGCGAGCGCTGCAGGCTCCTCGACAATCTGGCTGAGCGCATCCCTGCCGAGTGCGCCGACCATCACAGGGCGCTGTACCAGCGGAGCGAAGGAAGACGCCAGCAAGGGCGTCAGGAACTCCGAACGTATGGTGGCCACGACCCAGAGGGCGGGGTCGCGTTGCAACGCTGCGCGAAGCAGACTCAGGAACTCCTCACGGACAACGGGGTCGGCCTGAGTGAACAGCTCCTCGAACTGGTCCACCACCAACAAGACTGCTATCGCACCCCGTCGGTGGCTGGAGACCCGCAACTCGTCCACCAGCCGCACGAGTTCCTCGGCTCCCCCCTCGCGCAGTCGCCCTTCGACGACCGACGTCGTGGCGCCCCGACCAGAGGCCGCCACGGGTGAGGCGGCGAGCGCCTGGGCCAGGCTGTGCACAGGATGGTCACCGGGCCGCAGCGGCGGCACGACCAGCCAGGTGGTACGGCGCATGGACAGGGCAGGGATCAGACCGGCCTGCACGAGCGACGACTTGCCGCTGCCCGAGGGGCCGACAACGGCGACGAACGACTGCCTGGCGCCGCGAACAGCCGGGTGCAACCGATCGGTCAGCTCGTCAGTTTCGGCGCTCCGACCGAAAAACACTGCGGCGTCCTCGTCGGAGAACGCCTCCAATCCCGGGTAGGGCGGCCGACGCGCCGTCCAGACAGGCCGGGTCTCGCCCTTGTTCCTGTCGTCGACCAGCACTTGGGCGACGAGTCCGGCGATCGACAGGACAAGCCCGGGCACGACGGCGATCCACAGCGAGCCCGTCCCCGTGGCCACGGCGGACAGCGCGGTTGCGCCGGTGAGCACGATCACCGCGGCCGTCCAGCGAGTGAGCCCTCCCCACAAACGATCCGGCGCTCTTCGAGTCAAGGCACCCTCCCCTGGGCCAAGGGAATACCCATGCTGCGGGTCCGCTATCCCGGACTGAGGCCGATCGCCCAGCACGTGGCGAGCCTCGACAGCAACACCGGCACTGGTCCGCAGCAGCCAGGAGCGGATCAGGAACGGATGGGGAATACATACAGGTGAAAAGCACGATGCAAGGTCTGGACCCGAGCGAGATCGCGCCGGGCTCCTGCACGGTGGTGGCCGATCACCCGGCGCTGCGCTGACCCGGGACGCTCGGCGGCAACCCGCGGCTTTGCCAGCCATTTAGCTTTTTTTGTTTCCCTTGAACAATGCCGGGGCCCCGCCCGTACTTCCCGGCATGCGGATCAACGGTACGGCCGTGCTCGTCGCGGCCATCGTCGTCACCATCGGAGCCATCGCGTTCCCCGTGTGGTCCTACGCCGACCGCTCGGGCACCGGTCAGGCGAACCTCGCGGCGGGGACCGTGAACACCCAGTGGGGCCCGCTGACCGCCGCCGACCGCGATCTGATCGTGCGGGTGCGGCTGGCGGGCCTGTGGGAGCTGCCCGCGGGGCAGCAGGCGGTCGAGCGCGCGCCCAGCCAGGCGATCAGGGAGGCGGGCGACCACCTCATCGTCGGCCACACCGACCTTGACAAGCGGGTGCGGATCGCCGCGGCCCGGCTCGGCGTCGAACTGCCGAACCAGCCGAACGAACAACAGCAGGGCTGGCTGCAGGAGATGACAGCGGCGACGGGCGCGGAGTACGAGTACAAGTTCGTGAACCTGCTGCGCTCCGCGCACGGCAAGATCTTCCCGGCCATCGGCACCGTCCGGAACTCCACCCGGAACACGCTCGTACGGCAGCTGGCATCGGACGCCAACCAGACCGTCCTCGACCACATCACGGTGCTGGAGAAGACCGGCCGCGTCGACTTCGACGCCATCGCCAACGACGCGGTGGCCACCACGACCGCCAGCCCCACCGGCCCGCCGGCACCGGTCCCCGGCCAGGTGGCGCCCTCGGCTCCCGCCGCCGAGGCCAGCGGTGACATCGGCACGACCTCACGGCCGTCGCCGGGCGCGCCGGGCACGGTCAACACCGACCGGCCGGATCCGGTGGACTCCGAGGGTGTGCTGCGGTGAACCGAGCCGGCCGGCCCGAACCTCAAATGTTGCTCTGAAGGTTCCGGCGACGGGATTCGCGTCCGAGCGGCGGGGCCATACCCCCGTCACGTTCTTCGAGGAGACGGCAGGGAGGGGACGGACCATGGAGCGACTGGGAACGGGCATCGGGTGGCGGCCGGAGATCGCCGAGGCCGTGGAGCGCATGCCGGGCATCGACTGGGTCGAGGCCGTGGCCGAGAACGTGTGTCCCGGACATCTCCCCGAGTCGCTGCTGCGGCTGCGCGAGCGCGGGGTGACCGTGATCCCGCACGGCGTCTCGCTCGGCCTCGGCGGCGCCGACCGGCCCGACGGGCACCGGCTCACCGCACTCGCCGAGCGGGCCGAGGCGCTGGGTGCGCCGCTGGTCACCGAGCACATCGCGTTCGTACGGGCCGGCGGGCCGCTGACGGCGTCCCCGCTCCTGGAGGCCGGGCATCTGCTGCCCGTGCCGCGCACCCGGGACGCCCTCGACGTGCTGTGCGAGAACGTCCGCATCGCGCAGGACGCGCTGCCGGTGCCGCTCGCCGTCGAGAACATCGCCGCGCTGATCTCCTGGCCGGGCGAGGAGCTGACCGAGGGGCAGTTCCTGTACGAGCTGGCCGACCGGACGGGCGTACGGCTCCTGATCGACGTGGCCAACCTGCACACCAACCATGTCAACCGCGGCGAGGACCCGGCCAAGGCGCTCGCCGAGCTGCCCCTGGAGGCCATCGCGTACGTCCATGTAGCGGGCGGCTTCGAACGCGACGGCGTCTGGCACGACAGCCACGCCCACCCGGTGCCGCAGCCGGTCCTCGACATCCTGACCGACCTCGCCGCCCGGGTCTCGCCGCCCGGGGTGCTGCTGGAGAGGGACGAGAACTTTCCCGAACCTGCCGAGCTGGAAGGGGAGTTGGAGGCGATCCGGGCAGCCGTAGCAAAGGGACGGGCGATACGCGAGGAGACCGTGGCAGAGGCGGCGGAGGCGGTCGTGGGCTCCGTCGCCGCCGCCCCTGCGACCGACGCCGCCCGGCAGCGGCTCGGACTCGCTCAGGCCGCCCTGCTGTCGGCTCTCGTCGCCGGGACGCCCGTGCCGGAGGGGTTCGACCGGGTGCGGCTGCGGGTGCAGGCGCGGGCGCTCGCCGGGAAGCGGGCGGACGTCGTGGCCAAGGTCGCGCCCGAGCTGCCGGTGATCCTCGGAGAAACGTACCGGCCCGCCTTCCTCGCGTACGCCCAGCGGCACCCGATGACCGGCGGCTATCGCCGGGACGCCCTGGACTTCGCCGGGCAGCTGCTGCTCGACGGGCGCCTGGAGGAGGGCCGGGCCCGGCGGGAGCTCAGGGAGTGGTGGCTGGAGCGGTCGGGGCCCGTCCCGCGCTCGCAGCGGCCTGCGGTGAGGATGGCCAGGGCGGCCCGGCGGGTGCTCCTGCACCGCTGAGCTCCAGGGTGACAGGCGCGACAGCGGGGCCCACCGAACCCCGCAGTAATATGCGGTGCCGTAGGAGGCACCATGCGACCGCGACCACCTGTCACCGGCCGAGGCATATTCAGCGGCACCGGGGTCATCATCATCGGCCTGACGGCCACCCTGCTGGCGTTGATCTTCCCGATCTGGTCGTACGCCGACCGGTCCGGCACCGGCGTCAGCGCCGACGTACTGAACGCCGACACCGTCTCGACGCAGTACGGGCCGCTGTCCGCTCTCGACCGCGACTTCATCACGAAGGTCCGGCTGGCCGGTCTGTGGGAGCTGCCCGCCGGACAGCAGGCCGAGCAGAAGGGCACCACCGACGCCGTACGGACCGCGGGCCGGCATCTGGTCCTGGGGCACACCTTCCTCGACCAGCGGGTACGGGACGTGGCGGCCAAGCTGGGGCTGCAGCTGCCCAACGAACCCAACGACCAGCAGAAGCAGTGGCTGACGACCCTGAACGCGGCGCAGGGCACGGACTACGACAGCAAGTTCGCCAACATCCTGCGGCTGGCCCACGGCAGGGTGTTCTCGGTCGTCGCCCAGGTCCGCGCGAGCACCCGCAACTCGCTGGTGCGCGCGCTCGCCGACGACGCGAACACGACCGTGCTGGACCACATCAAGGTCCTGGAGGCCACGGGCTACATCAACTGGGACGCCCTCGCCCAGGGCATGGCCTCCCCGAGCACTCCCCCGCCGGCCGACCCGACCACGGGCCCCGGTCCCGTCCTCCCGCTGGAGCCGTCCTCGTCCGCGACCTACACGCTGCCGCCGGCCGCCTCCAGCCCGCCGCCGTGACCCTTGCCGGACCGACAAACGGAACGTCACATACCCACAACACTCCGTCCACATGGTGAACAAGGCATGGCATTTCCCCGGGCATCTGGCATAGAAACGCGGCATGTTCTGGGTTGTTCTCCTGCTGCTGGCCTGGGCCGCCGCCGGCACCGCGTGCACGCGGTTGTGCCTGGCCGCCGTACGTGCGGCGGCCGGGGAGGCGTACGTCACAGCGCATGCCCGGCGTCATGACCTGACGCTCTACGAGGCCGCGTTCCTCTCCGGCGGACCCGGCAGGGTCGCCGATCTGACCATGGTCTCCATGGCCCGGCAGCGGCGCCTGCTGCTCGCCCACACGGGCTGGGCAACGGTGGTCGACCCGCGCGGCCGGGACGACATGGAGCGGTCCGTCATAGGGGCCATCGGACCCGAGGGACAGAGCCGTATCGCGCCGGTCCGGGCCGCGGCGGCCTCCGCGGCCGCGGTCGCCGGTCTCGGCGACCGGCTCGTCGACGCGGGCCTGGCCGTGCCCGCCGGTGCCCGGACCACCGTCGCCGCCGGTGTGCGCCAGGTGCAGCTCGCCGCGGTGGCCGTGCTCGTGCTGGGTGCGGTCGCGCTGCTGGTGCCCGCCCAGCCGGACATGCCGCGCGGCCTGGTCGCCCTGTGGTTCGCCCTGCCGCTCGCACTGACGCTGAGCTGCCTCGCCATCGCCCGGGTCGAGGCCCACCCCTACTCGCGCTGGGCCTCCCCGGCCGGGCAGCGGCTGCTGGGCGCCCTGACCCGGCGCGCCTCGAACGGTGACGACCGTACGTATCTCACCACCGTCGCCGTACGAGGCGTCCGCGCGATCGGCGAACCGGACCTGCGCGCGGCCTTCGCGCACCGCGAGCAGTCCTGGCGTGAACCACACGTCAGGGGCGCATAGGGGGCATTGAGGCCGACACCGCCGGGGCGGTGCTTGCCTTCTGCATGCACCGAACGAAACATCCCTTTTGTCGCTGCCATGCACCGAAAGGGATACGTCATGAGAGCTGCCGCCCTGTACTCGGCCGCCGGATCACTGCTCCTGACCGCCCTCGCGGCCGCCCCGGCAGGCAGCACCCCCGTCGCCCCGGACACGGCCGAGCAGCAGGGCACGGCGGTGGCCGCCGCGCGCGCCCGGGCGGCGGGCATCGAGTTCGGGAAGTGCGCCGCCGCGCAGGACATGCCGGGCAAGATGGAGTGCGGCACGGTGTCCGTGCCGCTCGACTACGCGCATCCCGGCGGCAAGCAGATCAAGCTGACCGTCAGCCGGGTGAGGGCCACGCACAAGGACCCCCAGAACAGCAAGCGGCGGGTGCCCCGGCAGGGCGCCCTGGTCTACAACCCCGGCGGGCCCGGCGGTGACGGCCTGTACTTCCCGCTCGTCGGGATGCTCCCGGAGTGGAAGCGGCTCGCGGCGGCCTACGACCTGGTCGGCTACTCCCCACGCGGCGTCGGCAAGTCCTCGCCGCTGTCCTGCGAGGAGCCCAGGCTCTTCTTCAAGGCACCCTCGCAGGCGCCGACGTACCCCTCGGAGGAGTACAAGCAGGAGCGCATCAAGGAGGCCAAGGCCTATGCGACGGGCTGCGCCAAGCGGTCCGGTGGCGGGCTGCAGTACTTCAACTCGCTCAACAACGCCCGTGACCTGGACGTCGTGCGGGCGGCGCTGGGCGAGGGGAAGCTGACGTTCATGGGTGCGTCGTACGGCACCTACTTCGGGGCGCTGTACGCGACGCTGTTCCCCTCCCACGTGCGGCGGATGGTGTTCGACTCGGCGGTGAACCCGGATCCCGAGCAGATCTGGTACCGCAACAACCTCGACCAGTCGGCCGCGTTCGAGAAGCGCTGGGCGGACTTCCGGGAGTGGATCGCCCGGCACGACGACGTGTACGGGCTGGGGAAGACGGCCGACGAGGTGCAGGCCGGCTACGAGAAGGCGAGCGAGCAGTTGGCGGCGAAGCCGGCGGGCGGCAAGGTGGGGCCGGCGGAACTGCAGGCGGCGTTCCTGTCGGCCGGGTACTACGACGACTACTGGGCGACCCGAGCGAAGGCGCTGTCGGCGTATCTGAAGGGCGATGCGAAGCCGCTGGTCGAGCAGGCAGGTCCGGCCACCGAGACGGCCGCCGAGGCGGAGAACACCAACGCGGTGTACACCGCCGTCGAGTGCAATGACGCGCCCTGGCCGACGGACTGGAAGGTCTGGGACCAGGACAACACCCAGCTCGCGCGCGTGGCCCCGTTCGAGACCTGGGACAACGCGTGGATGAACCTGCCGTGCGCCTACTGGCCGGCGCCCCGGCAGCAGCCCCTCGATGTGCGGACCGGGCCGGGTGAGCTGCCGCCGACGCTGATCCTGGCCGCCGAGCGGGACGCGGCGACGCCGTACGACGGTGCCGTGGAGCTGCACCGGCGGCTGAACGGCTCGGTCCTGGTGACCGAGCGGGAGGCGGGCACGCACGGCATCGCGGGCGGCCCCAACCGGTGCATCAACGGCTACCTGGACGCGTATCTGCTGGAGGGCCGGCTGCCGCAGGAGCAGGCGTCCTGCGCCCCGCACGCGGAGCCGAACCCTGCCGCGACGGACGGCCGGGCGCACCCGGCGCCCATCAAGGAGAACCTGAAGGGCAAGGCCGCCCGGCCGTGACCACCCGACTACCCGGCGCCGCCTACGCCAGGCCCGCGACGAGTTCCGCGATGTCCTTGCGGCGTCCCGTGTAGAACGGAACCTCCTCGCGGACGTGCATGCGGGCCTCGGAGGCGCGCAGGTGGCGCATGAGGTCGACGATGCGGTACAGCTCGTCGGCCTCGAAGGCCAGGATCCACTCGTAGTCGCCGAGGGAGAACGAGGCGACCGTGTTGGCGCGGACGTCCGGGTAGCCGCGGGCCATCTTGCCGTGGTCGGCGAGCATGCGGCGGCGGTCCTCGTCGGGCAGCAGGTACCAGTCGTAGCTGCGCACGAAGGGGTAGACGCTGACGTAGTTGCGGGGCGTCTCGTCGGCGAGGAAGGCCGGGATGTGCGAGCGGTTGAACTCGGCGGGGCGGTGCAGCGCCATGTTCGACCAGACCGGCTGAAGGGCGCGGCCGAGCCTGGTGCGGCGGAAGAGGTTGTACGCCTCCTGCAGCTGGTCGCTGGTCTCCGCGTGCCACCAGATCATGAGGTCGGCGTCGGCACGCAGGCCCGACACGTCGTACGTGCCGCGGATCGTCACGTCCTTGGCGGCGAGCTGGTCGAACAGCTCCTGGACCTCGTCGGCGTAGCCCGCGCGGTCCTCGGGCAGCACGTCCTTCAGCTTGAAGACGGACCACAGGGTGTAGCGGATGACCTCGTTGAGGTCCTTGGCCAGCTTGCCCTTGTTCGCGATGCGGTCCGGGGCGGTGGAGGGGGCGTCGTCACTCATGTCGCTATTCTCCCGCTCCGCCGTGCAGACTCTGCACCGGGTTGGCGGTGAGCTCCTCCACACCGCTCAGGTCCCCGCCGATCTGGTCCACGGCCGCGTATGCGCTCGCGATGCAGGCCGGGATGCCGACGCCGTCGTACGGGGCGCCGCAGACGGCGAGGCCCGGCAGCTTGGCGATGTGCTCGCGGATGCGGGCCACGCGCGCGTGGTGGCCGACGGGGTACTGGGGCAGACCGTCGGTCCAGCGGGTGACGTGGGTTTCGAGGGGCGTGGCGTCCAGTCCGGTGGCCTCGCGCAGATCGTGACGGGAGACGTCCACCAGGCCGGCGTCCTCGCGCTCAAGGATCTCGGTCTCGCCGTAACGGCCGACCGATGTGCGCAGGACGACCGTGTCCGGGTTCTCCTCGGCGATCCAGCCCCACTTCTGGGAGGCGAACGTCGACGCCTTGATGGTGCGTCCGTCGACCGGCGGGACGAGGAAGCCGCTGCCCTCGGGGAGGGCGGTGTCGGCGCGGCGGTAGGCGAGGGTGACCAGGGCCATGGAGGCGTACTCGACGGCGGCGAGCTCGGTGGCGGCCTCCGGGGCCTCCGGGCGCAGGAGGCCGGCGGCCGCGGGGGCGGGGACGGCCACGACGACGGCGTCCGCATGCAGCACACGGTCTCCGGCGACGACGCGCCAGCCGCCGGAGGTCTCGCGGCGCAGCTCGGTCACGGGCGTCCCGGTGAGGATCTCGCCGCCGCGCGCGCGGACCGAGTCCGCCACCGCGAGGGGCAGGCTGCCGATGCCGCCCCGGATGCCCATGAAGACGGGGCCGGTCTGCTGGGCGGCGGCCATCCTGGCCTGGAGCTCGCGGACGCCCTCGGTGAGCGAGTCGTGCGTCTTGGCGACCTGGTACAGCTGCGGGACCGCCGAGCGCATCGAGATGCGGTACGCGTCGCCCGCGTAGACGCCGCCGAGGAGGGGTTCCACCAGGCGGTCGACGACCTCGCGGCCGAGCCGGGCCGCCACGTACTCCCCGACCGCGACGTCCTCGCCGACCTCCGTGCGCGGCAGGTCGGCGTCGCGCTCGATCCGGGCCAGGCCCTCGTCGGACAGGACGCCGGTCAGGGCGGCCGCGGTGCCGGGGACGCCCATGACGTGGCCCTTGGGCATGGGACGCAGGGCGCCGCGGGTCCAGATCGAGGCCGTCGCCGTGGCCGGCGGCTGCAGGCGGTCGTCGAGGCCCACCTCGCGGGCCAGGGCCACCGCTTCCGGTCTGCGCGCGAGCATCGACTCGGCGCCGAAGTCCACGCGGGCGCCCGCGATCTCGCCGGGCAGCAGCTTGCCGCCGACGCGGTCCGACGCCTCCAGCACGGTGACCCGCGCACCCTGCTGCAACAACCGGTGGGCCGCGGCCAGTCCGGCGATCCCGGCTCCGACGACGACGACCCGCCCGGTGCCCGTACGACTCTCCACTTCGCGCATGTCCTCAAGCCTCTCAGACCCCTCTGACAGTCCGTCGGCGGCCTGGTGTCCTTCACGAGTCCCGACCGTGACCGCATCGGGACCGTCCGGGTCCAACGTCCCGGTCCGTCCGGGCGTCGAAGGAGCGTCAGTCGTCGCGACCCTCGGGGGTACACCCACATGCGCACGCCACGTCCCGTACGACCCGTCCCGGCCCTGGCCGCGATCCTGCTCGCCGCGGCACTCGCGCTCACCGGATGCAGCGGGAGCAACTCCGACTCCGGGGGCAGGAGTACTGCCGACGGGGCCGCCCGGAGCGACGGTAAGGCCGCCGCTCCGGGCGGCGAGAGCAACGCGAGCGGCGCCGGGGCCAAGCGGGCGCCGAAGCTCACCGCGAGCAGCATCATCCGCACCGCCTCGCTGACCGTGCAGGTCAAGGACGTACCGAAGGCGCTCGACGAGGCCCGCACGACGACCGAGAACGCGGGCGGCTACGTCGGCGACGAGACCACCAGCCGGGACGAGAAGGGCCACGAGCGCACCCGTGTCGTGCTGCGTGTGCCGGTCGACAAGTACGACGAGGTCCTCGCCGGGCTGCAGGGCGCGGGCAAGCTCCTCGACCGCACCGCGAAGGCCGAGGACGTCACCGACCAGGTCGTCGACGTCGACAGCCGCATCAAGTCGCAGCGGGCCAGCGTGGCCCGGGTCCGGGAGCTGATGGACCGGGCCGGCAAGCTCAGCGACGTGGTGGAGCTGGAGGGCGAGCTGAGCAACCGGGAGGCCGACCTGGAGGCGCTGCTCGCCCAGCAGGCGTCCCTGAAGGACCGCACCAGCCTCGCGACGATCACCCTGACCCTCTCGGAGACACCGGTGAAGGCGGCCGCGAAGGACGAAAGCCCCGGGTTCCTGGACGCGCTGGCCGGCGGCTGGGGCGCGTTCGTGACGATGCTGCGCTGGCTCGCGGTGGCGCTCGGCGCGGTACTGCCGTTCGCCGCGGTGGCGGCCCTGATCGCACTGGTGTGGCTGCGGCTCGTCCGGCCCCGGCTGCCGCACCGCCCGGCCCCCGCACCCGCGACCGGCGCACTGGGCACGCTGCCTACGGCCCGGCCGGCACCGCAGGCGCCGGCCACGCACGAGAACGACCAGGACTGATCGGTACGGGACCCGGCCTGAAATGCCGCGCCCCCGTAGCGTGTTCGCATGGACATGAGCGCTGCGAGGGAACGACTGGTCGTGATCGGCGGAGACGCCGCGGGGATGTCCGCGGCGTCTCAGGCACGCCGTCTGAAGGGCCCCGACGAGCTGGAGATCGTGGCGTTCGAGCGCGGCCACTTCACCTCGTTCTCGGCGTGCGGCATCCCGTACTGGGTGGGCGGCGACGTCGACGAACGGGACCAGCTGATCGCCCGTACGCCCGAGGAGCACCGCGCGCGGGACATCGATCTGCGCATGCGGACCGAGGTCACCGAGATCGACGTGGCGGGCGGCCGGGTACGCGCGCGTGACGTCGATTCCGGCGACGAGTCCTGGACGTCGTACGACAAACTCGTGATCGCGACCGGTGCCCGCCCGATCCGCCCGGACATGCCGGGTGCCGACGCCCCCGGTGTGCACGGCGTGCAGACGCTGGACGACGGCCAGGCGCTCATCGACTCCCTCACGCGCACGCGTGGCCGTCGCGCGGTGGTCGTCGGGGCGGGCTACATCGGCGTGGAGATGGCGGAGGCGCTCATCAAGCGCGGCTACGAGGTGACCGTCGTCAACCGCGGCAGCGAGCCGATGTCCACGCTCGACCCCGACATGGGCCGCCTGGTGCACGAGGCCATGGAGGGCATGGGCATCACCATGGTCGACGACGCCGAGGTCACCAAGGTGCACACCGGCGAGGACGGCCGGGTGCGCGCGGTGGCCACGGAGGACGCCGAGTACCCGGCGGACGTGGTGATCCTGGGCATCGGCGTACGCCCCGAGACGGCGCTGGCCGAGGCGGCCGGGCTGCCTCTCGGTGCCCACGGCGGCCTGCTCACCGACCTCTCGATGCGGGTGCGCGGGCACGAGAACATCTGGGCCGGCGGCGACTGCGTGGAGGTCCTCGACCTGGTCTCGGGCCAGGAGCGCCACATCGCCCTCGGCACCCACGCCAACAAGCACGGCCAGGTCATCGGCACCAATGTCGGCGGCGGCTACGCCACCTTCCCGGGCGTCGTCGGCACCGCGGTGTCGAAGGTCTGCGATCTGGAGATCGCCCGGACGGGCCTCCGGGAGAAGGACGCCCGCCGGGTCGGCCTCCAGTTCGAGACGGTCACCATCGAGTCCACCAGCCGCGCCGGCTACTACCCGAACGCCTCCCCGATGACGGTGAAGATGCTCGCCGAACGGCGGACCGGCCGCCTGCTCGGCCTGCAGATCGTCGGCAGGGAGGGCGCCGGCAAGCGAGTGGACATCGCAGCGGTCGCCCTCACGGCCGGCATGACGGTGGAGCAGATGACAGCCCTGGACCTGGGCTACGCCCCACCGTTCAGCCCGGTCTGGGACCCGGTACTCGTGGCCGCCCGCAAGGCGACGGCGGCCGTGAAAAAGGGCGTCTCCTGACGGGCGTGCGGGAAGTGCCCCCAGGGGCGCGGGGAACTGCGCGACCAGCCACAACAGATCCGCAGCCGGCAATCAACCCGCACCCCTACGGCGAAACCCCTACGCCGAGCCATTGATCCTTTCAATGGCTTGCCGCGCCTGCTCCGCCGGAGGCCGCGGCGGCAACGACGACACCGAGGCGGTGGAAGTCATGGCAGGGGCGGCCGAGACCGCCGCAGGCTGCTCCCCCGCCGGCTTCGCATGCGCAGCACTCCGTACGGACCGCAAGCGGTGACTCACCGCCTCGTCCAGCGTCACCGGCCGCTGCATCTGCGAAGCCAGCCGTCCGGCCTCCTGGCCGAGCCGGGCGACGTCCTCCCAGGGCAACCTCACCACCAGGGAGATCTCCGCCTCCCCGTCGGGCGTGGCGTGCATCGGAGGAGTAACTCGGTCGTTCATCGCCTGTTCCTCACGTCGTCCCCGCGACCCGCCTTCCCCGTGCCGCGGGCGGTTGAGGAGACATACGCACGCGCGCGTGACGGCGTTCACCGATTCGCGCCGTCCACCCGGGGCACTAATTCCATGTGGTCATACCCGTCCATGACGTGAACCCGGTGCGCCGCACCCCCTGGGTGACGTACGCACTGATCGCCGCGAACGTGTACGTCTTCCTGTCCACGCCCGGCCTGGCCGGTTCCGTGGCGGGCGACAGCAGCCTGTCCCAGTTGTGCCATCTGCAGGCCTTCCTGGACCACTACGCGGCCGTACCAAGGGAGTTGATCCACCATCAGATGCCCCGGGTGGTCCCGACCGGCGGCATAGGAGTGGGCGCGCACGGGGCGGGTTGTGTGGTGGCGCCGCCGGGCTATGACAAGTCGCCGCCCGTGTCCGTCTTCACCGCGATGTTCCTGCACGGCAGCTGGCTGCACCTGCTCGGCAACATGCTCTTCCTGCTGATCTTCGGCAACAACGTCGAGGACCGCATGGGGCACATCAGGTACGCACTGTTCTACGTCGTCTGCGGCTACGCGGCGTCGTACGGCTTCGCGCTGGCCAACGCCGACTCCTCCGACCCGCTGATCGGTGCGTCGGGAGCCATCGCGGGGGTCCTGGGCGCCTATCTGGTGCTGTATCCGAAGGCCAGGGTCTGGATCCTCGTGCCGTTCCTGCTCTTCCTGCCGCTGAGACTGCCGGCCTGGCTGGTGCTGGGCTTCTGGTTCGTGCTGCAGGCCCTGTACTCGTCCGGTGAGGGCGTCTCCACCGCGGGGACGGTGGCGTACGCGGCGCACGTCGTCGGCTTCCTCGTCGGCATGCTGCTCGCCTGGCCGCTCAAGCCGGGCACGCCCCCGCCGCCGGAACCGCGCGGCCTGGTGTTCGGCAGGCGGGCGCGGCCCCGGCACACGTGGTGAGCCGTCGAGTCGAGGCCTAGCGGGCCGTCTGTGTGTGGACGTACTCCACGAGACGGGTCAGTGCGTCCGGGTCGGTGGACGGCATGACGCCGTGGCCGAGGTTGAAGACGTGGCCCTCCAGGCCCGCGGCCGCGGCGAGGACCTCGCGGGTCTTGGCCTCGACCGCCTCCGTGGAGGCGAACAGGACGGTCGGGTCGAGGTTGCCCTGGAGCGCCTTGCCGGGGCCGACCCGGCGGGCCGCCTCGTCGAGCGGGACACGGAAGTCGACGCCCACGACGTCCGCGCCCGCCTCGCCCATCAGCCGCAGCAGTTCGCCCGTGCCGACACCGAAGTGGATGCGCGGCACGCCGTACCCGGCGACGGAGTCGAGGACCTTCGCGGAGGCGGGCAGCACCGAGCGGCGGTAGTCGGCCGGGGCGAGGGCGCCGGCCCAGGAGTCGAAGAGCTGGACGGCCGAGGCGCCCGCCTCGATCTGCACCTTCAGGAACGCGGAGGTGATCTCCGCGAGGCGGTCGAGCAGATCGGCCCAGAGCTCGGGGTCGCCGTACATCATCGCCTTGGCGTTCTCGTACGTGCGCGACGGGCCGCCCTCGATGAGGTAGCTCGCAAGGGTGAAAGGCGCCCCGGCGAAACCGATGAGAGGGGTCGAGCCGAGCTCGCGCGTCAGCATGCCGATCGCCTCGGTGACGTAGGAGACGTCCTCGGGGGTGAGGTCTCGGAGCTGGGCCAGGTCGGCGCGGGTGCGGATCGGGTGCCCGACGACCGGGCCGACGCCCGGCTTGATGTCGAGGTCGATACCGATGGCCTTGAGCGGGACGACGATGTCGCTGTAGTAGATCGCCGCGTCCACGCCGTGCCGGCGCACCGGCTGGAGGGTGATCTCGGTGACGAGTTCGGGGCGCGTGCAGGACTCCAGCATCGGGACGCCCTCGCGGACCTTGCGGTACTCCGGCAGGGAGCGCCCGGCCTGCCGCATGAACCACACGGGCGTGTGCGGCACGGGCTCGCGCCTGCACGCCTTGAGGAAGGCCGATTCGTACGTCGCTGCCTGCTGTGTCCGGGCCTGGCCCGCGGGGCTCTCGTTCGCACTCACGACCGCAAGTCTCGCACGGCGACGCAGCCGCTACGGCCGGGGTTCATGAGGCACTATCCGGACATGCGGACCCCGCACGGGTGTCCCTCCCTGCGCGAAGCCCCCGTTCCCCTTAATCTTCCCCGCATGGCTGCGGCTCAGGGACGACTGTCGGACGGCGCTGACGGAATGGACGACACCAAGGAGGGGGATCGGAATGGCGGCGGTACGCCTCCTCCGTTGCCCTTCCGGGCTGCCGTCGACGCGCTGAGGACCGCGCGGCTGCGGCCGCAGATCGAGATCGAGCCGGCGCCGGCACCCAAGCGGCTCGCGCCCTTCGCGTACGCGTTGGAGGCGACCGTCGTCGACGGCGACCAGGACCTGGCCGACGGCCGCCTGGTGCTGCTGTACGACCCGGACGGGCACGACGCCTGGCGGGGCGCCTTCCGGCTGGTGACGCTGGTGCGTGCGGAGCTGGAGCCGGAGATGGCCGCCGACCCGCTGCTGCCGGACGTGTGCTGGTCCTGGCTGACCGGCGCGCTGCAGGCGCGCAGTCTGTCGTACGGCGAGGCGAGTGGCACCGTCACCCGGGCGAGCTCGCACTACTTCGGCGGTCTGGCGGAGCGCCCGGCGGCCTCGCAGATCGAGATCCGGGCCTCCTGGACGCCCCGCGAGGGCCTTGGCGGGGTCCCGGACACGGCGTCCCACCTGGCCTCCTGGTGTGATCTGCTGGCCCAGGTCGCGGGTCTGCCGCCGGCCGGTCCGGGTGATGCGTCGGTCGTGACGCTGCCGCAGCGGCGGGACCCGCACGCACGCTGACCGGCACCTCGGGCGTCACCTTGACCGTCACTTTGTCGATACGACCACTTTCGGTCATGAACAGTGCCACGAACGAACCGATTCGTTCATCGCGCGATCGATCGCGTGTCCGAATTGCACTAATTGATACTCACTAAATCGTGATCTTTCCCTAAAGGACTTCGGGTTTGGTGCCGAAGACGACTGTGACCTTGAAAGCCGTCCCGCACCCCAGGAGGCCTGGTGTCCGTTCTCCTCGAGCAGCCCGCAAGCCTGGTCGCCTACCGCCCGAACAAGCCGACCGCCATGGTGGTCGTGGCCGATCCCCGCGTCCGCTCCACCGTGACCCGCCATCTGTGGGCGCTCGGTGTGCGTGACGTCATCGAGGCCTCGTCCATCGCGGAGGCTCGTCCCCGCATCGGCAACCCCCGCGACATCTGCGTCGCCGACGTCCACCTGCCCGACGGCTCCGGCCTCACCATCCTCTCGGAGACCCGCGCGGCGGGCTGGCCCAACGGCCTCGCCCTGTCGGCCGCCGACGACATCGGTGCCGTACGCAACGCCCTCGCGGGCGGCGTCAAGGGCTATGTCGTCACCGGCACCCGTACCAATGTCGGGCTCCCCACCCGGCCGGGCGCCGCCCCCATCGGATCCGCCGCCGCGCGTATGCACCGCCGCCCCCCGGGTGCCCCGAGTCACCCGGGTGGCTACCGCGAGCTCTCCGGCCGCGAGGTCGAGGTGCTGCGACTGGTCGCCGAGGGCCAGTCGAACAAGGCGATCGGCGTTTCGATGGGCCTGTCCGCGCTGACCGTCAAGAGCCACCTCGCCCGCATCGCCCGCAAGCTCGGCACGGGCGACCGCGCCGGGATGGTGGCGGTGGCCCTGCGGACCGGCATCATCCACTGACCCGCACGCCGCTGCCTCTTACCTCCCCCTCCCCTCCCCTCTCCCCGCCTCTCCCGCCTCTCTCCCCTGTACATCTCCGCCATTCACGGACGTGAACGGGATCGGCCGCTGATTCTCCGTCCGTGTCCCAGCTGTCGTGAACCGGATCTTTCACCGACCTGACTGGTTTACGACCCCCAGGCGCCCGTCGACGGAACGTTACGTCGGCGGGCGCTGTCCATACACAGATACCCTTGACACGTGACCGACGCCCAAGAGACCGCAGCAGACAGCTCACTGCGAACCACCGGAGGCGCCCCTCCGGAAGACGGCGGAACATCTGTTACGGGGGCGCCGAACGTGGAACCGAGCCCTGAGCCGATCCCTTTGCTCGAGCCGCGCGAGGGCATCCCGCCCGTGATCGCCGACGCGGACGCGCTCGCCGAGGTGGTCGCCGCCTTCGCGGCCGGTTCAGGACCCGTCGCCGTCGACGCCGAGCGCGCGTCCGGCTACCGCTACGGACAGCGCGCGTATCTGGTGCAGCTGCGCCGCGAGGGCGCCGGGACCGCGCTGATCGATCCCGTGGCCTGTCCCGATCTCTCCGGCCTCGGTGAGGCGCTCTCGGGCGTCGAGTGGGTGCTGCACGCGGCCACGCAGGACCTGCCGTGTCTGCGCGAGATAGGCATGGTGCCGACGAGGCTGTTCGACACCG
Source organism: Streptomyces sp. NPDC001604 (assembly GCF_042893475.1). Lineage (NCBI taxonomy): Bacteria > Bacillati > Actinomycetota > Actinomycetes > Kitasatosporales > Streptomycetaceae > Streptomyces > Streptomyces sp. NPDC001604. The sequence continues at coordinate 69,471 of NZ_JBIAUY010000011.1, read as the reverse complement.
AGCTCGCGGGACGTCTCGCCGGGTTCCCCAGGGTCGGCCTCGGCGCCATGGTCGAGAACGTCCTCGGCTTCGTACTCGAAAAGGGCCACTCCGCCGTCGACTGGTCGACCCGTCCGCTGCCCGAGCCCTGGCTGCGGTATGCGGCGCTGGACGTCGAGCTCCTGGTGGATCTGCGCGACGCGCTGGAGAAGGAGCTGGACCGGCAGGGCAAGCTGGAGTGGGCCCGGCAGGAGTTCGACGCGATCGCCTCGGCTCCGCCGCCGGAGCCCCGCAAGGACCCCTGGCGGCGTACGTCCGGGATGCACAAGGTGCGGCGGCGCCGGCAGCTCGCCGTGGTGCGGGAGCTGTGGCAGACGCGGGACCGGATCGCCCAGCGGCGGGACGTGTCGCCGGGCAAGGTGCTCGGGGACGCCGCCATCGTGGAGGCGGCGCTCGCCCTTCCGAGCAACGTGCACGCGCTGGCCGCGTTGAACGGGTTCGGGAACCGGATGGGGCGGCGGCAGCTGGAGCAGTGGCAGGCTGCGGTGGACCGTGCGAAAGCCCTGACGGAGGCGCAGCTGCCGGCGCCCGGGCAGCCGGTGACCGGGCCTCCGCCGCCGCGCGCCTGGGCCGACAAGGACCCGGCCGCCGCGGCCCGTCTGTCGGCGGCCCGGGCGGCGGTGTCCGCGCTGGCCGAGCAGCTGAACATGCCCCAGGAGAACCTGATCACGCCGGACACGGTGCGGCGGGTGTGCTGGGAGCCGCCGAAGTCCGTCGACGCGGACTCGGTCGGTGCGGCGCTCTCGGGGTTCGGGGCTCGGCCCTGGCAGGTCGAGCAGGTGACGCCGGTGCTGGTGGCCGCGTTGTCCGCCTAGGAACACCTCACCTGGTCGCCCCCTCCTCATGGCCCTCGAAGCAGGGAACAGGGATGTCGAGATCACGCCAAGATCCTGGGACGGCATGGGGTCGTCGGCATGCCGTAGCCACGCCGGCGCTCGCACCGCGTGGCTCGGCAGCACCCCCAGGAGTGTGACGTTCACCGCTCCAGCCGTCAGGGGTGTGCAGGCACGTTACCCGCAAGTAGCATGGGCCTGAGCGCGCGCTCAGCGCTTGCGCTTGCGCCGTGCAGCAGTGCCATCCCGCATCTGGAGGAGAGCCATCGTGCCTCGTACCGTCAGGGACGTCGTCTTCGTCGACGGCGTCCGTACCCCGTTCGGCAAGGCGGGCCCGAAGGGCATCTACCACGAGACCCGCGCCGACGACCTCGTCGTGAAGGCGATCCGGGAGCTGCTGCGCCGCAACCCGGGTCTCGACCCGAAGAAGATCGACGAGGTCGCCATCGCCGCGACCACGCAGATCGGTGACCAGGGGCTCACCCTCGGCCGCACGGCCGGCATCCTCGCCGGGCTGCCGCAGTCGGTCCCGGGCTACTCCATCGACCGCATGTGCGCCGGCGCCCTGACCGCCGTGACGACCACCGCCGGTTCGATCGCCTTCGGTGCGTACGACGCCGTCATCGCCGGTGGTGTCGAGCACATGGGCCGCCACCCGATGGGCGAGGGTGTGGACCCGAACCCGCGGTTCGTCAGCGAGAAGCTGGTCGACGAGTCCGCGCTGTTCATGGGCATGACCGCGGAGAACCTGCACGACCGCTACCCGACCATCACCAAGCAGCGCGCCGACGAGTACGCCGTGCGCTCGCAGGAGAAGGCCGCCAAGGCGTACGCCAACGGCAAGATCCAGCAGGACCTGGTGCCGATCTCCGTGCGCCGCACCAACCCGGAGGCCGGTGAGACGGGCTGGGGCCTGGTCACCGCCGACGAGCCGATGCGCCCGGGCACCACCCTGGAGAACCTCCAGGGCCTGAAGACGCCGTTCCGTGTGCACGGCCGCGTCACCGCCGGTAACGCCGCCGGTCTGAACGACGGTGCGACCGCCTCGATCATCGCCTCCGAGGACTTCGCCCGCGAGAACAACCTGCCGGTCAAGATGCGCCTGGTCTCGTACGCCTTCGCGGGTGTCGAGCCGGAGGTCATGGGCTACGGCCCGATCCCCGCGACCGAGAAGGCCCTCGCCAAGGCGGGCCTGTCGATCGAGGACATCAACCTCTTCGAGATCAACGAGGCCTTCGCCGTCCAGGTGCTCGCCTTCCTGGAGCACTACGGCATCGCCGACGACGACGCCCGTGTGAACCAGTACGGCGGCGCGATCGCGTACGGCCACCCGCTGGCCTCCTCCGGCGTCCGTCTGATGACGCAGCTGGCCCGCCAGTTCGAGGAGCAGCCGGAGGTCCGCTACGGCCTCACCACCATGTGTGTCGGCTTCGGCATGGGCGCCACGGTGATCTGGGAGAACCCGAACCACAAGGACGCCGGAGGCAACAAGTGAGCACCACCGAACTCCTGAAGGGCGCGGCCGAGCTGTTCCCGGACGAGGTCGTGACGTCCGCGCACGTACGCCACCTCGACCTGCCGTACGGCGCCGGTCGCTTCGCGCTGATCACGCTGGACAACGGCTTCGACCACACCAAGCCGACCACCTTCGGCCCGGCCTCGCTGGCGAACCTCAACACCGCCATCGACCAGGTCGAGAAGGAGGCCGCGGCCGGCGAGATCGTCGGTGTCGGCATCACCGGCAAGCCGTTCATCTTCGCGGTCGGCGCCGACCTCAAGGGCGTCGAGCTGCTGAAGGAGCACAAGGACGCGCTCGCCATCGGCAAGGGCGGCCACGAGGTCTTCAAGCGTCTGTCGGCCCTCGCGGTGCCGACCTTCGCGTACTACAACGGTGCCGCGATGGGCGGTGGCGTCGAGGTCGGACTGCACTGCAAGTACCGGACCGTCTCCAAGGCGCTCCCGGCGTTCTCGCTGCCCGAGGTCTTCCTGGGTCTGGTCCCGGGCTGGGGCGGCTGCACGATCCTGCCCAACCTGATCGGTGCCGACAAGGCCGTCTCGGTGATCATCGAGAACAGCCTCAACCAGAACAAGCAGCTCAAGGGCCAGCAGGTCTTCGACCTCGGTATCGCGGACGCGATCTTCGAGGGTGCGGACTTCCTGGAGCAGTCGCTGATCTGGACCGCTCAGGTGCTGAAGGGCGAGGTCGAGGTCGAGCGTCCGGTGATCGACCGCGGTGAGGCCTGGGACCAGGCCGTCGCCAAGGGCCGGTTCATCGCCGACTCCAAGGTGCACGGCGCCGCTCCCGCCGCCTACCGCGCCCTGGACATCATCGCCGCCGCCAAGAACGGCGACCTGCAGCAGGGCTACGACGCCGAGGACAAGGCGCTCGCCGACCTGATCATGGGTGGCGAACTGCGCGCCGGCATCTACGCCTTCAACCTGGTGCAGAAGCGCGGCAAGCGTCCCGCCGGTGCCCCGGACAAGAACCTGGCGCGCCCGGTCACCAAGGTCGGCGTGGTCGGCGCGGGCCTGATGGCCTCGCAGCTCGCCCTGCTCTTCCTGCGCCGCCTGGAGGTGCCGGTCGTGCTGACCGACATCGACCAGGAGCGCGTCGACAAGGGTGTGGGCTACGTCCACGCCGAGATCGACAAGCTGCTCGGCAAGGGCCGTATCAACCAGGACAAGGCCAACCGCCTCAAGGCCCTGGTCACCGGTGTGCTGGACAAGGCCGAGGGCTTCTCCGACGCCGACTTCATCATCGAGGCCGTCTTCGAGGAGATCGGCGTCAAGCAGCAGGTGTTCGCGGAGGTCGAGGCGGTCGCCCCGGCGCACGCGATCCTCGCCACCAACACCTCCTCGCTGTCGGTGACCGAGATGGCGTCGAAGCTGAAGAACCCCGAGCGGGTCGTCGGCTTCCACTTCTTCAACCCGGTCGCGATCCTCCCGCTGCTGGAGATCGTGCGCGGCGAGCAGACCGACGACGCCTCGCTGGCGACTGCCTTCGCCGTCGCCAAGAAGCTGAAGAAGACCGCGGTGCTGGTGAAGGACGCCCCGGCGTTCGTCGTGAACCGCATCCTCACCCGCTTCATGGGCGAGATCCAGAACGTCATCGACGAAGGCACCCCGGTCGAGGTCGCCGAGAAGGCCGTCGAGCCGCTCGGTCTGCCGATGTCCCCGCTGGTGCTCCTGGAGCTGGTCGGTCCCGCGATCGGTCTGCACGTCTCGGAGACCCTCAACCGGGCCTTCCCGGACCGCTTCACGGTCTCCCCGAACCTCGCGGCCGTCGTCAAGGCGGGCAAGCGCGGCTTCTACGTCTACGACTCCGGCAAGCCGGAGCTGGACCCCGAGGTCGCCGCGCTCCTCAAGCAGGGCGATGTCGTCCTGACCGAGGAGCAGGTCCGCGAGCGCGTTCTGGACGCGGTGGCGCAGGAGATCGGGCTCATGCTCGACGAGGGCGTCGTCGCCGAGGCCCAGGACATCGACCTCTGCCTGATCACGGGCGCCGGCTGGCCCTTCCACCTGGGCGGCATCACGCCGTACCTGGACCGCGAGGGTGTCTCGGAGCGCGTGAACGGCAAGAAGTTCCTGGCTCCGGGTGTGGCGAGCGTCCCGGCGTAACGGCACTGCCCTGAAAGGGGGCGGGGCGTCCGGTATCGATCCGGACGACCCGCCCCTTTTGCTGTCCGTTTACCATTAGGATCTCCACACAGTCAGATCACATTCTTCACATTCATTTGTCGTTCCAGATCACAGACGGGTCGGAACGCATCGACTTCCTGCGGAGGAACTCCGTGGCGTCCACCCGCCGCCAACAACCCCGTCGTCGGGTGTGGCCCAAGGTCAAGCTGTTCCTTCTCGTTGCGGTGGTGGCCGCGGGCGCCACGGCCCTGTATCCGATCTGGCGCACGGCGAACCCGGACCCGCCCGAGCTCACCGTGCGGTACCGGACGGCCACACCCGCGACGGCCACGGCGGCCGAGCCCTCCCTGGAGATCCTCAACGGGTCGAAGAAGCCGCTGCCGCTGAGCGAGGTGACGCTGCGGTACTACTTCACCGCGGACGGCGGCTCGTACGCCTTCAACTGCGTCCAGGCCGCCTTCGGCTGCTCCGACGTCGCCGGGAGCGTCGTCGAGCTGAACAGGCCGGCGAAGACCGCCGACCACTACCTGGAGCTCAGGTTCACGGGCGGCGCGGGCACGCTGCAGCCGGGCGCCAACAGCAAGGGCATCGACGTCCAGCTGTACCGGGTCGACCACAAGAAGCTGGACCAGTCGAACGACCGCTCCTTCGACGCGGAGAAGACGACGTACAAGGAGTCGAAGACGGTCACCGCGTACAGGCACGGGGTTCTCGCCTGGGGTGAGGAGCCGGACGGCACGAAGCCGGACGACTCCAAGAACGCCTCCAAGGACGCCGCCCGTCCGGCGCCGGCCGCCCCCTCCGGTGTCCTCTTCGACAACTTCCACTACACCGGGCCGAAGGACCCCGCGCTGTTCAAGCACGGCTGGCTGGTCCGCACGAGCGCCGGCGGGCCCGGCATCCACGACACATGGTCGGCCGACGGAGTCACCTTCCCCTCCGACGAGGACGCCCTGGGCGACGGCCAGGTGCTCAAGCTGCGTGCCCGCACGGACGGTACGAGGGCCGGCACCGAGCAGGCCAGTGTGGGCACTTCGCGGCGCGAGTTCCGTTCCGGGACGTATGCCGCACGGATCCACTTCAGCGACGACCCCACGTCCGGCAGGGACGGCGACCACGTCAACCAGACCTTCTACACCATCGGCGGCAAGGGCTCGACGTACAGCGAGCTCGACAACGAGTACCTGCCGAACGGAGGGTGGGGCCGGCTCGGCCCCAAGCTGGACAACGTGACCTGGCACACCGTCGAGGACCGTGTGTACAACACGACCCTCAAGAGCCTGGCCGGCTGGCACACCGTCGTCATGACCGTCAAGGACGGCGTGGTGACCTACCGCGTCGACGGCAGGAAGATCTACAGCACCAGCGGCAAGTACGCCCCGCGCGCGGGCATGTCCGTGAACTTCAACACCTGGTTCATCGACCTGCCCTTCAAGGGCGGCGAGCGCGCCTGGGACATGAAGGTCGACTGGCTCTACTACAACGCCGAGGACGCGCAGACCCTGGACGCCGTGAACGCGGCGGTCAAGGGCTACAGCGCGAACGGCATGAACTACTTCGACACCACATCCTGAGCCGGGGGGCCGGTATGAACTGGGGGGCACGTATGAGCCGTGGAAAGGCGCTGGACGCGCAGGGGTTGAGCCGCCGGTCAGCACTGCTGCTGGCCGGAACCGCGGGGCTGGCGACCGCCGGCGGTGCCTCGCTCGGCACCGCTTCGGCCGGGCCGGCGGCTGCCGGCCTCGGGGGTCTGGGCACACCACCGACCTACGCGCCCTCCGGTCGCCGTCCCAGACACCGGCGCGCCACCTGGTCCCAGCAGTTCCAGTCCGGGCACGGCTGGAGCGCCGCGGGCACCGGCACCTCCTCCGCCGACGCGAACGACACCGCGCTGTTCGTGCGCGGCACCCAGTCGGTGCGGGTGACCACCACGGGCACGGGAAAGCAGTCGTACGTCCGCAAGCTGGGCGGTGCGGCGACGAGCCTGACCGGCAAGGCGATCCGGCTCGTCTTCCGGGTCGACGACACCGCCAACCTGTCGAAGATGTCCTTCTACCTGGGCACCGGCTCGCTCGCGAACCACTTCCTCTGGCAGTTCCACACGCACTCCGCGACGGCCACGAACTACGTGCAGTCGGGCGAATGGGTCACCGTGCACCTGCAGTGGGCCGACGTCACGAGCGCGGCCGGGACGTACTCGATCTCGTCCGCCGGAGTGCCGTCCACCACGACCGGCTTCACCGACATGTCCTTCGCGGTGTACGACAACGCGGGCGGCCCGGTGACGTACCACCTCCAGGCCGTGGAGCTGATCCCGGACACCTCGTCCGTCTTCCCCAAGGGCGTCGTCTCGATCACCTTCGACGACTCGCACACCTCCGTGCACGGACTCGCCCGTCCGGTGATGGACGCGTACGGCTACTCCGGAACCGTCTACAACATCGCCGACGCCATCGGCAGCGGCGCCTTCCTGACGCTCGATCAGATGCGTTCGCTGCAGGACTTCTCGGGCTGGGAGATGGCCGGGCACGCGTATGCGACGAGCGCCCACACCGCGAGCTACAGCGCCCTCACCGCGCAGCAGGTGGACGACGATCTGCGGACCCTGCGGGAGTGGCTGGTGGGCAACGGCTTCACCAGCGAGCACTTCGCCTATCCGCATGGCGCCTTCGAGAAGACCACGGACGGCGTGCCGGTGGACCAGATCGCGAGCCGGCACTTCACCACCGCCCGGTCGATCGTCTCCGAGACCATCGAGTCCTTCGCGCCCGCGATGCCGTACCGCCTGAAGGCGCTCACCGGCATCACCGACGGCTCGGGAGTCGGCGGTACGGCGCTGGCGAACCTGACGGCGGCGGGCGGCCGGCTCGACCGGTGCGCGCACAACGGGGACTGGCTGATCCTGTGTCTGCACCGGGTGGTGAGCTCGACTCCCGCCGCCAGTACGGAGATCAGCAGGGCCGGGCTCGACACGCTGATGAAGGCGATCGCCGACCGTGGCATCACGGTGCTGACGGTCGCGGAGGCGATGACGTACTACACGTAGACGGAAAGAGGGGGCGGCTCCGGGGCCGCCCCCTCTTTCCGTCCCTCTTACCAGCCCTGGTTCTGCTGCCACTCGGGATCGACGTACTGGCCCTGGTGATCGGTGGCGCCCTGCCAGTACTGCTCCTTCGGCGTCCCCCACGACACCCGCTGCTGGGGCGCGTACGCGTGCTGCTCGTCGTAGCCGGGCAGGGGCTGCGGCTGGCTGGGGATGGCGGGGGCGACGCGGTCGGCCGTACGGCGCAGGGCCGCGCCCTCCAGACGCATCAGCTGGAGCGTCTCGGTGACCTTCTTGTCGGAGTACGGGTCCTCTTCCTCGAAGATCTCCGTCACCTCGGCCTCGTGATCGCCGGCCACGGACACCTCGACGCCGGCCTGCCGGGTGCCCCAGCTGCCCTTGTGCAGGGTGAGCAGGGCGTAGAAGCGCAGCGGGGTGAGCAGCGTCAGCTGGATCACGCCGTAGATCGGTGCGAGCAGGAACATGCCGAAGCGCTTGATGAAGCCCATGCCGCGGCGCGGGAAGTCGAGGTAGCGGACGTTGCGGAGGTAGCCCATCAGCACCATGAAGACCAGGTAGTCGCCGATGTGGGCGACGAAGCGGTCCGGATGCATGATCGGTGTGATGACCATCGAGTAGAACATCGCGGTGCCGAAGACCAGCCACAACGCGAGTTCCATGCAGGTCAGCCAGAAGGCCGGGCGGTACTTCTTCTGGTGCGTGAAGGCCCACAGGGACTCACGGAAGAAGGACTTGTTCCAGCGGACCTGCTGGCGCAGGAAGTGCGGCAGCTTCTCGGGGACGGCCGTGTAGCCGACGGCGGTCTCCTGGAAGACGACCTGGCCTTCCATGAGGCAGTAGTTGGTCATGCGGCGGTCGTCACCGAAGACGGCCGGCTTGCCCAGGAACTGCTGGTTGAGGAAGTCCGGCAGGTACTTGCGCACGAGCGTGCCGCGGTACGCGGAGAGCGCGCCGCAGCAGCACAGGACCGACTTCAGCCGGGAGTAGGCGGCCCGCTCGAAGAGGAAGGAGTTGCCGTACCTGAGGTCCTGCAGGCGCGTGAAGATGTTGCTGTCGTGGTTGAGCGCCAGCACCATGCCGGTGGAGGCCATGATCTTCTCGTCGGCGAGCGGCAGCAGCAGCTCACGGACGGTGTCCCGGGACAGGATCGTGTCCGAGTCCACGCACAGGAAGATGTCCGAGTACGGCGCCGCCTCGAAGCCCAGTGCCAGGGCCTCGCGCTTGCCCTTGTTCTCGGGCTGCACGCTGACGGTGTACTTCACACCGCGGGCCTCGAACTCCCGGCGCATCTTCTTCGCCGCCCGGATGCCGCCGGGATCGGCGCTGCAGTCGTCGATGATGTGGATCTCGTTCGGCAGGCGGCTCTGCGCGAGGAGGCTGCGCATGCCCTGCTCGAACATCACCGGGTCCTCGTTGTAGATCGGGATGACCGCGGTGACCCAGGCGCTCTCCACGTACTCCAGCTCCTCCCTCCCGGCCTTGGCCGGACGGTAGAAGAGGGCGCCGAACATCTTCAGGGCCAGCAGGCCCATGGCGCCCAGCGAGTACAGGTGCAGGGAGCCCGCGTCGAGCCGGGTGGCGATCAGTGCGGCGAGGGCGAGGAAGACGAAGTACGAGACCTTCAGGTGCCGGCGCTTGCGGTGCGCGCGGCGGCCGCCGGACTCGACGGCGCTCGGTATGTACGTATCGTCGGCAGTCACAGCTTGACCACCCGCGGGTGGTCGGCGGACTTGCCCCGGGTGTCGAACAGCGCACGGGCGCGGTCGGCCAGCAGACCGAGGTCGATCTCCCGGTGGGACTGGAGCAGGATGGTGAGGTCGGCGGTCTCGGCGGCGGTGAGGTAGTCCTCGGCCCGCTCGACCGGGCTGCCGGCGACCTTCCAGTTCTCGACGCGCGGGTCGAAGTAGACGAGTTCGGCACCCCGGGCGAGGAGGTTCTCGGCGACCGCGAGGGCCGGGCTCTCCCGCTGGTCGGAGATGTCGGGCTTGTAGGTGACGCCGAGCAGCAGGATGCGGGCGCCGCGCACCGCCCTGCCCTGGTCGTTCAGCAGATCGGCGGCCCGGTTGACCACATGGACGGGCATGCGCTGGTTGATCTCCTGCGCGAGCTCCACGAAGCGGAACGGGATGCCGAGCGAACGGACCTTGTAGGAGAGGTAGTTGGGGTCGATCGGGATGCAGTGGCCGCCGACTCCGGGGCCCGGGTAGAAGGGCGCGAAGCCGAACGGCTTGGTGGAGGCGCAGCGGATCGCGTCCCACAGGTCGACGCCGATCTCCCGGCAGAACATCGACATCTCGTTGACGAGCGCGATGTTCACGTGCCGGTAGGTGTTCTCCAGCAGCTTGGCCATCTCGGCCTCGCGGGTGCTCTTGGCCTCGACGACACGTGTCACGAAGCGCTCGTAGAGGGCACGGGCGGCCTTGGTGCAGTCCGCGGTGACGCCCCCGACGACCTTGGGCGTGTTCTCCAGGCCGAAGCTGGCGTTGCCCGGGTCGATGCGCTCGGGCGAGAAGGCGAGATGGAAGTCCTGGCCGACCTTCAGACCGCCGGCCTCCAGGCGCGGGCGGACGACTTCGTCGGTGGTGCCGGGATAGGTCGTGGACTCCAGCACGACGAGGGTGCCCGGAGCCAGGTGGGCAGCGATGTCCTCGACGGCGGCGTTCACCGCGGTGAGGTCCGGGGCGTACTCGGTGAGGGGGGTCGGCACACAGATGACGACGGCGGCGGCGTCGGCGATGACGTCCGGCCGGTCCACCGCCTCGAAGCCCTGCTGAAGCATCACGGCGACCTCGGCGTCCGTGATGTCGTCCACGTGCGAGCGGCCGGAGTTCAGACCGTCGACGACGTTCCGGCTGCGGTCGAGACCGATCACTTTCAGCCCCGCCGCAGCGGCCGAGCGGGCCAGCGGAAGCCCTACGTAACCGAGCCCGACCACGACAAGATCCACCGTAGAGGATCTGCTCACAACATCATTCCCAACCCCGTTGGCACGGCAACAGAAGCGCGGGCGGCTCTCGGCCACCCGCGCTCAAAGAATTCGAACAGGTTCAGGAATGCTAACAAGATCTTCACATCGTCACCACGAGCGCTTTGCGTGCCTCTTGTCACGCCCTTACCTGTGCAACCTTTTTCATACCTTGAGTGTCTCCTGTCACTAGCTGCCCTCATGTGGTCTCGTTCGGTCGGTAAACGGAACGACCTGGGGCGCTCGCCGGACGACGACAGAAACCGGCCACAGCGGTAAGTGGAAGCGGAGGAAGCGCGCCCGCCGGGCGTCACACCTTGCGCCAGGCCTCCAGCGCCAGTCCCGGCTCGTCCTTGCGGCGGGTGAGCAGCAGCTGTCCGGTGGACGGGGACAACGTTGCCGCCACCACCCGGCCGTCCTCGTCCACCGCGAGGGACACCGTGGCGTCCGCGGGCAGGGCCGGGCCCGACTCGGTCCACCAGGCGCCGGCCGACTCCTGCTCGGTCGGATACGCGGCGAAGGCGACCCGGCCGCTCGCCGAGCGCTGCGCGAGCAAGGTGCAGTCGTGGCCGTCGAGTTCGCAGCGCACCGCGGAGACGGGGCCGGGCCCCGCGGAGGGCAGCAGGGTGACGGGCTTGGCGCCGGGGCGCCAGGCGCACAGGTCGCCCGACTCGTCGGTGTAGAAGAGGGTCGTACCGTCCGGGGAGGTGGCCAGCGCACGCAGGGTGTCCGGGCGGACCTGCGCCTCCAGCGCCTCCTCCAGGGACGGCTGGGCGCCCGCCTCCTCCTGCCGCCAGTGCAGGATGCCTCCGGGGACGGCCGCGTACACCTCGACGCGGCCCGACTCCCCCGTCACCGCCGCCAACTCCCCTTGCACGTCACGCCCCTTGAGGTCCCGCCACGGCTCCCAGCCGCCCTTCTCCTTCTGCGCGACCATGCTCACCCCGCCGCCGTTGTTGCGGACGAAGACATGGGCGCGCCCCTCGGCGTCGACGGCGACGGCGGGCGGGCCGGTGCGGGATCCCTTCTTGTCCGGGTGCCCGATCGGCGCCCAGTCGAGGGCGGCGAGCCGGGGCCGGAAGTGGGTGGAGTGCACGAGGCCGGCCTCGCCGGACACGGTGGGCCGCCAGGAGACCAGATGGGCGTAGGAGTCGCTGCCTTGTCCGACCGCGGGTGACGCTTGCAGCGTCTGCTCCCCGCCGACCCGGTGCGGGGCCGTCCAGGGCCCGCCGGGTGAGCGCTCCGCCCGGCACAGCAAGGCGCCGTCGGTGGGGAGGTAGACACTGAGCCGGCCGTCACGGCCGCGTAGGAGCCAGTCGCCGTTCACCGTTTCACTCTAAGCGGGGCGACACGCGGGACGTGGCCCGGCCCCTGCGTCCTCGTACGTGCGGCCGGGCGCCGAGCGGGCAGGCTGTTCCTGAGCAACCACAGCAACAGTGAGAAGGAAGCCGAACTCATGACCGACCAGCTCACCGTGAGCGTCCTCGGCACCGGCATCATGGGCGCCGCCATGGCCCGCAACCTCGCCCGCGCCGGCCACTTGGTCCGTGCGTGGAACCGCACCCGCGCCAAGGCCGAGCCTCTCGCCGCCGACGGAGCGCACATCGCCGACACGCCCGCCGAGGCCGTCCAGGGCGCCGATGTCGTCCTGACCATGCTCTACGACGGTCCGACCACCCTGGACGTCATGCGCGAGGCGGCCGCCGGGCTGCGCCCCGGCGCCGCCTGGGTGCAGTCGACCACGGCCGGCATCGAGGCGGTCACCCAACTGGCCGCGTTCGCCGAGGAGCACGGCCTCGTCTTCTACGACGCCCCGGTGCTCGGCACCCGCCAGCCCGCGGAGGCCGGGCAGCTGACCGTGCTGGCCGCCGGGCCCGTCGGGGGCCGGGCCGTGGTGGAGCCGGTGTTCGACGCGGTCGGCGCCCGCACCATGTGGACGGGGGACGAAGCCGGGAGCGCGACCCGGCTGAAGCTGGTCGCCAACAGCTGGGTCCTCGCTGCGACCGCGGCGACCGGCGAGGTGCTCGCCCTGGCCCAGGCCCTGGACGTCGACCCGCAGAACTTCTTCGACCTGATCGCGGGCGGCCCGCTCGACATGGGCTATCTCAAGGCCAAGGCGGGCCTGGTCCTGAACGACCGGCTGTCTCCGGCCCAGTTCGCGGTGGCGACGGCCGCCAAGGACGCCCGGTTGATCGTCGAGGCCGGACGGGAGAACGGCGTCCGTCTGGATGTCGCCGCCGCGACCGCCGAACGCATGGAGCGCGCCGCCGCACAGGGCCACGGCGACGAGGACATGGCCGCCGCGTACTTCGCGAGCTTCGACGAGAAGCCGGTGGACTAGCTGTATTGCCCCGCAGGGTTGTTGACGCGGTTGATGGGTGGCCGGCCGGCTGCCCCGAGCGGGTCTGGCGGAAGGCAGCGGTGGCTGTGCGAACCTTGCCGCATGACTGAGAGCGACCCTCTGCTCGTGATCGTCGACGCCGCGAACGTCGTCGGGTCGGTGCCCGACGGCTGGTGGCGTGATCGGCGGGGGGCCGCGGAACGGCTCCGCGACCGGCTCGCGGCCGACGGCCTTCCTGGCCACTCCGGTCCCGTGGAGATCGTCCTCGTGGTGGAGGGGGCGGCGCGCGGGGTGGAGACGGTGCCCGGCGTCCGGGTGGAGTCGGCGCCGGGCAGCGGGGACGACCACATGGTCGACCTGGTCGCCGGGGCGGGAAAACGCCCGGTCCTGGTGGTGACCGCTGACCGGGAACTGCGACGCAGGGTCCGGGAGTTGGGGGCGGAGGTCTCGGGACCCCGTACCGTCAGGCCTGTGTGACGACGGAGTCGACCACCCCCGCCCCGGCGGCCTCAGGACCTCGCCGACCCCGTCAGCTCGCCACGCGCAAGACGGCTGTGGGAACGGCCGTAGAGGAAGTACACGACGAAGCCGATCACCATCCAGATGCCGAACCGGAGCCAGGTCTCGGCCGGCAGGTTCAGCATCAGCCACAGCGAGGCGCACACCGACAGGACCGGGATGACCGGGACCCACGGGGTGCGGAAGGCACGGTGCAGGTCGGGGCGGGTGTTGCGGAGGATGATCACGCCGATCGCGACGACGACGAAGGCGAAGAGCGTGCCGATGTTCACCAGTTCCGCCAGTTCGCTGAGGCTGGTGAAGCCGGCGACGATCGCGATGATCACGCCGAGCAGGATGGTCGGCCGGTGCGGGGTCTTGAATCGCGGGTGGACGTGCGAGAAGAAGCGCGGCAGCAGCCCGTCGCGGCTCATCGCGAAGAAGACCCGGGTCTGGCCGAGCAGCAGGATCATGCAGACCGTGGTCAGGCCGACGGCGGCGCCGAAGCTGATGAAGCCCGCGAACCAGGGGTGCCCGGTGGCCTTGAAGGCGTCGGCGAGCGGGGCGCTCACGGACAGCTTGGTGTAGTGCTCCATGCCGGTGACGACGATCGACACGGCGACATACAGCACCGTGCAGATGACGAGCGAGCCGAGGATGCCGCGCGGCATGTCCCGCTGCGGGTTCCTGGTCTCCTCGGCGGCCGTGGCGACGACGTCGAAGCCGATGAACGCGAAGAAGACGACGGAGGCGGCGGTGAAGATGCCCATCACACCGAAGTTGGAGGGCGCCCAGCCGAACATCAGCTGGATGAGCGGGGCCTTGAGGCTGCTGCCCGCCTCCACCGTCTGCGACTTCGGGATGAACGGCTGGTAGTTGTCGCCCTTGACGAAGAAGAGGCCCGCGACGATCACGGTCAGGACGACGGTCACCTTGATGGCGACGACGACGGAGGTGACCCGCGCGGAGAGCTTCGTGCCCACCACGAGGATCGCGGTCAGCACCAGGACCAGGGCGGCGGCGAGGATGTCGAAGCCGAAGCCGTGCGCCCCCTCCCTGCCGCTCAGCCTCTCGGGCAGATGCAAGCCGGCGTTGTCGAGGAGCGAGGCGATGTACCCGGACCAGCCGACGGCCACCACCGCCGTACCGAGCGCGAACTCCAGGACCAGGTCCCAGCCGATGATCCAGGCGGGCAGTTCGCCCAGGGAGGCGTACGAGAAGGTGTACGCCGAGCCGGCCACCGGGACCGTGGAGGCGAACTCGGCGTAGCACAGCGCGGCGAGACCGCAGGCCACGCCGGCCGCGACGAAGGCCAGGGCGACGGCCGGGCCGGCGTTGTTCTTGGCCACCGTGCCGGTGAGGACGAAGATGCCGGTGCCGATGATGACGCCGACGCCGAAGACGGTCAGATCGAGCGCGGACAGGGATTTCTTGAGTGCGTGCTCGGGTTCCTCGGTATCGAGGATGGACTGCTCGACCTTCTTCGTCCGGAAGAGGGTGCTGCTCACGGGCTGACCTCCCACGCTTCGTCGTCCTCGACATGATCGAGAGGGGGCGTAGTGCGTATGCCCCGGCGCAGGCGGATTCACGCAGATGGGCCGCTTGCACCACCCCTGGCGGTGGTGCAAGCGGCCCATCCGGTCGGGTCGCTGGTGTCAGTCGCGCGCGGGCTCCACCGAGTCGACCTCGGCCGCCTCGCGGTTGAAGCGGCCGTCGAGCTTGGAGACGAGGCCGGTGACCTGGCGGGCGATGTCGGGGGCCGTGAGCCCGATCTCCGTCATGACCTCGGCGCGGGAGGCATGGTCGAGGAAGCGCGGCGGGATGCCGAAGTCGCGCAGCGGTACGTCGACGCCCGCGTCGCGCAGGGCCTGCGCGATGGTCGAACCGACGCCGCCGACGCGGGAGTTGTCCTCGACGGTGACGACCACGCGGTGCCGCTCCGCGAGCGGCGCCATGGCCTCGTCGACGGGCTTGACCCAGCGCGGGTCGACAACGGTGGTGGAGATGCCCTGCTTGTCGAGCAGGGAGGCGATCTCCAGGCACATCGGAGCCAGGGCGCCCACGGAGACGAGCAGCACGTCCGGGGTGTCCGTGCCGGGCTCGCGCAGGACGTCCATGCCGCCCACCCGTCCCACGGCGGGTACGGCGGGGCCGACGGCGCCCTTGGAGAAGCGCACCACGGTCGGCGCGTCCTTGACCTCGACGGCCTCCCGCAGCTGCTTGCGCACCTGGTCGGCGTCGCGCGGCGCGGCCAGCCGTAGCCCGGGGACGACCTGGAGGATCGACATGTCCCACATGCCGTTGTGGGAGGGCCCGTCGGTGCCGGTGATGCCGGCCCGGTCCAGGACGAAGGTGACACCGCACTTGTGCAGCGCGACATCCATCAGGACCTGGTCGAAGGCCCGGTTCAGGAAGGTGGCGTAGACGGCGAACACGGGGTGCAGTCCGCCGGTGGCGAGGCCGGCCGCGGAGACGGCCGCGTGCTGCTCGGCGATGCCGACGTCGTAGATCCGCTTCGGGAAGGCGTCCGCGAACTTCTTCAGGCCGACCGGCTGCAGCATCGCCGCGGTGATGGCGACGATGTCCTTGCGCTCCTTGCCGAGCTGCACCATCTCGTCGCCGAAGACGGAGGTCCAGTCGGCGCCGGAGGCCTTGATGGGCAGGCCGGTGTCGGGGTGGATCGGGCCGATGCCGTGGAAGCGGTCGGCCTCGTCCTGGAGGGCCGGCTGGTAGCCGCGACCCTTCTCGGTGAGGCAGTGCACGATCACCGGGCCGCCGAACCGCTTGGCGCGCGCCAGCGCCGACTCCAGGGCCTCGATGTCATGACCGTCGATGGGACCGACGTACTTCAGACCGAGGTCCTCGAACATGCCCTGCGGTGCGATGAAGTCCTTGAGACCCTTCTTCGCGCCGTGCAGCGTCTCGTAGAGCGGCCGGCCGACGACGGGCGTGCGCTCCAGCAGGTCCTTGCCGCGGGCCAGGAACCGCTCGTACCCGTCGGTCGTACGAAGAGTCGCGAGGTGGTTCGCGAGGCCGCCGATGGTCGGGGCGTACGACCGCTCGTTGTCGTTGACGACGATGACCAGGGGGCGGTCCTTGGCGTCGGCGATGTTGTTGAGGGCCTCCCAGGCCATGCCGCCGGTCAGGGCTCCGTCACCGATCACGGCGACCACGTGGTCGTCGCGCTCCAGGATCTGGTTGGCCTTGGCGAGGCCGTCGGCCCAGCCGAGCACCGTGGAGGCGTGGCTGTTCTCGATGACGTCGTGCTCGGACTCGGCCTGCGAGGGGTAGCCGGACAGGCCGCCCTTCTGCTTCAGCTTCGCGAAGTCCTGGCGGCCGGTGAGCAGTTTGTGCACATAGGACTGGTGGCCCGTGTCCCACAGCACCTTGTCCTTCGGGGATTCGAAGACGCGGTGCAGGGCGATGGTGAGCTCGACGACGCCCAGGTTGGGGCCGAGGTGGCCGCCGGTCTTGGAGACGGCGTCGACGAGGAAGGTCCGGATCTCCTCTGCCAGCTGGTCCAGCTGCTCCAGGCTGAGCCGGTCCAGATCGCGCGGTCCCCTGATGCGGGTCAGCAGCGGCACCCGTGCCTCCTTGCAGTAGAGCTGTTGCCGGGCTCGTCGAGTCTAATGTTCCGCCCGTACGCCCGACGCCCGGGCAGTGCGTCATAGGTCACGCGATCGGCTGTACCCAAGATCGGCCGGCCCTATGACATGACTGTGCCCGGCACCTGTGAGGTACCGGGCAACATGAGCGCCCCAAAGGGGCGCGGGGCTGTATCGATTTGCGGCTACCACCGCGCGCGGGCGCGACCAGCCACACACGCCGACAAGAGGGGCCGCCTGCGGCCCCGGCAGGGGCGCGGGGAACTGCGCGACCAGCCCAAGACGGCCGGCACCCGCAATACCACCGCACCCCCACGGCGCGACCGCGGAGCGTTATGCGCGACCGGCAGCCTTCTGGCTCCTACGGCTGACGGAGTCGATGACCACCGCACCGAGCAGAACCGCACCCGTGATCATGTACTGGATGGACGTGTTCATGTTGAGCAGGTCAAGCCCGGTCTGGATCGACTGGATGACCAGCATGCCCAGCAGCGCGGACCAGACCGAACCCCGCCCGCCGAACAGCGACGTACCACCGATGACGGCCGCCGCGATGGCGAGCATCAGGGTGTTGCCGCCACCGGCGGTCAGCGTCGCGCTCGCGGTCTGGCCGGCGAAGAACATGCCGCCGATCGCCGCGAACATGCCGGAGATGGCGAACACGGTGATGCGGACCATCGGCACGCTGATACCGGCACGGCGGGCCGCCTCGATGCCGCCGCCGACCGCGAAGACCTTGCGGCCGAAGGTGGTGCGCCGCAGCACGAAGTCGACGACCACGAGGCAGGCGAGGAAGATCACCAGGGCGTTGGAGACACCGGCGGCGTTGTTCAGCACGGCCGCGGCCACGAAGGAGGCCACGGCGAGCAGAGCCACCCGCACCAGGATCTCGCTCGTGGGACGGAACGGCACACCGGCCGCCCGACGGCGGCGCTGCTCGTTGAACTGACCCACCAGCGCCAGGACGACACCGAGGCCGGCCAGCAGATAGGCGCCGACGATGGCCTGGTCCATGAAGAAGGAGTTCTGGCCGAAGAGGTGCACCGGGCCGGTGTCGGCCGGGATGTTGATGGTGCCGCTGGAGCCCAGCAGCCACAGCATCAGACCGTTCCAGCCGAGGAAGCCGGCGAGTGTCACCACGAAGGCCGGTACGCCGATTCTCGCGAAGAAGAACCCGTGCAGTGCACCGATGCCGATACCGGTCAGGATCGTCAGGACCAGTGCGAGCCAGTCGTTCATCCCGTGCTCGACCACGAACACGGCGAAGATCGTCGAGGCCAGACCGCTGACCGAGCCGACGGACAGGTCGATCTCGCCGAGCAGCAGCACGAACACCAGGCCGATGGCGAGCATGCCGGTGGCCGACAGGTAGTAGCTGATGTTGGAGAGGTTGTCGGCGCTCAGGAAGCGGTCGTTCTTCAGCTGGAAGATGGTCCAGATGATGATCAGGCCGATGACGACCGGCAGCGAGCCCAGCTCGCCGCCCTTCACCTTGCGCTTGAACTCCGTGAGGTAGCCCTTGAAGCCCTCTTCGCGGACCAGCAGCCGCGGGTCGACGACGGCGACCGGAGCGGCCGTCGGGTCGTCGGCCGGGGTCGCGGTCTCCTGCTGTTCCGGCGCGCTGTCCGTCTTGGAAACCTTGGACGTGTCGCTCACTGTGCCGCCTCCGTGCTGCGACGCCCCGCACGACGGGTCACGGCGTTCTCCGTGGCTCCCGTGATGGCGGCGATGATCTCTTCGTGACTGGTGTCCTTCACGGGGAAGGAACCGTTGTTCCTGCCCAGGCGAAGGACGGCGACGGTGTCCGCGACGGCCTTCACGTCGGCCATGTTGTGACTGATGAGGATGACGGCGAGGTTCTGCTCGCGCAGCCGCTCGACGAGGTCGAGGACCTGGGCGGTCTGCTCGACACCGAGGGCGGCGGTGGGCTCGTCGAGGATGACGACCTTGGGCTCGCCGATCAGGGCGCGGGCGATGGCGACGACCTGGCGCTGGCCACCGGAGAGGCTGGCGATCGGGATGCGCACGCTCGGGATCCGGATGGAGAGCGTGCTCAGCAGCTCGCGGGCCTTCTTCTCCATCGACACCTCGTCGATGACGCCGCGGTGCAGCAGCTCGCGTCCGAGGTAGAGGTTGCCGACCACGTCAAGGTTGTCGCACAGGGCGAGGTCCTGGTAGACGGTCGCGACGCCGAGTCCCTGGGCGTCGTGCGGCTTGTTGATGCTGACCGGCCGGCCCTCCCACTCGATGACGCCGTCATCGATGGGGTGGACTCCGGCGATCGTCTTGACCAGGGTCGACTTCCCTGCGCCGTTGTCGCCGACCAGGGCGACGACTTCTCCGGCGTGGACCTCCAGTTCGACATCGGTGAGGGCCTGGACCGCACCGAATCGCTTGGAGACTCCGCGCAACGCCAGCACGGGCGTAGCGGACACGTGAACCATCTCCTTCGCCGCCTGACCGGCGGGGATGCCGCGCTTGGGGTAGTGCGCGGAGAGGTGTGCGAAGACGCACGAGGTTTACAGGATGAACATGCGCGAATCCGCTGCCCTTGGCAACGGTTCCGTCCGGCGCCCGTCCCGGTAGCGGGGTATGAAAGCCGGGGCGGGCACCGGACAGGTTTCGCGGGACCACCGCGGGGCGGTCACGGCTGCGGTGACTGCCCAGGGGTCCGGGCAGTCACTCGGGTGCTCGACTACTCGAGGCCGGCCGACTTGCAGGCCTTGGCGTAGGCGGAGGTGCAGATCTGCTGGACGGTGTACAGACCGTCCTTGACGACCGTGTCCTTGATGTTGGCCTTGGTGACCGACACCGGGGTCAGCAGCTGGGAGGGCACCTTGTCGCCGGAGCCGCTGGTGAGCGTCGTGGTGGCGAGCGAGGAGATGCTCTTGCCCTGGGCCAGGTCGACCGCGAGCGTCGCGGCGCCCTCGGCCTCCGGCTTGTAGGCCTTGTAGACGGTGCTGGACTGGCTGCCGACGAGGATGCGCTGGATGGCAGCGAGCTCCGCGTCCTGACCGGTCAGCGGGATACCGGAGATGCCTGCGCCCTTGAGGGTGTTGGCGATGCCACCGGCCATGCTGTCGTTGGCGGAGTAGACACCCGCGATGTTCTTGGCACCGAGCTGGGTGATGGCCGCGGACATCTTCTGGGCGGCCACGGTGTCCTTCCACAGACCGGACTGCTCGTAGGCGATGTCGACCTTGCCGTCGAGGGCCTGGTGCGCGCCCTTCTTGAACTGGGCGGCGTTCGGGTCGGCGTCGTCACCGTTGATCATGACGACCTTGGAGCTCTTGGTCGCCTTCGAGCCCAGCGAGGTGAGCAGCGCCTGGCCCTGCAGCTCGCCGACCTTGACGTTGTCGAAGGAGATGTACGCGGAGACCGGGCCCTGCGCGAGACGGTCGTAGGCGACGACCTTGATGCCCTTGTTGACCGCGGTCTGGATCGAGGACTTGATCGCCGCGGAGTCCTGGGCGCTGATCACGATGACCTTGACGCCCTTGGTGATCATGCTGCTGACCTGCTGCGCCTGCTTTGCGGCGTCGGCGTTGGCGTTGGCGTACTGCACGGTGCAGCCGGAGCACAGATCCTTGACCTTGGCCTCGAACAGCGGCCGGTCGAACTGCTCGTAACGGGTCTGCGTGTTGTCGGGAAGAAGCAGGCCGATCGAGGCCTTGGTGCCGCCGGAGCTCGAGCTGCCGGAGTCGTTCTTCTTGTCACCGGCCTTGCCGCAGGCGGCCATGGACAGTGCCATCGAAACCGCGGCCGTGCCGATCACGACTCTACGCATCGTTGCGTTCATTTGGGGGTGCCTCCCTGACAGGGCCGCAACGCTGCGGCCGAGGTGGCTGGAAGTCAACTCGGCCACACGTGCGACGTCAAGAAGTAAATACTTAACGAGATGGCAACGGCGTCATGCGTTCTCTAAGTGAAGGCAGGTGTCGCAGTCGACAAGGTGCCGTCCAAAAGGGTCGAATCGCCCATCTCGCTGAGTGCGAGAGCGAGCGCTCCGAGCACCTCCGCACGGCCCCCAAGTGCCCCCGGGAGAACGGACAGTTGGCGCGCTGCACTGGGGATCGCATAGCGGCCGACGGACTCTCTGATCGGCCCGAGCAACAGCTCGCCGGCCTCGGCGAGATCACCGCCCAGGACGACCCGGCTCGGGTTCAGCAGATTGCAGAGATTGGCGACTCCAGAACCGATGTGACGGCCGACGTCGGCGATCACCCGACGGCAGCCCGGGTCTCCGTCCCTGGCCAGCCGCACGACGCCTTCCATCGTCAGGTCGGTGCCGTGGCTCGACTGGAGCAACGGAAGTACGTAGCGCGCTGCCGCAAAGGTTTCCAGGCATCCCCGGTTACCGCAGCGACAGACAGGGCCCGACTCATCGAGTGTAATATGTCCGATTTCTCCCGCGGTGCCACCGGGTCCCCGGTAGATCTTCCCGTTGATCACCAGACCCGCGCCGACACCGCTCGCGACCTTGATGTACGCCAGGTCCCTCACCCCCCGGCCACTGCCCCAGACCAGCTCGCCGAGGGCGCCGAGGTTGGCGTCGTTGTCCACGTGAACGGGCACGCCGAGCCGCCCCCGCAGCTCCTCGGCGGGCTTCGTACCGATCCAGCCGGGCAGGATCGCCGACGAGCCGAGGGTGCCGGACTCGACGTCGATCGGACCGGGCACACCGAGGCCCACGCCCGCGACTTTGGACCGGTCGACACCGGTTGCTGCAATCAGGCGATTGACCAGCTCTTCCGCCCGGTCGAAGCCCTGCGCCGAGGAGGCGTCCACGTCCAGCGGCTCGGACTCCTCGGCCAGCACCTGGTGGGCGAGATTCCCGACCGCGACGCGCAAATGCGTATGCCCGAAGTCCACGCCGATGACGATCCCGGCGTCACCGCTGAGGGAGACGCTGCGGGCTCTTCGGCCGCCCGCCGATGTGGGCGTGACCTCGACCGTTCCGCCGTCCTTGAGTTCGCGGACGATGTTGGAGACCGTTGCCGCGGACAGCCCCGTGGTCCTCGCGATCTCCGCCTGCGTGAGTGACCCGGCCAGCCGGACGGCCCGGACGACCCGCTCCAGGTTGGCTCGGTGCAGTGACGACTGCGACCCCGGAGTCTCCACGACGACCTCCTGCGCGCGGGACCGCTTCAATGAGGCCCCGTCTATGTCCAACTAGTGAACTCTAAGCTGAGCCGTTCGGGTCGCCTCCCGTCAAGAGGTTGAACTGTTTCCGGGTCCTTGTGCACATGGCTCAGCGCCGCCCCCGGAGCCGGGAGCGGCGCGCGCCGACGGTTTCGGAAGGCTATTTCAGGGTGGCCGAGGTCAGTCCCGCCTGCACCTGGCGTTGGAACGACAGGTAGACCACCAGCATGGGGATCATCGCGATGGTCACGCCCGCGAAGAGGACGGGCAGGTCGGAGGCGTAGCCCTGCTGTTGTTGCAGCTGGATGAGCCCCTGGGTGAGGACGTAGCGCTCGGGGTCGCTGCCGCTCTGCGGCTGCATCAGCACGGTGGGCAGGATGAACTGGTTCCACTGGCCGAGTGTGTTGAAGATGCCGACGCTGATCAGACCCGGCTTCGCCATCGGCAGCATCACCTGGAAGAAGGTGCGGGTGTGCGAGGCGCCGTCGAGGATCGCCGCCTCGAAGACCGCCGTGGGAAGGGTCCGGAAGAAGGCGTGCATGAAGAACACCGTGAACGGCATCGAGTAGGCGACGTAGACCAGGATCAGGCCCTGGTAGGTGTTCAGCATGTCCAGCCGCTTGACCATGAAGAACAGCGGGACGAGGGCCAGGAAGACGGGGAACATCGCGCCGGCGACGAAGAAGTAGTACAGCAGCCGGTTGCCCCAGAACCGGTACCGGGCCAGGACGTACGCGGCCATGGAGCCGAACAGCATCGTCAACGGCACGGAGAAGGCCAGCACGAGGACGGTGTTGAGGAAGTAGTCGCCGATGCCCTTGTTCCAGGCGCGGCGGAAGACGTCGAAGCTCCAGTTCTCGGGCCATCCGAAGGCCGAGCCGCCGATCTGGGCGTCGGTCTTGAAGGAGCTGAGCACCAACCACAGCAGCGGCAGCACGATCAGCAGGGCCCACAGGGCGAGGAAGCCGTGCGAGAAGACGTTCAGCACGACGCCTTCACTGCGCCGGCCGCCGGGACGGGGCGGAACCTTGGTGGCGCTGGGCTGGGACGGAATGGTGCCGCCCTGGGCGGCGGTCTCCTTGAGGGGTGCGCTCATCGTCGTATCTCCCGCTCAGAACTCGACGCGGTCGCGGCGGGTGACGCGCAGCATGACCACGGACAGGACCAGGGTGAGCAGCAGCATGACGACGCCCATGGCGCAGGCGTATCCGCTCTTGCCGAAGTACTGGAAGTTGCGCATCATCACCGTCGACATCACATCGCTGTGGTGGTCGGGGCCGCCGCCGTACGCGCCCATGCTCGCGGTCATGGAGGACACCAGGACGAACATGTCCATCGCGACGATGCCGAGATACACCCAGGCGGTCTGCACGGTGTCCCACAGGAGCGGCAGGGTGATGCGGAAGAAGGACTGGTTGCGGCTCGCGCCGTCGATGAGAGCGGCCTCGTAGACGTCCTTCGGGATGGACTGCATGGCGGCCGAGAACAGCACCAGGTAGAAACCGACGCCGTGCCAGACCACGGCCGCCATCAGCGCCCACAGCACCATGTTCGGCTCGTTGAGCCATTCCACGGGATTGTTGCCGTCCACCAGATGCAGTTTGATCAGAAACCCGTTGAGCAGGCCGCCGCCGTCACTGCGGTACACGGCGTTGAACAGCACCGCGACAATCGCGAGGGACAACACCTGCGGGAAGAAGTAGACGATTTTGTAGAAACCGGATCCGGCGACGCCTTGCACCCCGCCGGCCCGGCTGCGCCCGCCGGCGTTCACCATGAACGCGAAGAATAGCGCGAGCAGGATCGTGATGATCGGGATGAAGATCAGGAACAGGATGTTGTGCCAGATGGCCTGCATGAAGACGTCGTCCTGGAACAGCGCCTTGTAATTGTCCAGACCGATGAACTTGAAGGTCTGCGACTGGCCCTTCCAGTCGGTCAGTGAATAGCCGAACGTCTGGATGTACGGCCAGATCACGAAGATCAGATAGAGCGCCACGGGAACGAAGAGAAATCCCGCGACGAACCTGTACTGCCCTTTGCGCATTGGCGTTTCCTGCCCCTGGTGTCCTCCCCCGGGCCGGACTTCTCCGACCCGGGAAACGGCGTTGCGGTCAGTCCCGGTGGTTCTTCTTGGAAGCCGGGTCCTTGGCCTGCTTGTCGACCGCGGCCTGGCACCGCTTGAGCCACTCCTTCGGCTGGATGCGCTTGGACATCAGCTCGTTGGACGCGGCCTGGATGGCAGTGTCCATCTCGCTGTACCACTCGGGATAGAGGTAGCGGAACGTGTTGTCGCCGGCCGCCTTGGACGCCTCGACGGTGGACTGCGTGCCCGGACGCAGCTTCACACTCGGGTCGACGCCGTCCTTGAGGATGGTGAGCGAGTTGGCCTCCTTCGCGAAGAGCGTCGACCACTCCTTCGAGAGCATGCGCCGCATGAACTCCTTTGCGCCAGGGAGATTCTTGGCCTTCGCCGGGATGATGAAGGGCTCTCCGGAACCGGCCCGGATCGCCTCGAAGGGCAGCTTGCTGTCCGGCAGCAGGGGCATCGGCATGAACTTCATGTCGAAGTCGGACGGCGTCTGCTTGAGCTGCTCGTTCTCCAGCCAGGAGCCGCAGGTGATGAACGCGGCCTTGTACTGGTTCCAGCGGGTCTGCGACTCGGTGTGCGTGAGGCCGTTGGTGCCGGGCATCAACAGGCCCTTCTCCACGACCTCGTAGATCGCCTCGACGCCGGCCTGCGCCGCGTCGGAGCCGACGAACGCCTTGGGGTCGAGGTTGTCGATCGCCTTCATGGCGTCCAGACCGCCCTTCTTGGCGATCATGTCCATGATGGCGACGTTGATGTAGTACGGGTACTTGCCCTGATGGGCGAGACCACCGATGCCGTCCTTCTTGGCGGCCTGACAGACCTTGATGAAGTCGGCCCAGGTCTTGGGCTCCTCCCAGCCCTTCTCCTTGAACAGCTTGCCGGAGTACCACAGGCCCCACACGGTGTAGATGTAGTTGAGGGCGACGATCTTGCCCTCCTGCATGCCCGCGTCGAGGGTACCGGGGATGATCATGTCCCGGACCTTCTTGCCGGGGTCGTCGACCGACGGCGCGTCGAGAACCGGGGCGAGATCCAGCAGCTGACCGTTCTTGTACAGGACGTCGACCTTGATCTGCTGGGCGCCGGAGTCGTCAACGATGTCCGGCGGGTTGCCCGCGTTGAAGCGGGGCTGCAGCTTGCCGGTGATCTCCTGGGTGCCGGTGTGGGTGGAGGTGATACCGAGCTTCTTCTGGAAGTTCGCCTCCCACGCCTTGGCGTAGTCGTCTCCGTAACCGCCCTTGAAGATGACGACGTCGAGCTTGCCGTTCTTCTCCACGCCGAAGGGGTTCGACTTGGACGTCTTGCCCTGGTGGGAGTCGGAGCCGTTGTCGTCTCCTCCGCCGCCGCTGGCACACGCCGACAGAAAACTCATCGCAGGTACGGAGATCAAGCCGAGTGCGGCCGACCGCTTGATCAGATCGCGGCGGCCTACACCCGCGCTGCCGTTGTTCTCGGCGGAAGTGGATCCCATGCTCAAGTCCTCGCCTTCTCCAGGACTCAGGCGGTGAACCGGATCCTCCCCGGCACCGCGGTCAGGTCAAGCAGGGTCGTGCAGGATGTGCTGGATCGTGTGATTCGCCGACAGGTATAGTCCACTTCCCGCCAGCTGAGCAAGATCGAATGCAAAGTGGGCCACGGGTCTTTTCCTAGTTGAGACCTCGCGGAAATATGAGCCTCCTGTGGCCACCGTGCCGGAAAATTCCGCGACATACGCCCCGAATGCCACAGTCAACACCCTTGACATCACTGACCACTTGACCCACTACTGGTCTCTGCGCGTTGCAGTTGACAACGTTGTCCACAAGCGCGGAGAGCCCAGGGAGGGTGCTGGCGTATGCGGCACAGAGCTCGGCACAGGTGGGGTCCGGCGGTCGTGATCACGGCCGCCTTTGTCATGGCGGTGGGCTCGCAGGGGGCGGCGGTCGCCCTGCCCGACGCGCCGCCCAAGGCGGGCCGGGAGTTCGCCTCCTCGTTCGAGGCGGGTGATCCGGCCCCGGACTGGCTCAACACCGTCGACACCGCGGCGGACGGCAGCAAGCGGGCCTCCGGTGTCGACGGCGGCTACAGCACCGGCATCCCGGGCAATGTCACCGACCATGTCACGGACGTGCGCGCCAGTGCCGAGAACACGGACGGCGGCGAGGTGAAGGAGAACCTCGTGGACGGGGAGTCCGGCACCAAGTGGCTGGCCTTCGCGCCCACCGGCTGGGTCGAGTTCGACCTGGACAAGCCGATCAAGCTGGTGACATACGCGCTGACCTCGGCCAATGACGTCGCCGAGCGCGATCCGAGGGACTGGACCCTGCAGGGCTCCACGGACGGCAAGGACTGGAAGACCGTCGACACCCGCTCCGGCGAGTCCTTCTCCGAGCGCTTCCAGACCAGGTCGTACGACCTCGCCGAGCCCGCCGAGTACCAGCACTTCCGGCTCGACATCACGAGGAACAACGGCGCGGACATCCTGCAGCTGGCCGACGTGCAGTTCTCCACGGGCGGCAGCGGCGGCCCGGTCCCGCAGGACATGCTCTCGCTGGTGGACCGCGGCCCGAGCGGATCGCCCACCGCGAAGGCGGGCGCCGGGTTCACCGGAAAGAGAGCCCTGCGTTACGCCGGACGGCACACCGCCGACGGGCGGGCGTACTCGTACAACAAGGTCTTCGACGTGAACGTGGCCGTCGGCCGGAACACCCGGCTGTCGTACCGGATCTTCCCGTCGATGGCGGACGGGGACCGCGACTACGACGCCACGAGCGTGTCGGTGGACCTCGCGTTCACGGACGGCACCCATCTGAGCGATCTCGGCGCGATCGACCAGCACGGGTTCACGCTGTCGCCGCAGGGCCAGGGCGCCTCGAAGGCCCTCTACGTCAACCAGTGGAACAACGTGGCCTCGCAGATCGGGTCGGTCGCGGCCGGAAAGACGGTCGACCGGATCCTGGTGGCGTACGACTCCTCCAAGGGCCCGGCGAGGTTCCGCGGCTGGCTGGACGACATCGCGATCAAGCCGGTCGCTCCGGAGCCGCCGAAGGCCCATCTGTCCGACTACGCGCTCACCACCCGCGGCACCAACTCCAGCGGCGGCTTCTCACGCGGCAACAACTTCCCCGCGACCGCCCTGCCGCACGGCTTCAACTTCTGGACGCCGGTGACCAACGCGTCCTCGCTGAGCTGGCTGTACGACTATGCGCGTGCGAACAACGACGACAACCTGCCGACGATCCAGGCGTTCAGTGCCAGTCACGAGCCAAGCCCGTGGATGGGCGACCGGCAGACCTTCCAGGTGATGCCGTCGGTCGCGGCCGGCGCCCCGGACACCGGCCGTCAGGCCCGTGAGCTGGCCTTCCGGCACGAGAACGAGACTGCCCGGCCGTACTACTACGGGGTGCGGTTCGAGAACGGGCTGAAGGCCGAGATGGCCCCGACCGACCATGCGGCGGCGCTCCGGTTCACCTACCCCGGTGACGACGCGAGCGTGGTCTTCGACAATGTGACGGAGCAGGCGGGGCTCACGCTCGACAAGGACAACGGGATCGTCACCGGCTACTCGGACGTGAAGTCGGGGCTGTCGACCGGCGCGACCCGGCTGTTCGTGTACGGCGTGTTCGACAGGAAGGTGACGGACGGCTCGTCGAGCGGGGTCAAGGGCTATCTGCGCTTCGACGCCGGCGAGGACCACACGGTCACCCTCCGCCTCGCCACCTCGCTCATCAGCATCGACCAGGCCAAGGACAACCTCCGCCAGGAGCTCCCGGACGGTACGTCCTTCGACGCGGTGAAGAACCGCGCCCAGCGGATCTGGGACCGTCTGCTCGGCAAGGTCGAGGTCGAGGGCGCGACGCCGGACCAGCTGACGACGCTGTACTCGTCCATGTACCGGCTGTACCTGTACCCCAACTCCGGCTTCGAGAAGGTCGGTTCCACGTACCAGTACGCCTCCCCGTTCTCACCGATGCCCAGCCAGGACACCCCGACGCACACCGGCGCGAAGATCGTGGACGGCAGGGTGTACGTCAACAACGGCTTCTGGGACACCTACCGGACGACCTGGCCGGCGTACTCGCTGCTGACGCCCGCTCAGGCGGGCCAGATGGTGGACGGGTTCGTGCAGCAGTACAAGGACGGCGGCTGGACCTCACGCTGGTCCTCCCCCGGATACGCGGATCTGATGACCGGCACCTCCTCGGACGTGGCGTTCGCGGACGCGTACATCAAGGGCGTGAAGTTCGACGCGAAGGCGGCGTACCAAGCGGCCGTGAAGAACGCGACGGTCGTCCCGCCGATGTCGGGCGTGGGCCGCAAGGGCATGGCGACCTCGCCCTTCCTCGGCTACACCACGACCTCCACCAACGAGGGCTTCTCATGGGCGATGGACGGCTACAACAACGACTACGGCATCGCCCGGATGGGCCGGGCTCTCTACCAGAAGACCGGTGACGAGCGGTACAAGGAGGAGTCCGAGTACTTCCTCAACCGCGCTCAGGACTACGTCAACCTCTACGACAAGTCGGCCGACTTCTTCCAGGGCCGAAACGACCGGGGCGACTGGCGACTCGACGCGTCCGAGTACGACCCGCGGGTGTGGGGCCACGACTACACCGAGAGCAACGGCTGGGGTTACGCCTTCACCGTCCCGCAGGACACCCGGGGTCTGGCGAACCTGTACGGCGGCAGGGGCGCGCTGGCCGACAAGCTGGACCGGTTCTTCTCGACCCCGGAGACGGCCGACCCGCAGTTCGCCGGGTCCTACGGCAGCGTCATCCACGAGATGACCGAGGCCCGGGACACCCGGATGGGCATGCTCGGGCAGTCCAACCAGCCCGCCCACCACATCCCCTATCTGTACGACGCGGCCGGACAGCCGTGGAAGACGCAGGAGAAGGTGCGCGAGATCCTCTCGCGGCTCTACGCCGGCAGCGAGATCGGCCAGGGCTACCACGGCGACGAGGACAACGGCGAGCAGTCGGGCTGGTACCTCTTCTCGGCCCTCGGCTTCTACCCGCTCGTCATGGGCAGCGGCGAGTACACCATCGGCTCCCCGCTGTTCACCAAGGCCACCGTGCATCTGGAGAACGGCCACGACCTGGTGGTGAAGGCTCCCGGGAACAGCCGGAGGAACATCTACGTCCAGGGCGTGCGCTTCAACGGGCAGGCGTGGAACTCGACTTCGCTCCCCCACTCGCTGCTCGCCAAGGGCGGGGTCCTGGAGTTCGACATGAGCGCGAAGCCGTCCTCGTGGGGCACGGGCAGGAACGCGGCGCCCGTGTCGATCACCCAGGACGACAAGGTGCCGACGCCGCGAGCTGACGTGCTGAAGGGTGCCGGGCCGCTGTTCGACAACACCTCGGCCACGGAGGCGACGGTGACCTCCGTGGACCTGCCGGTGTCCGGGCCGGTCAAGGGCCTCCAGTACACGGTGACCTCGTCGTCGGACCACACGAGGGCGCCGACCGGCTGGACGCTCCAGGGCTCGGACGACGACGGCACCACGTGGCAGACCCTCGACAGGCGGTCCGGTGAGTCCTTCACCTGGGACCGGCAGACACGGGCGTTCACCGTCGGGTCCCCGGGAACGTACGGGAAGTACCGGCTGGTTCTGGACGGCGAGGCGGTGGTGTCGGAGGTCGAACTGCTCGCCTGAGCAACCGCATGGGAACCCTCTCGCCTCAACTGGTTTGACAGCGCTGCCGGTTGAGGCGATAGGGTCCATGTACAGACCATGCGACAACGTTGTCGTCGCATTCGGTGTCTCAGAAGCCAACACCACCCGGGCAGGTACTCCCCCGGCCTGCACCGGCTCGCGGACCCGGTGGACGACCCATCGCCACCGGGTCCGCCCCGAGCGGCCCTTCAGCCGACCCGGCAGGGCAGGCTTGTCGCCGTGTCACCGCCGTCGCCCGTGACGACGTATCCGACGGTCGTGCTCTTCCCCGGAGCGAGCGAACCGTTCCAGTCGGCGTTGTGGACCATCACGTCCTGGCCGTTGTAGGTCGCGTTGCCGTTCCACAGACTGTCGACCTTCTGGCCGCCCGGCAGCATCCAGTCGACCATCCAGCCCAGCATCGGGACGTCGCCGGTGTTGGTGACGGTCACCTCGGACTGGTAGCCGCCGCTCCAGCTGTTGGTGGTCCTGCGGACGGCCTCGCACTTGCCCGGTACGGGGTCGGCCGGGTTGCCGGGGTCGTGGATGCCCGTGACCTCGCCGTGGCCGCCGTCGAAGACGACGTCGGAGCAGGAGTAGAAGGTCTCCGCGCTGTCCGAGCGCTGCCAGACCATGTAGATGATGTGGCGGCCCGACTTGCCGGCGGGAAGCTGCCCCGTCCACGAGTAGTTGGCCTCGACCGTGCCCGGGGTGCCGTTGAGGGGCGGGTGGTCGACGGTGAGGAAGGGCTGGTCCTCGATGTCGTCCCAGGTGAGGGGCTTGGTCGGGTCGAAGCCGTCCTTGGTGATGTAGACGTGGAACCAGCCCGGGTGCGCCGCCCAGGCGTTGTACGAGAAGTCGACGGTCGCGCCCGAGGTGAGATGGGTGAGCGGCCAGTCGTTGCGCGGGAGGTTGAAGCCCGTGAAGTTGGGATTGCCGCCGCTGCACAGCTGACCGTCCGGGACGAAGCCGCGGGTGCGACCGGCGCCGTCGGAGCGCAGCACGGAGAACCAGTTGTAGAACGGCGTGGTGCCGCTGACCTGTTGGGCCGCCTTGCAGGCCGGGTTGACCGGTTTGATCTCACCGGTGCTGGTGAGGCCGTCCTGCCAGCACAGGAAGGTACGGCTGCCGGGTTTCATGGGGGTGCCATGGGCTTGCGCCTTGCCGCCTGCCGTGACGACGAGGGCTAAGGCGGGGATGGTGGCGAGGAGCGAGACGAGGACGAGGAAGAGAGCTCTGGTCGTTAATCGGCGCGCCGGGCGACACGTTTTTGTCGTGATCATGACAGATACATCCTTCAGGTACGGCCGGGTGGATGCGGGCGTGCGGGTGCGAGCGGGGTGGGGGCGACCCGGGGCGGCGGGTTCCGGTCCGTCGCCCCACATGGGAGCGCTCCCACCCCGCGTGTGGGGAAAATAGCGCCAGTTGGGCCGGTTGTAAACGGGAAACGCGGGAGGGGTATGCCGTGGGGGGCGCGACACACGTCAACCGTGCGCCGTGGCCTCGCCGCTTCGGGTGGCGGTACCTTCGTACGTACGATCATGCCGCGTATCGGCGTCCACACTGGCGTCCATGGGAGCAGTGATGACCACACCCCAGCAGGGACGGGCCACCGAGGACACCTGGATGTTCCCGCCGGCCGACGGCTGGACCTTCGACCAGGTCAAGAACTTGGAGCTGCCCTTCGACTGGGAACTCGTGGACGGACGGATCGTGGTTCGAGGACAGACCAAGTTTTGGCACAACCGTGTACGGGACAAGTTCGCGGTCTCGCTGGAGGCGGCACGTATCCAGCCGTACGAGGTCGTGGCCGAGCAGTGCGTGATGGTGGACGACCAGAACACGCCCAAGCCCGACGTGATCGTCTTCGATCCGCGGAAGCTGGACTTCTTCGAGCTCGAGTGTGTCCCCGTGGCGAAGGTGTCGCTCGTCGTGGAAGTCGTCTCCCCCGGCTCACGCCAGGACGACCGCGTACGCAAACCCGCGCTCTTCGCCCAGCACAAGGTCCCGTACTACTGGCGCGTGGAGTTGGACCGCGACCAGAAGCTGGCGGTGCACGAGTACTGGCTCAACGCGGACACCCTCTCGTACTTTCCCGCGCCGTCGCACCCGGTGCACCACGAAAAGCTGGTCACCGAGCTGCCGTTTCCCATCGAGATCGACCTCGACGCACTCCTCGGCTTCTGATCCCGCCGTCCACCCCTTCTTCGATCGAGCTGTTACCGGGAGGCGACGGCTACGGTCCGTTCCACGGACGCGACGCCCGCCGGTGGCAGCTCGATCGTGAACTCGGTGCGCCCCGGGGCGCTCTCCACGTGGCTGCGGCCCCCGTGTGCCGAGACGATGGACTCCACGATCGCAAGCCCCAGCCCCGACCCGCCGACCGCCCCCGGCGCCCGGGCGCGGGACGTGTCGGCGCGGGTGAACCGCTCGAAAATCCTCGGCAGCAACTCGGCCGGAATGCCGGGCCCGTCGTCCCGCACCCGTATGACGCACCGCTTGGCCGTCACCTCCACCTCCGCCACCACGGCGGTGCCCGCAGGGGTGTGCATACGGGCGTTGGCCAGCAGGTTGGCCACCACCTGGTGGAGGCGGGCCTCGTCGCCGAGGACCAGGGCCGGGGTGGCGAGGGAGAGGGCGAGTTGCCAGTCGTGGCCGCTGCCCGCCGCCCGTGCGTCCCAGAGGGCCTCGGCGACCACCGCAGCCAGGTCGACCTCGTTGGACGGGAGCGGGCGGCCCTCGTCCAGGCGGGCCAGGAGCAGCAGGTCTTCCACCAGGCCTGTCATACGGGCCGATTCCGCCGAGACGCGGCGCCAGGCCAGCACCGGCTCGATGCGGTCCGTGCCGCGGTTCATCAGCTCCGCGTAGCCCGCGATGGACGCGAGGGGGGTGCGCAGTTCGTGGCTCGCGTCGGCCAGGAAGCGGCGCATGCGTTCCTCGCTGCGCCGACGTTCGGCTAGGGAGGATTCGACGTGGTCGATCAACCGGTTGAGTGCGGCGCCGACCTGGCCGACCTCGCCGGCGGGGTCGGTGTCCCGGGCGGGAACGCGGGTGAGGCCGGTGACCTCGCCGCGGCCGAGCGGTGAGCGGGAGACCTCGACCGCGGTGGCGGCGACCCGGCCGAGGGGGCGCAGCTGGCGTCGTATGACCACGGCGCAGACGATGCCCGCGGCGGCGAGGCCGGTGGCCGCGACGACCGCCTCCGCCTGGACCAGTCCGTCGATCATGTGCTGTACGCCGTCCATGGGGAGTCCGGCGAGGACGCGGATCCCGTCCGAGTCGAGCCCGGCGACCCGGTAGGTGCCGAGGCCGGGGACGGTGACGGTGTGCCTGGAGCCGTTGGGCGCGATGCCCTTCAGGGCGGTGCGCTGGCCGGTCGTCAGGGTCTGCGGCGGGGCGTCCTGCCTGACGAGCGCCGCGGAGACGACCCCGCCGTGGTCGTCGAGGCGGGCGGCGATCATACCGACGGGGTGGCCGTTCTCGGTGAGGAAGGAGAGGTTCGCCTTGTCGTCCGGTCGCAGAGCGGCCCCGCCCAGGCTGCGCTCTGCGGCATTGCTGACGCGGCCGTCCAACTCGCCTATGAGAGAGGCCCGTTGGACCACGGCGGTGGTGAAGGTCATCGCCGCGCACACGGCCACCAGGGTGGCGCCGACGCAGAGCAGCAGTCGGGCGCGCAGGGAGCGGGCGACCGGGCGGGCGGTCATCCGCCGTGCTCCGTCGGCCCGATGGTGCACCTGGCGGAGGGGCATGTCACGCGAGCTGACGGCTCCTGTCGATCAGCGCCGGGGCACGCAGACGACCGGAGGACGGGCAGCGTCCAGGGCCGCCGGCCCGCCTCGGCGACGGCGACGGACAGCGCTTCGGTGAGCGCGGAGATGCCTGACATGTCTCGATACTGTCCCGGTCCGCTGAGGGAACCCTGTGTTCCACCTGAGGGTGGGTGATGACCTGGGTCCTCCCGGCCGGGACACGGCGAGGGCCGCACCCCCGGCGTACCGGGGATGCGGCCCTCGACTGCCTTGCCGCGCCGCTTACTTGCGGATCAGGCTGCGCAGCACGTACTGCATGATGCCGCCGTTGCGGTAGTAGTCGGCCTCACCGGGGGTGTCGATGCGGACGACCGCGTCGAACTCGACGCCCGTGTCGGTGGTGACCTTGACCGTGCGCGGCGTGGTGCCGTTGTTGAGCTCCTCGACGCCCGCGAAGGAGAAGGTCTCCTCGCCGGTCAGGCCGAGGGACTCGGCGTTCGCGCCCTCCGGGAACTGCAGCGGCAGGACGCCCATGCCGATGAGGTTCGAGCGGTGGATGCGCTCGTACGACTCGGCGATGACGGCCTTGACGCCGAGCAGCGCGGTGCCCTTGGCGGCCCAGTCGCGGGACGAGCCGGAGCCGTACTCCTTGCCGGCCAGGACGACCAGCGGGATGCCCTGCTCGATGTAGTTGCGCGAGGCGTCGTAGATGAACGAGACGGGCGCGTCGGGCTGGGTGAAGTCGCGGGTGTAGCCGCCCTCGGTGCCCGGCGCGATCTGGTTGCGCAGGCGGATGTTGGCGAACGTACCGCGGATCATGACCTCGTGGTTGCCGCGGCGGGAGCCGTAGCTGTTGAAGTCGCGGCGCTCGACGCCGTGCTCCGTGAGGTACTTGCCGGCCGGGGTGTCGGCCTTGATCGCACCGGCCGGGGAGATGTGGTCGGTGGTGACCGAGTCGCCCAGCTTGGCGAGGACGCGGGCGCCGGAGATGTCGCTGACCGGGGCCGGCTCCAGCTCCATGCCCTCGAAGTACGGGGGCTTGCGGACGTAGGTCGACTCCGGGTCCCACTCGAAGGTGTTGCCGGTCGGGATCGGCAGCGCCTGCCACTGGGCGTCGCCCGCGAAGACGTCCTGGTAGGACTTGTTGAACATGTCCTCGCCGATGGCGTTGGCCACGACGTCGTTGACCTCGGCCTCGGAGGGCCAGATGTCCTTCAGGAAGACCGGGTTGCCGTCCTGGTCGGTGCCCAGGGCGTCACGCGTGATGTCCACCTTCATGGAGCCCGCGATGGCGTACGCGACGACCAGCGGCGGGGAGGCCAGGTAGTTCATCTTGACGTCGGGGTTGATACGGCCCTCGAAGTTCCGGTTGCCGGAGAGGACCGAGGTGACCGCGAGGTCGTGGTCGTTGACGGCCTTGGAGACCTCCTCCGGCAGCGGGCCGGAGTTGCCGATGCAGGTGGTGCAGCCGTAGCCGACGAGGTTGAAGCCGACCTTGTCGAGGTACGGGGTCAGGCCCGCCTTGTCGAAGTAGTCGGTGACGACCTTGGAGCCCGGGGCGAGGGTGGTCTTGACCCACGGCTTGCGGGTCAGGCCCTTCTCGACCGCCTTCTTGGCCACCAGGGCGGCGGCGACCATGACGTACGGGTTGGAGGTGTTGGTGCAGGAGGTGATGGCCGCGACCGTCACCGCACCGTGGTCGATCTCGTACGTGGAACCGTCGGGGGCGGTCACGGTGACCGGGTTGGACGGGGCGCCGTTCGGGGCGACGGCCGGGGCGTCGGAGGCCGGGAAGGACTCCTGTCCCGCCTCGTCGACGACGTCCACGTAGTTGCGTACGTCGGCCTTGAACTGCTCGGCGGCGTTCGCGAGGACGATGCGGTCCTGCGGGCGCTTCGGGCCGGCGATGGAGGGGACGACCGTCGACAGGTCGAGCTCCAGCTTCTCGGAGAAGTCCGGCTCGGCCTTCGGGTCCAGCCAGAGGCCCTGCTCCTTGGCGTACGCCTCGACGAGCGCGACCTGCTGGTCGGAGCGGCCGGTCAGGCGCAGGTAGTTCAGGGTCTCGTCGTCGATCGGGAAGATCGCGGCGG
Source organism: Streptomyces sp. NPDC001604 (assembly GCF_042893475.1). Taxonomy (NCBI): domain Bacteria; kingdom Bacillati; phylum Actinomycetota; class Actinomycetes; order Kitasatosporales; family Streptomycetaceae; genus Streptomyces; species Streptomyces sp. NPDC001604. The sequence continues at coordinate 33,776 of NZ_JBIAUY010000011.1, read as the reverse complement.
TGGAGCCGAACTCCGGCGACATGTTGCCGATGGTGGCGCGGTTGGCGAGGCTCGTGGCGGCCACGCCCTCGCCGTAGAACTCGACGAACTTGCCGACGACGCCGTGCTTGCGCAGCATCTCGGTGATGGTGAGCACGAGGTCGGTGGCGGTGGTGCCGGGCTGCAGCTCACCGGTGAGCTTGAAGCCGACGACGCGCGGGATCAGCATGGAGACCGGCTGGCCGAGCATGGCGGCCTCGGCCTCGATGCCGCCGACGCCCCAGCCCAGCACACCGAGGCCGTTGACCATCGTGGTGTGCGAGTCGGTGCCGACGAGGGTGTCGGGGTACGCCTGGCCATTCCGGACCATGACGGTACGCGCGAGGTGCTCGATGTTGACCTGGTGGACGATGCCGGTGCCGGGCGGGACGACCTTGAACTCGTCGAACGCGGTCTGGCCCCAGCGCAGGAACTGGTAGCGCTCCTTGTTGCGGCCGTACTCCAGCTCGACGTTCTGCTTGAAGGCGTCGTTCGTGCCGAACTTGTCGGCGATGACGGAGTGGTCGATGACCAGCTCGGCCGGGGCCAGCGGGTTGATCTTCGCCGGGTCGCCGCCGAGCTCCTTGACGGCCTCACGCATGGTGGCGAGGTCGACGACACAGGGCACGCCGGTGAAGTCCTGCATGATCACGCGGGCGGGCGTGAACTGGATCTCCTGGCTGGGCTGCGCCTGGGAGTGCCAGCCGCCGAGGGCGCGGATGTGGTCGGCGGTGATGTTCGCGCCGTCCTCCGTGCGGAGCAGGTTCTCCAGCAGGACCTTGAGGCTGTACGGCAGTCGGGCCGAGCCCTCCACCTTGTCCAGCCGGAAGATCTCGTACGACTCGTCGCCCACCTGCAGCGTGCTGCGGGCGTCGAAGCTGTTCGCCGACACGACAGTCTCCTTCATTGATGTGCGCGTACTCACCACGATCCTGCCGCCACGGCATCTCGGCCGATCCGCTAAGGTAAGGCTAAGTTAGGTAACCCTTACCGGGGCTGGCGGCTGCGGTGCTCCTCGGCAGATATCTCGATGTCGAGATAACTCTAGTACATGGGGCCGGGATGGTCATGCCCGACCTCGTCACAGCCGCGCCCTGACGGCTCCTTCCATCGCATCCACACAACCGGTCCCGCCAGGCGATTATCCGGCGAAAAGGGGCATTTGGCGCGGGCGGCCATCAGTGCGCCGAGCCTGGGTACTCGCCTCCCGCGGGGAAGTCCGTCCGGCGTGAAGGGAGGCGCTCGCCCACCGACCCCCGATGAGGCGACGTTGACGGTCCGTCACCCGAATGGACCCCCTTCACGTGCCTCATCTCATATCTGAGATAGCCTCAACCCCATGGCAGACGACTACCTCGTACGCATCGGCAAGCTCATCCGTGACGCCCGGCAACATCGTGGCTGGACACAGGCCCAGCTCGCAGAGGCCCTCGGCACCAGCCAGAGTGCCGTCAACCGCATCGAGCGCGGCAATCAGAACATCAGCCTTGAGATGATCGCTCGAATCGGTGAAGCCCTGGAGAGCGAAATCGTCTCCCTGGGCTATGCGGGGCCGATGCATCTGCGGGTGGTCGGCGGCCGGCGGCTGTCCGGTGCCATCGACGTCAAGACGAGCAAGAACGCCTGTGTGGCGCTGCTGTGCGCCTCGCTGCTCAACAAGGGCCGCACCGTGCTGCGCCGGGTGGCGCGGATCGAGGAGGTGTACCGGCTCCTGGAGGTGCTGGGCTCCATCGGTGTGCGCACGCGCTGGATCAACGACGGCGTGGACCTGGAGATCGTGCCGCCCGCCGAGCTGGACATGGCGGCGATCGACGCCGACGCCGCCGTACGGACACGGTCCATCATCATGTTCTTCGGCCCGCTTCTGCACCGCATGGACCACTTCAAGCTGCCGTACGCGGGCGGTTGCGACCTCGGCACGCGGACCATCGAGCCGCACATGATCGCGCTGCGCCGCTTCGGCCTCGACATCACAGCCACCGAGGGGCAGTACCACGCGCTGGTGGACCGGACGGTGCGGCCCGACCGGCCGATCGTGCTGACCGAGCGCGGGGACACCGTCACCGAGAACGCGCTGCTGGCCGCCGCCCGCCACGACGGCGTCAGCGTCATCCGCAACGCGTCCTCCAACTACATGGTCCAGGACCTGTGCTTCTTCCTGGAGGCCCTGGGCGTCAAGGTCGAGGGCATCGGTACGACGACCCTCACCGTGCACGGCGTGCCGCAGATCGACGTGGACGTCGACTACTCCCCCTCTGAGGACCCGGTCGAGGCGATGAGCCTGCTGGCGGCGGCGGTGGTGACGGAGTCGGAGCTGACGGTGCGTCGCGTGCCCATCGAGTTCCTGGAGATCGAGCTGGCGGTCCTGGAGGAGATGGGGCTCGACCACGACCGCACGCCCGAGTACTTCGCGGACAACGGCCGTACCCGGCTGGTGGACCTCACCGTGCGGCCCTCCAAGCTGGAGGCGCCGATCGACAAGATCCACCCGATGCCGTTCCCCGGCCTGAACATCGACAACGTCCCGTTCTTCGCGGCCATCGCGGCCGTGGCGCAGGGCAAGACGCTGATCCACGACTGGGTCTACGACAACCGCGCGATCTACCTGACGGACCTCAACCGCCTCGGCGGCCGCCTCCAGCTCCTCGACCCGCACCGGGTGCTGGTCGAGGGCCCGACCCGCTGGCGCGCCGCCGAGATGATGTGCCCGCCCGCCCTGCGGCCCGCCGTGGTCGTCCTGCTGGCGATGATGGCGGCCGACGGCACGTCCGTACTGCGGAACGTGTATGTCATCAACCGGGGTTACGAGGATCTGGCGGAGCGGCTGAACTCGGTCGGGGCGCAGATCGAGATCTTCCGGGACATCTGAGTCACCGCGGCCGCCGCGCCCTCTTCGGCCTGCACTGAGTACAGGTACGGGGAGGGTGTGGCGGTACGCCGACGGCTGCAGTCCCGAATGATCAGAGGGTGAGCAGCTCCTCGTGGAAGCCGCCGAACTCCCGTTCCCGGTCGACGAGATGGATCTCCAGGATCCAGTGGCAGGTGCGCCCGGCCTTGTCGGTGCGGCGCAGTGGGGTGTCGTTGGCTGGGGTGATGTACGACTCCGCGTCCGCTCCGTCGATCCGTTCGTGCGGGAACTCCCCGACCAGATGCCCGGTGTGCCAGCCGCCCAGCTCCCACCCGGCGCCGGCCGCCAGCCGCTCCACCTCGGCGTGGAGCTGCTTGCCGGTGATGTCGGGATCGGCCTCGAAGAAGTGGCGGCCCGCGGCGAAGATCTTCGGCAGGTCGTCGCGGAGCCGCTGTTTGACCGGGTCGTCGCCGAGGACGAAGGTCCGGCCGAAGTCGGCCTCGTACTCCTCGAAGATCGGCCCGAAGTCGGCGAACACGATGTCGTCCGCGCCGATCACCCGGTCCGGCGGATTCTCCCTGTACGGCACCAGCGTGTTGGGGCCGGAGCGCACGATCCGCTTGTGCCAGTGCCGGGTCGTGCCGAACAGCTCGTTCGCCAGGTCCCGGATCCGGTCGCTGACCGCCCGCTCCCCCTGCCCGGGCGCGATCAGCCCGCGCTCCTCGACCTGCGCGAAGAGCCGCACGGCCTTCGCCTGGGCGTCCAGCAGGCGCGCCGCACGTGTGGGTTCGTCATCGTCCGCCATGGGCCGAACGTAGTTGTCCGGATCATTCACGGCAACGATTGCCGGGGGCGGTGGTGCCTCCGATCCCGTCAGGTCCACGCGGTGTATCCGCCGTCCACGCGTATGGCGTCGATGCCGCTGATGTAGCGGGCGCCGCAGCGGTCCTGGGGCAGGACGAGCTGGGCGCCGGCGCGGTCGAGCGGGGTGGCGTCGAGGGTGACGGCGAGCAGGACGGGGGCGCGGCCGAAGTCGGGGTCGATCTCGGCCCAGGAGAGCAGGGTGTGGTGGCCGTCCGTGCCGTGCACGGCGATGAGGAAGCGGAGGCGGTCCTTGCGGCGGGCGGGATCGAAGACGGGCCCCGCGTCCAGGAGGACGTCGTGCAGGAACGGGCCCGTGAAGGTGTGCTGCCGGCTGCCGCTGGTGGCGCACTCGAAGGCGACCTCGGCACGGTGCTGGGGCCAGGCGAGCAGGTCGGGCACCGTCAGCCGGGCCGGTCGGTCCAGGTCGCCGGTGAGGACGAGTTCCGCCGCGGGTCCGGCGGCCGTACGGGCAGCTGCGAGGGTCTGGCTCACGGGCTACCACCTCCCGCATGACCGTACCCGGACCACCCTCCCGTACAAACGCACATGCCAGGTCGACAGATCACAGTCCCGGCTCATGCGATGCGACAGCAGACTTTCACCTTGCATCTGCGGCAGTATCATCGGCACATGCACACCTACCGGATCGGGGACGCCGCCGCCTTACTCGGCGTGAGCCCCGACACCGTGCGGCGTCTGGTCGACACAGGGAGGCTGACCGCCGAACGCGACGAGCTGGGCCACCGGATCATCCCCGGGCCGGCTCTTGCGGCCTACGCCCGCGAGATGCACCGGGCGGAACGGGAGTCCACCGGCTCCTCGGCCCGCAACCGGTTCTCCGGCATCGTCACCGACGTGATCCTCGGGGACGTCTCCGCACAGGTGGAGATCCAGGCCGGGCCGTTCCGGGTGGTGGCCATGGTCAGCCGGGAGTCGGCTGAGGAGCTGACGCTGGAGCCCGGTGTTCCGGCGGTGGCCGTGATCAAGTCGACCAACGTGGTCGTCGAGAGACCGTAGACAAGGTCGCAAGACCGTAGCCGAGTCCGTCAGGACCTCAAGGGAGTTACCCGTGATGACCCGTTCCGTGCGTCGGACCCGCCGGATGCTGCAGGTGACCGGTGTGAGCGCCGCCGCGCTGCTGGCCCTGAGCGCCTGTTCGTCCTCCGACTCGGACTCCACCAAGTCCGGCACCTCGGCGCCGGCCTCCTCGTCGCCGAAGCTGTCGGGCACGGTGACCGTGTTCGCCGCCGCCTCGCTGAAGGAGAGCTTCACGACGCTGGGCAAGGAGTTCGAGAAGGCCCACCCGGGTACGAAGGTGACCTTCAGCTTCGGTGGCAGCGACACCCTCGCCGCGCAGATCACCGGCGGCGCCCCGGCCGACGTCTTCGCCGCGGCGAGCCCCAAGACGATGAAGATCGTGACGGCCAAGGGCGACGCGGTGGGCACGCCGGCCACCTTCGTCCGCAACCAGCTGGAGATCGCCACCCTGCCGGGCAACCCCGACAAGGTCGCCTCCCTCAAGGACCTCACCAGGTCCTCGCTGAAGGTCGTCCTGTGCGACAAGACGGTGCCGTGCGGTGCCGCCGCCCAGAAGGCGCTGGACGCGAGCAAGCTGAAGCTGACCCCGGTCTCCTACGAGCAGGACGTCAAGTCCGCCCTGAACAAGGTGGTGCTGAAGGAGGCCGACGCCGCGGTCGTCTACAAGACCGATGTGAAGGCGGCGGGCAGCAAGGTGCAGGGCGTGGAGTTCCCCGAGTCCGCCGACGCCGTCAACGACTACCCGATCACCCTGCTCAAGGACGCGCCCAACGCGGCGGCGGCCAAGGCGTTCATCGCCCTGGTGCAGTCCGCCGAGGGCCGGCAGGTCCTGACCGGGGCCGGGTTCCTCAAGCCGTGACCCCTCATTCCCCGGACGAGGCCGGAGCCGCGGACACCCTGAGCGGTGGCCCGCGGCGCCGCCGTGTCCGCAGGAGCGGTGCTCCGCTGCCTCTCCTCGGACCCGCGCTGATCGGCCTGGCCTTCCTGGTCCTGCCACTCGTCGCCCTGCTGATCCGGGCCCCGTGGCGGAGCATGCCCGACCTGTTGACCAGCACCGAGGTGTGGCAGGCGCTCCAGCTGTCGCTGGTCTGCGCGACGGCGGCGACCGCGGTGAGCCTGGTGCTCGGAGTGCCGCTGGCCTGGCTGCTGGCCCGGGTCGAGTTCCCGGGACGCGGCGTCGTACGGGCCCTGGTCACCCTGCCGCTCGTGCTGCCACCGGTGGTGGGTGGCGTCGCGCTGCTGATGGCGCTCGGGCGCAACGGGGTGATCGGGAAGTGGCTGGACTCGTGGTTCGGTGTCACGCTTCCCTTCACCACCGCCGGAGTCGTGGTCGCCGAGGCCTTCGTGGCCATGCCGTTCCTCGTCATCAGCGTCGAGGGCACCCTGCGCGCCGCCGACCCGCGTTACGAGGAGGCGGCCACCACGCTCGGTGCCTCTCGCTTCACCGCGTTCCGCCGGGTCACCCTGCCGCTCATCGCCCCCGGGGTCGCCGCGGGCGCCGTGCTCGCCTGGGCCCGCGCGCTGGGCGAGTTCGGTGCGACGATCACCTTCGCCGGGAACTTCCCGGGCCGCACCGAGACCATGCCCCTCGCGGTCTACCTCGCCCTCCAGAACGACCCGGAGGCGGCGATCGCCCTCAGCCTGGTCCTGCTGGCGGTGTCGATCGCCGTGCTGGCGGGGCTGCGAGACCGCTGGGTGACCCCCTCATGACCGACATCGACAAGGCCGCCGTGGGCGCCCCCACCCGCACCGGCGAGGGTCTCGACGCCCGGCTGTCGGTCGAGCGCGGCTCCTTCCGCCTCGACGTGACGCTGAGCGCGGCGCCCGGTGACGTGGTCGCCCTCCTCGGCCCCAACGGAGCCGGCAAGACCACCGCCCTGCGCGCCCTGGCCGGGCTCGTGCCGCTCAACGGCGGCCATCTGCGCCTGGACGGCGAGCCGTTGGACGCCGTGCCGCCCGAGTCCCGCCCGGTGGGTGTCGTCTTCCAGGACTATCTGCTCTTCCCCCATCTGACCGCCCTGGACAACGTGGCCTTCGGGCCGCGCTGCCACGGCGCCACCAAGTCGCAGGCCCGTGCCGAGGCCGCCGTATGGCTGGAACGGCTGGGCCTGACCGACCACGCCGGGGTGAAACCCCGCCGCCTCTCCGGCGGCCAGGCCCAGCGCGTCGCCCTCGCCCGCGCCCTGGCCACCCACCCCCGCCTGCTGCTCCTCGACGAACCGCTGGCCGCCCTCGACGCCCGTACCCGGCTGGACGTCCGGGCCCAGCTCCGCCACCACCTGGCGGACTTCGAGGCCGTCGCCGTACTCGTCACGCACGACCCCCTGGACGCCATGGTCCTGGCCGACCACCTGGTCGTCATCGAGGACGGCCGCATCGTCCAGGAGGGCACCCCCGCGCACATCGCCCGCCACCCGCGCACCGACTACATCGCCCACCTGGTCGGCCTGAACCTCTACCGCGGGCAGGCCGAAGGCCACACGGTCCGCCTCGACGACGGCCCCGGCATCACGACCGGGGAGGACCTCACCGGCCCCGTCTTCGTGGCCTTCCCGCCCGGCGCGGTCACCCTCTACCGGGACCGCCCCACCGGCACCAGCGCCCGCAACCTCTGGCGTTGCGAGGTGGCCGGCCTGGAGACCCACGGCGACCAGATCCGCGCCGCCCTCACCGGCGAACTCCCCCTCGCCGCCGACCTCACCACGGTCGCCGCGGCGGAACTCGGCCTGCACCCCGGCGCCACGGTCTGGGCGACGGTGAAGGCGGCGCAGACACACGCCTATCCGGCCTGAGGGCACCGCGGACGGGCCGGACTGCCGGTCGCGTGCGTGGTGCCGAGGGCCGGGGCGAGGTCGACGCAGTTGCTGCTCGGCGAGCGCGCCGTACGCCTCGACCCCGCGGACCGCTCCGTCACCCTCGCCGGGGAACACCGGCTGCGCAGCGAGGGAGTTTGTCGTCGCGACCGGCGCCGGTCCCCGGCTGCGACCGCGGGGGCGATGTCCGGGTCCGACGGGCCGGCAGCCACGTCGAGGCGGCCGAGAGCTGCTGTGCCCGCTGACCGTGCCGGCTGCGGGGCAGGCTCGACGCCCTGCCCCCTGCGCCGGCACTCGTCGCCTGGTGAGCGTGTGCGTGCGCGCCGCCGGGCGAGCCGGCGGCGCGCACGGCGGCGGTCAGGCCTTGGTCAGGGTGACCTCGTGCCGCTCGTCGGCGTGGATGCGGGGCAGCGGCAGGATCCCCTCGAAGCGGAGTTCGGCGACCGTGGCCTCGACACTGACCTTGCCCGGGCCGATGGCCGGGGACGGTCTGCTCGTGTTCTCCCAGCGGTGTGTCACCCCGTCGCACACGGCGACCGTGCCGCCGATGCCCTGGATCAGGGTCGAGGTGCCGTGGGTCGCGGAGGTCTTCGTGGTGCTCACGGACGAGCTGACGAACGCCGCGCCCGTGCTGTCCGTGCAGCGGTAGGTGCCGGAGAGGGTGACGGTGCCGTCCGCGGAGATGTGGCCCGTCGGGTCGACGGTCACCGTCTCCTCCAGCGCCGCGACCCTGTACGGGGCCGCGGTCACGGCAGGAGCGGCGAGCAGGAGCAGGGCGGCGCCGGCGGCGAGAGCCAGGGCAGGTCGCTTGGACATCGGAAACCTCCTGTAGGTGGGGCTTCCACTGGTACCCGGCGGGCACGTCCCCGGCCGTGACCGTCACCCACTCGGTGGCGAGTCCGCCCCGACGGTCGTGGAACCGTCCTGGAGTTGTCCGCGTGTTGTCACGCTTCACGCCTGGACGTTCCGATGAGTTCGGGACGGGAGCATGGTCTACCCATGGGGACCGGCGGACGGTCCCGACCGACGTGGAGGTGCGCCATGTGTTCCCACCAGACTTCGTGCCCTTCCTTCGACGAGCTCGCCGTGCACGTCGTCGCCGCCCACCCCGAGCAGGGCTGGAGCCTCCTGTGCGACGGCGCGATCGTGTTCGACGACAGCGGCGAGCTGACACCCGACGGCCGGGCCGTCGCACCGCGCAGGGCACCGGCGGAGCAGCTCGCTGTCGCCGCCTGATCGGCACGTCTAGGGCAGCACCGCGAACCCGTCCAGTTCCACCATCGCCTCCTCGTCCCACAGGCGTACGACCTGCACGACCGCCATCGCCGGATAGTCACGGCCGGCCAACTCCCGCCACAGACGGCCCAGTTCAGGGGCATGGGTGCGGTAGGCGGCGACATCGGTGGCGTAGACCGTGACGCGGGCGAGATCCGCGGGGGTGCCGCCCGCCGCGCGCAGGGCGGTCAGGAGGTTGGTCAGGGCCCGCTCGAACTGGGCGGGGAGGGTGTCGCCGGTGACCTTGCCGTCCGCGTCGAGCGCGGTCTGCCCGGCCAGGAAGACGACACGAGTGCCGGTGGCGACGACGGCGTGGGAGAAGCCCGCGGGCGGGGAGAGATCGGACGGGTTGACGCGCTCGGTGCTCACTGGGGTGCCTCCACGTCGGCGGACGGTCCGCAGTCCGGCTCCTCGCCCGACTCCTTGTACAACTCCTTCGCGATGATGCCGCGTTGGACCTCGCTCGCGCCCTCGTAGATGCGAGGGGCGCGCACCTCGCGGTAGAGGTGTTCGAGGAGGTGGCCGCGGCGCAGTGCGCGGGCGCCGTGCAGCTGGACGGCCTGGTCGACGACGTACTGCGCCGTCTCGGTGGCGAGCAGCTTCGCCATCGCCGCACGCTTCGGGACGTCGGGGGCGTCCTCGTCGTACGCCGTCGCCGCCGCGTACACCATGAGGCGGGCCGCCTCGGTGCGCAGCGCCATCTCCGCGACCTGGTGGGCGACGGTCTGCAGGTCCTTCAGCTTGCCGCCGAACGCGTCCCGCCCGGCGGTGTGCGCGAGGGTCGCGTCCAGCGCCGCCTGCGCCATGCCGACCGCGAACGCGCCGACGCTGGGGCGGAACAGATTCAGGGTCCCCATGGCGACCCGGAACCCGCGGTCGGCCTCACCGAGCACATCGTCCGCGGTGACGGGTACGGCGTCGAAGTCGAGGGCGCCGATGGGGTGCGGCGAGAGCAGGTCGAGGGCCCTGCCGGTCAGGCCGGGACGGTCGGCGGGTACGAGGAAGGCGGTGACTCCGCGGGCGCCGGCGCCGGGGGTGGTGCGCGCGAAGACGGTGTAGAAGTCCGCCTCGGGGGCATTGGAGATCCAGCACTTCCCGCCGGTGAGCCGCCAGCGGCCGGGGCCGTCGGGACGGGCGGTCAGCGACAGCGCAGCCGCATCCGATCCCGCCCCCGGCTCGCTCAGCGCGAACGCGGCGACCGCGGTCCCTTCACTCACCCGGGGCAGCCAGCGCTCCCGCTGGGCGGGCGTGCCGTACGCATGGACCGGATGGGCGCCCAGCCCCTGCAGCGCAAGGGCCGTCTCCGCCTCCGTGCAGGCGTATGCGAGCGACTCCCGCATCAGACAGAGGTCGAGGGCCCCCGAGGTGAACAGCCGCTCCAGGAGGCCGAGTTGGCCGAGTTCGGCGACCAGGGGGCGGTTGACGTGCCCTGGCTCGCTCCTGTCCGCCTTCTCGACGAGCGGGCGCAGCCGGTCGGCGGTGAGGGCGCGCAGCTCGGCACACCAGGCGGTTTGTACCGGATCGAGCGAGAATACGGGCATTGGCGGTCCCCTCTCTCGACATGACCCCTCGACGATATCGCGCACCGTTGACTGTCGTCACCAACACGATACGCTCGAAGCGCGAGCCCACCAGGACGCCCACAACGGCAAGGGGGCGCACCGCCATGCATGTCTCGGCCCACGTCGACACCTTCGCGCGCGACCACCTCCCGCCGCCCGAGGAGTGGCCGGAACTCCGGTTCGACCTGCCGGAGCTGCGTTACCCCGATCGGCTGAACTGCGCCGCCGAGCTGCTGGACCACGCCGACCCCGGCCGCCCGGTGTTCCACACCCCTGCCGGGCCTTCGTGGACGTACGGCGATCTGCGGGCCCGCGTCGACCGCATCGCGCATGTCCTGACGGGGGACCTCGGCATCGTCCCCGGCAATCGCGTCCTGCTGCGCGGCCCGACCACGCCCTGGCTCGCCGCCTGCTGGCTGGCGGTGCTGAAGGCGGGCGGGATCGCGGTCACCGTGCTGGCCCAGCAGCGGCCGCACGAGCTGGAAGTCATCTGTGACATGGCGCTGATCCGGCACGCCCTGTGCGACATACGCGCCGTCGACGACCTCGCCAAGGCCGAGATACCGGGCCTGCGGATCACGACGTACGGCGGCGACGCCCCCGACGACCTCCTGCACCGCCCGGCGCCCGACACCCCGTACCCGACCGTCGCGACCGCGGCCGACGACGTCGCGCTGATCGCGTTCACCTCCGGCACGACCGGCCGCCCCAAGGGCTGCATGCACTTCCACCGGGATGTGCTCGCCATAGCCGACACCTTCGCCAGGCATGTGCTGCGGCCGCAGGTGGACGACGTCTTCGCGGGCAGCCCCCCGCTCGGTTTCACCTTCGGGCTCGGCGGTCTGGTCGTCTTCCCGATGCGCGTCGGCGCGAGCGCGCTCCTGCTCGAACAGGCCCATCCCCGGCAGTTGCTGGCGGCGGTCGCGGAGCACCGGGTCTCCGTGCTGTTCACCGCGCCGACGGCCTACCGCGCGATGCTCGACGAGCTCGACGCCCACGACACCTCGTCCCTGCGCCGCTGTGTCTCGGCCGGCGAGAACCTGCCCGCCGCCACCTGGCAGGCCTGGTACGAGCGGACCGGGCTGCGCATCATCAACGGCATCGGCGCCACCGAACTGCTGCACATCTTCATCTCCGCGGCCGACGAGCACATCAGGCCCGGCACGACGGGCGTGCCCGTACCCGGCTGGCACGCGCGCGTGCAGGACGAGAACGGCCGGCCCGTGCCCGACGGCCGGCCGGGCCTGCTCGCGGTGCGCGGGCCCGTCGGCTGCCGCTACCTCAGCGACCCGCGCCAGCGCGTCTATGTGCAGGGCGGCTGGAACGTCACCGGTGACACGTACGTCCGCGAGAGCGACGGCTGGTTCCGGTATGTCGCCCGCGCCGACGACATGATCATCTCGGCCGGGTACAACATCGCGGGGCCGGAGGTGGAGGACGCCCTGCTGCGCCACCCGGACGTGGTGGAGGCGGCCGTCGTGGGACGGCCGGACGAGGCGCGCGGACAGGTCGTCGTGGCGTATGTCGTCCTCGGGGAGGGCGCCGAGCGGAACGTCGAAGCCTTGCGCGGCTTCGTCAAGTCCGAGCTCGCGCCCTACAAGTGCCCCCGCGAGATCGTCTTCCTGGACGCCCTGCCCCGCACCGCGACAGGCAAGCTGCAGCGCTTCAGACTGCGCACAGAAAGTGACCAGCACTGATGCCGAAGACCTAAGATGATCAACGTGTCCGACCAGCATGCACCACGGTCTCTCATCGTCACGCTCTACGGCGCGTACGGCCGCTTCGCGCCGGGCCCCGTGCCCGTCGCCGAACTGATCCGGCTGCTGGCCGCGGTCGGCGTGGACGCACCTTCGGTGCGCTCGTCGGTCTCCCGCCTCAAACGCCGCGGACTGCTGCTGCCGGCCCGTACGGCACAGGGTGCGGCCGGGTACGAACTGTCGCCGGACGCCCGCCAGTTGCTCGACGACGGCGACCGGCGCATCTACTCCACCGCCCCGCCCGAGGACGAGGGCTGGGTGCTCGCCGTGTTCTCCGTGCCGGAGTCGGAGCGGCAGAAGCGGCACGTGCTGCGCTCCCGGCTGGCGGGGCTGGGGTTCGGCACGGCGGCACCCGGGGTGTGGATCGCTCCCGCCCGGCTGTACGAGGAGACCCGGCACACCCTCGAACGGCTGCACCTCGACCCGTACGTGGACCTGTTCCGCGGCGAGCACCTCGGGTTCGCGGCGACCGAGGAGGCGGTCGCGCGCTGGTGGGACCTGGCCGCGATCGCCAAGGAGCACGAGGCCTTCCTCGACCGGCACGCGCCCGTCCTGCACGAGTGGGAGCACCGGGCGGACACCCCTCCCGAGGAGGCCTACCGCGACTACCTCCTCGCCCTCGACTCCTGGCGCCACCTGCCCTACACCGATCCCGGCCTGCCCGCCCGCCTCCTCCCCGAGGACTGGCCCGGCGTGCGCTCGGCGGCCGTCTTCCGGGAGCTGCATGCACGGCTGAGGGACGCGGGGGCCGAGTTCGCGGGCGTATGACCCCCGAGGACTCGCATGCGACGGCGTGCTCGGTCAGGTCTCCAGGGTCAGGCGGGGTTTGGGGGCGTCCGTGCGGCCGGTCTGGGGGCGGCGGCTGCCCGCCCGGTAGGGGGCCGGCCAGACGACGCCGGGGCCGTCGTAGCCCTGCTCGGCTGCCGCGTGCAGGGTCCAGTGCGGGTCGTAGAGGTGGGGGCGGGCGAGGGCGCACAGGTCCGTACGGCCCGCCAGGATCAGGGAGTTGACGTCGTCCCAGGAGGAGATCGCGCCGACCGCGATCACGGGGAGGCCGGTGGTGTGGCGGATGCGGTCCGCGTACGGCGTCTGGTACGAGCGCCCGAACTCCGGGTGGTCGTCGGACACGACCTGCCCGGTCGACACATCGATGGCGTCGACGCCGTGTGCGGCGAAGGCGCGGGCGATCTCGACGGCGTCCTCGGCCGTCGTACCGCCCTCGGCCCAGTCGGTGGCGGAGATGCGGACGGTCATGGGCTTCTCCTCGGGCCACACTCCGCGTACCGCGTCGAAGACCTCCAGCGGGAAGCGGAGTCGCTTCTCCAGCGAGCCGCCGTAGGCGTCGGTGCGGCGGTTGGTGAGCGGGGAGAGGAAGCCGGAGAGCAGATAGCCGTGGGCGCAGTGGAGTTCGAGGAGGTCGAAGCCCGCGCGGGCGGCCCGCCAGGCGGCGGCGGTGAACTGCTCGCGAATGTCGGTGAGTTGGGCGCGGGTCAGTTCGCGCGGGGTCTGGCTGCCCGGCTTGTACGGCAGCGGTGAGGCGGCCACCAGGGGCCAGTTGCCGTCGGGCAGGGGTTCGTCCATGCCCTCCCACATCAGCCTGGTCGAGCCCTTGCGTCCGGAGTGGCCGAGCTGCACGCCGATCGCGGTGCCGGGCGACCGGGAGTGCACGAACTCGGTGATCCGCTTCCAGGACTCGGCCTGCCGTCCGGTGTACAGGCCGGTGCAGCCGGGGGTGATCCGGCCCTCCGCGCTGACGCACACCATCTCGGTCATCACCAGGCCGGCACCCCCGAGCGCCCGTGCACCGAGGTGGACGAGGTGGAAGTCGCCCGGGACGCCGTCGACCGCCGAGTACATGTCCATGGGCGAGACGACGACCCGGTTGCGCAGGGTCAGACCGCGCAGCCGGAACGGCGTGAACATGGGCGGCGTACCGGGTGGGCAGCCGAACTCGCGCTCCACGGCCTCGGTGAAGCGGGCGTCGCGCAGCCGCAGGTTGTCGTGGGTGACGCGGCGGCTGCGGGTGAGCAGGTTGAAGGCGAACTGGCGGGGCGGCTGGTCGAGGTGGAGCCGCAGGTTCTCGAACCACTCCAGGCTGGCGCGGGCCGCGCGCTGGGTGGAGGCGACGACGGGTTTGCGTTCCTGCTCGTAGGCCGCCAGCGCCTCGGCGAGCGTGGGTTGTTCCTGCAGGCAGGCGGCGAGTGCGAGGGCGTCCTCCACGGCGAGCTTGGTGCCGGAGCCGATGGAGAAGTGGGCGGTGTGGGCGGCGTCGCCGAGCAGGACCACGTTGCCGTGGGACCAGCGCTCGTTGACGACCGTACGGAAGGTGGTCCACGCCGACTTGTTGGAGCGCAGGGGGCGGCCGCGGAGCGCCTCCGCGAAGATCTTGGCGCAGCGTTCGACGGACTCCGCCTCGTCGAGGTCCTCGAAACCGGCGGCGCGCCAAACGTCCTCGTGCATCTCGACGATCACCGTCGATGCGTCGGGGGCGTACGGGTAGCCGTGCAACTGCATCACGCCGTGTTCGGTCTCGGCGATCTCGAAGCGGAAGGCGTCGAAGGCGAAGTCGGCGGCGAGCCAGATGTAGCGGCAGCGGTGGGTGGTCACCTGCGGGCGGAACACATCGGCGTAGGCCTCGCGGGTGGTGCTGTTGACTCCGTCGGCGGCGATGACCAGGTCGTACGACTGCGCCAGCCAGTCCGGGTACGGGGCTTCCGAACAAAAGCGCAGGTCGACGCCCAGGTCTCGGCAGCGGTCGTGGAGGATCTCCAGGAGGCGTTTTCTGCCGAGCGCGGCGAAGCCGTGCCCTGAGGAGGTCTGGCGGTTGTTCCGGTGGACGATGTCGATGTCGTCCCAGCGCGTGAAGTGTTTTTGCAGGGCCTCGTAGACGACGGGGTCGGCGTGTTCGATGCCGCCGAGGGTTTCGTCGGAGAGGACGACCCCGAAGCCGAAGGTGTCGTCGGGGGCGTTGCGTTCCCACACGGTGATTTCGCGCTGCGGGTCGAGCCGTTTCAGCAGGGCGGCGGCATACAGGCCACCGGGGCCTCCGCCGATGATCGCGACACGCATGGCAGTGTCACCTCCCCTGCCACTTCGGCGGCCGCTTCTCGGTGAACGCAGCGTGGAACTCCGCGTAGTCCTCGCCGTTCATGAGGAGGGCCTGGGTCGAGGCGTCCAGTTCGACCGATGCCGCGAGTGGCATGTCCAGCTCGGCCGTGAGCAGGGCCTTTGTCTGGGCGTACGCCAGGGCCGGGCCGTCGGCCAGGCGGCGGGCCAGTTCCTGAGCTGCCTCGTCCGCGCGGCCCTCTTCGGTCAGTTCGCTGATCAGGCCGATGCGTTCCGCCTCGGGGGCGCGGACCGGTTCGCCGAGCATCAGCAGGCGGGTGGCGTGGCCGAGGCCCACGACCCTCGGCAGCAGATAGGCCGCACCCATGTCGCCGCCGGACAGTCCCACCCGGGTGAACAGGAACGCGAACCGGGCGGAGGGGTCCGCGACGCGGAAGTCCGCCGCCAGGGCGAGGACCGCCCCGGCGCCCGCCGCCACCCCGTGCACCGCCGCGATCACCGGGAACGGGCACTCCCGTACCGCCCGCACGGTCTGGCCGGTCATCCGGTTGAAGTCGAGGAGCTGGGCGGTGTCCATGGACAGCGTCGCGCCGATGATCTCGTCGACGTCGCCGCCCGAGCAGAAGCCGCGGCCCTCGCCGGCCAGGACCAGCGCCCGTACGGACCGCTCGCGGGAGAGTTCGGCGAGCAGGTCGCGCAGGTCGGCGTAGGCGCCGAAGGTCAGCGCGTTGAGTTTCTCGGGGCGGGCGAGGGTGACCGTGGCGACCCCGTCGGCGGACTCCACGCGCAGATGCCGCCAGTCGGAGGTGCGGGCGGCGGAGCCGGTGAAGGGACTCATGACGTGCGGCCTCCTCGGGGGGCGGGCACTGCCTCACTGAGCTCTACCCTTCGAAGCTATCACCCATCCGTGACTGTCGTCACGAGGGCGCGATAGAGCTGTCCTGATCTGACCCGGCCCGGTCACATCCGTCACGGCTCGTCGACAGAGCGGCTACGACGGGAGCGGCGCCGCGAGGCAAGCCGTTGCTACGGGTAAGCCGCCAGTCAGCGGGGCCGAAGGTCCCGCACGGTGCCCGCCGGGCCGCTCGTCGGGCTGCGCCGTACCATTCGTAAAAGTTGAAAGCAGGACGGCCTGCTCATGAACGGACCCGCCTTGTACGACCGCCCCTCGTCGTCCGCCGCCTCCTGGCGCATCGCACTGCCGCATTCCGCCGCGGCCGTGCCCGTGGCCCGTGCGCTCGTGCGCACGGCGCTGGCCGAGCTGGAGCACGGGGCCGACTGCGACACCGCGGAACTGCTCACGGCGGAGCTGGTCGCGAACGCCGTGGAGCACACCGTCGTCGGGGACTCCCCGATAGAACTCGTGGTGCAGCTGCTGCCGGGCGGCTGCCAGGTCGAGGTGCACGACCCCGACCCGGTGCCGCCGTTCGATCTCACCTGGCCGGGCGCGGAGATGCCCGACCCCTGGCAGGAGCACGGGCGCGGGCTGCTGCTGATCCGCGCGCTCAGTTCGTCCTGCGGTCACCGGACGACGACGTCCGGCAAGGCCGTGTGGTTCCGGCTGCCGGTGGTGCCCCGGCAGCGGCGTTCCGCCTGAGCAGGGGGCCGGGCGTCACGCCAGGGTCGCCACCAGGACCGCCTTGATGGTGTGCATACGGTTCTCGGCCTCGTCGAAGACCACGGAGTGCTCCGACTCGAACACCTCGTCGGTGACCTCCAACTCCGTGAGACCGTGCCGCTCGTGGACCTCGCGGCCGACGCGGGTGCCGAGGTCGTGGAAGGCCGGCAGACAGTGCATGAACTTCACGTCCGGGTTGCCGGTGGCGCGCAGCACGTCCATGGTCACGGCATAGGGGCCGAGCAGCGCTATGCGCTCGTCCCAGACCTCCTTGGGCTCCCCCATCGACACCCAGACGTCGGTGGCGACGAAGTCGGCGTGGCGCACGCCCTCCTTCACGTCCTCGGTGAGGGTGACCTGGCCGCCCGAGGCGGCGGCGAGCCGCTGGGCCACCTCGACGATCGTCTCGTCCGGCCACAGCACCCGGGGCGCGACGATCCGGACGTCCATGCCGAGGAGGGCGCCGGTGACCAGGTAGGAGTTGCCCATGTTGTAGCGGGAGTCGCCGAGGTAGGCGAAGACCGTCTCGTCGAGCGGCTTGTCGCTGTGCTCGGTCATGGTGAGCACGTCGGCCAGCATCTGGGTGGGGTGCCACTCGTCGGTGAGGCCGTTGTAGACGGGGACCCCGGCGTATGCGGCCAGCTCCTCGACGACGCCCTGACCGTGCCCGCGGTACTCGATCGCGTCGTACATGCGCCCGAGCACGCGTGCGGTGTCCTTCACTGACTCCTTGTGCCCGATCTGCGAGCCTGCGGGGTCGAGGTAGGTCGTCGAGGCGCCCTGGTCGGCGGCTGCGACCTCGAACGCGCAGCGTGTGCGTGTCGAGGTCTTCTCGAAGATCAGCGCGATGTTACGGCCCCGCAGGTACTGCGTCTCGGTCCCGGCCTTCTTGGCGGCCTTCAGCTCCGCGGCCAGCTCGATCAGGCCGAGGAACTCCTGCTGGGAGAAGTCGAGCTCCTTGAGGAAGTGGCGTCCGGCGAGGGCGGTCGGGACTGTCGCCATGGGGGCGCTCCAGGAATGCGGGGACGTATACCGCTGGAAGTCTATACGATGAATCGCATTTCTATACGGCAGCTCGTTCGACGGGACAGCTCATACAGCGCGGGCCGCCCCTCCCGCGGCCGAGTTCGCTGCCGGGGATCTCGATGACCTCGATGCCCTGCTTGCGCAGATGGGTGTTGGTGGTGGCGTTGCGTTCGTAGGCGACGACGACGCCCGGTTCGACGGCGAGGACGTTGCAGCCGTCGTCCCACTGCTCGCGCTCGGCGGCGTGCACGTCCTGGGTGGCGGTCAGGACGCGGATCTCGCTCAGCCCGAGGGCGGCGGCGATCGCGCGGTGCATGTGCTCCGGCGGATGGTCGGTGACCTTGAGCTCCTTGTCGCCGGCGCCCGGCTCGATGGTGTACGAGCGGAGCATGCCGAGGCCCGCGTACTGGGTGAAGGTGTCGCCGTCGACCATCGTCATCACCGTGTCGAGGTGCATGAAGGCGCGCCGCTTCGGCATGTCGAGGGCCACGATCGTCTGCGCGGAGCCGGCCTCGAACAGCTTGTGCGCCAACATCTCCACCGCCTGCGGGGTGGTGCGCTCGCTCATGCCGATCAGGACGGCGCCGTTGCCGATGACCAGGACGTCGCCGCCCTCGATGGTGGACGGGTAGTCGGCCTGCCCCTCGGACCAGACGCGGAAGTCCTCGTCACGGAAGAGGGGGTGGTGGCGATAGATCGCCTCGAAGTGGACCGTCTCGCGCTGCCGGGCGGGCCAGCGCATGGCGTTGACACAGACGCCGTCGTAGATCCAGGCGGAGGTGTCGCGGGTGAAGAGGTGGTTGGGGAGCGGCGCGAGGAGGAAGTCGTCGAGGTCCATGACGTGGAAGCGGACGGAGGTGGGCTCCGCGTGGGCGTTCAGGAACTCGCGCTTGGTCATGCCGCCGACCAGGGCCTCGGCCAGCTGCTGCGCGGGGAGGGTCTCGAAGGCGGCTCTGAGGTGGTCGGTGGCGAGGACGCCGTACTCCTTCTCGTCGAAGACCCGGTCCAGGACGAGCGTTCTGGCCGCCGGGATCTCCAGCGCCTCGATGAGCAGGTCGCCGAAGAGATGGACGGCGACCCCGCGGTCGCGCAGGACGTCGGCGAAGCCGTCGTGCTCGGCGCGGGCGCGGCGCACCCAGAGCACGTCGTCGAAGAGGAGGGCGTCCTTGTTGCTGGGGGTGAGCCTTTTGAGCTCGAGATCCGGCCGGTGGAGTATGACGCGGCTGAGCCGCCCGGCCTCGGAGTCGACATGCATTCCCATGCCTCCATCCTGACCACCGGGGGCCTTCTTGACCCGCTGGTCGACCGGTTTCTTCGCTTCTTGTTTTCGTCCTCTTGACGATAAACGCTTGCGGCGATTATCGTCGAACGGACGAGAACCGAGGGGGTTCGATGGCCGACATCACACGGCGTCTGGGCTGGCGCCATCTGCGCGGGGCACCGACGGCGCACATCCGGCACCAGCGCGCGGGGAAGCTGCTGCACGACGGACCGGGGCTCAGCTTCTGGTTCCGTGCACTGACGGCGGCGCTCTCCGAGGTCCCGGTGGACGACCGGGAGCTGGCGATGACCTTCCATGCCCGTACGTCCGACTTCCAGGACGTCGCGGTGCAGGCGACGGTGACGTACCGGATCAGCGACCCGGCGCTCGCCGCCGCCCGTCTTGACTTCTCCGTCGACCCGGACACCGGGGTGTGGCGCGGTGCGCCGCTGGAGCAGCTCGGGACGCTGCTGACGGAGACGGCCCAGCAGCATGCGCTGGACGTCCTTGCTCGTACGTCGCTGTCGTCGGCGCTGGTGGACGGGGTGGCCGCGGTGCGGGAGCGGGTCGCGGCGGGGCTGGGCGCCGAGCCGCGGCTGCCGGCGACCGGCATCGAGGTGGTCGCCGTCCGGGTGGTGGCGCTGCGTCCGGAGCCGGAGGTGGAGCGGGCCCTGCGCACGCCCGCCCGTGAGCAGATCCAGCAGGAGGCGGACCGGGCGACGTACGAGCGGCGGGCCGTGGCCGTCGAGCGGGAACGGGCGATCGCCGAGAACGAACTGGCCAGCCAGATCGAACTCGCCCGCCGCGAGGAGCAGTTGGTCGAGCAGCGCGGCACCAACGCCCGGCGGGAGGCCGAGGAGCACGCGGCGGCGGACGCGGTACGGGCGGAGGCGGAGGCGGCACGCACGGTGAAGCTGGCGCAGGCGGAGGCGGACCGCTCGCTGCGGCTGGCCGACGCGGAGGCCACGCGGTCCGTGCAGCTCGCGGACGCGGAGGCGCGGCGTACCGAGCGGCTGGCGGAGGCGGAGGCGGCGCGGACGGTGCGGATGGCCGATGCCGAGGCGGCTCGTTCGGTCCGGCTCGCCCGCGCCGAGGCCGAAGGTGCGCGCGAGGTCGGGGAGGCGCGGGCTCAGGCGCAGGCGGCCTGGCTGCGGGTGCATGGGGAGGTGGACGTCGCGACGCTGCACGCCCTCGCCGGGACCCGGCTGGCGGAGAACCTGCCGAACATCGACAGCGTGACCATCTCGCCGGACGTGCTGACGGGACTGCTCGCCCGGCTCGGCAACGGGGAGCGGCCGTGAAGACGGGAGCCGGACGGGCCGGATTCCCCGGCGCGAGCGCAACCGGCCTGCCCGCGGCCGACCCGACCGGGTTCCACGGCACGGGCCCGACTGCCGGGCTACTGCCATCCGCCGCGTCGCGGCCGGGAGCCCTCTCCCAGCCCGCCCGCGGCACAGGACCGACCGCCGGGCAACCGTCGTCCGCAGCCCGGCCAAGGGGGACCACCCCCCGACCCCGCCCCGACGCGAACCCACATACCGGGCAACCATCGCCCACCGCCGAGCCAACAGGGGCGCCCACCCCGCCCGGCACGGACCCGACCGCCGGGCAACCACCGTCCGCAGCCCGGCCAACGAGGACCACCCCCCGACCCCGCCCCGACGCGAACCCACATACCGGGCAACCATCGTCCACCGCCGAGCCAACAGGGGCGCCCACCCCACCCGGCGCGGACCCGAACGCCGGGCAACCACCGTCCGCAGCCCGGCCAACGGGGACCACCCCCCGACCCCGCCCCGACACGAACCCACATACCGGGCAACCATCGCCCACCGCCGAGCCAACAGGGGCGCCCACCCCACCCGGCGCGGACCCGAACGCCGCCGCCCGGCCAACGGGGACCACCCCCCGACCCCGCCCCGACGCGGGCCCAGATGCGAGGCAACCATCGTCCGCCGACGGGCCGGCAAGGGCGTCCGTCGGGTCCCTCCGCGACGCGGACCCGCGTACCGGGCAACCACCGTCCGCTGCCGGGCCGGCGGCGATCCTCTCCCGGCCCGTGCTCTGCGCGGAGTGTGCCGCGTGAGCCTCGCGCCGCGTGTCGTCCTCGTCCATCGGACCACGGAGTACGAGGAGTTGGTGGCCCATCACGGTACGCACGGGCAGGCCGCCTTCTTCCTCTCCTCCCGGGGCCGGGACATCGCGGAGGTCGCCGAGCGGCACCGCCGCACCCGGCGTGCGCTCGCCGAGGTGACCGCCGCGGTTCCGCTGACCTGGCGTCAGGCACAGGTGGAGCGGGGCGACCTGGACCGCTTCCTGTTCGCCCCGGAGGACGTGGTGGTGGTCGTCGGGCAGGACGGGTTGGTGGCGAACGTCGCCAAGTACCTGGCCGGGCAGCCGGTGGTGGGCATCGACACGGACCCGGGGCGCAACCCGGGCGTCCTGGTGCGGCACCGCCCCGCGGACGCGGCGGCGCTGCTCCCGGCGGTCCGCACGAGCGCCGTGGACGAACTCACCATGGTCGAGGCGGTCGCCGACGACACTCAGCGGATCGTCGCGCTCAACGAGATCTACCTGGGCGCCGCCGGACATCAGACGGCCAGGTACCGCCTGGGCCTCGAGGGCGACGGGGGTGTCGTCGAGGCCCAGGCTTCGTCCGGGGTGCTGGTGGGGACGGGCACCGGCGCGACGGGATGGATCCGCTCGGTGTGGCAGGAGCGCGGTGCCGCCCTGTCGCTGCCGCGCCCGACCGACGACCGGCTGCTGTGGTTCGTACGGGAGGCGTGGCCGTCGCCGGCCACCGGGACGTCGTTGGTCGCAGGCGAACTCGCGGCCTCGGCCCGTCTCACCCTTACCGTCGAGTCCGAGCGGCTGATCGCCTTCGGGGACGGGATGGAGCAGGACGCACTGCAGCTGACATGGGGACAGTCGGTACGGGTGGGCACGGCGGGGACATCACTGCGCCTGGTCGGGTAGCCGCCGCATCCGCACCCACAGCGTCCCACCGGAGGCCAGTGCGATCGTCGCTGCCGCCACCAGTACCGGAACATCGCCCAGCGCACCGACCGGAACCGTAGTCAGGAGTGCCGCCTGGTTGAAACCCGCCGCGCGGCCACGGCGGGTGTGCACACGGCTCACGATTGGCTCAAAGCCGCGGGTCCACCGGCTCCGACTCCAGCGCCAGCACCCCGAACACGGCCTCGTGCACCCGCCACAGCGGCTCGCCCTCCGCCAGCCGGTCCAGGGCCTCCAGGCCCAGGGCGTACTCGCGGATCGCCAGCGACCGCTTGTGGTTCAGGAAGCGGCTGCGCAGCCGGACGAGGTTGTCGGGGCGGGTGTACTCCGGGCCGTAGATGATCCGCAGGTACTCACGTCCCCGGCACTTGATGCCTGGCTGCACGAGCCGCCCCTCCTCGCTCCTCACGAGCGCGCCCAGCGGTTTGACGACCATGCCCTCGCCGCCGCGACCGGTCATCTCCAGCCACCAGTCGACGCCGGGCTGCACCGACTCCGGGTCGCCGGTGTCGACGTAGAGCCGTCGAGTGGTCTGCAGCAGGCCGCTGCCGTCGTGCTCGACGAGCCGGTCGAGCAGGGCGAGCTGCTCGTCGTGCGGCAGTGAGGCGAGGCTGCGGCCCTGGACGGCCAGGATCTGGAAGGGCGCGAGTCGTACGCCGTCCAGTCCCTCGGTCGTCCAGCAGTAGCGGCGGTACGCCTCCGTGAACGCGGCCGCGTTCGAGGCCCGTTCACGCTGGCGCGCCAGCAGCTCGGCCACCTCGACGCCACGGGACGCGGCACCCTCCAGCGCCGCGAGCGCACCCGGGAACACCGCCCCGGACGCGGCGCCGACGGCCGCGTACTGGGACCGCAGCAGCCCGGCGGCCTTCAGCGACCACGGCATCAGCTCGGCGTCCAACAGGAGCCAGTCGGTGGCGAGTTCGTCCCAGAGACCGGCCGCGTCAACCGCCGTGCGCACGCGCCCGAGGATCTCCTCCGTCACCGACCCGTCGTCGAAGAACGGCCGTCCGGTACGGGTGTACAGCGCCCCCGTCGGGCCGTCGACGCCGAACCGCTTGCGCGCCGCCTCCGCGTCCCGGCACACCAGGGCCACCGCCCGCGAGCCCATGTGCTTCTCCTCGCACACGACCCGCGCCACCCCGTCGGCCGCGTACTGGGCGAAGGCCTCGACCGGGTGCTCCAGGTAGCCGTCGACGTGCGAGGTCGCGGTCGGTGCCATGGTCGGCGGCAGGTACGGCAGCAGACGCGGGTCGACCGCGAAGCGGCTCATGACCTCCAGGGCCGCGGCCGCGTTCTCCTCGCGGACGGACACCCGGCCCGAGTGGCGGGTCTCCACGACCCGGCGGCCGTGCACGTCGTCCAGGTCCAGCGGCCGGCCGTCGTGCCCGCCGGGTGCCTCGGCCCGCAGGGGGCGCGCCGGCTCGTACCAGACCTGCTCGGCCGGTACGTCGACCAGCTCACGCTCCGGCCAGCGCAGCGCGGTGAGCTTGCCGCCGAAGACGGCCCCGGTGTCCAGACAGATGGTGTTGTTCAACCATGTGGCCTCCGGGACGGGTGTGTGGCCGTAGACGACCGCCGCCCGGCCCCGGTAGTCCTCCGCCCACGGGTACCGCACCGGCAGCCCGAACTCGTCGGTCTCGCCGGTGGTGTCGCCGTACAGTGCGTGCGAGCGGACCCGGCCGGAGGTGCGGCCGTGGTACTTCTCGGGCAGACCGGCGTGGCAGACCACCAGCCGGCCGCCGTCGAGGACGTAGTGGCTGACCAGCCCGTCGATGAACTCCCTCACCCGCGCGCGGAACTCGTCGCTCTCGCCGTCCATCTGCTCGATGGTCTCGGCGAGGCCGTGGGTGTGCTGGACCTTGCGGCCCTTGAGGTACCGGCCGTACTTGTTCTCGTGGTTGCCGGGTACGCACAGCGCGTTGCCGGACTCGACCATCGACATCACGCGGCGCAGTACGCCCGGGCTGTCCGGGCCGCGGTCGACGAGGTCGCCGACGAAGACGGCCGTGCGGCCCTCGGCGTGGACGCCGTCGACGTAGCCCAGCTTGCCGAGCAGCGACTCCAGCTCGGAGGCGCAACCGTGGATGTCGCCGATGATGTCGAAGGGGCCGGTGAGGTGGGTGAGGTCGTTGAAGCGCTTCTCGGTGACGACGGAGGCGTTCTCGATGTCCTCCACCCCGCGCAGGACGTGCACCTTGCGGAAGCCCTCGCGCTCCAGGTGTCGTATGGACCGGCGCAGTTCGCGGATGTGACGCTGGATGACCCGGCGTGGCATGTCGGCCCGGTCGGTGCGGGCCGCGTTGCGCTCGGCGCAGACCTCCTCCGGTACGTCCAGCACGATGGCGATGGGCAGCACGTCGTACTGCTTGGCCAGGTCGATCAGCTGACGGCGGGCGTCCTGCTGCACGCTGGTCGCGTCGACCACGGTACGGCGGCCGGCCGCCAGGCGCTTGCCCGCGATGTAGTGCAGGACGTCGAAGGCGTCCTTGGTCGCGCTCTGGTCGTTCTCGTCGTCGGAGACCAGGCCGCGGCAGAAGTCGGAGGAGATCACCTCGGTCGGCTTGAAGTGCCGGCGGGCGAAGGTGGACTTGCCGGAGCCGGAGGCGCCGACGAGGACGACGAGGGAGAGGTCGGTGACGGGGAGGACCCGTCCCTGCTTCTGCGTCTCGGTCATGCTGCCTTCGCCTCCTTCTCGGTCCTGATACGGAAAACAGCCATCTGGGTCGGCGGTCCGACCTCCGGGTCGTCGGGGCCGACGGGCACGAACTCCACGTCGTACCCGTGCCGTTCGGCCACCGCCCCCGCCCAGGTGCGGAACTCCTCCCGCGTCCACTCGAAGCGGTGGTCGCCGTGCCGGACGTGGCCGGCCGGGAGGGACTCCCAGCGCACGTTGTACTCGACGTTGGGGGTCGTCACCAGCACGGTCCTCGGGCGGGCCGAGCCGAACACCGCGTACTCCAGGGCGGGCAGCCGCGGCAGGTCGAGGTGTTCGATGACCTCGCTGAGCACAGCGGCGTCGTACCCCTTGAGCCGCTTGTCCGTGTACGCGAGCGAGCCCTGGAAGAGCTTGACGCGCGCGGCCTGCCGCTCCCCCATGCGGTCCAGCTTCAGCCGCCGCGAGGCGATGGTCAGCGCGCGCATCGACACGTCGACGCCGACGATCTCGCTGAACCGCGGGTCCTTGAGCAGCGCCTGCACCAACTGGCCCTGTCCGCAGCCGAGGTCGAGCACCCGGGCGGCACCGGACGCGCCGAGCGCGGCGATGATCGCCTCGCGCCGCTGCACGGCGAGCGGGGTCGGCTTCTGCTCCGTCTCGGTCTCCGCCTCGACGGCGTTGTCGATGTCCTCGACCTCGCTGTCGTCCGCCTCCGCGAGCCGCACCAGCTCAAGGCGTTCCATCGCCTCACGCGTCAGCGACCAGCGGCGCGAGAGATAACGGCTGGTGATCAGCTTCTGCTCCGGGTGGCCGGGCAGCCAGCCCTCGCCGGCCCGCAGCAGCTTGTCGACCTCGTCGGAGGCCACCCAGTAGTGCTTGGCGTCGTCGAGGACCGGCAGCAGGACGTAGAGGTGGCGCAGAGCCTCGGCGAGGGTGAGTGCCTCGCCCTCCAGGACGAGCCGCACATACCGCGAGGCGCCCCACTCGGGGAACTGGGTGTCCAGCGCCACCGGTTCGACGGTGACGGTCCAGCCCAGCGGCTCGAAGAGCCGTCGTACCAGCTCCGGGCCGCCGCGGGCGGGCAGCGCAGGCACCTCGATGCGCAGGGGCAGCGGTTGGGCGGCACGCTCCGGCCGGGCGTTGCACACGCCGCGGATCGCGCTGGAGAACACGCTGCTCAGCGCCACCGCGAGCAGCGAAGAGGCCGCGTACGGGCGGTCGTTGACGTACTGCGCGAGTGCCGCGTCGGGCGCACCGCCGCGTCCCTTGCCCTTTCCACGCCGCACCAGCGCCACCGCGTCGACCTCCAGCAGCAGCGCCGCCGTGCAGCGCTCGGCATCGGCCTCGGGGTAGAGGACGTGCGCCGTGCCGTAGGAGGTGGAGAACGCCTGCGCCCTGTCGGGGTGCTTGTGCAGCAGGAAGCCGAGGTCGGTGGCGGGGCGTTCGGGTGTGCCGGTGGTGGTGATGGTCAGGAACATGCGGAGACTCTCCGACAGGTGGACGGTTCGGGGCGCCGTGCGCACGAAAGCCCCCAGGTGGTGATCCTGGGGGCTCGGCAGGACGACGATCTCACCTTCGCATACGGCGGCCGACCTGCGCCCTTGTTTATTGCTGCCGGAGGTCCTTGCGGCGGTCGCTACGACAGCTGCGACTGGACCTCGGAGGAGATCAGCTCCAGGTGGTCCAGGTCGGCGAGGTCGAGGATCTGGAGGTAGAGGCGACGGGCGCCGGTCTCCGCGTAGCGGCCGATCTTGTCGACGACCTCGGACGGGGTGCCCGCCAGGCCGTTGGCCTTCAGTTCGTCGACCTCGCGGCCGATCGCGGCGGCCCGGCGGGCCACCTCCTGGTCGTCCTTGCCCACGCAGACGACCAGGGCGTTGGAGTAGACGAGCTCCTCGGGCCGCCGACCGGCCTCCTCTGCGGCGGCGCGGACCCGGGCGAACTGGCGCTCGCTGTCCTCGATCGAGGCGAACGGCATGTTGAACTCGTCGGCGTACCGGGCGGCAAGGCGCGGGGTGCGGGTCGCGCCGTGGCCGCCGACCAGGACCGGGATCTTCTCCTGGGCGGGCTTGGGCAGCGCGGGCGAGTCGGTGAGGTCGTAGTACTTGCCGTGGAAGTCGAAGGTGTCGCCGACCTTGGTCTGCCACAGGCCGGTGACGATCTCGAGCTGCTCCTCGAGCCGGCCGATCTTCTCCTTCGGGAACGGGATGCCGTACGCCTTGTGCTCCTCCTCGAACCAGCCGGCACCGAGGCCGAGTTCGACGCGGCCGCCGGACATCTGGTCGACCTGCGCGACCTGGATGGCGAGCACGCCGGGGAGGCGGAAGGTGCCGGCGGTCATGAGGGTGCCCAGGCGGATGCGCTTGGTCTCGCGGGCCAGTCCGGCGAGGGTGATCCAGGCGTCGGTGGGGCCGGGCAGGCCGTCCACGGAGCCCATGCGGAGATAGTGGTCGGAGCGGAAGAAGGCGTCAAAGCCCAGGTCCTCGGTGGCCTTGGCCACCGCGAGGAGCGTGTCGTAGGAGGCCCCCTGCTGGGGCTCGGTGAAGATGCGAAGATCCATACCTCCATCCTGCACGCCGCGGTGCCGGTCAACCCCACCGGTCCCTCCGGGCACTCCCGTCCACGGTCGGGTGAAATTCCCTCATCGGCGGGCGGGTACGCACCCGCGCCAGTACTGCGTTTTCCCGGGGGACAACCCCCGGACCCCCAGCAGAAAAGCAAGCCGGCCACTCTGACCGGCGCGGCCATCGCGAGGCAGACCTGAGTAACCCGCTGTGGCGGTGGTCGTTGGCTCGTGCGGAGCCGGACCGCCCGGCACCCGCGCCGGCGGCCGTCGCCGGGATGTCACCCGATCGGCCTCCTGGTGGGGGCCTGGGGCCGAGGAGGCCGTCATGTCCGAAGAGTCCGTGCCGCAGCAGGGCGGCGCCGGCCGGCCGAAGGGCTTGCTGCAGCAGATGGAGGAGCTGATGGCGGCGCTGAACGCGGACCTGTCGGCCCTGGACGCGGATCTGCAGTCTGCGGGGCGGGGCGCGGAGGAGAGCGAGGCGGGCTGAGACCCGGCTCTAGCCGGCCTCCCTCTCGGGTAACGCCGCTTCCCGGTCCGCGAGTCTGCGCAGCATCTCCCGGACCCGGTCCCTGGACTCGTCCGCCGCGTCGATGGCCTCCATGCACTGCCAGTAGGTGCTCTCGTCGTCCGCGGCGCAGGCGAGTCCCACCAGGGCGATGCCCACCTCGCCCAGGAGGCCGCCGAGGCAGAGCAGGGCCTGGCGGGCGTCGCCCAGGTCGGTGAGCTGGGCCGCGCGCAGGTCCTCGGTGGCGAGGTGCGGGGTGTCGAGGACCCCGCAGCCCCGGCCCGCCAGCTCCGTCAACCCCAGTGCCTCGCCGCGCAGTTCGGGCGGTCCGGAGACCGCGAGGCGGCTGCCTATCGCCTGCGCCAGGGCCTGCGCCTGCCACACCTCGGTCATGGTCTCCGGAGCGTCGCCGCTCCCTGCAAGGGCACGTCTGCTCGTCACGATGAGCCGCACAGCGTCCATGCCGCTGCCCCCGTCTGTCTGGACGCGCTGCCCGCACGTCCGCCCGAACTCCCTTGGCCACTACCCAGAGTGAGGGTGTGCGGGACGAAAAGCCAGAGGAAGACCGAAATCTGTGGACAACAAATCGGTTTCGAACCGGTTTTTGACTCCGGAGAGTGAAAGTGGACTGAACCACTCCCGGTGGCCTACCTGTTCGACTACGGAGCCGGGAACCTTCGTTCGTTGCGGTCGATCTTCGCGTCCAGCGCCGCGAGCGGGTCGATGTCCAGGACGTCGCACAGCTGCAGCAAGTAGGCGAGCACGTCCGCGACTTCGTCCGTCACGCGGTGCGCGGTGTCCGGGTCGTCCATAACGCGGGCCGACTCCTCCGGCGTCAACCACTGGAAGATCTCGACCAGTTCGGAGGCTTCCACGCTGAGCGCGGCGACGAGGTTCTTGGGGGTGTGGTACTGCCGCCAGTCGCGGGCGGCGGCGAAGTCGGCCAGCCTGCGCTGCAGTGTCGCCACGTCGAGAGGATCGGTCACGGCTCCAGGTGTACCACCGTGACGGGCCCCGCCCCGGTCGCCCACGAGGCGTCGCTGACCGCGGCCACCACGCGGATGTGACCTCGGCCCGCCGTCCGCACGGCAAGCCGCAGCAGCTCCCGTCGCTGCCGCGGGTCCAGTGAGCGGTCGAAACCGTCCGCGAGAACGGTCAGCGTCTGCATCGCCGCAGGCACCTCCCCTGCCGTGTCCACCGCCAGGACACCCGGCCCGGTCAGCAGGACCAGCGCGAGGGCGAGGTATCGGAGCTCGCCGTCGCCCAGGCGCCGCAGAGCCGTCCGGAGACCGTCGCCGCGGTCGAGCAGTGCCTGCACGGTCCCGTCGCCCAGCGGCTCGGCGAGCACGTCGGCCACCGGCCCCGCGCAGCCGGCGCGCACCACCTCGACGAGCTGCGCGTGCCGTCGTGTGCACTCGGCGCGGGTGCGCCACAGGACGTCGGCGAGGTTGTCGCAGCCGCCGAGGAGCAGTCCGGAGCCGAGCGGGGCGGGGGCCCGCATCCGGCCGGGGCGCGGATCGCAGGCGAAGACGGACCGCAGGGCGACCACCATCTGTTCGGCGGCGGCGAGCACCCGGCGCTGTCCGTCGGTCTTGCCGGCCACCCGCAGCGGCAGCAGGGCGGTGCCGAGCCGGTCGTCGGGCAGCGGCGCCCGCGTCACCGGGGCCGAACCCGCGGTGTGCCAGGCGGCCTGCACGGTCCGCCGGGAGGGGTCGCGCAAGGCGGTCTCCAGGAGCACGAGACCGCCCGCGGTCAGCCGCTCGCCCACGATGCGCAGTTCGGGCTCGGCCTGCACGGCGACGTCGAGCCGGACCGGCCCCTCGGGCCCGTCGGCCGTACAGCCGATACGGAAGCCGCGCCGCCGCTGCGCATCGGGCCGCGCCCGCTCCGGCACACAGTCGGCCGCGTCGGGAAACACCTCCCCGACCTCGGCACCACCGCCGAGCCGGGCCAGTGCCTCGTAGGCCCGCAGCGCACTCGTCTTCCCGCAGCCGCTGCCCCCGGCGAACAGGGTGACCGGCCCGAGCACGAACCCGGCCCGCCGGTGTCCGGCGAAGGCGGACAGCCGCAGCTCGGTGACACAGGGCCGGTCCGGGCGCGGGTGGTCCGCGAGGGTGTGCAGCGGGGACGACGTAGCGGAGTTCGCCGCGGGCGGCACGGATGTCACGGTCATGTCCGGACCGTAGAACTCCGGCCGGAAGGTGAACCGTTACGGCGTCCAGAGCTTCCTACGATCGGGGGACCAGGGTCAGGAGCCGGCCACCGAGGCGCTCTCCACCAGGTCGGTGACCTCGGTGTCCGCAGGGGCCAGCAGGAAGACGTTGCGGTCGACGCGGTGCATGCCGCTCGCGAGGCCGAAGACGACTCCGGTGCTGAAGTCGAGGACGCGCTTGGCGACCTCGGCCTCCGCCCCGCTCAGGTCGAGCAGGACGGGAACGCCTGCCATCAGGGTCTCGGCGACCTCGCGGGCGTCGGCGAAGACATTGACCCTGAGGACGACGAAACGGCGCCGGGCCTCCGTCAGGGCTTCCGGGTGCGCGCGGTGGTCCACCGCGGACGGCCAGGCGTCGCGTCCACGCAACGGCACGACCTGGGCGAGCCCCTGCCACTGTTCATCGGTGACGTCGTGGCTGTTCACCGGCTCCCCCCGAACTGACTCGCACTCATTGCCTGCACCAGCCAATTCTTACGCCAAGTCACCCGTTCGGCCCAACAGCGACACGGTCCGCGACCGTCACAACCGTTCCACGGCGGCGAGAACCGGTCAGTTATGCGCCGGTTCCTGATCGAACAAGGCTTCTTACCCGCCTCACACCGGACTCTTCACCTCCGGCCACGAACTGCTCACCGGGCACCACTAGCGTGCCCTGACGTGCACTTGGCAGAAACCCCGCTGGTGACACCCGGCCGGCGGACACAGTCGGCGGTGTCCGCCGCACCGGAACCTCCCGCGCAGTGGCATCGTGTGCTGACTCTGCTGGCGAACGTCAGCCTGTTCATCGGTACGCGCACGGTGTGGACGCAGGCGGAGAGTCACCGGCCGCCCGTGGCCGCCGTCATCTCGCTGTGTTACGCCTCGATCCTGGTGTGCGGGGTGCTGGCACTCGTCGTGCGCCGGGCCCGGTCGCTCGCGCGGCTCGACGCGGTCGTGCTGGTGACCGCCGTGGTCCTCGCCCTGTGCACCTGGGCCATGAACCACGGCGGCTCGGACGAGGCGGTGCTGACCACCCAGGCGGCCAAGGAGCTGGTCGCAGGCCACCACGTCTACGGGCATCCGTGGCCCTGGCTCTTCCAGAAGGGCATCGCCCTCACCACGACCTTCGACGGCGGCTACGACTACACCTACGGCTATCCCCCGCTCGCCCCGCTGCTCACCGCACCCCTGCTGTGGATCGGTCACGGCGGCGCCCCGGCGACGGCGGTCAGCACGGGCGCGCTGATCGTCGGCACGGTCGTGCTGTGGCGGATGCTGCCGGTGCAGTGGCGGTCGGCGGCGACGATGGCGTGCCTGGGTTTCGGGTTTCTGCCGACCTACGGCCGTGAGGGCTACCCGGCGATCATCGCGCTGGCCCTGCTGATCCCGGTGGTGGTGCGCTGGCCGCGGATCGGACAGGGCGGGCGGCTCGGGGCGGCCGGTGTCGCGCGGGCCGCATGCCTGGGTGCCGCGTGTGCCGCACAGCAGCTGCCCTGGTTCCTGACGCCGTTCCTGCTGGCCGGGATCTACGCGGTGCGCCGCGGCGAGCTGGGCGGACGGGCGGCGACGCTGGTGGTGGCGCGGATCGCCGGGATCGCCGCGACCGTGTGGCTGCTGATCAACACGTACTTCCTCGTGAGCGAGCCGAGCTCCTGGATCGGTGGCATCGCGCTGCCGCTGACCCAGGGGGCGACGCTGCACGGGCAGGGCCTCGTGGGCGTGTCCCTGTACTACACGAACGGCAGCGACCGGGTCGACTGGTACGGGCACGCGAGCATGCTGCTGGCCGCGGCCCTGCTCGGGCTGCTGATCCTGTTCATGCGCCGGCTGGGGCCCGCGGCGACCGTCCTGCCGTGGTGCGCCTTCTATGTCGCGACCCGCTCCCAGGACGGCTACTACCTGATGATGACGCCGCTGTGGCTGGCAGCCGCCATCACCGCACCGCCGTCCGAGTTCGTACGGGCCTGGCAGCCGCGCCCGCGCCCGCTGACCGGCCCCCGCCGGCGCCCGGCGCTGGCCGCGACGGCCGCGCTGCTGGTCGCCCCGGCGCTGGTCAGCGCCGTCGTGGCGGTCACCGGGAAGCCACCGCTCCGGATGGAGATCGCCTCGGTGCGCCGGACGGCGGCGGACGCGAACGTCCTCACCGGGCTGAGCCTGCGGGTCACCAACAGGGACGACAACGCCCTGGAACCGCACTTCATGCTCACCGTCGGCCAGGGCCTGCGCCAGTACTGGACGGTCCTGAAGGGACCGGCCACCCTGCCCGCGCACGCCTCGGCCGACTATGTGATCCGGCCGCCGGACCACGGGAAGTTCACCCTGCCGGGGCCGCACGCCCGGCTCCGGCTGCGGGTCTTCACCCCCACACCGCAGACGCTGTCCAGCATGGACCTCCATCTGCGGGTGCGCGGCACCCGCTGACGCGCGTCAGGCTGCCGTACGCACGAAGCGGAGCGTTGCGGCGACCGTGGTCAGGCCGCGGATCATGCCCAGCTGGTTCCAGCCCAGGCCGAACTCGCCGCGGTCCACGGTGAACTCCGCCTCCAGCGTGAGCGCGTCGGCGTCCGCACCGGCCAGGCGGGCGGTGAGGGTCTGCGGGCGGCTGATGCCGCGCACGGTCAGCTGACCGGAGACCTCGACGGTGTCGCCGGCGCCCGGCTTCGCGCTGCGGACGGCGAAGGTGATCTCGGGGTGGTTCGCGGTGTCGAAGAAGTCGGCCGAGCGCAGGTGCTCGTCCCGCTTCTTGTTCTTGGTGTCGAGGGTGGCGGCGTCCAGGGTCAGGGTGCCGGTGGCGGAGCCGTCGGGCTGCACCTCGCCCTGTCCGCCGACGGCGCCGAAGGTGCCCTTGACGGTGACGAGGCCCCACATCGTCTTGTGGCGCAGGGCGACGGTGGAAGCGGCGGCGTCGAGCTGCCAGACACCGGTTTCGACGGCGACGGTCATGATCTTCTCCAGTGGACGGGGAAAGCAAGTGCTTCAAATTTGGATGACTACGACGACCGTAGAGCATTATCCAAATCTGGACAACCCTTCGGTCCAAAATTGGACAACAGGTAGACTCGACACATGGCCGACCCCGAGGAGCACCTCACCGACCTGCCCGAATGCCCGTCCGCGCAGGGTGGCGGACTGCTGCCCAAGGAGTTGCGGGCCTGGATGGTGATGCTCGGGGCCGTGGGAGCGGTGGAGCAGGAACTGCGGTCGGTCGTGAAGGAGCATCTCGACGTCTCGCACGACGAGTTCCTGACCCTGTGCCTGCTCGCCGAGCAGCCCAGGACGGGGCTGCGCATGACACGGATCGCGGAACTCCTCGGCCGCCCCAAGACCCGGCTCACGTACCAGATCGCCTGTCTCCAGCACGCAGGGCTGGTCACCCGCAAGTCGGTCTGCGGCGACAAGCGGGGCATCGAGGTGGCTCTCACCGACAAGGCCCGCCGCCTCCTGGAGGAGGCCTCCGGCACCCTGGCCTCGACGGTCACCCGGGCCCTGACCCATGTCATGGGCCCGGACCAGCACGAGGCGATGTGCGGCCTGCTGCCCGAGCTTGCCAAAGAGGCCGCACTCGCCCAGGAGGCCGCACTCGCCGAGGAGTCCGAGCAGCGCTAGCTGTACCCGGTCATGACTTTGGTGACAGTCGGGTGATCGGTGGCTGGCCGCCGAGCGCAGTGTGTCGGCGGCCAGTGTTGTAGAAGTG
>NZ_JBIAUY010000010.1:0-307140 GCF_042893475.1 Streptomyces sp. NPDC001604 | reverse complement strand
CCCGCCGGGGGGCGGCCGGCCGGACGCCCTCGCTGACGCCGTCGGTCGCATGGAGGGCAAGCCGATACAGGCCCAAGGCGGAGGAACACCGACCCCCGGCGGGGGGGGGGGCGGGGGCGGGCCGCGGCGGTGCTGCGGCCCGCCCCGAAAGAGCGGGAGTTACTTCTTCGGGAGCTCCACGCCGGTGGCCTTCGCCACGTCCTTGAGCATCTGCTCCGCGGCCTGGACGCCGATGCCGGACATCCACGTCTCGTCCGGGACGGTGAAGACCTTGCCGCTCTTGACGGCCTTGAGGGACTTCCAGACCGGGTTGGAGGTGACCTGCTTCTGCTGGGTCTTGTCCGGGGTGTCGGCGGTGGTCACGAAGACCAGGTCGGCGTCGGCCTGGTCGATCTCCTCGGGGCTGACGTCCTTCATGGTGACGGCGGGGTCGTTGGACACCTGGGACTTGGGCCGCTTGAAGCCGATGTCGTTCAGGACGACACCGCTGTAGGAGTTGGTCTGGTAGAGGCGGGTCGGACCGGCGATGAAGCGGACCACGGACGCCGTCGGCATGGTGCCGCCGTCCTTCTTCCTGATGGCCTCGCCCAGAGCCTTGGCCTGCGTCTCGTACTCCTTGAGCTTCGCGGCGGCCTGCTTCTCCAGGCCGAGCGCCTCGGCGTGCACCTTGAGGTTCTGCTTCCAGACACCGCCGGTGGTCTCCGTGAAGACGGTCGGGGCGATGGCGCTGAGCTTGTCGTAGACCTTCTCGTGCCGGACCTTCGACGACAGGATCAGATCCGGCTTCAGGGACGCGATCTTCTCCAGGTTGGGCTCGAGGAGCGGGCCGACGTCGGCGGTGCCGCTCAGCTCGCCCTTCAGATACGTCGGGAAGCCGCCCTCGGTCTTGAAGTGCGGGGCGACCGCGCCGACCGGGTCGATGCCGAGCAGGGTGACGTCGTCCAGCTCGCCGGTGTCGAGCACCACGACCCGCTTCGGCTGCGAGGGGATCTTGACGTCGCCCATCACCGTCTTCAGGGTGCGCGGGAAGCCGGCCGATGCCGCACCGGCGGCCTTCGCCGTGTCGGTCGCGTCGGTCTTCTCGCTGCCGCAGGCGGCCAGTACGGCCGTACCGAGGACGACGGAGAGCAGCACGGCGATCAGCCGGCCGATTCCGCGCAGGGGAGAGCACTCGAACATGGGGGGTGGTCTTTCTGGTAGGGGAGTGGTGGGTCAGGCGGATGCGGCCGGTTGCCGGACCGCGCTGCTCTTCGGGACGACCAGCGGGGTGCCGGTCTCCGGGTCGGGGATCACCCGGCAGTCCACGTCGAACACGGACCTGACCAGGTCCGCGTCGAGGACGTCGGCCGGGGTGCCGGCGGCGGCGAGGCGGCCCTCCTTGAGGACCACCATGTGGTCCGCGTAGCGGGCGGCCTGTCCGAGGTCGTGCAGCACCATCACCACGGTGCGGCCCGCCTCGGCGTGCAGGGCGGCCACCAGGTCGAGGACGTCGAGCTGGTGCCGCAGGTCGAGGAAGGTGGTGGGTTCGTCGAGCAGGAGCAGCTCGGTGTCCTGCGCCAACGCGAGTGCGATCCAGGCGCGTTGACGCTGACCGCCGGAGAGCCGGTCGACGGGCTGGTCGCGCAGGGACGCGGTGCCGGTGCGCTCCAGCGCCTCCTCCACCGCCCGCTGGTCCGCTGCCGACCAGGGGCTCAGCAGCCGCTGATGCGGATACCGGCCCAGCCGTACGAGCGCCTCGACGGTGATCGCTTCAGGTGTGACCGGCTGCTGGGGCAGCAGTCCCATCCGTCGGGCCAGCGTCCGCGCCGGCATACGGTGGATGTCCGCGCCGTCCAGCGTGACGGTGCCCGCGGAGGGGGTGAGCAGCCGGCTCAGCCCCCGCAACAGGGTCGACTTCCCACAGGCGTTGGGACCGACGATCGCGGTGACGGCGCCGCCCGGCAGCGTCAGATCGAGCCCGCCGACGACGAGCCGGTCGCCGTAGCGCAGATCGAGGCCCTGGGTCTGCAACTGGTTGGTCATGCGTGGCTCCTTGGGACGGGTGAGCTCTGCCGGAACATCAGCACCAGCAGCCAGGGCGCACCCAGCGTGGCGGTGACCGCCCCGACCGGCAGCCCCTCGATCGGCAACAGGTGCTGCACCACCAGGTCGGAGGCGAGCAGCAGCACCGCTCCGGTGAGACCGGCCAGCCCCAGGGACGCGGCCGTCGGCGGACCGGTGACCAGGCGCACGAGGTGCGGCACGGCGAGCGCGACGAAGGTCACCGGACCGGCGAGCGCGGCCGCGAGCGATGCCAACGCCACGGCGGCGAAGAGAAGTTGGAGACGGGCGGCGGAAGTCCGCAGGCCCAGTGCACCCGCCGATTCGTCCCCGAGGTCGAGCACGGCCAGCCGCCGGTGCAGTACCAGCGCCGCGGCGAACGCGAGCACCATGGCTCCGGCCGCCCCCCGCACCTCCGGCCACGTCCGCCCGTACACCGAGCCGGTGGTCCACTGCAGCGCCGAGCCGGCGAGCTCGGCCGGGAAGCGCACGATCATCAGGTTCACGGCGGCGGCCAGCCCCGCCTGCACGGCGAGCCCGGTGAGCACCAGCCGGGTGACGGCGAGCCCCGACCGCCAGGCGAACACGCCCAGCAGCAGCGCCGAGAGCAGGCCGCCGCCGAGCGCGCCGACCGGGATCAGGGTCTGCGAGGCCCCGGCGGCGATCAGCGCGACCGCACCCAGCGAGGCCCCGCCTGTCACGCCCATGACATCGGGAGACGCCAGGGGGTTGCGGAACAGCCGCTGCAGCACGCAGCCCGCCGCTCCCAGACCGGCGCCGGCGACGATCGCCGCCACCGCCCTGGGCGCCCGGAACTGCTGCACCACCAGCACGTCCCCGGAGTCCCCGAGCCCGACCAGCGCCCGCAGCGCCGTGCCTGCGGGCATGCGCATCTCACCGGTCGTCAGGGAGACGGTGAGCAGCACGACCAGTACGAGGAGACCGCCGGCGGCGAACACCAGGACACGGCGGCGCATCCGGATGCGGGACACGGACTGGGCAGGGACGGTGACAAGGCCGGCGGTCATCGGGCCACCTTCCGGGCCAGCAGTGCCAGCAGGGGCGCGCCCAGGAACGCCGTCACGATGCCGACCTCCAGCTCCGAGGGGCGGATCACCATCCGGCCGAGGACATCGGCCGCGAGCAGCAGCAGCGGTCCTGCGATCAGACAGCCGGGCACCAGCAGCCGGTGGTCGGCACCCAGCAGGGGACGTACGAGATGGGGCGCGGCGAGGCCGATGAAGGTGACCGGCCCGGCCATGGCGACCGCCGATCCGGCGAGCAGGACCACCGCGATGCCGCCGGCCAGCCGGATCCGGGCCACCGGCACGCCGAGCGACTGGGCCGAATCGTCGCCCAGGGCAAGGGCGTTGAGGCCGGGGGACACGGCGAGGGCGATGGCCAGGCCGAGCAGCAGGGTCGGCAGCACCGGCCACAGCACGTCGAGAGGCCTGCCGGACAGGGATCCGGCCAGCCAGAAGCGGGCCTCGTCGAGGGTGCGCTGGTTCAGCAGCATCACCGCCGACGTCCAGGACAGCAGCACCAGTTGGAGCACGGTGCCGCCGAGGGCGAGCCGTACGGGATCGATGTCCCCCGCGCGGCGGGCCAGCGCCTGGGCGAACAGGGCGGCACCCGCGGCCCCGGCGAACGCGAACCACACATACTGCGCGGGGTCGTTGAGATTCAGCGCAAAGATCGCGACGACGACTGCGAAACCGGCGCCCGCGTTGATGCCGAGGGTGGTCGGCGAGGCGAGCGGATTGCGGGTGATGCCTTGTGCGACGGCCCCGGCGACCCCGAGCGCGGCCCCCACCGCGAGACCGATGACGGTGCGCGGCAGCCGCAGCCCGGTGACCACGAGCGCCTCCCGGCCCTGGGCGTGGCCGAACAGTGCGTCGGCCACCGTGGACAGGGGCACCGACCGGGCACCGAGCGCAAGGCTCAGCGCGGTGCAGAGCACCAGGGCGCCCAGTCCGGCGAGGAACAGGGGGAGGTGTCTGAGGGCAGGGGAGGGCACACCGACAGGTGCGCCCCGTTGGGTCGCAGTCACAAGCCGTGAGCTTAGGCTAGCCTTCCTTTACTTTTCAATCGGCTGCGAGATGGACGCTGACGTGGGTGTTCCATGATCCGTATGAAGTAAGGTAAGCCTTGCCTTGGCAATCTTCTCTCTACTTCCTGTGCTGGAGCGCCCATGCCCGTGGCTCTGAGGACCCCGCCCGACGGTGCCGTCACGCATGCCCTCAGCCATGTCCACCGGAGGCTCGCTGCCACCTGCGAAGCGCTGGACGTACGGGTCATGGAGCCGGGCGAAGAGCCTCTAGCGGACCTCGCAGCGGCCGATTTGGCGACCGACAGGAGCGCGCTCGACGCCTTCGTCGACGCCGAGGCGGCCCGCATCCACGCCCGGTACGGGGTCGCCGCGCGCCGTGACGTCGCCGCCTCGCGCGCCCTTCACGGCTACGCCTGGACCCTCGGCGTGCTGCTGGGCGGGACCTGGTACCTCGAACGGCGAGTGCCCCGCATCCGGCCCGAGGACCTGCGCCTCGATGTCACCACGGGTACGTACGAGATCACCCCCGGAACCCAGCTCGCCTGTCTGCCCGGCGACCCCCTCGCCTCACTTCCCGGCGCACTGATGGCCCCTCAGGAAGAGTCCCTGCGGGCCGCGTTGCGCACGTCGATGGCAGACCACATGCGCCCGCTGCTGACCGCGATCGCCCCCGTCGCACGACGCGGCGCGCGTTCCCTCTGGGGCCTGGTCGCCGACGACCTCGTCTCCGGCATCTGGTACCTCGGCCGCATGCTCGGCCAGGAGGCTGACGCCGTACGAGCCGCCACCGACGTACTCCCGATCGGCGTGCCCCCGTACCCGGGCGGAGCCGCCTTCCGCCACCTGACGGGCGACGACGGCCGACGGCACCCGACCCGCACGCGCACCGGATGCTGCATGTTTTATGCGATCAAGCCCGCTGAGGCCTGCGTGACGTGCCCCCGCACCACTGACACGGATCGCCTGCGCAGGTTGGGCAGCTGAAAAGGAGACGGCCGGGGGAGCGCCCCAAAGGGGCGCGGGGAACTGCGCGACCAGCCACAACGAGCCCGCAGCCAAACGAAGAAGCCTCAATCCCCAGTGGCAAGAAACTGCGTGGCCGCCAACTCGGCATACAACGGATCCGCGGCAACCAACTCCCGATGGGTCCCCACCGCCCGCACCCGCCCCGCATCCATCACCACGATCCGCTCCGCCATCGTCACGGTGGACAGCCGGTGCGCAACCACAAGAACGGTGGTGGTCCGGGCGACATCGTCGACCGTGTCCCGCAGCGCCGCCTCGTTCACCGCATCCAACTGCGAGGTCGCCTCGTCGAGCAACAGCAGCCGAGGCCTGCGCAGCAGCGCACGGGCGATGGCGACCCGCTGCCGCTCACCGCCCGACAGCTTGGTGCCGCGGTGCCCCACCAGCGTGTCGAGGCCACCCGGCAGCCGGGCCACGAGTCCGTCGAGCCGGGTCGTCTTCAGCACGCGCGCCACGGCGTCCTCGTCCGCATCCGGATTGCCCAGCAGCAGATTGTCCCGCAGTGAACCCGACAGCACGGGAGCGTCCTGCTCCACATAGCCGATCGCCGACCGGAGCCTCGGCAACTCCCAGTCCTGCAGGGCGATTCCGTCCAGCGTGATGGTCCCGGACTCGGGATCGTAGAAGCGCTCGATGAGCGAGAACACCGTCGTCTTGCCCGCGCCGGACGGGCCGACGAACGCCGTCATGCCACGGGCCGGCACGGAGAACGTCACCCCGTGATGGACGAACGGCAGATCATCGGCGTACCGGAAGCGGACCTCGTCGAAGACGACAGCGGCCGGCTCGGCGCCCGGGGTGGGCAACGGCGCGGGCCGGGCCGCCGGTTCGGAGGGCAGACTCAGCGCCTCCTGGATGCGGGCGAGGGCGGCGGCACCCGTCTGGTACTGCGTGATCGCGCCGACCACCTGCTGGATCGGCGACATCAGATAGAAGACGTACAACAGGAACGCGACCAGGGTGCCGATCTGGACGGCCCCGGTCGCCACCCGTGCTCCGCCCACCGCGAGCACCGTGATGAAGGCGATCTGCATCGCGAGTCCGGCCGTGTTGCCCGCCGCCGCCGACCACTTGGCGGCGCGCACGCTCTGCCGCCACGACTCCTCGGCGGCCTCGTGCAGGGTCCGCTCCTCGCGGTCCTCGGCGCCCGACGCCTTCACCGTGCGCAGCGCGCCGAGAATCCGCTCCAGCGAGGCCCCCATCACACCGACGGCGTCCTGCGCCTGCCGGCTGGCCCGGTTGATGCGCGGCACGATCACCCCGAGCACCGTGCCCGCCCCGAGGATCACGCACAGGGTGACGCCGAGCAGCACCGGATCCACCAGCCCCATCATCACCACCGTCGCGGCGAGGGTGAGGCCGCCCGTGCCCAGGCCGACCAGCGAATCGGTGGTGACCTCGCGCAGCAGCGTGGTGTCCGAGGTGATGCGGGCCATCAGATCGCCCGGCTCGCTGCGGTCCACCGCGGGGATGCGCAGCCGCAGCAGATACGAGGACAGGGCACGCCGCGCGCCGAGCACCACCGACTCCGCGGTCCGGCGCAGCACATACGAACCGAGCGCGCCCAGCGCGGCGTTGGTGACGACCAGCCCCGACATGGCGAGCAGCGCGCCGGTGATGGCCCGGTCGTGCGACAGATCGTCGATCAGCCCCTTGGCCACCAGCGGCAGCAGCAGCCCGGTGGCCCCCGTGACCAGCGACAACAGTGCGCCCGTCAGCAGGGCCCAGCGGTGTGGCCGTACATAGGCGAGGAGCAGCCGCCAGGCGGGCGGTCGGGGCTCGGGCTCGGCGATGCTCACGGCGCTCCTCGGGGAGTCGGGCGGAGCATTCAGGCTACGTCGGTCGGCAGCCGCCCCGAGGCAGCCTGCTCCGGCACCGTTACTGATCAGTCACCCCTAGGGTCGGAAGTACGGACATCCGCAGACGAAAGGTTTCGACGCCATGGCGCAGGAAGTACGCGGCGTGATCGCACCGGGCAAGGGCGAGCCGGTGCGGGTGGAGACGATCGTCGTGCCGGGCCCCGGTCCGGGCGAGGCGGTCGTACAGGTCCAGGCGTGCGGGGTGTGTCATACCGATCTGCACTACAAGCAGGGCGGAATCAGCGACGACTTCCCCTTCCTGCTCGGACATGAGGCAGCTGGTGTGGTGGAGTCGGTCGGCGCGGGCGTCACGGACGTCGCACCCGGTGACTTCGTGATCCTCAACTGGCGTGCCGTGTGCGGGCAGTGCCGGGCCTGTCTGCGCGGGCGCCCCTGGTACTGCTTCAACACCCACAACGCCAAGCAGAAGATGACCCTCACCGACGGCACCGAGCTGTCCCCGGCGCTGGGCATCGGCGCCTTCGCGGAGAAGACTCTGGTCGCGGCCGGGCAGTGCACGAAGGTGGACGCGAGCGTCGCGCCGCAGGTGGCCGGGCTGCTGGGCTGCGGTGTGATGGCGGGCATCGGCGCGGCGATCAACACCGGCAACGTCGGCCGCGGTGACACGGTCGCCGTCATCGGCTGCGGCGGCGTCGGTGACGCGGCGATCGCGGGAGCGAACCTGGCGGGCGCCGCGAAGATCATCGCGGTGGACATCGACGACCGGAAGCTGGCCAAGGCACGCGAGATGGGTGCCACGCACACCGTCAACTCCAAGGAGTCCGACCCCGTGGAGGCGATCCGCGAGCTGACCGGCGGCAACGGCGCCGACGTCGTCATCGAGGCGGTCGGCCGCCCGGAGACGTACAAGCAGGCCTTCTACGCCCGCGACCTCGCCGGCACGGTCGTCCTGGTCGGAGTGCCGACCCCGGAGATGACACTGGAGCTGCCGCTGCTGGACGTCTTCGGGCGCGGCGGATCGCTGAAGTCGTCCTGGTACGGCGACTGCCTGCCCTCCCGCGACTTCCCGATGCTCATCGACCTGCATCTGCAGGGCCGGCTGCCGCTGGACAAGTTCGTCACCGAAACCATCCAACTCACCGACGTGGAGAAGGCGTTCGAGCGGATGCACCACGGCGACGTGCTGCGCTCGGTGGTGGTGCTGTGATGGCCGCGCGCATCGAACGCCTCGTCACCTCCGGCACCTTCAGCCTCGACGGCGGCACCTGGGAGGTCGACAACAACGTGTGGCTCGTCGGCGACGACCACGAGGTCATCGTCATCGACGCCGCTCACGACGCCGACGCCATCGCCGAGGCCGTCGGGGACCGCCGCCTGGCGGCCATCGTGTGCACCCATGCCCACAACGACCACATCGACGCCGCGCCCGCGCTCGCCGAGCGCACCGGCGCGACCATCTGGCTGCACCCCGACGACCTGCCGCTGTGGAAGTTCACCCACCCCGACCGTGACCCCGACGCCCATCTCGCCGACGGCCAGGTCATCGAGGCGGCAGGGGTCGACCTGACGGTCCTCCACACCCCTGGCCATGCGCCGGGCGCCGTCTGCCTGTACGACCCCGCCCTGGCCGCGGTCTTCACCGGCGACACCCTCTTCCAGGGCGGCCCCGGTGCGACGGGCCGCTCCTACTCCCACTTCCCGACGATCATCGACTCCATCCGCGACCGCCTGCTCACCCTCCCTCCGGAGACCAAGGTCCTCACCGGCCACGGCGATCCGACCACCATCGGAGCCGAAGCGCCCCACCTGGAGGAATGGATCGCCCGCGGCCACTGAAACTCCTAGGATCCCGTCCCATGACCACGACCTCCGGAACGCTCGAAGACCTGCACGGCGTACGCGTCCTGCGCTGTACGCCCGACGGCCCGCTGCTCGACGGTGAGCAGGCCGCGCTCGATCTGATCGGCGATGCGATGGGGTACGACGCGGAGCTGGTCGCGCTGCCCGTCGAGCGGGTGGCGGACGAATTCTTCCGGCTGCGGTCGGGGGTCGCGGGCGCGGTGATGCAGAAGTTCGTGAACTACCGGGTGCGGCTCGCCGTCGTCGGCGACCTGTCCCGGAACCTTGCCGGGAGCTCGGCACTGCGCGACTTCGTCCATGAGACCAACCAGGGCAGCCACATCTGGTTCCTGGCGGACGACGACGCCCTCGCCGCGAGACTGCAACCGTAAAAGGCGACAGAAGATGTCCGGCTTCCCCGGCACGCTCGGCAGGGACAGCAGCCGCAGGAAAAGGGGAGGCCGGACATGTCCGCACCACTGAAGGGCAAGGTGGCGCTGGTCGCCGGGGCGACGCGGGGCGCCGGGCGCGGGATCGCCGTGGAACTCGGCGCGTCCGGTGCCACGGTCTACGTCACCGGACGCACCACCCGTGCGCAGCGCTCGGAGTACGACCGCCCCGAGACCATCGAGGACACCGCCGACCTCGTCACGGCGGCGGGCGGCCAGGGCATCGCCGTACCCACCGACCACCTCGACCCCGCACAGGTCCGCACCCTCGTGGACCGCATCGCGGACGAACAGGGCCGCCTCGACGTCCTCGTCAACGACATCTGGGGCGGCGAGCACCTCTTCGCCTGGGACAGGCCGGTCTGGGAGCACGACCTCGACAAGGGGCTGCGGCTGCTCCGGCTCGCCGTCGAGACCCACGCGATCACCAGCCACCACGCCCTCCCGCTCCTGCTGCGCCACCCCGGCGGCCTGGTCGTGGAGGTCACCGACGGAACCGCCGAGTACAACCGCGACACCTACCGCGTCTCCTTCTTCTACGACCTCGCCAAGGCGTCCGGCCTGCGCATGGCCTTCGCCCTGGCCCATGAACTCGGACCGCGCGGGGCGACGGCCGTCGCGCTGACACCCGGCTGGCTGCGCTCGGAGATCATGCTCGACCAGTTCGGCGTACGCGAGGACAACTGGCGTGACGCCCTCGAACGCGTCCCCCACTTCGCCATCTCCGAGACCCCGCACTACGTGGGCCGCGCCGTCGCCGCCCTCGCCGCCGACCCCGGCGTGGCCCGGTGGAACGGCGCGTCCCTCTCCAGCGGCTCGCTCGCCCGGGAGTACGGCTTCGCGGACCTCGACGGCAGCCGCCCGGACGCCTGGCGGTACCTCGTCGAGGTCCAGGACGCGGGGAAGCCGGCGGACACCACCGGGTACCGATGAGATCAGGAGGGGGACACCGGCGGCAGCTGCCACCGCACCGAGAGGCCCGGTGGCAGGGCCAAGTCGTCGCGTACGGCGACGTAGTAGCCGTCACGTCCGGTGCGATGCCGCTCCACCAGCGCCTGCCATCCCGCCGGATCGCGAGTCCCTTCGCGCAGGAACTGCTCCATCTCCAGCACCACCGTGACCCAGCCCCGAGCCTTCTCCACCACCTCCGGACTCCCCAGCAGAAGCAGCGCCTCTCCCACCGGATCCCGGCCCAGAGTGGCCTCGGCCAGCAGCGGTGCGACCTCCTCGGGGGACAAGGGATGCGGGTGAGGGTCGTTGCCGAGGTGGGACGCGGCTCGGCACGCCAGTGTGACGGACTTCTTCAGCGCGCTCGCGTAGTCGGCGTACACCGCGAGCCGCCGCTCCTCCCAGCGGACCGTCTGCTCTCGGTGGAAGCGGGCGCGGTCGCTGCGCACGACGGCCAGATACGAACCGAGCGCTCCGATGACGACGCCGATGAGCGCAGGCAGTTGCTGTATGAACGCGGACATGCCGCACAGTATCGGCCCAGTTGATCGGCGTGGCACTACGGTGCGATCCATGACGGACGCAACGCGCTTCGCAGGACACGGAGTTCTCGTCACCGGCGCCGCCCGCGGCATCGGAGCCGCCGTCGCCCGGCGGCTCGCCGAGGAAGGGGCGCGGGTGCTGCTGACCGACGTGGACGCCCGCGCGGCGACCAGGACCGCGGCAGCCTTGCGTGAACAGGGCCTGGCCGCAGAGGCGTCGGGGTGCGACGTGGCCGACCGGTCCTCGGTGGAGGCGGCCGTCGCGCATGCCGTGGACGCCTTCGGTTCGCTCGACGTCCTGGTCAACAGCGCGGCGAGCTGCACCCCCGACACCCCGCTGTTCGAGGACGGCCCGGACGAGGCCTGGGAGCGCGAC
Organism: Streptomyces sp. NPDC001604; assembly: GCF_042893475.1. Classification (NCBI taxonomy): domain Bacteria; kingdom Bacillati; phylum Actinomycetota; class Actinomycetes; order Kitasatosporales; family Streptomycetaceae; genus Streptomyces; species Streptomyces sp. NPDC001604. The sequence goes on along the minus strand of NZ_JBIAUY010000010.1, from coordinate 296,050 downwards.
CTCGACATCACCCTGACCGGCACGTACCGCTGCTGCCGCGCAGCCCTCCCGCACCTGACCGGCTCCGGCCGCGGTGCCGTCGTCAACATCGGTTCCGTCAACGCCCTTCAGGACTTCGGCAACCACGCCTACAGCGCAGCCAAAGCCGCTCTGGTCTCCCTCACCCGCACCATGGCCGCGCACGTCGCCGCACGGGGCGTCCGCGTCAACCTCGTGATGCCCGGCACGGTGCGCACCTCGGCGTGGGAGGGCCGCGAGGACGAGCTCGAGGCCCTGTGTCCGCTCTATCCGCTCGGCAGGGTCGGGGAGCCGGACGACATCGCCGCCGCCGTCGCCTTCCTCGCCTCGCGCGAGGCGTCCTGGATCACCGGCACCTCGCTCACGGTCGACGGCGGCCTCACCGCGGTGAACACGGGATTCCTCAGGACGACACGACAGAGCCGGGACCTCTGAGGCTCGCGGGGCAGGCGAGAAACAAGGGGCGCAGGCGGCCCGAGGTGGGGCGTGCATCACGCTGTGACCTGCGGCACTGCGAATGTCACCGTTTCGTCGCATCGTGAGGAGGCCTTGCAACCGATCGCGCCGGACGCCGGTCTAGCTGGCAGAGATCGCAGATCCGACCGAATCCGACCGTACGAAAGGCAAGGCTTGCCATGGGGGACATACGCAGACGGGGTGCCGTCGCACTCGGGCTGACCGGACTGGTGGCGCCGCTCGCACTCGCGCTGGGGACGGCGCCCGCGCAGGCGGCCACCGGCTGCACCACACAGACCGGGCCCTACCAGAAGCAGGTCGAGAAGTTCCTCGGCCTGACCGTCGACGGCAAGCAGTCCGCGACGGACTGCAAGGCGATCAAGGCCTTCCAGACCAAGCACGGCATCACCCCGAACATCGGGTACGCGGGTTCCGTCACCTGGGGTGTGATGGACCTCATGACCAAGCAGAGGGCCGTCGGGAACAACCCCAACAGGGACGGCGCGTGCCCGACCAACAAGGGCCGCATCGCCTGCGTGAACCTCACCCTGCAGCTCAGCTGGATCCAGGACGGCAGCAGGCTCGTCTACGGTCCCGTCCCGGTCCGCACCGGCCGCGACGGCTACGAGACCCGCACCGGCCTGAAGAAGATCTACTGGCGGGACAAGAACCACGTCTCGAACATCTACAACGTGCCCATGCCCTACAGCCAGTTCTTCGACGGCGGCCAGGCCTTCCACTCGGTCAACCTCAGCATGTGGAACCCGCCCGGCTCGCACGGCTGCGTCAACATGACCCCCACCACGGCCAAGAAGTACTGGGACCTGCTGAAGACCGGCGACGACGTCTTCGTCTACGGCCGTAAGCCGGGCACCTGAGCAGGTACCCGGCCCCGGCACGCCGCCTACTGCGGGGCGTCCCCGAAGTCCGGGATCTCCAGCCTGACCCCGCCCTGCCGCGCCGACTCGTGCGCGACGATGCCCGGCAGGGTGTAGCGGGCGGCCACCCAAGCGTTCACCGACGGCAGCGACCGCGTGTTCACGGCGGTCACGAAGTCGTCGACGAGGAAGTGGTGGCTGCCTTCGTGCCCGTTGTGCAGGTTGTCGAACTCCCGCGGCAGCCGCGCCCGGTCGTGCACCGGCGCCGAACCCGAGGTGAAGGCGGCCCGCAGATCCGGCGCGATGTGCTGGAGTGACGGGTCGTCAGGAGACAGGGTGGGCTTGGGCTCCAGCAGTTCGCTGATGTCCTTCACCCCCTTCTTGTCCTGCCACAGGGCCACCGTGGCGAGCTGCTCCATGCTCGCCTCGGTCCCGAAGAATCGGAAACGCGACTCCCGGATGTGCGACGGATAGCCCACCCGCCGGAACTCGTTCGTGCGGAAGGACCCGCCGCCCGCCACCTCGAACAGCGCGGTGGCGTTGGAGAAGTCGTTGCCGAACTGGCTGATGTCCCTGTCGAAGACGCCGTCGCCGCGCTCGTCGACCACTCCGATCGCCGACACGCTCACCGCGTGCGTCTGCCAGGCGCCGAGCACACCGCCCACCGAGTGCGTGGGATAGAGCAGCGGGGGATAGCTGGCGGTCTGCTTCCAGTTCTCGCCGCCGCTGTACTGGTAGGCCTCGTAGAACCCGAGGTCCATGTCGTGGACGTAGTCGCCCTCGGCGTAGAAGATCCGTCCGAAGGCGCCCTCGGCGATCTGGTTGCGGGCGTGCACGGTCGCCGGGTTGTACTGGCTGGTCTCGCCCATCATGTACGTCAGACCGGTCGCCTTGACCGCGTCGATGATGGCGGCGATCTCCTCGGTGGTTATCGCCATCGGCACCGCGGAGTACACGTGCTTGCCGGCGCCCAGGCCCTGCAGGACCAGGGGTCCGTGGGTCCAGCGCTGGGTGAAGATGGCGACCGCGTCGACGGCCTCCGACTCCAGCATCGCCTGGTACGAGGGGAAGGTGCCCGCCAACTGCTGTGCGGCGGCGAGCTGTTCGGCCCGTTCGGGAAGGAGGTCGGTGACGTAGACGTCGCTGACGCCGGGATGGGCTTGGAAGAGGGTGGCGAACTGGCCGGAGAACTGGCCGGCACCGACGATGCCGAGCGAGAACGTCATGAAAGGCGTGTCCTTCACTGGTCGGGAGATCACTGCGAGAGGATCAGATTGATCTGGTCGTTGGTCTGGTCGAGGCTGGTGACGGACTTGTCGCCGCTGAAGATTCCCTGCATGGCCGGGTGCATGAGCGCGTACACGTCCGCCGCGTTGTCGGTGATCGGGAAGGTGAAGGTCCTGAAGTCCTTCTTGTCGGCGACCGGCTTGGTGAACGCCGTGACGTCGATGCCCTTCTTCCCGTAGGCGGCCACCGCCGCCTTCGTCCCCGCGAGGGTCGCCGGGAAGACGATGCCGTAACGCCCGACGATCTTCTGGCAGGCGTCCGAGGACAGGTACCGCACCCACTTCTTGGCGCCCTGCTTGTTGTGGGCGTTCTTGGAGATGGAGTCGGCGAGGCCGTTCATCATGGTGGCCCGCTTGCCGGTCGGGCCGACGGGGGTGGAGGCGGTGGCGACCTTGATGCCCTTCATCGCGTAGTACGTGGAGATCATCCATGCGCCGTCGAAAGCGGTCGCCGCCTTGCCCGCGGCCACCTGGGCGTTGGCCGGGTTGGCGCCCGCACTGTAGTCCGTCAGGGGTGCCAGATAGCCCTTCTTCGCCAGCCCGAAGTACCACTTGATCACGGACTGGAAGGTCCTGCTGTCGTAGTCGTACCTGGTGCCCCACCGCTTCTTGTCGGTGTAGTTCCAGCCCGCGGACGCGGCGAAGTTGCTCCACTGCGTCTGCCCGTCGCCGTCGCCGCCACCGCCGGTCGCGAGGCCGTACACCTTGACGTGCTTCTTGTCGAAGCCGGGTTGGTCGCCGCGCTTGCCGTGGATGTCGATCGTCAGGTGCGCGATGGCCTTCTCGAAGCTGCCGCCGTCCTTCGGGTTCCAGGACAGGGAGTTGAGCTGCCGCGGGGTGAGGCCCGCTGCCTTCGTCATCTTCGTGTTGTAGAAGAGGGCGACCGTGTCCCAGTCCTTGGGGGCGCCGTAGCGATGGCCGTCCTGTCCGATCCAGTTGTCGGCCAGCCCCGACTGGTAGTCGGCGGGGTCGATGCCGAGGTCGTCCAGCGGTTCGAGGACCTTCAGGTCGGCGAACTGGCCGAACTTCTGGATGTGGTCGGTGAAGACGTCGGGCTGTGTGCCCGCGATGAAGCTCGCGGTGAGCTTGGTCCAGTAGTCGTCCCAGCCCATCTGGCTGATCTTCACGTCCAGGCCCGGGTTCTCCTTCTCGAACCCCTTGGCGCAGGCCTGGTAGGCGGGCAGCTGGTTGGAGTCCCACAACCAGTACGTCACCGTGTTCGCGCCCGCTCCCGCCCCGCCGCCCTTCGCACACCCGGCGACCAGCGACAGCGCCAGCGCGCCGGTCAGCGCCACGGCGCTTCGCATCCGAACTCGCATGCCAGTCCCCTTACTTGATCCCGGTGAAGCTGATGGTGCTGACGATGCGGCGCGCGAAGAACCCGAAGAGCACGAGCATCGGAAGCGCGGCGATGAGCGTCGCGGCCATCAGACCGGACCAGTCGTAGCCGGTCTGCGGGGTCTGCGCCCGGAAGATGGCGAGCGCCACCGTCAGCACCCGGGAGCTGTCGCTGTAGGACACCATCAGCGGCCAGAAGTAGTCGTTCCAGGAGGTGATGTACGTCAGCACGCCCAGGGTGAGGATGGGCGTGGACGCCATCGGCAGCAGCACCCGGAAGAAGATCCGCACCTTGCCGGCGCCGTCCAGCAGGGCCGCCTCCTCGACCTCGCGCGGGACGTTCATGAAGAACTGGCGCAGGAAGAACACCGCGAACGGCGTCATGAACATCGTCGGCAGGGCGATGCCCAACAGCGTGTCCACCAGGTGGAGCTGCTTGATGAGCACGAAGTTCGGCAGCAGCGTGAAGATCGCGGGGACCATCAGCCCGGCGAGGAACAGCCCGAACACCTTGTCACGGCCGCGCCACCTCAGGCGCGCGAAGGCGTAGGCGGCCATGGCGGAGAAGAAGATCTGGCAGACGGTGATCACCGTCGAGACGATCACCGAGTTGAGCAGATAGCGCCAGAACTTCAGCCCGCCCCCCGCGCCGCCCTGCGCGATCGCCTCCTTCGCCGACTGCAGGCCCAGCGCCCGCTCGAAGCCGCCCGTCGTGAGGTCCACCGGCAGGGGATTGCCGGGATGGGCGGCGAGCGCGGTGTTGGTGGACAGCGCGGTGCGCAGGATCCAGTAGAACGGCAGCAGCGTGATCAGCAGGATCGCGGCCATCACCGCCCAGGCGACGATCCGGCCGATGGAGGTGCGGCGCCTGGTGGGCCGTACGGTCGTGGTGGTTGCCACGGCAGCCATGTGGTCTCTCTCCCTTCCGTCAGCCGAGGTCGCTCTGTCCGGCCCGGGTGAGCCGGTACTGCAGGAACGTGATCGCGCTCAGCACGAGGAGCAGGGCCACGGACATGGCCGAGGCGTAGCCGAACTGGAAGCGGCCGAAGGCGGCGCCGTAGATGTAGTACTGGAGCACGTTGGTGGCGTTCGCCGGGCCGCCCATGGTGGTCACGGCGACGGTGTCGAACACCTGGAACGAGCCGATCACCGTCATGATCAGCACGACCGCCAGCACCGGCCGCAGCAGCGGCAGCGTGATCCGCCAGAACATCCGCCACTCGCTCGCGCCGTCCACCCGGGCGGCCTCGTACATGTCGTTCGGGATGGCCATGAGCCCGGCGAACAGCAGCAGCGCCGTGTATCCGACGTGCCGCCACACATTGATCAGCGCGATCGTGGGAATCGCCCAGTGCTCGTCGGCGAGGAACGGGATGTGGTCGAAGCCGAGCGCCCCGATGATCTGGTTGCCGATGCCGAGCTGGGTGTCCAGGATCCACAGCCAGACGACGCCCGCCACGACGTTCGACATCAGATACGGCGTGAGCACGATCCCGCGCAGCACGGCCGACTGTGTCAGCCGCTGCAGCAGCACCGCGACGGCGAGCGCCGCCACCGTCTGGACACCGATGTTGATGACCACGTACTCGACGGTGACCTTGAGCGACTCCCAGAAGATCGGGTCGTGGACCATCCGTATGTAGTTGTCCGGGCCCACCCACTCGGCCGGGGTGAGCAGGTTGAAGCGGGTGAAGCTCAGATAGATGCCGCGCAGCGTCGGCCAGAGCAGGAAGACCGTGAAGCCCAGCAGCGCCGGCGCGATGAACACCGCGGCCAGCCGTCCGTCGCCCCCGTTCTCACGGGCCCTGGCCCGTCGTGTCCTCTGTTCGGTCCCTGCCCTCTCCTGGCCGCGCAGTGACAGGCGCGACGGAGGGCTGCTGGAGGCGACGGTCATCGGGAGACTCCCTCGTCTGCGGCGGCTCGTCCTCAGGTCACTTACTTTTGTTGTGAAAGAATCAATGCGTCAAGAGTCCTGCTCGATTCTTTCTCTCGCGGATCGAGGGCGCTATTCTGGCCTGGTTGCTTTCATGGCAAAAAAATCATGTGGGAGTCTGGCCTTCATGACCACAGTTGCCGACAGCTGGCTTCCGCTGAGCCCGGGTGAGCGCTCGGTGGCGATCGAGGTGCTCGTGAACGGCCCGCTGTCGCGTACCGAACTCGCCCGGCGGCTCGACCTCTCCGCCGGCAGCCTCACCCGGCTCACCAAACCGCTGATCGAGTCCGGCCTGCTGATCGAGGTCGCCGAGGCCGGAGCCCCGGCTGAGGTACGTCAGGGGCGCCCCTCGCAGCCACTGGCCGTCGTCGCCGAGTCCCGCTCCTTCATCGGCTTCAAGATCACTGAGGACATGGTCTACGGCGTCGTGACCACCCTCCGCAGCGACATCGTCGCCCGCTACGACCGCCCGCTCACCACCCACGAGCCGGCCGAAGTCGCCGATGTGCTCGCCGAGATGACGGACGAACTCGCCCGTGTCCATCCGCGACTGGCCGGCATCGGAATCGGCGTGGGCGGTCTGGTCGAGGAGCGGGCCGTGGTGGGGGAGTCGCCGTTCCTGCACTGGCGGGACGTGCCGCTGGCCGGGCTGGTGGAGGAGCGCACCGGGCTCCCTGTCGTCGTCGAGAACGACGTCGCCGCCCTCGTCGAGGCCGAGACCTGGTTCGGAGCCGGGCGCGGCCTGGAGCGCTTCGTCGTCCTCACCATCGGTGCCGGCATCGGCTACGGGCTGGTGCTGGGCGGCAAACGGGTCTCCTGCGCGGAGGAGGACCGCGGCTTCGGCCGCCACTGGATCATCAACCCCAATGGGCCGCTCACCCCGGACGGCGAACGCGGCAGCGCCGTCTCCCTGCTGACCATCTCCAGCATCCGATACCAGGTCCGGGCCGCCTGCGGCCGCGACCGGAGCTACGAGGAGATCCTCGCCCTCGCCGCAGCCGGTGAACCCATGCCCGCCCGCGTCATCGACGAGGCGGCGCGAGCCCTCGGCATCCTGGTCGCCCAGATCGCCAACTTCGTCATGCCGCAGAAGATCCTTCTTGCGGGCGAGGGCGTCGGCCTGATGGATGTGGCCGGAGACACGGTGCGGCAGACGATCGCCGCCCACCGGCATCCGCTGGCCGGCCCGGTCCCGCTGGAGACCAAGGTGTCCGACTTCCACGACTGGGCCCGCGGCGCGGCCGTCCTGGCGATCCAGGTGCTGGTGCTGGGGGCGGCGGAAGCCTGAACTCGGGGGCTCGGGCGACCAGATGGACGTGATCAGCAACACGTCCGATATGCCTGCTTGATGTCGCCTTACTCACAGCGCCTTCACCTCCGGAGCCGTATGCTTCACAGCATGTCCACCACTGTTGAACCCGTCTCCGATCGCTCGGCAGCCGAGGTCAACGAGGAGATCCGGGCCCTGTGGCGCCGGTCGGGCGGGACACTGAGCGGCGAGCAGCGCGAGGAGTACCAGCGCCTCGTCCTGGAGTGGGCCGCCGCGGCCCCGCAGCCGGCCTGAGCACCACCCGCTGAGGCCCGCCGCCGCGCATCGGAGCCCCCGACCGGGGCACCCCACACCGGATGGGCCCTCTCCTCGCACTGGCCTCGGCGGTCTGCTACGGCCTCGTCGACTTCTCCGGCGGGCTGCTGTCCCGCCGTGCGCCCTTCACCTCGATCACCTTCCTCGGTCAGCTGGGCGGCCTGCTCCTTGCGAGCACGGCCGCCCTTTTGGTGCCCGCCGACGCCGTCCGCCCCGTCGACCTGCTCTGGGGAGCCCTGTCCGGCGTCGGCAGCGGAACCGCCATGCACTTCCTCAACCGCGGACTGAGCCGCGGCGCGATGAGCGTCGTCGTGCCCGTCAGCGCAGTCACCGGCGTCGCCCTGTCCGTGCTGTGCGGGGTGCTCGTCCTCGGCGACCGCCCCGGCGCCCTGGCCTGGACCGGCATCGTGGTGACCGTCCCCGCGCTCTGGCTCGTCGCCGGCGGGGGAGCCGGCGGTCGGGGCGCGTGCGGGCAGGTGGCGGACGGTCTGCTGGCGAGTGCCGGGGTCGCCGTGCAGTACGTCGCACTCGGACTGGCGGGAACCTCCGCCGGACTGTGGCCGGTGGCGGCGGGCCGGGTCGCCGCCGTGCTCCTGCTGCTGCCCACCGCGACCCGGCACCGACACCATCTGCGGCTGCCGGGACGCCTCACCGCCCAGGCCCTCCTCGTCGGCGCCGGCGCCGCCCTCGGGCTGATCCTCTATCTGCTCGCCGCCCAGCGGCAGCTGCTCGCCGTCGCCGTGGTCCTCGCCTCCCTCTACCCGGCACTTCCCGTCGTCCTCGGCCTGGCCCTGCTGCACGAACGCGTCACCCCACGTCAGACGGCCGGCCTGCTGGGCGCCGCGGCCGCCACGGCTCTGCTGACCCTCGGCTGATCCCTCACCCCCAGGTGGCCGAGTAGTAGCGCCGGTACGCCTTGCGGTCCTGTTCGGCGCGGATCCAGCGGGTGGCCACCAGGGCGAGCAGACTGCCTCCGATCACCAGCATCCCGGGACCGATGTTCTGGGGGTCCGTGAGCCGGGTCAGCAGCGTCGAACCGTCCGAGATCCCCGTCACGGGAGTCGAGGAGCCGGGTGAGGCCGCGTTCGGTGCGATCGCGCTGTGCGTGGCCGAGGGGGACGGCGCGGAGGAGGGCGCGGCACCCTGCCCGGCGGCGGCCTGCTTCGACACGATCAACTGCACCCCGAGCGCCTGCATCGCCTTCGTCACCGGCTGGAAGAACGTCGTACCGCCCGACGCGCAGTCGCCGCTGCCGCCCGAGGTCACGCCCAGCGCGATGCCCTCGGAGAACAACGGGCCGCCGCTGTCACCCGGTTCGGCGCACACGTTCGTCTCGATGAGGCCGGTGACGGTGCCCTCCGGATAGTTGACCGTGGCGTCGAGCCCCTTGACCTCGCCGTCGTGCAGACCGCTGGTGCTGCCGCTGCGGAACACCCGCTCCCCGACGGCCGGATCGCCCACTCCCGTGATGCGCACCCCGTTGCCGTTGCCGATGGCCACGATGTCGGCCCCGGCTCCCGCCGCGCCGTTCGCGTACTGGACCAGCGAGAAGTCGCTGCCGGGGAAGTTCTGCTGCACGGTCTTGCCCAGCTGCTGGTTGCCCTGGTTGTCCGCGAACCAGACGGACCCGGTCGGCCCGCAGTGCCCGGCGGTGAGAATGAAGTCGCTCTGCCCGTTGGTCACGTTGAAGCCCGCCGAGCAGCGCCCGCCGGTGGACAGGATGGGCGACGCCCCGTTGAGACGGGTGGTGAAGGTGCCCTGGGTGCGTTCCATGCGGACGAAGCTGCCGATGCCGCCCGCGACCTTGGTCATCTTCGACCAGTCCGTCGACGAGACGGTGCTGTCGGCCTGCACCACCACCTGGTTCGTGCGGTAGTCCATGACCCAGGCCGTGCCCGCGACCCGGGGCGCCGCACGCAGCGTCGACGTCGCGGCCTTGAGCTCGTTCATGCTGTGCGACACCATCTTCGCCTCGGCGCCCGCACGCTTGACCTCGGCCGCCGCCGCGTCGTCGGTCACCGCGACGACCGGACGTCCGTCCGCGCCGATCCAGGTGCCCGCCGTACGGGAGGTGCCGAGCTTGGAGACCAGTGCGGCACCGGGGTTGGGCGAGGTCCCCGAGGCCTTCAGCGGGAGGGCGGAGGTACCGGGAGTATCGCTCGCCATGGCGGCCTGCGTCACCATCGCTCCTCCCAGGAGGAGTCCGCCGACGGCCGCCAGTCGCGTCACTCGCCGGACGATCCGTCGTCGTGCGTGCCTCATGCATGGCTCCCGAACCCGAACGCGCGGCGCGAACACCGCGGGGCCCTCCGGTCGTTGAGCACCCTCCCTCCATACGTGGCCGGGGCCGGTCGCGTTCAGCGCGTGGGCGATCTTCTCACCGCTTGCGGCCCACCCCGCCGTACAGGGCCACTTCCTGCGGTTCACCCGCCTCCGAGGGCTCCGGCCGCCAGCGTGAGCAGGAGACCACACCGGGCTCCAGAAGCTCCAGACCGTCGAAGAAACGGGCCACGGCCTCGGGGGTGCGCTGGGTCAGCGCCGGGACGCCGTGCTCGTTCCAGAACCGGACCGCCTCGTCCACCTCCGACAGCTCGGGGCTCGTGATGGTGTGGGACAGGACCAGATGGCTGCCGGAGGGCAGCGCGTCCATGAGCCGTCGCACCATGCCGTACGGGTCCTCGTCGTCGCCGATGAAGATGACCACACCGAGCAGCATCAGCGCGACCGGCTGCGTGAAGTCCAGCGTGTCGGCGGCGCGCTCCAGGATCGAGTCGACATTGCGCAGGTCCTCGTCCAGGTGGTCCGTGCGGCCCTCGGGGGAGCTGGTGAGCAGGGCGCGGGCGTGTGCCAGGACGAGCGGGTCGTTGTCGACGTAGACGATCCGCGCATCGGGGGCGAGACGCTGGGCGACCTCGTGCGTGTTGTCGGCGGTGGGCAGGCCGGTGCCTATGTCGAGGAACTGCCGGATCCCTGCCTCCGCCACCAGATGACGCACGGCACGGCCCAGGAAGAGGCGGTCCGCGCGGGCGTACTCACCGATGGCCGGATGGAGTTCACGGATCCGGTCGCCGGCTATGCGGTCGACCTCGTAGTAGTCGCCGCCGCCCAGCCAGTAGTTCCAGATCCGGGCCGTGTGCGGGCGCAGCGTGTCGATGCGGCTGCGCAGCGCCGCGGCGGGATCTTCGGTGGCTGCCGGGTTCTCCGTCACGGGCTCTGCTCCTGGAGTGCCTGATGGTGCGCTGTGTACGACGTCGAACGGCAATCTAGACGGCCGTGTTGGCGTCTGCCGAGAGGGCGGTACGGATCTTTTCCCGGCAGGCGTTTCCAGGTCGTGCCAGGTCACACCGCAGCCCCTATCTTTTGCCCCATGACCAGCACCCCGCATGCGCCGTCCGGTGAACCGAACCCCCTGCGCGCACTCTCCCTCGAGAGCCTGCGATGTCGTACGAGCATGAAATGGCGCACCTACCCGGCCGACGTGCTGCCGCTGTGGGTGGCCGAGATGGACGTGCCCCTCGCCGAACCCGTCGTCCGCGCGGTCACCGAGGCGCTCGCGCTCGGGGACACCGGCTACCCGGCGGGCACCGCCTACGCCGAGGCGCTCGCCGGGTTCGCGGAGAAGCGCTGGGGATGGGACGGTCTCGCCGTGGAGCGCACCGCGATCGTGCCCGACGTCATGCTCGGCGTCGTCGAGATGCTCAAGCTGGTCACCGGGCACGGGGACCCGGTGATCGTCAACTCGCCCGTGTATCCGCCCTTCTACCAGTTCATCGAGCACATGGACCGGCAGGTGCGGGAGGCTCCCCTCGGGGCGGACCTGCGGATCGACTTCGACGCGCTGGAAGAGTCCTTCCGGCAGGCGGTCGCCGGCGGTCGCCGGGCCGCCTATCTGCTGTGCAGCCCGCACAACCCGACCGGCACCGTGCACACCGCCGGGGAACTGGGCACGGTGGCCGCCCTCGCCGACCGGTACGGCGTCCGTGTGGTCGCCGACGAGATCCACGCGCCGCTGACCTTCCCGGGCGCCGACTTCGTGCCGTATCTGAGCGTCCCCGGCGGGGAGAGCGGCCTGTCCCTCATGTCCGCGTCGAAGGCGTGGAACCTGGCCGGGCTGAAGGCCGCCCTGGCGATCGCCGGACCCGCGGCCGCCGCCGACCTCGCCCGGCTGCCCGAGGAGGTCGGCCACGGCCCCAGCCACGTCGGCGTCATCGCCCACACGGCCGCCCTGACCGAAGGCACCGCATGGCTGGACGCGCTGCTCACCGGTCTCGACGACAACCGGCGCCTGCTCGCCGACCTGCTCGCCGAACACCTCCCCGCCATCTCCTGCCTTCCGGCCCAGGCCACCTACCTGGCCTGGCTCGACTGCCGCGGACTCGGCCTCGGTGAGGATCCGGCGCGGGTGTTCCTGGAGCGGGGGAGGGTGGCCCTGAACTCCGGGATTCCCTTCGGCACCGGAGGGGCAGGGCACGTACGCCTGAACCTGGCGACCTCGCCCGAGCTGATCACGGAGGGTGTCCGGCGGATGGCGGCCGCACTCGCCCGAACCGGCCCCCAGATGGCCTGACAGGGGTGTCATGGACACGTGACACCCCTGCATGATGGCCCCATGCGCGTGCTGATCCCCCTCCCCGACCACGACTTCGACGTCACCGAGGTCGCCGTGCCCTGGCGACTGCTGACCGACGCCGGGCACGAGATCGTCTTCGCCACCGAGCGCGCCGGGACCCGGCCCGCGGCCGATCCACGGCTGCTGACAGGTGTCCTCTTCGGACAGCTCGGCGCCGAGGACGAACCCAAGCGGTTCTACGAACAGCTCACCGCAGCACCGGAGTTCACCGCCACGGTCGCCTGGGCCGACGTGGACGTCACCGAGTACGACGGACTCCTGCTGCCGGGCGGACACGCGCCCGGCATGCGGCAGTACCTCGGCTCGACGGAGCTGCAACAACAGGTCGCCCGGTTCTGGGCGCTGGAGCGGCCGGTCGGTGCGATCTGCCACGGGGTGCTCGTGCCGGCCCGTACCCGGGATTCCGTTACGGGACGCAGTGTCCTCGCCGACCGCCGCACGACCTGCCTGCCCAAGTACATGGAGCGCACCGCCTACCTGACCACTGCGTGGCGGCTCGGACGGTACTACCGGACGTACCCGGCGTATGTGGAGGACGAGGTGCGGTCTGCTCTGGCCGAGCCGGCCGAGCAGTTCGAGCGGGGTCCCCGGGTTTTGACCCAGAGGGGTACCGCAGACGACGACACCTACGCCTTTGTCGTGCAGGACCGCAATTTTCTGTCGGCGCGGTGGCCGGGGGATGCGTATCTTTTCGCCCGCCGGTTCATCCAGCTCCTCGTGTGAGCTGTCTGCCTAGAATTTCGGGTATGGACAACACGGCGCTGGAGCGGCTCGGGGCGGGGAAGTACGTGCTGGTCACCAGTTACCGCAAGAACGGTACGCCGGTTGCCACGCCGGTGTGGGCGGTGCGGGACGGTGACACGCTCGGGGTGTGGACGGCGGCCGACTCCTGGAAGGTGAAGCGGATCCGCGCTCGCGGCGACATCCTCGTCGGGCCCTGCGACCTGCGCGGCAACCCCACCGGCGCGCAACTCCCGGCCACCGCGGAGATCGTCGACGAGGCGACCGTCGCCCGCTACCGCGAGCTCATCGCCCGCAAGTACGGCATCGTCGGCCGCCTCACCCTGCTCGGCAGCCGGCTGCGCCGCGGTCTGAAGGGCACCGTCGGCATCCGCGTGACGCTGAAGGCCTGAGACGCGTACGGCCGCGTGGTCCTCCCGGGAGGACCACGCGGCCGTCACGACGGCGAGCCGTGCTCTACGAGCCGTCGAGCACCGTGCCGGTCAGCACCGGCCCGCCGGGCAGCGGATCACCGTTGTCGTTCGTCAGCTGGAAGCGCACGGACTCGGCCGGCTCCGTCACCCGGTCCTTGACCGTCGGCAGGGACACCTGCGCACTCAGCTTCCCCTTGGGCACGTTCGCCCCCAGGTAGAGGTAATGGATCTGCGACAGGGGACGTTCCGGATCCGGCGACTCGCCCGAGGCGCCGGCCAGCCACGCCGGGTCGACGTCCTTGGTGGACAGCTCCGGGCCGCCCGTGACCGGGGCGACGAGGAACATCGGGCTCAGGTCCACGTCCGCGGCCTGGGACAGGGACACCTTCCACTTCAGCGGGTTCCCCTCGACCACCCGGTCCGCCACCGGCGCCACGGTGATCGTGGGCATCGGATCGTCGTTCTGCACCGTCACACCGCCGCGGTAGGAGCCGATGACAGCGCCCCGCACGGCCTTGACGATCACCGTGTGGTCCACGTCGTAGGCGTAGCGCGTGTTGCCCTTCACCTCCACCGGTACGTCGATGTCGTGCCCGCCCGGATGCACCGTGACCAGGCGTGCCGTGGCCCTGCCGGTGACCGGGTCGACGACGTACACCCGCACCTGCCCGCTGCCCTGCCCGGACACCTCCACCGGTACCCGGTACGTGCGGACGCCCGAGTCGCCCTCCTTGACGGTCGTGCGGCCGATGTCGACACGTGCCAGCGGGGCCTCGTGAACCGCGGGAGTGCCCGGGCGCCAGCCCCAGGCGTCCATCAGCCAGGCCTGCCCGGAGCGCGAACGCGGGGTCAGGTCAAGGGACTTGATGTGCTTGAGGTCGAGACCGGCCCGGGATGCCGCCGACAGCGGGATGCGGACCTCGCGCGCCCAGTGGGAAGCCGTCCGTTCCGTGCCCGGCAGGCCGTCGACAGTCGTGCGGCCGAGGGTGGCCCGCCTGCCGTGGGTGTCGGTGAGGGAGACGTCGAGCCTGGTGCCGGTCGAGTTGGGCGGCACGATCACACGCAGCGCGAGGTCCTTGGCGCCGCCCAGCGACACCGGCGCATCCGGGCGCACCCGGACCGCCGACCCGGCCGCCGACCAGTGCAGCGCGACCGCGCGCCGGCCGACCTCACGGTCCGTCTCCCACCGTGCGAAGTGCGGCGAGGCGCCCTTCACACGGGATCCCAGACAGGCCACGTGGTCGTCCGGATCGGCGGCCGAGCACAGCCGCCCGCCCGTCACCGTGACCTTGCCGTCCGGCAGGAACCCGCCTTCGCGGTTCGCCCCGACCGCGTGCGTGAGCACCCGCGCGGGATCGGCCGACGGCGCCCGTCGGCCCGAGCCGTCGAGCAGGGGCCGGACCCGGTCGTCCCCGGCCACGAAGAGCCGGGCCGCTGCCGCGATGTAGGTGCTGCCCGCCTTGTGCTGCTGGTTCGCGGAAAGCCGGGTCGCGGTGCCCGGCGAGCACACCGGGTCGCGGTGGTCCGGGTCGTCGTAGAAGTCGTCCTCGGCGGGCGCCTGCGCCTGACCCGGGGTCCACTCGGTGTTGAAGAAGTTGTGGTCGGCGCCCACCACGTACACCGCGCTGTGCAGCGCTGCACCCCGGCTGACCGCTCGGGTGCCGTCGACGTAGACCTCACCCTGCAGGTCGGAGACGTCGCCGTCGCAGCCCGGCAGGATCGTCGCCGAGGGTACGTCCGCGACCGGGTTCTGGCCGAAGATCGTCGGTCCGATGAGGACGGTGCCGCGGATGTGCCAGCGCACCGGGCCGTGGTAGCCGTCCTGCGCGGCGGGCGGCGGGTCGAGGCTGTCCATCGCCGCACGGTTGACGCCCTCGCCGCCGCGGGAGTGGCCGACGAGCAGCACGCGCGAAAGATCGGCCGGCGGTGCGTTGCGTACGGCCGCGGGGGCCGAGCCCGGGTCGGCGGCCCAGCCGGCCCAGCGGGCCAGGTGCTCGCGGACCAGTGAGGAGCGGGCCTGTGCGCCGCCGTCCTCGGCCGCGTCGTCCTGGGCGTTGATGCCGTTGGCCGAGATCGACACCGTCACATAGCCCTGCGAGGCCAGCAGCCGCTGGTCGCGGAGATAGCCCCGGTAGCTCGGGATCGGTTTCGTGCCCTGCGGGCAGGGCCAGTCGCCGGTCACGTTCGTACGCGTGTAGCAGGTGGAGTGGCGGCCGTGCAGGAACAGGGCGAGCGGCCGGTGGCCGGTGGCGCCCTTCGGGGCGACCACCACGGCACGCATCTCGACCGGCTGGGGGAAGCCGGGCAGCTTCACGGGGTCGAGGTCGTACTCACCGGTGGTCGTGGCGTACTGGCCCGGTTTGCCGGGGTCCACGGAGTTCGCGGGAAGCCGGGCGGGCGGCGCAGCCGCCGCGGAGCGCCGTCCGCCCGGGGTCTCGCTACGGCCCGCGGCGTCCAACTCCCGCCCCGCGGCGCGCACGTGAAGGCCCGCCAGCCCGGTTGCCGCCGCGCCTCGCCCGAGGCCGAGACGGAACGTGCGGCCGTCCCTGTCCGGCTGCGGGACGCCCAGCATCCGGTCCCCGGAGTAGAACTCGACGCGGACGTCTCCCATCGGCACGGGGGCGGTCGAGCGCCAGACGAGCTGCCGGGCCTCACCCTTGCCGGCGATCCGCCAGCCGGGTGGCAGGCCGTCGTTCTGGTCGCCAACTGTGCTTGACGGTCTTGCGTCGGGCTGCGGTGCCGCCTGGGCCAGTCCTGGCGATCCCCCCGCCACCGCGAGCACCGCCGCAGCGGTCACCCATATTCGCCGGGCACGGAACAAGGTCCCCTCCTCAAGTACCGAGCAAAAGCACCCCCGTTGGTCAGCCGGGGGCGTCACGCGTTTCAGAGGACGGCAGGAGGGACCTGTGGGTTGCCTGTGACCGACGATTCGGCAGGTGCCCGGTGATGCGATCAGGCCGACCCAGACGACCAGGCATGGACGCCGGGACCGCGGGACAGGACCCCCCAATGAGCCGAACACCGTTGCGCGCCGCCGTCGTCGGCACCGGCCACCGCGCCCAGACCTTCGTACGGGGACTCGCCGCCCGCCCCGACCATCGCGTGGCAGCCCTGTGCGACCCGAGCCCGACGCGGATGGCCTTCCACAACCGGGCGCTGACCGTCGCCGGGGAACCGGCAGCCACCGAGTGGGAACCGGACCGCTTCACCGACATGCTCGCCGAGGAGGCCATCGACGAGGTCGTCGTCACCACCGTCGACGCCGCACACGACCGCTACATCGTTCCGGCGCTGCAGGCGGGCTGCCGCGTCGTCACCGAGAAGCCGATGACCGTCGACGCGGAACGCTGCGCACGCATCCTCGACGCGGTGCGGGCGACCGGCAATCCCCTCACCGTCGCCTTCAACTACCGCTTCAACCCTGTGCACGAGAAGGTGCGGGCGCTGCTCGCCGACGGCGCGATCGGCGAGATCCTGTCCCTGCACTTCGAGTGGGTCCTCGACGTACGGCACGGCGCCGACTACTTCCGCCGCTGGCACCGCGAGAAACACAACAGCGGCGGTCTGATGGTGCACAAGTCGAGCCACCACTTCGACCTGGTCAACTGGTGGCTCGCCGACGAGCCGCACGAGGTCTTCGGCTACGGGCGGCTCGGCTTCTACGGCACGGAAGCGGGCGAACGCCACGGACTGCGCCGGGACTACGACCGCGCCCACGGGGCCGCCGCGGCCGCCGACGACCCCTTCGCGCTGGACCTGGCCGGCAACGACACCCTGCGCGCCCTGTATCTGGACGCGGAAGGGGACGACGGTTACCTCCGCGACCGCAATGTCTTCGGCGGCCCGGTCACCATCGAGGACGACATGGCGGTCCTCGTCCGTTACGCGCGCGGGGCGACGATGACCTACCACCTCACCGCCTACTCGCCGTGGGAGGGCTACCGCGTCATGTTCAACGGCAGCGCCGGCCGCCTGGAGTTGGAGGTCGAGGAGAGCCGCTGGGCGCAGCCGCGGACCCCGGCCGCCTCGGACAGTGGTGCGCTGCACGGAGACACGGCTGCCGAGCACGCGGGCGGTGCACGGCTCACCTTGCGCCCGCTGTGGCGGCCGCCCGTCGAGGTGCCGCTCGACGCCGCCCACGAGGCCCACGGCGGGGGAGACCCCCGTATGCTCGACGCGCTCTTCGGACCCCTGGACCCCGGTACGCCGGATCAGGGCGCGGCAGGGCATCCCACCGCCACCCAGCGCGACGGCGCCCTCGCTCTCGCCGTGGGGCTCGCCGCCAACCGGTGCTTCGAGACGGGACGGCCCGTGGCCGTGCGGGACCTGGTCCCAGGGGTGTGGCGGAGCTGAGGGGGCGTCAGGACCAGGCGCGGTAGGGCTCGTCGACCAGCTGGAAGACCGGCTCGCCGCGGACCGGGTCCTTGGCCGTCGACAGCCGGACCCGGTCACCGCTGTGAATGCCGATCAGCGGGCCCATGACCCTGCCGCGCACGACGAATCCCTCGGCCATCTCCACAAGCGACACATTGCGGGCGGCGGGGGTGTTGCGGTGCACGATCGTGGCGTGGCGGACCGTGCCCACGCCCTCGCTGCGCTCCGTCCGCAGGTCGCCGCCCTGGCAGACCGGACACAGCAGCCGGTGGTACATGGCGGTGCCGCACCAGGTGCAACGCTGGAAGAGGATGGTGTCCGCATCGGGTGCCTGGGGATCGAGCACGCCTGCCGCGGAGCCGGCTGTCTGACGGGCAACGTTTCCTGAGTGGTGGTACACGCTGGTCAACTCCCTGCGCTCGGCCCGGAATCCCGCGTGCGCGGGTCAACCGTGCACGCACGTGCGCGGTCGCCGTGCCACCGTGCACGGCATCAATGTATGGCACTGAGTGTCATACGTAAAGACACTGCGTACCCTCAATATGCGACTCCGGTCAGTCCTGCTGCAGAGCGCTCTCGATCTCCTGGACCACCCGCCACAACGGTGCGCGACGCCGGGAGACGACCACCACCACGTCCTCGGGTTCCTCGTCCTCGGGCGCCGGGGGCGTGGTGAAGGCCTGCTGCACGTACCCCAGCGCGTGGTCGAGAGCCGCGCTCGCGTCCCCCTGCCCGTCCGAGCGCAGCCAGGAACGCAGTGCGTTGTTGTGCGCGGCCGCCACCGCCGCCGCGATCACATCGGCCTGCAGCGTCCCGTCCGGACGGCCCGCAAGGCGGCCACGCAGATGGTCGGCGAAGGCACGCTCGTAGCGCCACACCACCGAGAGTTCGTACGCCCGCAGCCCGGGAACCTTCTTGGTCAGGCGGTAACGCTGCACGGAGAAGGTCGGGTTCTCGGTGTACATGCGCAGCACGATCCGCACCGCGTCACAGACCCGCTGCACCGGTTCGTCCTCGTCGCCGCTGTCGGCGAGGAACGCCGTCATCTCGGCCAGGCACCGCTCGTGGTCGGGGAAGACCACGTCCTCCTTGGAGGGGAAGTAGCGGAAGAACGACCGCCGCCCGACGCCGGCGAGCGCCACGATGTCGTCCACCGTGGTCTGCTCGTAGCCCCGTTCGAGAAACAGCTGGAAGGCCGCCGCGACCAGGGCGTCCCGCATGGGTGGCCGCGCGGCAGTCGGCTCCGTCTTCATGAACGGGAAAGTAGCATCCGGGCGGCATGGATGGCACTCAGTGCGCTGTCGAAGGGAACTGAGTGTCCTCCTGTAGAGCTGCTGAACTGTGGCGGTGCAGGACGCGTATCACTCCCCGGGGAACGGCGGAGGCCCCGCAACGGGGACGGAAGGAGAGCACTGTGCCCATACCGCCCGCATCCGGGTCACCGCAGGACCGTTTACCGCTGGAGCCCATCCGGGTCCTGCGCCCGCGCCGCACCGACGCCCTGGCGGAGCTGTTCAAGGAGATGGAGCAGGGCGCCGGCGACCTGGAGCCCGTCGCCGTGCCGGACCCGCGGTCCTGGGACGAGGGCGAGACACAGGAACTCCCGCCCGTCCGCACCGGCCACGGCAGCCCACCGAGCGAGGACGGCCGTTTCGGGTTCGGGCCGGGACTGCGCCGCGCCGCCGTCACGATCGCCGTCGCCGCGGCCGCCCTCGTCGGCTTCGGCGGCGCCCTGCTGCTGCACGACAGGAACGACGCCGCCGCCGCACGGGAACCCCGCCCCACCGCGTCCGCACAGGAACCCCGCCCCACCGCGTCCGCCGAGCCGACCGCGAGCGCCTCCGCGGCGTCGGACCCCGACGGCCCGGGCACCCTCCGCGAGGGTGACAGCGGCCCCGCCGTGACCGATCTGCAGGAACGCCTGCTGCGCATCCCGGACGTCTACGCGGGCGGCTCCACCGCCGGCACCTACGACGCCACCCTCGAGGCAGCGGTGGCCCGCTTCCAGCTCTGGTACGGCATCCGGGGCGACGAGACCGGCGTCTACGGCAACGACACCCGGGCGGCACTGGAGTCCCGGACGGCCTCCGGCACCGGCTGACACCGCGGAGGCACCGCCGCCTACCGCGGATCCGCGGGCACCCGGATGTCGAGCACACAGACGTCGTCCCGCCGCTCACCCTCCAGCATGGCGGCGAGCATGGGCGCCAGGGAGCCCGGCTCGTCGCTGTGGTGGCCGAGAACGGCCTCGGAGAGCCGTTTCAGGCCCCGGTCGAGGTCCTCCGTGGGCCGCTCGACCAGGCCGTCCGTGTACAGGAGGACGCGGTCACCGGGTGCGAGGGACAACTCCGCCTCCGCGAAGTCCGGCGCCGTGCTCGCGCCGAGCAGGATGCCGCTGGGGCGGTCGAGATAGTGCGCCTGGCCGTCGCGCAGCAGCAGGGGCGGCGGATGGCCGGCCTGCGCCCAGATCAGCCGGCGCTCGGCGGGGTCGTAGCGGGCGAGGACCATGGTCGCGGTGCCGTGGGGTCCGCGGGAGTGCAGCAGCAGCGTGTTGAGCCTGGCGAGCGCTCCCGTCAGCGAGGACCCCGTGATGACCATGCCCTTGGCGGTGAAGCGGAGCTGGGCCATCGTGGCGACGGCGTCTATGCCGTGGCCGGCCACGTCGCCGACCACGAAGAGGGCGTCCCCGTCGGGCAGTTCGATGGCGCTGAACCAGTCACCGCCGACGTGGGTGCCCGACTGCGCGGGCAGATAGGCGACTTCGACGCGCAGCCCCGCCAGGCGCACGGGCCGGGTGGGCAGGGGCAGCAGCGCGTGCTGCAGCCGGCCGGCCAGTGTCCGCTCGGCACGCAGCACGTCGTGCTGGGTGAGCACGGCCCGCTCGCTCTCGACGAGGGCGAGCTCCGCGCTGCGCTGCGCGGTGAGGTCCTGTACGACGCCGTGCACCTCGACGGGCCTGCCGGCGGCGTCCGGCACGGCCTCGGCGACGGCTCGCAGATGCCGTAGCCCTTCCGCCGTCCTGATGCGGAACGGGACGTCGAAGGGGCGCCCGGTGCCCAGGAGTTCGCCGATGGCACGGGCCAGCGCGGGTGCGTCCTCGGGCAGGGCCAGGCCGGGCAGGCCGGTGAGGGCGACCGGGCCTTCGCCGGGGTCGCGGCCGAGGAGCTCGAAGACCTGCGAGGACCAGGTGGCCTCGTGCGTGACCAGGCTCCAGCTCGCCCAGCCGAGACTTCCCAGCCGCTGCACGTCCGCGAGCCGCTGTTCCTGCCGGTCCGAGGAGCCGTGCCGCACCCATGTCACGAACAGCCCGTCGCCCAGTCGGGCCGCCCGCACCGTGTAGGTGGACAGCTCCGCGACACCGTCCACGACCTCCTGGTGTGCGAACGGCGCACTCTCGTACGGCTTTCCGGCGGCCAGCGCGCTGCGCAGGCCCTGCCACAGTGGCTCGCCCGCCAGGGCCGGGCAGGCCTCCTGGAACCGCCGGCCGACCAGCTCGGGCCCGGCGCCGCCGACCACGTCGGCGGCTTGCGCGGTGGCGGCGTCGATGCGGTAGTCGTCGATCGCGCCCGAGGCGGTGGCCAGTGGAGTGAGCAGCATGGCGGCGCCGGGCAGCGCTTCGAAGACGGCCTGCAGGGCCTGCACGGTCTCGGCGGCGTCGACGGCGGCCTGCGGACCGGTCGAGAAGTCCCGCAGACGTCCGGCGCACAGCCGGGCGGCGGCCTGCAGATGAGCCCGCTCGCCGGCGCTGAACGGTCCGCTGCGGGTGCGCAGGATCCCGATGCAGACGCTCGGCGAGGCACCGGTCGGCACCGGCAGCCAGGCGCGCGACGCCCAGCGTTCGGACGGGTTTCCGATCAGCACGTAATGCTTCCGGTCCGCGGCGGCGTCCTCCAGCCAGAGCGGCTCGCCCGCCCGCAGGGCCTCGAAGGCGGGCATCCGGTTCAGTGGCGGGATCTGCTGCCACTGGGCGGCGAGGGTGGCCTCGATGCCGGCGTGGCCGACCAGTTCGAGCCCTCCGGCGGGCGATCGAGCGTAGATCACGACCGCGTCGGCGCCCACCTCGGGAGCGAGTTGCTCCAGCAGGCAGGAGGCGAGGTCCTGCGGCGTGGTGACACGCACGAGCTCCCTGCCCAGGGCGCCGAGCGCCGCGGAACCCCAGTCCGCGGCCGCGTCCCGCGAGGGCGGCACGGCGGACTCGGTCAGGACGGCGGGCTCCGGGGCGGGGGCGGCACCGCCCGGCGGCGGCAGGCTGCCGAGGGTGATCCAGCACTCCTCCAGCATGGTGCGGCCGGCGTTCTCGGCCCGCCGCTGCAGCTCCTCCTCCGCGGCGCCGGAGGAGCAGCCGGTCAGTGCCATGACCACACCTTTGGCCTGCTCCAGGACAGCCGACATGGCCGCCAGGTGGCGCAGCCGGTCCATCTCGGCGCGCTGCCTGGCGACGACCTGGGCCAGCGCGACGGTGTCGGCAGCGGTGCGGGATTCCGCCGGTGTGGCGGGCTTACTCGTCACGCGTCGAGCATCGCACAATCAGGCGGGTTCGATCGTGGTCCAGCCTGCTCGGGCTTCACTCGAAAGGAGAAGAGCCGGCGTGTCCAAGTGGACGCGGGGTCCGCCCGTCCCGTCAGTCGTCCGGCGGCGGGTACAGCCACAACCGGAACAACCGGCTGAGCAGCGGCATGATCAGATAGGTCAGCACCGGCAGCAGCACGCACGGGAACACGGCCGCCCTGAGCGGCAGGGGCCAGGCCGTGGTGCGGGGCGTCACCAGCCACTGGATGAGCAGGGTGAACGGATAGGCGCCGAGGAACGTGGTCAGCACCATCTTCCAGCGGGGCGGGGACTGTGCCGTGGTGCCCGGCAGGCTGAACCAGGTCTCCATCCCGGTGGTCGACTGCCGCTCGTCGCCCACCTCCGTGGCGATCCCCTCGATCCGCGCATGCCACTCGGCCCGTTCGGTGGACTCCAGCCACCGCGCCAGACGCTGCGGATCGGACCAGCGCAGCACCGCGTGATACCGCGGGCCGTCCTCGGGACGCAGCCAGGAGACGCCTTCGTTGCCGGGGAACCGACTGGCGCAGCGGGTGATCCCACGGGTCCACTGCTCGAACTCCGCTTCCCGGCCGGGACGCACCTGCCAGGTCAGTACCGTGGTGACCGGATCGCGCCCGCGCAACTGGGTGGTGCTCATGCTCACCACGTGTGCCACGCGTGGCGCGATTCATGCCGTGCAACCCCGGCTGCCGAGGTCAGCGCCCCGAGTCGACCAGGGCCTGGGTAACTGCCCGGACGCTGCGCGCGATGTGCTGGAGCTGCAGCACCTCCGCCGCGTAGAGCTTGATCGTGTGCTCGATGACCGACTCGGGCAGGCCGAGCGCGGGGAGATCGGCGCGTGCGGTCTGCAGCGCGGTGCGCGCGACGCGGATCTCGTGCTGCACCTGGATCTGCGCATGGCGGGCCAGCAGCACGGGGTGGCGCAGCAGGGCCGGGTAGCTGCCGTAGCGGGCCGGCACCAGTTCGCGCAGCCACTTGGCCGCCGAGCGCTCCCAGTCGTAGGAGCCGGGCGTCTTGACCTGGCACGGCCAGTCCGGGCTGATGCGCGTGGTCGTCAGTTGCATGATCATCGCTTCCGGGTGTGCGGCGTCGTGTGGGGGTGGTCCGACGTGGGCGGGCGGCCCCGGTCTAGGGGATGACCGGGGCCGCCAAGGGCGCTCGCAGAGGCGAGGCCCGACCGAACACCCTGGGCGCCGACGCGGGTAGGAGACGGCGGCTTCGGGTGTCCGTGCAGGAGCCCGGGAGAGCAGACGGCGCCGGCGCGGCGGATGGTGCAGGCGCATGGGCGGACCGTCGGCTTTCTCCGGGCTGATGCGGGTGGGGACAGGGGTGCGGAACGTGTCCGGAGTGAGCCGGTGCGCGATCCGTGAGCAGTATTTATATATGCCGTCCGGTTTGCAAGAAGCATGAAAACATTCATGCGCAGTATGTTGCGAAAGGTCCCTTTGTAATTCCCCTGTAACACCGGTGTGGGGCGCCGGATCAGTCGCGCAGGAAGAACTGGTGCTGGTCGGAGATCTGCTCGTACTCCTCGAGCCGCGCCTGTGTGCGCTCGGGATCGGCGTCCGTCATGGCCTGCAGCAGCGCGGCGGCGATCACGCCGGGCGCCGCGTAGGAGTCGAAGACCAGGCGGGAGCCGGTGCCGGTGGCGAGGACGACGTCCGCCTCGTCGGCCACGAGCCCCAGCGCCAGGTCCGTGACCAGGGCGACCTTCAGACCGGCGCTGCGCGCGACCCGGAGGGCCGTGAGCGTCTCCTGGGCGTGCCGGGGCATCGAGAACGCCAGCACCCAGGTGCCGCCCGCCTCACGCGACTGCAACAGCGCGTCGTAGGCGACGCTGCCGCCCCGTGTCACCAGCCGCACGTCAGGGTGGATACGGCGCGCGGCGTAGGCGAAGTACTCGGCCAGCGAGACGGAGATGCGCAGCCCCAGGACGGTCAGGGGCGTGGACTCCGACAGCTTGCGGCCGAGGTCGATCAGCTGGTCGGGGTCGGCGAAGTCGCGCCGCAGGTTCTCCAGGTTCTCGATCTCGGCGTCGACCGCCGCCTGCAGCTCGTTGCTGCCGTTCTCCTCGGTCGCTGCGGGCCCGCCGGCCAGGGTGCCGAGGGCGATCGACTGGAGCTTCTCGCGCAGTGCGGGGTAGCCGCTGAAGCCGACCGCCGCGGCGAACCGCGTCACCGAGGGCTGGCTCACCCCGACGCGTTCGGCGAGGTCGGTGATCGACAGGAAGGCCGCCTCGGTGATGTGCTCGATGAGGTACTGGGCGATGCGCCGCTGGCCGGGGGAGAGCCGGGGCCGGTCGAAGAGTGTCCTGAGCTGGGAGGCCGGGGCGGCCTCGGCTTCCGGAGCCGTCTTGCCTGAGGTGATCGCGGACGCCTGTGCGCGTGCCTGCTGCGGCGATGACACCGGTGCGCCTCCTTTGTCTCCCACAGTGCTTCAACATAGCCCACACACCGTCGTGACCAGGGCTTGTACGGCGGCATCCGGCGCCGACGTCACCGGCGGTAGATCGTGATCGAATGCCCGACGTCGTCGACCGGACGACTGCTGCGGATCAACGCGGCCAGCCGGCCGCGCGCCTTGGCGACCGCCGAGTCCGACACGACCAGCAGCCCGTGCACCTGACGCGGGGGCACCCGGCGCGGATCGGACGCGTCGATGCCGTAGTACGACGGCACTCCGCTGCCCTTGTACACCAGCCAGATCCGCTCGCCGCGGTACCGCTGGCGCAGCCGGTCGGCGAGCCTGCCCAGGTCCTGGCCCCAGTCCACGTTCGAGTCGTGCAGCCGCAGACGGGTCTCGGCGGGACCGCCGAACGCCTCGTTGGAGTACGGCAGATAGTACGGATACGTCAGCAGCGAGCTGACCGCGACGAACAGCACCAGCGCTCCCGTCACGAGGGGCGCCCACCGCCACCGCACGGCGAGCACACAGCCCGCGGCCACCGCCAGGAACATCGGCACGAAAATCGCGTACCGCGTCCCGAAGTCCCGCGACCCGGTCATGGCCGCGGCCAGCAGCACACCGGCGGGCACCAGCACGTACGGCGCCGCGGGCCGCAGCCGCCGCACCGCCACCAGCACCACGGCCCCGGCCACCCACAGGGCGAGCATGCCGAGCGGCGTCTTCACCAGCAGCGCGGCCGGCAGGTAGTACCAGCGGGAGCCGGTGTACAGATGCCCGAACAGGAAGCCCTGCCACGGGTAGTTCTCCAGACCGAACTGGATGCGCATCCCGTCCCGGTAGGACGCCGGCAACGGCAGCAGCCGCACGAGCAGCCCCTTCACCCCGTGCACCGCGGGCACGGGCTGCTCCGGCGTCCACCGCAGCCTCGGGTCGACCACCAGATACGACGCCCATACGACGGCGACCGCGGCCACCGCCGCCACGCCGGCACCGAGAGCCGCCCTCCTGCGGCGGTTCTCGGCCCCCGCCCGCCACACCGACCAGGCGGCGAGCGCCAGCAGCACCGGAACCGCCGGGAGCACGCTCATCTTGGTCGCCAGTCCCGCCCCGAGCGCCACTCCGGCCGACGGCACATACAGCCGGGGCCGCCGGCGCGCCCGCCACAGCAGCCAGGCCGAGGTCAGCACGAACCCGGCCGCGGGGACGTCGAGCGTGGCCAGCGAGCCGTGTGCGATCACATCGGGGGAGAACGCGTACAGAGCGAGGGCCGCCAACCCGGCGGCGGCGCCCGCGAGTTCACGGGCGAAGGTGAACACGACCAGCCCGAACAGCAGCGTCAGCACGATCACCGGGAGGCGCGCCCAGAACATCAACCGCCACGGATCGTTGCCGGACTCGTACAGCAGATGCCGCCCGAACTGCCCCTGATCACCTTTGTACGAGGTGTCGACGTGCGGACCGGCGATCGCCACCCCGACCGCGATGACCAGCTTGCCGAGCGGCGGATGCTCGGGGTTGAGACGCACCCGGTGCTCGTGCAGATAGTCGGCGGCCGTGGCGACGTAGACGGGCTCGTCGATCGTCGGCGTCTGCTGCACGGCGGTGGTCACCATCGCCGCGGCCATCTGGGCCAGCAGCACGACGACCAGGAGCGGCAGCAGCCACCGCCTGCGCGGGCGGGGCGACCGCTCGGGGGCCGTCGCGGGCGGCGGGTGTGCCTCGTCGTCGTGTGTGCCCGGCTCGAGGACCGAGTGCTGTTCGTGTGCCATCATCCGCCCCGCGGTGATACGGACCGCGAGGGGGCGGGAGCGATCCGGGCCCATCCCATGGCCCCTACTGTCGCATCAGCTCCCGCCTCCCGGGCGTTACCGCTTCAGGAGTCGTACCGACAGACCTTCCGTCGTGTAGACGGGTACGGCCCGCAGCCGGTCGGAGTTCAGCTCGATGCGGTCGAACTGGCCGCGCAGCCCCGCCGCGGACAGGACGCGCACCTTGCTGCCCGCAACGGGCGGCTTGTCGGCGTCGAGGTGCAGCGTCAGCACGCTCCCCGTGCCCAGTACCGCCCGGCGCGTGATCTCGAGGGCGGGCTCGTGGCCCGAGCGCAGCGCCAGCTCCAGCGCACCCGACTCCTGCGCATAGACGCCGTGCACCTGCACGGGCCGCTGCAGCCGCAGCGTGCCGCCCGAGACCCGGACCTCGCCGTGGCCCAGCGCGTGGGACGAGGCGGCGACCAGTACACCGTCCCTCACGGCGGTGCCGCCCCTGTACTTGTTGTGGCCGGTCAAGGTGAGCGTGCCGCTGCCCTGCTTGGTCAGGCCGCCGTCGCCGCAGATGTCGTTGCGCCAGCTGTCGGCCGCGCCGAAGCCGCCCGCCGCCGCATCCAGGGTGACGGTCACGTCGGAGTCGAAGGCGCCGTAACCGTCCGCCGCGGCGAACAGGTTGAGCCGTCCCCACTGCTCGAATCCGTCCAGCAGCACATACCCGGAGGGCAGCGCCGTCGTGCGCAGCACCTCCCGCCGCTGGTCGGCGTCCAGGTACGGCAGCCGCGTCTCCAGCAGCACCTCCGCGCCCTTCGGCACGGTCAGCGGCTCACTGCGGCCGTGCCGGGTCAGTACGTACGTCAGCCGGCGCCTGACCGCACGGGCGTTGGCGTCCCGGTCCGCGTACGGGTCGGTTGCGTCCGAGTGCGCGTAGGCGTACAGGGTGTCGGCCGTGGTCCCGGTCTGCGCCTCGAAGTAGGCGAGGGCCTGGGCGCGGGCCGCGGCCTTGAGGGCGGCGTTCGCCGGGTCGGCCAGGGTGGCGGCCGCCAGGGCGGTGGCCATGATGCGGCCGCCCATGACGTCGACCGGCGAGTGCATGCCCGCCATGATCCGGGTGTGGCCGAGCTCGAGGGCCCGGGTAACCAGCTCCTGGAAGCGCTCCGGTACGGCGTACGCGTAGGCCAGGCCCGCCAGATGGAAGGCGTTGGTGTGGCCGCTGGGGAAGCCGCCGTCGTCCGTCGGGGACATGTTGCGCTGACGCAGCAGCTGGGGCGCGACGACCACCTTCGAGTCGTACACGGGGTAGCCCAGTGCGTCCTTCGCGCCGGTGTCGACGACCTCGCTGTCCTCGTTCATGCGCCACGGCCGCGGGTACTGGTAGGCGTACTTGGACGGGTTGCCCGAGGCCCAGTTCCCCCGCAGCGTGTCGACCAGCTCGGCGACCCTGCCGAGCGCGGAGTCGTGCGAGCCGGCGCCGAGCGCGGAGCCGGCCGGGGCGTCCGCGGGCACCGCGTCGTCGATCTTGGTGGGCGGTGTGCCGTCGGGGGCGCTGGTGATCGACGTGACGGCCTTGGCGCCCGCCTTGTACAGGTCGGCCAGCGGCCCCAGGCCCGCGATCATCGCGTAGCTCTGGTGCTGGCGGTCGTAGAGGAACGCCTCCTTCGCCTGCGCGTCGGTGCGCGCAGCGGTGATGCGGGCGCAGTAGCTCATGTTGGCGCGCAGGATCTCGGGGCGCAGGGGAGTGCCGGTGTTCCAGGCGCCGCCGGTCTTCCATATCTGCGCGAACCCGCCGAGCACGCGGACGACCGCGTTGGTCTCGGGCGTGAGGTTCGTCGGGAGGTTGGTCCTGTAGTCGTCGACGAACGCCGCGGGCGCCGTGGCGGCCTTGGCGTCGGCGGCGCCGAGCCAGGTCACGAAGGTGGGCGCGGCCAGCACACCGGCCGAGGCGCCCAGGGAGGTCTTGAGGAACCCTCGCCTGTTGACGGTGGGTCGACCGGCGTTCGAGGAGCGGTGCCCGGCGGGTGACGGCATGCGTGTGCCTCTTTTCAGTTCTGCGGCCCTGCGGCCGGGGAGGAGATCGTGCGATCAGAGATGTCCCACGGGACGCAAGAGATGTGCGAATCCGGTGCGTCCCGTGAAGCTTTGAGCGAAGATCTACGGCCGGGTCCTGTCCCGTCGGCGAGGGCCCGGCGGCCGTGACGTGTCGTGTGCGTGAACGCGGGCCGACCGGTTCACAGGATCGAACGGGCCAGTGCCACCGCACCCTCCACCGGCGGTGCCCGCAGCGGCTGCGGGCGTGCTCCCGGCACGGACCTCGCGAGCGCTGTCGCGAACGCGCCGTAGAGGGAGGCCTGGGCGAGGACGGTGCTGCCCGCGACCACCACGTCGTCCACCACGACCCCGCGTGCGGTGAGCCGTCCCACGAGCGCGGCCAGCGAACGGCCGGCCTCGGTGATCACCGCGCGTGCGATCGGCGAGCCCGCCTGGGCGGCCGCGAACACGACCGGTGCGTGCCGGCCCCACTCGGCGGAGACGTCCGTCGCGCCCTCCAGCGCGGCGCCGAGCGCCGGCACTTCGGAGACATCGAAGGATGCGAGCAGGCCCCGGGCGAGTTCGTCGGGTTCCTCCCCGCGGTCGTGGGCCGCCCATGCGGCCCGTGCGGCCTCGCGGACGATACCGGCCGCGCCGCCCTCGTCGCCGAGCACCGCACCCCAGCCGCCGACCTGGACGCAGGTCCCGTCGGCGAGCCGGCCCACCGCGACGGAACCGGTGCCGGCGACCAGGCCGACCCCCTTGGCCAGTCCCGCGGCGGGCACGAGCAGCTCGGCGTCGCCCACGACCAGCGCGGGCGCGTCGAAGTGCGGTTGCAGGGCGGTGCGTATCCCGGCGCACTGGCGCGGGGTCTCACAGGCGTGGCCGCCCACGGCGACGGCCGCCGGGCGTGCGCCCGTCGGCAGCGCCTCGGCGGCCAGCGCGGCCAGCCAGCCGGCGGCGGCCACGGGGTCGTGCGGCCGCCAGCCGCTGCTCGTCCGGACATGGTCGGCGACGAGCTCTGTACCGGCGTAGGCACGCAGCTGTGTCTTGGTGCCGCCCACGTCGATGCCGACCACGAGGGGCGTGGAGTCCTGCACGGAACCTCTTTCGTCATTGCGCCGGCCCACGCGGTCCGGGAGCGCCCTGAAGGGGCGCGGGGGACTGCGCGACCAGCCACGACGGTGCCGCAGAGGACCGACCGGTCTTCTGCGACACACCCAGCGGAGCGCTCGGTGGGCGAACCGTGCCTGAGATTACGGGAGTTGGTGAACTAGGGAAGCCCCGGGACGGGCTTCTGGCGGACACGGCAGGCGAGTACCGTGAAGTTCGTTAGGAAGTTAACTAACGAAGTACAGTGCGTCAAGAGGCATCGCGCACTCGACCACTGAGCGGCCCGTGACCCGTGGGAGAACTGTGATACACGACGTGGCGGAAGCCCCCCGTCTGACCGAGAGCGCAAGCGCCGTATTCGCCGTGCTCGCCGAGGCGGGCAGCGCGACCCGGCCGCAGCTTGCCAGCCTTGCGGGCCTGTCCAAACCCACCGTGTCCTCCGCCGTCGCGGAGCTGGAGAGCGCGCGGCTCGCCGCCCACTCCGGGACCGCCTCCGGCGGCACGGGCCGTTCCGCCGCCGTCTACGGCCTCGGACCCGCCGCCGGGGCCGTACTCGCCGTCGACCTCGGTCCGGCCCTGACCCGGGTGCGCGGCTGCGCCCTGGACGGCACCCTTCTCGCCCAGGCCACCGGCACCCGGGAGGAGGCCGCCGACGTGGTGCGCGAGGCACTCGTCGCGCTGCCGGTCGGCGCCCCGCTGCGCACCGTCGTCGTCGCCGTCGGCGACGTCACCGCACGTGAGAAGGAGGGCGTCCGCATGCGCCCCGCAACGGCCAAGGCGGGCCCCGTCTTCGACGCCATGGCCGTCGCCCTGCCGCCGGGCGTTCCCGTCCACCTGGAGAACAACGTCAACTGCGCCGCGCTCGCCGAACTGCACGAGGGCGCCGCGCGCGGCCGGCACACCTTCGGCTATCTGCGGATCGGTGTCGGTATCGGCCTCGGCATCGTGGTCGGCGGTCAGGTGCTGCGCGGGGCCAACGGCGCCGCCGGTGAGCTGGCCCGGCTGCCCTACCCCTGGGACGACGGCCGCGAGCCGCGCCACGAGGCCCTGGAGGAGTACATCGGCGCCCGCTCGCTGCTGCGGCGGGCGGCCGAGGCCTGGCGGGACGACGACGGGCCCTGCCCGCGCACCGCCGAGCAGCTCTTCGCGCTGGCCGGGGAGGGCAGGGCTGCGGCCCGCGCCGTGATCGCCCGCCATGCCACCGACGTCGGCCGTCTCGCCGCCGCCGTGACCGCCGTACTGGACCCGGGGCTGATCGTCCTGGGCGGCAGCACCGGCGCGGACCCGCAGGTACTGCCCGGTGTGCGGGCCGAGCTGGCCCGGCTGAGCTGGCCCACCGAAGTGGTCAGCAGCACGGTCGGCGATCTCGGCACGGTCGTGGGCGCCGCCCGGCTCGCGGTTTCGCGAGGAGTCCAAACCGTGACCGAGGCCGCGGGGGCTAAGGATTGACGGCCTCCGACTCGATCTGCCAATGTCCGGACAAGCGCTTTCTAAGTCGGCCGGGAACGCCGACTCCGGGTGAGCCTCCCGCCCGTACGCGAAGTACGGCAGTCGCACGAGGGCGTGCTTGTGCGACGACGGCCCTCACGGCCGGGGACGCCACCCGCTCCAGGCGACGCGGCCGGGCGAGGCCGTGCCCCGGAAAGCGAAATTCGAAATTTCCTGCAAAATGCACCCGTGCCGCCTCGGCTGGCGCCGTGCTCCGTCCAGTACGACGAAAAGGGATGAAAATGACCAGTGTGGGTGTGCGGCGCTCCCGCCGACTCGGCCGCGGCGGCATACGCCGTGTGGTTCCCCTCGCTGCCGTGGCCACGGCAGGTGCCCTTCTGCTCACCGCCTGCGGCGGGTCGGGGTCCGGTTCCGGCGGGAACTCCAAGTCCCTGACGTTCTGGATCTCCACGGTTCCGGGGCAGGACGCGGGCTGGAAGAAGCTGGTGGCGCAGTACAAGAAGGAAGCCGGCGTCGACGTCAAGCTCGTCAACATCCCCTACGACGGCTACACGACGAAGCTGCACAACTCGGCGCAGGCGAATGCCCTGCCCGACGTGGCGGCCGTGCCGGCGCTGGACCCGATCTGGTCGAACAAGCTGATCGACCTGAGCTCCATCGCCGGCAACAAGAGCTACAACATCAACGCCAACTACCTGGCGAAGGACTCGTCCGGCAAGGTGCTGGCCATCCCCTCGGACGTCACCGCGTCCGGCCTGTTCATCAACAAGACGCTGTTCAAGAAGGCCGGCGTCTCCTTCCCGACCTCGCCCTCGAAGACCTGGACCTGGACCGACTTCATCGCGGCGGCGAACAAGGTCCGGGAGAAGACCGGCGCCAAGTACTCCCTGGCCTTCGACCAGTCGCCCTCGCGACTGCGCGCCATGGTCTATGAGATGGGCGGGAAGTACGTCCACGCCGACTCCTCCGGCAAGTTCTCGGTGGACGCCGCGACCAAGAAGGCCGTGAAGACCTTCGTCGGATGGAACGACGACAAGACCATGCCGAAGTCGGTGTGGACCAGCGGCGCCGACCCGTCCGCAATGTTCCAGAGCGGTGAGGTGGTCGCCTACTGGTCCGGCGTGTGGCAGGTCGCCGCCTTCTCGGACAGCATCAAGAAGTTCGACTGGGCGAGCGTCCCGACCCCCGCCGAGCCCGTGCAGGCCAGCGACGTCAACGCCGGCGGCCTGATGGTGGGCTTCAACAACAACGGCGCCGCGGCCACCGCCGCGAAGAAGTTCATGACGTGGGTGTACGACCCCAAGCAGTACACCGAACTGGTCGAGAGCTCCGGGTTCCTCCCGGTCGAGAGCGGTCTGACCCCGAACTACCCCTTCAAGTCCGACGCGGCGCAGGCGGCGTTCAAGCTGTACAACGAGGAGATCCCGCTCTACGCCCCGATCTCCGGCTACTTCAACGGCGCGCAGACGGAATGGGCTCTGAAGGGCAAGAGCATCACCACCGACCCGACCAAGACGGAGCTCGGCAAGGCGGTCAACGGCCAGCAGTCGTCCGACAAGGCCCTGGAGAACATCGTGGCCGGCTACAACCAGCAGGTCGGCGGCGGATCGTAGTCCACAGGGCCGGGGACGGTGTCGCAGACGCCGCCCCGGCCCTGAACGCCCACACGATGCCGGGCTCACGGCGTGAACCCACCGCAACCCATTCCACCAGCACGGAGTCAGGAAGATGACAAAACGCGCGTCG
This sequence comes from Streptomyces sp. NPDC001604, assembly GCF_042893475.1. Taxonomy (NCBI): domain Bacteria; kingdom Bacillati; phylum Actinomycetota; class Actinomycetes; order Kitasatosporales; family Streptomycetaceae; genus Streptomyces; species Streptomyces sp. NPDC001604. The sequence goes on along the minus strand of NZ_JBIAUY010000010.1, from coordinate 263,342 downwards.
GACGTGTCCGCGAGCCCGCCCAGGAGACGCAGCAAGTACACCCTTGCGCCGCTCGTGCTCATCGCGGCCAACGTCGTGCTCTTCTCGCTGTTCTTCGTCTGGCCCGCGGTGATCGGGCTCGTCTACTCCTTCACGAACTACACCGGTGTGGGGGCGTTCCAGTTCATCGGACTGGACAACTACCACAACCTGTTCGGGGACTCCACGTTCTACGACGCGCTGACCCGGACGCTCCTGTACACCGTGCTCTTCGTGCCGCTGAACTTCGCGCTCTCACTGCTCGCCGCCAACCTGGTGGTGAACAAGCACGCCAAGGGTGCGTCGGTCGCGCGCGTCATCTTCTTCATCCCGTGGCTGCTGTCGCCGATCGTCGTGGGTGTCCTGTGGCGGTGGCTGTTCGGTGAGAACTTCGGCCTGGTCAACTACGTCATCGAGAAGCTCGGCGGAAGTGCCGTTCCGTGGCAGTCGGACGCGGACCTGTCGCTGCTGGTGGTGGTGATGGCGGCGTCCTGGATGTGGACGGGTTTCACGATGCTGCTGTTCATCGCGGCGATCAAGAACGTACCGGTGTCGTACTACGAGGCGGCCTCGCTGGACGGCGCCGGACCATGGCGCCAGTTCTTCAGCATCACGCTGCCGAGCATCGCGCCCACCTCGTTCATCGTCATCCTGCTCAACACGATCAACGCGATGAAGGAATACCCGGTGTTCGTCGCCCTCAACAACGGCGGACCCGGAACGTCGAACAACCTGCTCGTCCAGTACATCTACCAGACCGGCTTCCAACGGGGCCAGATCGGCTACGCGAGCGCCGCGTCATTCGTGCTCATGCTCATCCTGATGGCCGTCGCGATCATCCAGCTGATCGTCAACCGGCGGGTGGAGAACCGATGACAACCACAGACATGCCTCGCAAGGTCGACGCCGGTCCCGGACGGACTGTTTCCAAGAAGCGGACCCGCGGCGCGGCGAGCGGTGGGATCCGGCAGGCGGTGTCCGCGACGACCCTGCTGTGGATCCTCGCGTGCCTCTACGGGCTGCCGGTGCTGTGGTTCATCCTCAGCTCCCTCAAGCCGGCCAGCGACCTGTTCTCCTATCCGCTGACGCTGGTACCGCACCACCCCACCCTGTCGGGCTACCTGACGGCGTGGCGCAGTGCCAACTTCTCCCAGTTCTTCATCAACACGACCATCGTGTGTGTGATCACGACGATCCTCACGGTGGGAGTGAGCTGCTGCACCGGGTACGCGCTGGCCAAGTACGACAACCGATGGCTGAAGGCGTTCTTCCTCTGCATCCTGGCCACCACGATGCTGCCGGGCGAGGTCATGCTGGCGCCGGAGTTCCTGGTGGTCCGCAACCTCGGCCTCTACAACTCGTTCGCCGGCATCATCTTCCCGGCCGTGCTCACCGCGACCGGCTGCTTCATGTTCCGCCAGTTCTTCCTGACGGTCCCCGACGAACTCGTGGAAGCCGCGCGCATCGACGGCGCCCGCGAACTGTCCATCTTCCTGCGGATCATGGTGCCGCTCTCCCGGCCCATCATGCTGACGCTCGCCATCCTGTCCTTCCAGTGGCGGTGGAACGACTACATCTGGCCGCTGCTGATGCTCAACGACCCCAACAAGTTCACCGTGCAGATCGGCATCCAGAGCATCGTCGGCGCGCAGAACATCAACTGGTCGGTCCTGCTCGGTGCGTCGGTCATCTCCATGATCCCGCTGATCGTGATCTTCCTGGTCTTCCAGCGCTACGTCATGGGCGCCGACATCAACGCCGGACTGAAGGACTGACCTTGCCCAGCCCGCTCGACCACGAGTTCGTCCGCGCGGTGGCGCTCGCCGCGGACGGGTCGGCCGCCCTGCTGGAGGCCGACCCGTCCGCGGAATTCATCGGGCCGCACCGCGCCCTGGCCCGGCGGGTGAAGACCCTGGTCGCGGCGTACCGCTCGCCGGAGTCGGCCCTGCACGGCAGCGAGCGGGCCGTTGCCGCCGCGCTGACCCACCTCCGTGCCCTGCGGTCCCTGCAGACGGCCTCCGGCCTCTTCGCGGGCGGCGACAACGTGCAGTCGCCGCCGGACTCCGCGTTCACCGTCAACGACGTGTGCGACGCGCACGTCCTCGCCGCGGGCGCGGGGCCGGAACTGGCCGAGGTCACGGCGGCGCTCGCCGAGATCGCCGGCGCCGCCACCGGCCCTCTCCTGACCGGCGGGGTGCACACCCCGAACCACCGCTGGGAGCTGTCCGCGGCGCTGGCCCGGCTGCACCGGTCGTTCCCGGACGACCGGCTGCTCGCCCGTGTCGAGGAGTGGCTCGCCGAGGGCGTCGACATCGACGCGGACGGCCTGTACTCGGAACGCAGCGCCGTCTACGCGTCCATCGTCACCAACCCGTCGCTGCTGTTGCTGGCCGAGGTGCTCGGGCGCAGCGACCTGCTGGACGCCGTCGAACGCAACCTCACCGCGACCCTGGACCTGATCAGGCCGGACGGCACGGTGGAGACCGTCCACTCGCGCCGCCAGGACCAGAAGCAATCGTTCGCGCTGTGGCCCTACCTGCCGCACTACCGGCTGCTCGCGATCCGCACCGGTCGGGGCGACTTCGCGCGCGCGGCCCGCCTGGCGGCCGCCGACGGCATCAACGACCCCGACCTGCTCGCCCAGACCCTGCTCACTCCGGATCTGTGCCGCGCCCTGCCGGCCCCGGACGCGGAGAAGCTCCCGCGCGACCGGTACCTCCCCACCGCACGCCTCGCCGCCCACGTCTCGGCCACCGCACACACCGCGGTGTACGGCGGCTCCGACGTGCCCGAACACCGGCGCATCCGCTCGGGCCTCGCCTGCAACCCCACCTTCCTGCGCCTGTTCGCCGGTGCCGCCGTCCTCGACGCGGTCCGCCTCTCGCGGGCGTTCTTCGACCTGGGCCCGTTCCGCGCCGCCGACATGGAACAGCTCGCCGACAACCGGTACCGGCTCACCCAGACCCTCACCACCGCCTACTACCAGCCGCTCCCGAAGGAGCACAGGCGCGACGACGGCGCCTACCGTCTCGTGGACGAGGGCCGCTTCTCCGCGGCGATGGCCTTCCCCGACCGCCCTCAGGACGAGGTCTCCCACACGACCCGCGTCGAGGTCGACCTGCGGGACGACGGGGCCGACCTGCGTATCGACATCAGCGGCCCATCGGTGCCCTGGGCGCTCGAACTGACCTTCCGGCCGGGCGGCGAGCCGCTGGGCGCCGTACCGCTCGGCGACGGACGCTGGTGCCTGACGACCGGGCCGATGACGTACCGGGTCGGCGACGACGAGATCCGGGTCGAGGCTGCCGTCGAGACGGGCGAACCGCTCGCCGGACCGGACCGGAGCGACGTACTGCGCTACGACCCGGGGCAGGACTACACCGTGGTCGGCGGCACCGACGCGACGACCGGGAACCGCGTCTACCTCGGCGGACACGGGCCGCAGACACTGACCCTCACTCTGCGCGCCACATCTCAGGCATGAAGGGCTGATCTCCTTGCACCTCCCACGCCAGCTCGGGCCGCTGCACGACCTGCCGGACACCCCGGAGGCATACGACGCCGTCCTCGCCGACGTCACCGAGCAGGCCCTCGCGCGCCTCACCCCCGAGGGCAACCTCGAACACCCCGACTGCGTCGACGACATCGGCGACACCTCCCTCGGCATCACCTCCCTGCTCGCCTTCGCCTGGCAGCGCACCAAGGACGACCGGCTGCCCGAGGCGGTCCGCCGCAGCCTCGCCTTCCACCTGCGCGAGCGGGTGTACACCGACGACAACCCCGGCTACCCGAACCTGACGGTGCGCAACTCCGGCCTGCCGTACGCCCGGTACACCCTCGCGGCGGGCGCCCACCCCATCGGCGACTGGCCGAGCACGGTGTGGGCGCTGCTCCAGACGGTCAACCTGCTGGACGCCGCGGACGGTCTGGTCGAGGACGCGCAGCGCGCCGAACTCCTCGACCTGGCCCGCGGATACTGGCGCTGGCTCACCGAGGCGACGTTCTTCAACCCGCAGGAGGCCGGCAACCAGGCGATCGGCTGTGTCGTCGGCGGCCTGATGCTCGCCCGCCATCTGCCCCCGGAGGACGGGCAGTCGGTCCGCTCCCGTGCGCTCGAGCTGTACGTCGAGAAGATCCGCACCCACCGGGTGGCGGACCGCGGCGCGCTGCTGCCGCCGGAGCACGGCGGGGCGTACGACAACAACTACGGCCCGATCTCCCTGTCCTTCCTCGCCCAGGCCCATCGTGTCAGCGGGGAGGAGATGTTCGCGGAGGACGGCGACGCGCTCGCCCGCTACATCGACGCCCGGCTGACGAACGGCGGCTTCGACAGCGGCGGCCCCCGCTACAGCGAGCAGCACTCCGCATTCGAATCGGTCCTGGGCCTGCGCTACTTCGGCCGCCGTATCGGTTCCGACCTGGGCCGCTACCGGGGCGACACCCGCTGGGCGCGGCACGCGGCGGGGCCCGACGGCGGCGTCGACGGGCACTTCGCCTGGATGCTCGTCTGGCAGATCCAGGACCCCACCCGCTGGCACCGCACGCCCTCGACCGAGCCCGTACGCCACCAACTGCGGGCGGGCACCGTCTCGGTGGCCTTCGACGACCGTATGACCCCGTCGGTCGTCGAGGCGGGCGGCACCTACTACCTGCCGGCGGCCGTGAACCGCCAGCACGGCTTCGGCCCGGTGCTGGACGGATTCGTCTTCTGCCGTCCCATGGGCGAGGTCCGGGTCAGGGACGTGCGCACCGGCGGTCTGGCGGCGAAGCTGGTCACCAAGCCGGTGGTCGGCCGCGACCACGTCCTGCGGCACGTGCGGTCCCTGTACGTCACCGACGGCACGAGCCTGTGGACCATGGTCGCCGTGGAACGCCTGCCCGGAAAGCCGTATCTGCTCGCGGGCCTGCCCTACGCGGCCGACGACGGCGACCGGGTGCGCCGCACGGCCGAGGGTGCGGTGGCGTCGGCGGGCACGCTCCGTCTGACCCATCCAGAGGCGCAGGGCGCGGAGCACTTCGACGCCCGCGCGGAACTCACCCAGGAACAGGCGGCGTTCGCGCTCGCCGCCGACCCGCGCGGCTACGGCAACCCCGACGACGGCTGGCGCCACCTGGTGAGCTCCACCGCCCTGGAGGCGGGCCCGGTCCCGGACGCACCGGACGACCTGCATGTGTTCGCCGTACGGTACGGATCCGCGGCTCCGCTCACGGTGTCCGTCGAGCGGGACGGGGACGGGCTGCACATCGGGACGTCCGCCTTCACCGCGGTCATCGGCGCCGACGACGAACGGGGGGAGCCGCAGCTGACGCTGAGCGCGGTCAGCTCTTGAGGGCGAGTTCACCCACCGGCACCACCAGGTCCGCCCGGTCGCGGGTCGCGGCGACCAGCTCCGCATTGCGCTGGTCGCTGCGCAGCACCCACTTCACCGCTTCCTCGTGCCTCTTGCCGAACTCCTCGTGCCGGGCGATCAGCCTGCGGAGCCGCTCTTCCTCGTCCAGTTCGCAGAACCACACCTCGTCGAGCCGGCTGCGCACGCGCGGCCAGGCCCCCGTCTCCAGCAGCAGGTAGTTGCCCTCGGTCACCACCAGCCGGGCCGTGGACGGCACGGCGACGGCGCCCGCGATGGGCTGCTCCAGCACCCGCTCGAAGCCGGGCGCGTACACCACGTCGGCCTCGTCGCTCTCGCGCAGGCGCCCCAGCAGTGCCGCGTACCCGGCCGCGTCGAAGGTGTCGGGTGCTCCCTTGCGGTCCCGGCGGCCCAGCCGTTCCAGCTCGACGTCGGCGAGGTGGAAACCGTCCATGGGGACGTGGGAGACCCAGGGCTCCCCGGTGCCGTTCAGCTCCCGTACGAGGTTCTCGGCGAGCGTCGTCTTGCCCGCGCCGGGGCTGCCGGTGATGCCCAGGAGCGCACGCCGCCCGGGGCGGACGAGGGTTCGGGCACGGGTGAGGAGGTCGTCGAAAGTCAGCGGCACACAGCAGAGTGTGTCACCCGGCCGGTGGCGATGATTTCCGGCCGGACGGGGAGTCGTATCCCCACAGGCCGACACAGGCCCGTACGGGAAGGGAGCGTGCCGTGCCCGACGACGAGGCGCAGATCCGCGCACTGATCACGAAGTGGGCCGAGGCCGTTCACCGGGGCGACCTCGACGGCGTCCTCGCGGACCACACCGAGGACATCGTGATGTACGACGTCCCGCCGCCGCACGAGGGCCTGCACGGCCTCGCCGCCTACCGCGCGACCTGGCCGCCGTTCTTCGAGTGGCAGGCGCAGGGCGCCTGCTTCGACATCGAGTCCCTGGACGTAACGGCTGGCACCGGCGTCGCCTACGCGCACGCGCTGCTGCGCTGCGGCACACCCGAGGAGCTGGCCGAACGCCCCACCCTCCGGCTGCGGTTGACGCTCGGCCTGCGCAAGGAGGGCGGCCGCTGGCTGGTGGCACACGAGCACCACTCGTTCCCGTACGACTGACGGGTGTGGCGTGCGCCACAAGCTGGATGTCCCCCAACGGGGAACCGGACCCGTATGACGCAGCTCGGTCTCCCCGAAGACATCCAGGCCTGCCTCTTCGACCTCGACGGGGTCGTGACCCGGACGGCCGTCGTGCACGCCGCCGCCTGGAAGGAGACCTTCGACGCGTTCCTGCGCGCGCGGGACGGAGGGCAGTTCCGGCCCTTCGACGCCACGACCGACTACGACGAGTACGTCGACGGGCGCCCCCGCGCCGACGGCGTGCGCACCTTCCTCGCCTCCCGGGGCATCGAACTGCCCGAGGGATCCCCCGACGACCCGCCCGACAAGGCGACCGTCCACGGGCTCGGCAACCGCAAGAACGTCCTGCTCCTGGAGCGGATCCGCACCCAGGGCGTCGAGGCCTACGAGGGCACCCTGCGCTACATCGAGGCCGTACGAGCCCAGGGTCTGCGCACCGCGATCGTCTCCTCCAGTGCCAACACCCGTGACGTGCTGCGCTCGATCCACGCCGAGGACCTCTTCGAGGTCCGCATCGACGGTGTCGTGGCGGCCGAGCGCAAACTGCCCGGCAAGCCGCACCCCGACACCTTCCTCGAGGCCGCCCGGGACCTCGGGATCGAGCCGTCGCGAGCGGCCGTCTTCGAGGACGCCCTCGCCGGCATGGACGCCGGCAGGTCCGGCCACTTCGGATACGTCGTCGGCGTCGACCGCGTGGGACAGACCGACGCGTTGTACGCACACGGCGCGGACGTGGTCGTGAAGGACCTCGCCGAGCTGGGAGGCCGGGCGTGATCACCCACCGGTCGTACACCGTCGAACCCTGGGCCGTGCGCGAGACGGAGCTGGGCCTCGACGTCCTGGCGCAGAGCGAGTCGGTCTTCGCGCTGTCCAACGGTCACGTCGGCTGGCGCGGCAACCTCGACGAGGGTGAACCGCACGGCCTGCCCGGCTCCTACCTCGGAGGCGTCCACGAACTGCACCCGCTGCCCTACGCGGAGGCCGGCTACGGCTACCCGGAGTCCGGCCAGACCGTCATCAACGTCACCAACGGCAAGATCCTGCGCCTGCTGGTCGACGACGAGCCCTTCGACCTGCGCTACGGCCGCGTCGTCTCCCACGAGCGCACCCTCGACCTGCGCAGGGGAGTGCTGGAGCGGGTCTGCGAGTGGGTCTCGCCGGCCGGTACGACGATCCGCGTGCGCTCGACCCGGCTCGTCTCGCTCTCCCAGCGGGCGATCGCCGCCGTGGCCTACGAGGTGGAGGCCGTCGGCTCGCGCACGCGTGTGGTCGTCCAGTCGGAACTCGTCGCCAACGAGCAACTGCCCGAGCGCAAGGGCGACCCGCGGGCGGCCATGGCCCTGCAGTCGCCCCTGGAGGCGGAGGAGGCCTTCGCCGAGGGATCCCGGCTGCGTCTCGTGCACCGCACCCGGCGCACCGGCCAGCGCGTCGCCGTGGGGGCCGACCACGTCGTGACCGGCCCGGACGCGACCACCACCGGCAGCGAGAGCAACGAGGACGTCGCCCGCCTCACCGTCACCTCCGTCCTCGAACCGCGCGAGCGGCTGCGCGTGGAGAAGCTCGTCGCCCACGGCTGGTCCGCCACCCGCTCCAAACCGGCGATGAGCGACCAGGTCGATGCTGCCCTCGCGGCCGCCGCGGTCGGCGGCTGGGCGGGCCTCGTGGAGGAACAGCGCGCGTATCTCGACGACTTCTGGGCGCGCGCCGACGTCGAGGTCGACGGCGACGAGGAGATCCAGCAGGCCGTCCGCTTCGCCCTCTTCCATGTCCTCCAGGCCGGCGCCCGCGCCGAACAGCGCGCGATCCCCGCCAAGGGCCTGACCGGCTCCGGCTACGACGGCCACGCCTTCTGGGACACCGAGGCCTTCGTGCTGCCCCTGCTCACCTACACCGCGCCCGAGGCCGTGGCGGAGGCGCTGCGCTGGCGGTACAGCACCCTGCCCGCCGCCCGGGAACGCGCGGCCCAGCTCGGCCTGAACGGCGCCGCGTTCCCCTGGCGCACCATCGAGGGCTCGGAAGGCTCGGCGTACTGGCCGGCGGGAACCGCCGCCTTCCACGTGAACGCCGCCGTCGCCGACGCCGTCGTGCGGTACACGGCGGCGAGCGGGGACGAGCAGTTCGAGCGGGACGCCGGGATCGAGCTGCTGGTGGAGACGGCCAGGCTGTGGCGCTCGCTGGGGCATCACGACCACGAGGGCGCCTTCCACATCGACGGCGTCACCGGCCCCGACGAGTACAGCGCGGTCGCCGACGACAACACGTACACCAACCTCATGGCGCGCGCGAACCTGCTGGCGGCCGCGGACGCCTGCAAGCGGTACCCGGAGCGGGCCGCGCGGCTGGGTGTCGACGACGAGGAGAGCGCGGCCTGGCGGGACGCCGCCGAGGCCATGCACATCCCGTACAACCACGAACTCGGCGTGCACGAGCAGCACGCCGGCTTCACCCGCTACCAGCGCTGGGACTTCGACCGCACCCGGCCGGACCAGTACCCGCTGATGCTGCACTTCCCCTATTTCGACCTCTACCGCAAACAGGTCGTCAAACAGGCCGACCTGGTGCTCGCGATGTACACCTGCGGCAGCCACTTCGACGACGAGCACATAGCCCGCAACTTCGCCTACTACGAGCCCCTCACCGTCCGGGACTCCTCGCTGTCGGCGAGCGTCCAGGCCGTGATCGCCGCCCAGGCCGGCCATCTGGACCTCGCCTACGCCTATACGGCCGAGTCGGCGCTGATGGATCTGGCGGACCTGCAGCACAACACGCGCGACGGGTTGCACATCGCGTCCCTCGCCGGCACCTGGACGGCCCTGGTGGCCGGTTTCGGGGGACTGCGCCGCGACGGCGACACGCTGCGCTTCGCCCCGCGGCTGCCCGAGAGGTTCAGCCGCCTGGCCTTCTCCCTCCAGCTCCTCGGCCGCCGCCTGCGCGTGGAGGTCGGCCCCGACAAGGCCACGTACACCCTGCTGTCCGGGCCGCCCCTGACCATCCGCCACCACGAAACCCCCGTGGCCCTGCACGACGACGGCCCCGTCGTCCGAGCAACCCCCCAACTCCCGTCCCGCCCGGCCCCGCAACAGCCACCGCACCGCAGCCCGCGCTAGGACGTCGGCGTCCGGCCGCACGCCGGGCGGCAGGTGGTCGCCGCGGCGATGGCGCTCGGACCGGCCGGACACGCCGTCGTCCGGTACGCGCTCCTGGCACCCCGTCGACAGGGCCGCCGCCACCCGTCGCGCCTGGACCGCCACCGACCGACACCGGCGGCAACGACGCCAACTCCACGGCGGAGGCCGGCCGGCGGACCGCCGGCGCGTCCGCGTCGCCGCCTTCGCAGAAACGGGCGGCGCCCCCGCCCGCGTACGCCAGGCACGATGCACGTGCCCGTGGCCCCGGCGGTCTCCGCGGAACCGGGACGGGCGTTTCCCGGGCCTCCGGTTCAGGTAGGAGTCCGATGTCCGGCCGACGAGAAGGGGGAGTGGCATGACAGCGAGCGACACCGGCGGCCAGTTGGGGGAGGAGTTCTTCACTCCGGGAAGCGCGTCCTTCACCGAGTTCCTGGCCGCCCACCGCCCCGAACTGCTGCCCACCCGGCCGCCCTTCCCCGACGGCGTCCGCGCCGAGCCCGGCCGGTTCCCGCACGGCACCACCGTGCTGGCCCTCGCCTACCGCGACGGTGTGCTGATCGCCGGCGACCGCCGCGCCACGATGGGCAACCTCATCGCACAGCGCGACCTGGAGAAGGTGCACCCCGCGGACGACTACACGGCCGTGGCCTTCGCCGGCTCCGTCGGACTCGCCCTGGACATGGTGAAGCTGTACCAGGTCGAGCTGACGCACTTCGAGAAGATCGAGGGCATCCCGATGACCCTCAACGCCAAGGCGAGGCGCCTGGCCGGCATGATCCGGCAGAACCTCGGCCAGGCCATGCAGGGCCTCGCCGTCGTACCGCTCCTGACCGGCTACGACGAGGCGGCCCCGGACGGCGAGAAGGGCCGCATCTTCAGCTTCGACGTCGCCGGCGGCCTGTACGAGAAGACGGACTTCCACGCCGAGGGCTCCGGATCGCCGTACGCCCGGGGCGCGCTCAAGAAGCTGTTCCGCAAGGGCATGGACCGGCGGGAGGCGGCCCTGGCCGCCCTGCAGGCGCTCTACGACGCGGCCGACGACGACTCCGCGACCGGCGGCCCGGACATCAACCGCCGTATCTTCCCCATCGTTTCGGTGATCACCGAGGAGGGCTTCGAGCGGCTGTCGGAGCCCGAGACGGAGGCGTTGAGCCGAGAGATGGTCGAGCAGCGCCGCAGCCGGCCGGACGGGCCGACTGCCACTCCCTGAGCGGCGGTCCCGCCTTTTCTCCTCCATGGCGAAGAGCTGCCCCGCCCTTTACTGCACATGAGTTGCAAGTACGTGATGATGGCGCATGTGACCGCCGCTCCAGACACCGCACCACCTCTCGCCCCGGACGCCGCCAAGGCCTCCGCCCGGCACCGTGTCCGTACCTCGATGACACGGGAGGAGTGGACCAGGATCGGCGGGATGGCCGCCTTCGTCCTCGCCCTGCACCTCATCGGCTGGTTCACGCTCGTCGGGATCGTCGCACCCGAGCACTACAGCGTCGGCAAGCAGTCCTTCGGTGTCGGCATCGGCGTCACCGCCTACACGCTCGGCATGCGGCACGCCTTCGACGCGGACCACATCGCCGCGATCGACAACACCACCCGGAAGCTGATGGGCGAGGGGCAGCGGCCCCTGTCGGTCGGCTTCTGGTTCTCGCTCGGGCACTCCAGCGTCGTCTTCGGCCTGGCGCTGCTGCTCTCCTTCGGCGTCAAGGCCGTGGCCGGACCGGTCCGCGACGACGACTCCCGGCTCCACGACATCACCGGCCTCATCGGCACGACCGTCTCCGGGACCTTCCTCTACCTCATCGCGATCATCAACCTGGTGATCATGGCGGGGATCTGGAAGGTGTTCCGCCGGATGCGCTCCGGCGACTTCGACGAGGCGGCCCTGGAGGAGCAGCTGGACAACCGCGGCTTCATGAACCGCCTGCTGGGCCGCGTGATGAAGTCGGTCACCAAGCCCTGGCACATGTACCCGCTCGGCCTGCTCTTCGGCCTCGGCTTCGACACCGCCACCGAGATCGCCCTGCTCGTGCTGGCCGGCTCCGGCGCCGCCTCGGGACTTCCCTGGTACGCGATCCTGTGCCTGCCCGTGCTGTTCGCCGCGGGCATGTCGCTCCTGGACACCATCGACGGCTCGTTCATGAACTTCGCCTACGACTGGGCGTTCTCCAAACCGGTCCGCAAGGTCTACTACAACCTCACCATCACCGGCCTCTCGGTCGCCGTCGCCCTGCTCATCGGCACGGTCGAACTCCTCGGCCTGCTCGCCGAGAAGCTCCATCTGCACGGCGCGTTCTGGGACTGGATCGCCGGCCTCGACCTCAACACCGTGGGCTTCGCCATCGTCGGCCTGTTCCTCGCCACCTGGATCGTGGCGCTGCTGGTGTGGAAGCTGGGCCGCATCGAGGAGAAGTGGACGGCGGGCCTGTCCCGGCCCGCAAAGCAGCCCGCCGACTAGACCCACCGTCCCGTCAGACCCTCAGCCCCGCAGTTTCAGCTCCTTGCGCCACCTCACGAACTGCTGGTCCGGATCTCCCGTGTAGGACCAGGGGGTTCGTGTGGCCCGGCGGCCCAGCATCCGCATCAGGGTGGCGGCGACGTCCGGGACGCGTGCGTTGCAGGCGGCGTGTGCCAGGTAGTTGAGGTCGCGCAGTTCACCGGGGGCGATGCCGTTGTCCGTGCGGTCCATGATCCAGCGCTGCCAGGTGCGGCGTACGTCGCTGACCGCGCCGTCGTGGTTCCAGTGCTGCCCGAGTCCCACCGCGGACTGGCTGCCCTGCGCCGCGTCCAGGGCATAGCGGTACTCCTCCACACGCGCGTACTGCACCAGAACCGGCAGTGCGCAGCCCGTGGGTGCCACTCCGGCCGCGTCACGGGCGAAGTCGTACATGAGGCCGTGGCTGCCGTGCCAGCGTGCCGAGTAGTAGTGCAGGACCTGCAGGTGGCCCTCCACGCTGTACGGGTCGCGCTGGTGCAACTCGTCCCACCAGCGCGACAGTTCCTGCCGGCGCACCCCCGAGGAGTACAACCGGGCCACCGAGATCAGGGAGATCCACGGGGTCGGATCGTCCAGGTACGCCTCCGCAGCCTGCAGACACGCCGTCACCGCGGTGTCGATGCGCTGATGGTCGATCGGCACGCCCCGGCCCGCCGCGATCGCCAGGTTGAACGCACGGGCCGTCTCCGTCGCCGCCCGCAGCACCAGCGCGTCACCGCTGTGGGGCTCGGCCGCCAGCCACGACTCCACGGTCGAACTGCCCGCGCAGGCCTGCGCGAGCATCCGGACGCGGTGACCGCGCGCGAGCCAGTCCGGGCCGGTGTCCCGCAGCAGGTCCCTGAGGCCCTGCCAGCGGCCGATGACGATGTCGTGGCGTGCGTTGGTCAGGGGTGCGTCCCCGCAGTCGGGGTCGTAGTCGGGAGTGAATCGGTCTCTCGCCATCGGGGTCTGCCTCAGAAGTCGGTGGAGAGACCTTCGTGGACACGGGAGTTTGTGGTGGACAGTTCGTCGGGGACGTACTCCGCCTCGACGGTGCGGCTGGCGTCCAGGCGGGCGGGCCGGTAGTAGTCGCTGCCCTGCCGCCAGTACCAGAACATGGGCACCAGCCCGACGGCGAGCCCGCCGATGCCGATCGCGATCGCCGCGGTGTCGAGCGAGCTCAGCGACTCGGCGAAGATCCAGAACATGAACAGGGCGCCGAACAGCGGCCACAGCCCGCCGAGCAGGAAGTTGGCGGGCGACTTCAGCAGCATCCTGCGGTACGCCACGACCACCGCGAGGCCCGCGAGGCCGTAGTACACGGCGATCTGCAGCCCGATCGCCGAGATCGCGTCGGAGAGGATCTCGCCCACCGAGCCGAGCGCGTTGGAGGCGATGAACATCGCCAGCGCCACCGCGCCGACCACCGTGATCGCCACCCACGGGGTGTTCCAGGTGCGGTGCACCCGGCCGAGCGCGGAGGGCATCGTACGGTCACGGCCCATCGCGAACAGCGAGCGCGTGACCTGGATGAGGGTGGTCTCCAGAGTGGCGATGGTGGACAGCATCACCGCCACGATCAGCAGCTTGCCGCCCCAGCCCGGCCAGATCTCCGCACCGAGCGCCCCCAGCACGTTCGCGTCGTTCGCCTCGATCTGCTTCGAGGTCAGGATGACGTTCACCGCGATGGTGAACACCTCGAAGAGCAGGAAGACGATGCCCACCCCGATCAGCCCGGCGAGTCCCGTCGTACGGCGGCTGTTGCGGGTCTCCTCACTCAGGTTGCTGGTGACGTCCCAGCCCCAGTAGTAGAAGGCGGCGACGAGTGCGCCCGAGGCGAAGCCCGACACCCCGTCGAAGTGGGAGAAGCCGAGCCAGGACCAGTCGAAGGCGCGGGCGTTGCCGGTGTGGAAGAGGGCGAGCACCGCGAACAGGGCCAGTATCGCCAGCTCGACGCCGGACATGACGAGCTGGGCCCGGACCGTGAGCCGGGCGCCGCCGAGCACCACGAGCAGCATGATGATGAACCAGGCCGCGCCGACCACCGTCGACAGCGCGGTGTTGTCGGCGAGGCCCTCGTCGAACAGGGCCAGCGTCATCGAACCTGCGGGCAGCGAGCCGGCCACCATGAAGATGGTCGCCGAGATGACCAGCGCCCAGCCGCTGATGAACCCGAGAAAGGGATGCAGGGTGCGCCCCACCCAGGAGTAGCTGGCGCCCGCGTTCACGTCGATACGGCCGAGATAGCTGAACGCCAGCGCGATGCCCAGCATGGGTATCGCGCAGTACAGCAGCGCGGCCGGGCTGGCCAGGCCCACCGCGCCGACGAGGACTGCGGTGGTCGCGGCGATCGAGTACGCCGGGGCGCTGCCCGCGACGGCCATCACCACGGTGTCGAACGTACCGAGGGCGTTGGCCTGCAGCCCTCTGCCCCTGCTGTTGCTCATGGTTGCGCTGCTTTCCGTCTTGCACGACGCGAGGGCGACCCGCCCCGACGGCGTAGGGGGAGGTGGGGGGTGGTGAACCCGCCCCGGATCCCCGAGGGTTGGCCTCGGAGCAGATCAAGGGCAGCGAATGGACAAAGGGGTGGTGGAGAGCGCACGGCTGCCTGCGTTGTCGTTCGGTCACACCGTGTGTGCGAGTGATGATAGCCCTACTCCTTGACCTTTCAAGATTGACCAAGAAGTAACCTCCTGCGCCGCCGGGGACTGCCGTGGTTGGACGGCGCACAACGGGAAACGCGGATCGGGACACCGTACAGAGAACGACCCGCCGCAGCGCGCGAGGGAGGCACTCATGGGCAGCGAACGCACGAGCCCCGAACCGATGGCCGACGACGCCTACCAGCCCACCGGGACGAACGAGGAGCAGGAGGACGCGGCGCCGCTCGATCTGCAGGACGCCGTCGACGAACGCACCTACGACGACACCCTCGACGAGGGCTACTCGCCACCGGAGAAGCCGCTCGGCGTCACCAAACACGGCACGACGGCCGCCGAGCAGCACAGCGGCGAGAGCCTCGACGAACGGCTCGCCGAGGAGGTCCCCGACGCGGCCGTGCCCGCCGGTGACGAGGTCGGCGACCTCCCCGGGGGCGAGGGCGAACCCGTCGACCCCGAGGCCGGCACGGTGCGTGCGGGCCGCCTGGTCGCTCCGGACGAGGGCGCCCACCCCGACACGACCAAGGAGACGATCGCCGACGACGTGGGCATCGACGGCGGAGCCGCCGGCGCCGAGGAGGCCGCCGTCCACGTCGTCGAGGACGAGACGCAGCTTCCCGACGCCGAGCAGGGCCGCTGACGCCGGCCCCTCAGCCGCCGATCCGGTCGATCTGCCGCAGCTTGTTGGTGGCGTCGAGGGCGGCGACCTTGTAGGACTCCGCCAGCGTCGGGTAGTTGAAGACGGCGTCGACCAGATAGTCGACGGTGCCACCGCAGCCCATCACCGACTGGCCGATGTGGATGAGCTCGGTGGCACCGGTGCCGAAGCAGTGCACCCCGAGCAGCGTGCGGTCCTCGGGCGAGACCAGCAGCTTCAGCATGCCGTGCGAGTCGCCGATGATCTGGCCGCGGGCCAGTTCACGGTAGCGGGAGATGCCGACCTCGAACGGCACGCAGTCCTCGGTGAGCTGGTCCTCGGTCCGGCCGACGAAGCTGATCTCCGGGATGGTGTAGATGCCGATGGGCTGCAGGTTGTGCATCTGGCCGACCGGCTCGCCGCAGGCGTGGTAGGCGGCCGCCCGCCCCTGCTCCATCGACGTCGCGGCCAGCGCGGGGAAGCCGATGACGTCGCCGACGGCGTAGATGTGCGGCACCTCGGTGCGGTAGTGCTCGTCGACGGTGATCCGCCCGCGCTTGTCCGCGGACAGTCCGGCCTTGTCCAGGGCGAGTTCGTCGGTCAGGCCCTGCCGGCCCGCCGAGTACATCACGGCGTCGGCCGGTATCTTCTTGCCGCTCTCCAGAATGGTCAGCGTGCCCCGCGGATGCCGCTCCACGGCGGCGACGGTCTCGCCGAAGCGGAACGTCACGGCGAGGTCCCGCAGGTGGTACTTGAGCGACTCGATGACCTCGACGTCGCACATGTCGAGCATCCCGGCACGCTTCTCGACGACCGTCACCTTGCTGCCGAGCGCGGCGAACATGGAGGCGTACTCCATGCCGATGACCCCCGCGCCGACGATGACCATGGAGCGCGGCACACGTTCCAGCGCCAGCACGTTGTCGGAGTCCATGATCGTACGGCCGTCGAACTCGACACTGTCCGGCCGGGCCGGCCGGGTACCGGTGGCGATGACGATGTGCTCCGCGCTGAGCAGCCGTTCATGACCGGTCACCTCGCGCAGCGCGATGGTGTGCGGGTCGACGAAACTGCCGGTGCCGGCGAAGAGGGAGACGTGGTTGCGGGAGAGCTGACTGCGGATGACGTCGACCTCCCGGCCGACCACGTGCTGGGTGCGCGAGGTCAGGTCGGAGACGGTGATGTCCTCCTTCAGCCGGTAGCTCTGCCCGTACAGATCCCGCTGGGTGAGACCGGTCAGATACAGCACCGCCTCGCGCAGGGTCTTGGAGGGGATGGTGCCGGTATGGATGGAGACCCCGCCGACCATGTCGGGGCGGTCGACGACGGCGACCCGGCGGCCGAGCTTGGCCGCGGCGATGGCGGCCTTCTGGCCACCCGGACCGGATCCGATGACAAGCATGTCGAAGTCGGGCACCTTCCGGAGTCTGTCAGCCCCGGGCCCCGCTTCGAAAGACTGAACGGACAACAACCGCCCAGGAAATGACGGGGCGCAAGCCCCGCACGCGGCACGGGGCTGCATCGATATGCGGCTCCGCCGCGTGGGCGCGCCCGCCACGATGAAGCCGCAGCCGGCCGACGGCATGTCGCAGCACCCCCGTCGCGGCCCGACCCGGCGGAGCGATAATGCGAGGCATGGGCCACCGACTCGCCGACGCGAGCACCCCCGCCCGGCTGGCCGCCCCCGACGAGGGCATCGGCCGGGACGAACTGGCGCTCGCCACCCGCAACCACGGCCTCCCGCTCGAGGCACTGCGCTACGACGTCACCCCGCCGGGCCTGCACTACCTGCTCACGCACTACGACATCCCCTACGTCCCCGACGACACGCCCTGGCCGTTGAACGTCGGAGGCCGGGTCCGCCGTCCGCTGCAGCTGGACCTGGCCGAACTGCGCGCCCTCCCTCAGGTCACCACGCGCGTGACCATGGAGTGCGCGGGCAACGGCCGGGCCCTGCTGACGCCCCGTCCGGTCAGCCAGCCCTGGCTCGTCGAGGCGGTCGGCACCGCCGAGTGGACGGGCGTACCGCTGCGGCTGCTGCTCGCCGAGGCCGGCCTGGCACCGGACGCCGTCGACGTGGTCTTCACCGGCGCCGACCACGGCGTGGAACGCGGCGTCGAACAGGACTACCAGCGCTCCCTGCCGGTGGACGTGGCCACGGGAACCGAGCCCGAGGTACTTGTGGCGTACGCGATGAACGGCGCCCCGCTGCTGCCCCAGCACGGCCGCCCGCTGCGCCTGATCGTGCCCGGCTGGTACGGCATGGCCCAGGTGAAGTGGCTGCGCGAGATCACCGTCACCGACGCCCCGTTCACCGGTTTCCAGCAGGCCGTGGCCTACCGGCTCCGGCAGGACCCCACCGACGAGGGCCGGCCGGTCACCCGCATCGAGCCGCGCGCCCTGCTGATCCCGCCCGGCTTCCCGGACTTCATGTCCCGCTCCCGCGTGGTGCGGCCCGGGCCGGTGACCCTGGAGGGCCGCGCCTGGTCGGGGCGGGCACCGCTCGTACGGGCCGAGGTGAGCACCGACGACGGGCGCACCTGGCACGAGGCCGAACTGGAACCCGACGGCGGCCGCCGGTGGGCGTGGCGCCGCTGGCACCTCGACTGGACGGCGACCCCCGGCGAGCATGTGCTGAGCGCGCGGGCCACCGACGCCGATGGACATACCCAGCCGTTGGAGCAGCACTGGAACCGCGGCGGCTTCACCAACAACCTCGTGCAGCGGGTGCCGGTGCTGTGCCTGGAGCCCGGCGAGGCGGACTGAACCGCGCCGGTTACGGCAGGAGCTTTTCCATGGCGGCGGACCCTTCCGTCTCCAGCTTGCGCCGGGCCCATTCGAGGTTGTGGGGGGTGATGTCCCTGCCCGTTGCGAGGACGAGGTCCTCCGGGGACACCTCGGTTCCGGTACGGGTGTGGAGCAGGTCGTCCGGGGTGACGCGGTCCTCGGACGGCCTGGACGCGTCGGGCTGCAACGTCGGCATGATCTCTGCTCCCTCGGGTCAGGATCGCTACTGCTAACACCATTCATCGCGGGAGCGCTGCGTGCATCCGGAAGCGCACACAAGTGCCACGAGATGCCGGAGTGACAGCACGGGCGTCTAATGAGAGGCGTGTCACCTGCCCGTACCGACAAGGGGGGCGCGGGGGCCGTCAGCGGAGGGGCTCTGCGACGGCTGGGGGAGTGGTGCGCCAGGCACTTCGTGATCGTCATCCTGGCCTGGCTGGTGGCGCTCGTGGCGCTGCAGACCCTCAACCGTTCCTTCGGCGGGGAGTACTCCGACAACTTCTCCCTGCCGGGCGTGCAGTCCCAGCAGGGCCTGGACGTCCTGAAGAAGCACGACCCCGCGGCGGGCGGCTACAGCAGCCAGATCGTCCTGCACGACGGACAGAAGTCCCTCACCGCGCTGAGCTCGCAGATGTCCACCACGATCGGCGACGTGCAGAAACTGCCGCACGTCCTGTCGGCCCAGAACCCGCTGTCCGCCCCGGCCTCCAAGGTCGGCCCCCTCGCCTCCGACGGAAAGACCGCCTACATCACCGTCCGCTTCGACGTCCAGCCCTCCACCCTGGGCGACAACTACCTGAGCGGCGTGGACAAGGCGGTGCAGCCGCTGCGCTCGGCAGGCGCCCAGGTCGAGTACGGCGGACCGCTCGGCGAACTGGGCCGGCCGGCCCCCGACGACCGAGTGAGCGAACTGATCGGCTTCGCCGTCGCGATCGTCGTCCTGCTGATCGGCTTCGGCAGCGTGATCGCCGCCGGTCTCCCGCTGTTCACGGCACTGGTCAGCGCCGTCGGCGGACTCGCGATCCTCGGGCTGCTCGCGGCGGCGTTCACGTTCGCGACCGTCTCGCCCACCCTTGCGACCATGATCGGCCTCGGTGTCGGCATCGACTACGCCCTGTTCCAGATCACCCGGCACCGCCAGAACCTCATGAACGGAGCCCAGCCGGTCCATGCCGCGGGGCACGCCACCGCCACCAGCGGGCGGGCCGTGCTCGTCTCCGGTTGCACGGTGATCATCGCGCTCGCGGGCCTGTACGCGTCCGGGGTGAGCTTCATCGGGAAACTGGGTCTGGCCGCCGCCACCACGGTCGTTTCGGCGGTCATCGGGGCGCTGACGCTGCTCCCGGCCATGCTCGGCCTGATCGGCAGACGCATCGACCGCTACCACGTACGGCGACCCGTCGCCGAGACCGACGCCGAGCCCGGAGCCGAGCCGACCGGCACATGGCACCGCTACGCCCAACGTGTGGAGCGCAGACCCTGGCAGTTCCTGGCGGCGGGCATCACGACCGTCGTCGTCCTCGCCATCCCGCTGTTCTCCATCCAGCTCGGCCACATCGGAGACGGCGCCGACCCCACCTCCTTCACCGACCGCCGCGCCTACGACCTGATGACGAACGCGTTCGGCCCCGGCTCCAACGGCCCGCTCACCGTCGTCATCGACCAGACGTCCGTTCCGTCCTCGCAGCGTTCGGCCCTGTCCTCCCAGGCACAGAAGACCCTGAACGCGGTGGCGGGCGCCTCCACCGTCACCCCCCTGACCCCCACCAAGGACGGGGACGTCCTGGTCGGCACGGTCTACTCGAAGCAGTCCCCGCAGAGCGCCACCACCACGGACCTGACCAACCGGCTGGTCCACACCACCCTCCCGGACGCGGTCTCCGGCACCTCCGCCAAGGGGTACGTCACCGGAACGACGGCGGCCCAGGTCGACTTCCGTGACATCGTCGCCGGCCGGCTGCCCCTGATCATCGGCGTCGTGGTCGGCCTCGCGTTCCTGATCATCCTGGCGGTCTTCCGTGGCCTGCTCGTCGCGGTCAAGGCGGCCGTCCTCAACGTGCTGTCGATCGGTGCCTCGTACGGCGTGGTGGTGGCCGTCTTCCAGTGGGGCTGGGGCGGGCCCGCGCTCGGCGTGCACGGCAAGGTGCCCATCGAGAGCTATGTGCCGATGATGATGTTCGCGATCATCTTCGGTCTGAGCATGGACTACGAGATCTTCCTGCTCTCCCGCGTCCACGAGGCCTGGCTGCGCACCGGCGACGCCAAGGCCTCGGTCGCCCACGCGCTGGAGATCACCGCCCGGGTCATCACCTGCGCCGCCCTGATCATGGTGAGCGTCTTCGCGGCCTTCATCGTCAGCGACAACATCGTGGTCAAGATGCTCGGTCTGGGGCTCGCGGTGAGCGTGCTGATCGACGCGACCGTCGTACGGCTGCTGATGGTTCCGGCCGTGATGACGCTGCTGGGGCCGCACGCCTGGTGGACGCCCCGCTGGCTGGACCGGATCATGCCGCACATCGACGCCGAGGGCGACCAGACGGCAGGCTCCGCGTCCGACGTCAGCCGCCGTCCGGTGACGCGGGCGTGAGGACGAGCATCGTCACGTCGTCGTCGACGCCCGGGCAGTACCGCACGAGATCCGCCCACACCCGGTCCGCGAGTACGGCCGGATCGTCGTCGGCCAGCGCGGACAGCCGGTCGGTCAGCGGGTAGAAGGTGCCGGAGGGGTCGCGGGCCTCGCTCACGCCGTCCGAGGCCAGGAACAGGCTGTGGCCGGGCTCCAGCCGCAACGTGAGACCGGCGTGCGGACCGTCGTCGGACAGCCCGAGACCGAGCGGCGTCCACGCGGCGAGCTCGATCTCGGTGGCCTGCCGGCCGCGCAGCAGCAGGGGCGCCGGATGCCCGCAGGACACCATCCGCACCGACCGGCCGTCGGGCGAGAACTCCAGCAGTACGGCGGTCGCGAACAGCTCGGCGTACCGGGACGACGCCGAGTCCAGCTCCAGCCTGCGGTCGAGCCGGGCGGCGACCGACTCCAGGTCCGGCTGGTCCAGCACCGCCTCCCGGAAGGCCCCCAGCAGGGAGGCGACCGTGGAGACCGCCGCCAGCCCGTGCCCCTGGACGTCGCCCATCACCGCCCGCACCCCGTGCGGTCCCTCGCGTACGTCGAAGAAGTCCCCGCCCACCAGCGTGCCGCGCTGAGCGGCCCGGTACAGGCCCACGCAGCGGACCGGGCCGACCCGCTCGGGCAGCGGGGGGACGACGGCGCGCTGCGCGGCCTCCGCGATGGTGCGCTCCAGATCCAGCTGGGCGTCGCGGCGGCTGCGCACATAGGACACGAACACGCTCAGCACGGCGACGAAGGAGATGGTCAACAGGTCCGTGTTGCCCGGGTGGTTGAGCCGGAAGGCCGGGATGTTGAGCACGGCGACGACGGCACCGCCGAGGAGCGCGGTCGCCAGCGGCCCGTACGAGAGCACGGCGAGCGGTGGGATGGCGCCCAGCAGGAAACCGATGTCGAGGGGTTCGTGGCTGGCCAGGGTGGCCGCGCAGACGCCCGCGATCAGGGCGAGCGGGAGCATCCGCACCAGCCGGGGCGGTGGCGCGCCCCGCAGCCAGCCCCGCCGGTCGTGGTCCTGCCGGCGCGCTGACAGGAGGTGCACCTTTCCCACAGCTCCACGCTCCTACGGCGGGACGCGGCCCGCACGCCGGGCCCGTTGTCAGTGCCGGGTGGCATGCTGATCAATGGCGTGATCGGCGGCTGGCAAGGGGGAGGCGGCATGGGGTTCCTGGGCGAGGTCTGGCGGGTGCGCAGCGGCGAGGCACCGGTCGGCGAGATCCTGATCGACGACGCCGACTTTCCATGGCTGTCCGGCCGTTTCACCGCCGGGCCGGCCTTCGAATCGGTCCGGGATCTGTTCGCCCGGGAACTCGCTCTGATGGACCAGGACGACGAGGAGCACTGGCAGGAGTGGGAAGCGGCCTACGACGAGATCACCAGACGGGTGTCCCTGTCGTCGCCGGACGGACCCGTTCCCGAGTTCCTGCTGCACATCGAGGGCGACCGGGCCTGGTTCCGCTGGAACGACGAACCGTTCGAGCATGCGTAGCGGCGCGGAGGCGCCCGGCGTGCGGGTGGTGCTGATCGGGGGCACGTCGAACGTGGGCAAGTCGACGGTCGCACGGGCGGTGGCGGAGCGTCTCGGGTTCGAGTACCGGTCGACGGACCTGCTGGCCCGTCACCCCGGGCGGCCCTGGAGAACCCCGGAGCGGGAGGTGCCCGCGCATGTCGCCGAGCACTATGCCTCGCTGACGGTGGACGAACTGATCACGTCCGTCCTCGCCCACTACGAGCGGCTGTGGCCCCGCATCCGCACACTGATCGCGACCCATGCGGCCCAGAACGGGGCCGGCGCGGGCCTTGTCCTGGAGGGCTCGGCGCTGTGGCCCGTCCGCGTCGCCGGACTGGACGTACCGCACACGGGCGCGGTGTGGCTGACGGCCGACGAAGCGGTGCTGCGCGCCCGGGTGCACGCGGGCGGCCGTTACGAGACGGCGACGGACGAGGAGCGGGCACTGATGGACCGCTTCCTCGCCCGCACGGAGCGCTATCAGAACCTCATGGTGGAGGCCCTCGACGAACTGAGCCTCGACCGCATCGACGCCGGATCCGGTCGGACCGTTCCTACGCTGGTCGACTCGGTCCTCGCCACCGTGGCGAAGCAGACCGCACCGGGCAGACCGTGACGCCACCTCGGCACTTTCCGACAGGCCTCGGCCTCGCGTCGATGCCGGAGCCGGGCGGACCGTCCCGGCGCTGATCGACTCGGTCCTCGCCGTGGCCGCACAGGCCGCGGCGGAGGGCCGTGAAGCCGCGTCAGCCAGTGGCGGCGTCCAGCAGGGCCTGGGCCTCGACCAGGACCTCGGTGACCCGCCGGCCGAACTCGGCGTCGCATGCGTGCGGGCGCCCGGTGCGGGCGGCGGCGAGGAGTGCGTCTGCGGCGTGTCCGAGCGCGGCGACGGCCCCCTCGGCGCTCTGCGGGAGCACCGACACCCCTGCCGTGCCCCGGAGTTCGGCGGTGGCGCCCGCCGCCGCGGACGGGGCCGACAGGCTGAGCGTGAGGGTGCTCGAGGCGCCGCCGGCATGGTCGAGGACCAGATGGACCGTGTCGCCGGGACCGGGTGCCGCGGCCACCACACGCCGGGCGTCACCGAGGATCGGCAGCAGCACGGACAGGGCATGCGGGCCCACGTCCCACAGCGCGCCCTTCTCCCGCCGCCACGGCGAGTTGGCGAACGGGCTGTCGCTGTCACCGCCGAACAGTGCCCCCAGCCACAGAGCGTGTGCCGTGAACCAGCCCCCCACCCCTGTCTGTTCGGTGATCCACGCCTCGGTCTCGGGCAGGAAGCGGCTGGTGAAGAAGACGACCGAGGCGACGCCGGCCTCCTGGACGGCGTCGACCACGGCCTGCCCCTGCGCGACCGTGGTGGCGAGCGGCTTGTCCAGCAGCAGATGGCACCCCGCACGAGCCGCCCGCACCGCGAGCTCCGCCTGCACGGACGGCGGCAGGGCGACCGCGACCGCGTCCACGTCGGCGAACAGAGCGTCGACGTCGTCGTAGGCGCGCGTGCCGAACCGGTCGGCGAGCTGCTTGGCGGCCTCCGTACGGCGGCCCCACACCCCGACGAACTCCAGTTCCGCGTGCTCGTGCAGGGCGGGGGCGTGCGCCATCTCCGCCCAGGGGCCGGTACCGAGAAGTCCTATCCGCATGGCGCCGCCTCTCCGCTGGGTCGCCCGTTGCGGCGACTGGTCGCCAGCGAGCGTCGCACACCGACCGGCCGACTGCGCAAGCAGATGGTGCGGAGGCGGCGATTCAGTGGTGCGGCTGCTGAATGCGTTCTCTTTCCTCTATTGGACCTGTGGCCCGTGGGCGGGTCAGGCTGGAATGCGTTGCGGCTTCCCGCACCCCATGTGCGGTGGGCCGAACGTCATTCGGTACAGCGCGACAACCGGAAGAGGGCACGAGCACATGCAGACCCGCCGCATCGGTGACGTCGAAGTCAGTGCGATCGGCCTGGGCGGGATGCCCATGTCGATCGAGGGACGGCCGGACGAGGCCCGCTCCCTCGCCACGATCCACGCCGCCCTCGACGCCGGCGTGACCCTGATCGACACCGCGGACGCCTACCACCGGGACGCCCACGAGGTCGGCCACAACGAGACCCTGATCGCCAAGGCCCTCTCCTCCCACGACCGCGGCCGGGACGTCCTGGTCGCCACCAAGGGCGGCCATCTGCGCCCCGGTGACGGCAGCTGGACCCTCGACGGCAGCCCCCGCCACCTCAAGGAGGCCTGCGAGGCGTCCCTGCGCCGGCTCGGCGTGGAGGCCATCGGGCTCTACCAGTTCCACCGCCCCGACCCGAGGGTGCCGTACGCCGAGTCCGTCGGTGCGATCCGCGACCTGCTGGACGAGGGCAAGATCCGGCTGGCGGGCATCTCCAACGCCGACCCCGACCAGATCAGGCAGGCGAACGACATCCTCGGCGGCCGGCTGGTCTCCGTGCAGAACCAGTTCTCCCCGGCCTTCCGCTCCAGCGAGCCGGAACTCGAACTGTGCGACGAACTCGGCATCGCCTTCCTGCCCTGGAGCCCGCTCGGCGGCATCTCCCGGGCCCGTGAACTGGGCTCCGCCTACGCGCCGTTCGCGCGGATCGCCGAGGCCCGCGGGGTCAGCCCGCAGCGCGTGTGCCTGGCCTGGATGCTCGCCAAGTCGCCGGTGGTGGTGCCCATCCCCGGCTCCAGCCGCCCGGAGACCATCCTCGACTCCGTCGCCGCGACCGAACTCACCCTCGACGCCGAGGAACTCGCGCAGCTCGACGCCGTCTGACCCGGTCCGCACCTCGGGTACCTGTTCCGCGCCGACCGCCGCCACCTGATTGCGGCGGTCGGCGTGTTCTGCTGCCCGGGGTTTGGACATCGGGATCGGCGAGCGCGGCGCCCGGCTGTCAGGTGGTCGGCGACAGCGCCTCGCGATCGCCCTGTACCGCGACCAGGTGCTGGGCGCCGACCGGATCGTGCTGATGGGCGACGGCCGCCTCCTGCAGACGGGGACGTACGAGGAACTCCTGCGCGGCAGCGGCGCCCACACGCAGCTCCACGGCGGACAGGTCGCCTGAGCCGCCGTGCGCGCCCCGCGGCCGTCTCCTCAGGCGGCGCTGCTGCGGCGCATGCCGTGCGGGCAGGTCGAGTCGTGGTGGATGCCGAGGCTCGTCCACCACCGTTCGCAGCACGCGGCGTCCAGCTCACCGCGCACGATCTCGTCGGTGGCCGTGCGCGCGGGGTGGCGTGCCACGACCGCGGCCCTGCGCAGGTCGCGGATCAGGGTCTCGCGGACGACGGCGATGACCGGGACCAGGCTCGCCGCGGCGAACAGACATGCGGCCCACCGGGGACCGTGGAGGAATTCGAGGACCGTGGTCCAGGCGAGTTCGGCGCTGGTGGTGAGGTAGAGGGTGCAGAGGAGGCGGCCGGAGCGGTTCATGAGCTTCACCGTTCGTGCTGAGGGGGTTACCCTCTGTTCAACGCCTCGCAGCGCGCTGGGAATCGGGTCGCACAGCGGTTTTGCGTCAATTGAGGCCCGGGGCGCGGAAGATGCGATTGGTCCGGGCCTGACCGGGAAGACGAGGCGCAACCAAAGAGAGGGGCACTTCGTGCTCGTTGCGGACCCGAAGGTCGTCAGAACGTTGCTCACCAGATACGCGTCGCTGCGCATCGCGCAGGCGGAGCGTGAGAAGCCGCAGGTCGCACAGGAGTTGGCCGACGTCAGCCGCGCCCTGTGCGCCACCATGGGAGCCGCGAGCGTCGAGGACGCGATCGCGAAGGCGGACGCCCTGCTCATCGCCTCGCGAGGGGCCGCAGGCGGGGACGGCGGCCTGTCGCTGGCCGTCTGACGCGACGACAGCTTCGGATGACGTACATCCGGACAGCCACAACCGCCGTGTCGGCGTCAAGTGCTCCTGGAGAATTCACACCCCGGTATCCCGGGGCGCATACACTCGACAGCCGTGCCCATGCGCATGGGCCACCACACGAAAGGCGCGTCGGTGTTCCAGGATTCCCCGATCTACGACCGACTCGTCGCCGAGCGCGGCGACGTCCCCACTCAGGCTCGCCGGGAGGCCGAGCGCGTGAGCCGGGAACTGGAGTACGCCATGCGGCCGCTGCAGTCCTTCGGCTCCGTACCCGCCGCCCCCGAGCGTCACTCCTCCCCGGGGGCCGGTTGGCAGCGGACCGCGCTGCTGCCCGGCTCGCTGCCCCACTGACCGCCGCCCTCAACACACCGTGGTGCTTGAGCCGTTGACGCGTGTCTGCGGCTCCGGCCCGGGATGGGCCAGCCACTCCGCTATGGTCCGGGCGATCGGCAGACCCGTCTCCACCTCGACGAAGCCGAACTGTCCCGACTGATTGCACTCCAGGAACCACCAGGTCCCGTCGGCGTCCTCGGCGAAGTCGAAGGCTCCGTAGGCCAGTTCGGCCTCATGCAGATAAGAGCGGACGGCGTCGGCGATGCGCGGCGGGACGTCGGTCGCACGCCACGGGATGTCGGCCGAGGCGAAGCGTACGTCCACCGCACCGGGATCGTCCGGATCCGTACCGTCGGCAGTGGCCTTGCGGGCCGCCAGCAGCCGCTCGCCCACCACGGTCAGCCGGATGTCGGCCCGCTTGCCCACCCGCCGCTGCAGCAGCGTCGGCCCGAACGCCACGGCGGAGAAGTCCGTGTCCGGCGCCACCCTGCTGGTCGGCACCGCCCGGGGCGGATCCTGCGGATGCGCCCCGGAGACCGGCTTGACCACCAGGTCCGGATACCGGTCGGCGAACTCCCGGGCCGCCTGCGGAAACGTCGTGATCAACGTGGCCGGCACAGGCAGTCCGCAGTGTTGGGCGAGCCGCAGCTGCCACGGCTTGTGCCGCGCCCTGCGAGCCGCGTCGGGATGGTTCATCCAGCGGGCGTCCGAGCCCCGCAGCATGCCGTACAGCGCCTGGGCGGACTCCTCGGTCAGCCAGGCGGAGGGCTGGGCCGCCCGCGCGGCCGCCTCCCCGGGCCTGCGCACCCAGACCGACCGCAGCCCGGCGATGCTCACCAGGCGGCCCGCGGACTGGAGGTGGCCGCGGAAGCGGCCGTGCACGTACTCACCGGACAAGGCGACACCGCCGGGCAGGTCGGCGGGGTCCAGGCGGACCACCGGGACCCCGGACGCGTTCAGGTGCACGACCACCATGTCGGCGGTCACGTCCTCTTCACAGGTCAGGATCAGCACGGTCATAGTGGGCGGTTCCGCGTTCAGTCGTCGAAGTGCGTCTTGGAACCCGCGGTGGACGTGGTGGTCCCCAACTCCCTGAGCAGCGCGAGGTCACCGGCGGCGACCCGGCCGTCCATGAGCACGTTCAACTGCAGCCCGGAGTCGTAGACGTACGGAGTCGTGGCTTCCAACTCCACCGCCGGACGTGCGTAGTTGAGCGCGAACGGTTGCATCGTGTCTCCCTCGTCAGTGCAGCACCGACCCGGCGGTCCGCTCCCCGCGGCGCCACCCGGTCCGCCGACTGCATTGCCCTTCCAGTCACTTATACGAATCGAACGAGTGATTGGTTTCCTTACTCTGCGTAGTCACAGGGAGGATTCGTGACGATTCGGCCCGTCCAGGGGGCCGCGCAGGCTGCGCAGAGCGAGGAGAAGGACGCCGATGTCGTCCAGGTAGACAGGGTCGGGCAGCAGGTCGGTCGGCAGCAGGAAGTACAGGACAGCACCCCAGAAGACCCAGCGCCGGCCGGTCGGAAGCCCGGCACGCATCAGGTCGCGCCGTGTCCGCACCAGCCGCACCAGCAGGGCGACGGCCACGGCGAGGGCGAGCGCCGCGAGGGCAACGGCGACCACGATCACCGTTGTGGTCCATTTCACGGTCCTCCTCCATTCGGCGTGCCGAACGGCGCGCCCTTGTCTCGGATTCCCCTTTCCGGCGTTCGTACGTCCTCCGTCACCCCGTCAGAAGCGCGGCGGGGCCTCACACCTGTGGCCCATCCCGACTGGCACGGGCCGGAAGCGGCGCTTAGTAATGGCACTGCATCGCAACGTCGTGAAAACGCGCCGGGAGATGCGAGAGCAGGTGAACCGTTCCGTCTATTCCATGGAGGAGAGTCATGAGCATCCGCTCTTCATCACCCCGTCCCTACGACCCCTCCATAGTCGGCGCGCACGACGACCCGGCCAGCGCCCTGGTGCATGCCGCCATCGCGGACCGGCCACTGGAGGAAGTCGCCAACCTGATCACCATGCTGGAGCAGTCCCCGGAGTATGCGAAAGCCACCGTCGACGCACTGCGCGCGGTCGGCACGGACCGCTCCGTGGAGGACGTCACCCGTCTGGTCACCCTGCTGACCCAACCACCCCGCGACCCTTCCAGTGCGGACGAGGTGATCCGTGCGGCGGCCGAGAACCGTCCGGTGGAGGAGGTGACCCGGCTGATGGCGCTGCTGCACCTGCCGTCGACGGAGCGCCGCTTCGGACAGGAGGCTGCAAAGGCGGTCGCCGCGGCGAGGTCCGTG
Source organism: Streptomyces sp. NPDC001604 (assembly GCF_042893475.1). Taxonomy (NCBI): domain Bacteria; kingdom Bacillati; phylum Actinomycetota; class Actinomycetes; order Kitasatosporales; family Streptomycetaceae; genus Streptomyces; species Streptomyces sp. NPDC001604. The sequence goes on along the minus strand of NZ_JBIAUY010000010.1, from coordinate 234,548 downwards.
GAGGACCTCGTGGAACTCATCGGCCGGCTGAGCACGGAACGCGGTGCCCACCCCGCCCCGCCGAAGGCGGAACCGTCGCTTCCGCAGGCCGGCGAGGCGGACTGGCGCCCGGAAGGCACCGGCAGCGGTCTTCCGCCGTTCCCGACGGTCCTGCCTTCCTACGGTGGCGAGACCATGCCGAGGCAGCCCGTAGGCGCGCCGCGCCGCGCCGCCGAGCGCCCGCCGTGGGCGGGCCTGCTCGTCGCAGCCGCACTCTTCCTGTGCGCGCTGCTCTGGTTCCCGATGTACAAGTCGGGCACGTCCGTCGACGTGTACGCCTCCGGCATCGCAGTGTCGATCCTGTACGCCCTGCTGGCCGTACTGGTGACCCTGCGTCCCGTCCGGGCCGTGCTCGTGGTCGCGGCCGTGCTGCCGGCGCTGCTCGCCGGCGCCGAGCTGTACCGCGGGTTCCGCTCGCGGTCGCTTTTCCGGGCGCTCGACCTCACGCTCGCCCCGGGCTGGCTCGCCGGCCTGGTCGCCGTGATCGCGGCGCTGACGGCAGTGACGGCCCTGGTCCTGCGCGCAGCAGCGCGCCCTCCCGCTCTGGGGGGTGCTCCTGCCCGTCCTCTGGCCACGGCACGGCGTCTCGACTGATGCGCCGCGTCGCCGACGCCTGCACGGCGTCGTGGCCCCGCGCCCGCGGTTCTCCGGACCGCGGGCGCTTCGATGTCGTTGGACAGGCCCCGCGCGGGCGGGCCCTGTGCCCAGGTGCTCAGCGGCCGGAGGAGTCCGAACGCTCGACTGCACTGTCCGGGGCGGACGTGGGACGCAGCGCCTTGGCGGTGTCCTTGAGCCGCTCCAGCCGCCGGGTCAGCTGCTGGAAGGGCGAGCCCTGGGGCGGAGCGGTCGGCTGCGGCCGGGCCGGCAGCCCGTCGCCGTTCTCGCGGTAGACGGCCAGTGCCTCGTGCGCGCGCTCGGCGGCCTCGCGGTACAGGTCCCGGGACTTGGTCATGGCCTCGAGCGCCTCGGCGTACATGGCCACGAGCCCCCGTGCGTGGGCGAGTTCCTCCTCGAGCGTCCTCAGCTGCCAGTCGTCCCGCAGGGCGGTGACGGCCTCCTCGGCGCCGTCCGGCAGCGGAAGCGGCAGCGCGGCGAAACGGGTCAGGGCGTCGACGAGTTGCGCGGGCCGTGAGCCGTCGAGGAAGACGGTGCGTACGGAGAAGTCGTCCGCGTCGAAGCCTTCCGGGGCCGGCGTGGTGGGCAGCAGGACGGCACCGCCGCGCGGGACCTGCACCCCGAACTCGCGCAGGACCCGGTTGACGATGCGCAGCTGGTCCGGTGCGGCACGGTGCTCCAGCACTCGATGGCGCAGGCTCGGCGGCAGCAGCGGGCCGAGCGGCAGCCGGCCGCGCTCGTCGGGTGTCATCGCCTCGTGCACGACGAGGTTGATGTGCCAGCCTCCGCGCACGGAGTTGCGGAGCAGGCGCCGGATGTCCTTGTCGTCCGCGGGCAGGCGGTTGGCCTCCCGCAGGCGCAGTCCCGTGCCGGGCTGGTGGTCCCAGGGTGCATCCGGTTCCGCGGGCCAGAACATGGTGGCGGGGGAGGGCCACCCCTGCTCCCAGGGGCGTTCCGCCTCCGCCGCCAGCACCCATGTCACGCCGGGTTCGTCATCGCGCGTCAGGGTCAGCCGGGCCCGTACGGTCACCGACTCGGCCACCGTCCACCGCGCCTCGAAGACGCAGTCGGACGTGCTCGCGGAGGTCTCGGTGACGGCCACCTCCAGATGGTCGTCGATGGTCCCCTCGTCCTTGAGCCGGTGCAGCGTCCGGCGTACGACGTCTTCGGCATCGGGCCCGGTATGGCTGCCGCGGGCCAGCCACAGGGTGGGGGACGGGGTCGGTCGGACGGAGGGCGAAGTACGCATGAGTCCATCTGAGGGCGGGGGCACGTGTATCGACCAGTATCGTCGCCGCGCCTCGGCGGGGTGCCCCCGGGGGGTGCCCGCACGGGAGGCGCGCGGTGCACTCGGGGTGCGAGGAGCGCACTCCAGGACACCCGGTTCACCCGTATCCCCGGCGCACCGGGCCCGCCACAATGGCGCCCGCGAACAGGGCCCGCCCACCATCCGCTTAGGGGCGGGTCCTGTTCGTGTACCGCCACGCCGTATGCCTCGGCCTTGCGTTATATATCGGAAGCCGAGATATCATGGCGGCATGGCATCGAGGAGCATGACTCAGGCGGCGTTCTTCGTCCTCACCGCCCTGGCCGACCAACCCCGGCACGGCTACGGGATTCTGCGGGAGGTCGAGGAAGTCTCCGACGGTGCCGTGCAGTTGCGCGTCGGCACCCTGTACGGCGTCCTGGACCGGCTCACCGCGGACGGGCTGATCGTCCTGGACCGCGAGGAGGTGCACGAGGGCCGGCTGCGGCGCTACTACCGCCTGACCGACGAGGGATTGCAGGCGCTCGACGCGGAGGCGGAGCGCATGGCGGCCGACGCCAGGGCCGCCAAGTCACGCATCGCCGAGGGTCGCAGGACCCCGGGCGCGGTCGCGAAACCGTCCGCAGGCCCCGGACTCGCAGGTGGTGTGGCATGACGACGCTGCTCGAGACGCGCTACCGCACGGTGCTGCGCCTGCTGCCCGCCTACTACCGGCGGGACCGGGAGGAGGAGATGGTCGAGGTCTTCCTGTGGGACGTCGACCAGGAGCTGCAGGACCAGAGCAGGCCCACCCCGGGTGAGGTGGCGAGCATCGCCGCCCTCGCCGTGCGCAGCAGGCTCGCCGCCACCGGGGCGCCCCGGCCGTACGCCCTGCTCGGGTCGGCCGTCCGCAACTTCGCCCTGTTCGCCGTGCTGCTGCAGGCCGCCGCCGCGGTCGTCGACCGGGCCCTTGAGCTGACCTGGGCGACCACGCACGGTGCACGCGAGTGGGACATGTTCCTGACGGGGTTCACCGGGCGCGGTCCGCTCATCACTGTCGTCGAGGCCGCCCGGTGGACGCTGCCGCTGCTGTGGACCGTCGGATGCTTCGCGCTCCTGCACGACCGCCGGCGCCTCGCCCGGACGTCGGTGCTGCTCGCCGCGCTGCCCACGCTGTGGCCGTTCGCCGGTCCGCTGGTGAGCGAACTGGAGCCGTGGGACCCCTGGTTCGCCACCGCCGGCGCGCTCTTCGCCTGGCTGCCGGCGCTCGCCCTGTGCGCGGCCCATCACCGGGACGCCCCCGCGGCCGTGCTGCCCGTCGGCACACCCGGCCTCGTCCTCGCGGCCTGCAGTGTGGTGACGGGTGCGTCCGAGGTCCTGCTGCCCGCCCTGCCCGACGCCGTCTGGGCGCCGGCCACCTGCTTCGTCCTCGGGGCGCTCGGCTGGCTGCTGCTGCGCCGTCGCCGCACGGACACGCGCCCTGCCTGCGGCGCCCTGGCCCTGGCCGCGCTGGGCCTGCTGCTCCTGGCGGTGCGGATCGCCACGCTGTATCCATGGCTGGGCCTTCCCGTCCCCGCCGCCTTCGTGGGCGCCGCACTGGGCCAGACGGCCGCGCTCACGCTGCTGACCCTGGCGCTGACGGTGGTGGCCGGGCGGGACCTCGCCGGGCGCACTGAACGCCCTTGACCTTCAGCGCTTGCGGCCGTCCGCGCTCAGTGCGGGTAGGCGCGCGGGGGCCGCTGGCGCGCCGGCCCGGCGCGGAAGTCCTCGATGACGGAGCTGATCTGGCGCATCAGCGCGGTGTTCTCCAGCCGGTCCAGGTAGAGGTTCCGGCGGGCGAGGCCGGGGGCGTCCACGCAGAAGTACAGGGACATCAGCGGGTTGATGAACAGTTCGCTGTCCTTCGTGCGCCGAGTGAAGGGGACGTCGCCGAAGTCACCGCGTACGGCTGCCGCCACGGAGCCGTTGACGATGCTCGGGTACTCGGGCGTGCTGCGCTGGGCATGGGCGACCGCGTCGAGGTAGAGGGCGCCCTCCCTGCTCTCGCGCGGCAGCGAGAACGTGCCCAGGTAGGCGCCGTCCCGGTCCAGCGCGGCCAGGTTCTCCAGCACCAGGGAGTGGTTGACGCCGTGATGGGCGTCCACCCCGAACCCCAGGCAGGCGACGAGCCGCTGGGGTATCTCGTCCAGCCCGTTCACGGCGGCCAGGCTCGCCATGTCCTCCTCCGGTGTGCCCAGGCCGTGCTCGTCACCCCGCATGAGGATGTCGGTCCCGCCGTCCACCAGCACCAGGGCGTCCACACCGCCGAGACGGTCGACGAGTGCGCGGTACGCGGCGCGCAACGGTTGCACACCGGTCTGCGGGAACGCGTACACCGTGGCCGGCAGGCCCTGCTCTTCCAGCCACCCGGCGAGCGTGCGCTCCGGGAAGTAGTCACCACGCGCCGCGGTGCCGGGCCCGATCGCCGCGACGTCCGCCTCCAGCCACACGTCCATGTCCAGCCCGTACAGGTCCGCGAAGGACAGGTTGGCCAGATGGACCTCGTTGCCCGCCGAGCGCAGCGCGAGGGCCAGTGGCAGGCCGGCGTACACGTCGAAGCCGCCGCCCGCCCCGGCGACGAGGACCCGCCGGGCGTCGCGCAGACGGGTGAAGAAAGGGGGCTCGGTGAGGGAGAACACCGGGGGACGGTAACAGGCTGAGGGGGTGTCAGGGCGATGCCTTTTCCGGCTGCGGGTCGGTTCCCGGCACGCTCAAGGGTTCCCGGCCGACTGTTCTTCCAGGATGTCGGACTCCCACTCCAGCAGGCGTATCAGTCCGTCCTCCCCGGGCCGTGCAGGAGGCGAACTCCGGGGCCCGGCCGGAGACGGGGAGTGCGTGCCCCGGGAGATGTTCCCGCTCACGGTGATGTTGTGTTCGACGCGCGGACGGCGCAGGTCCTCGTACAGGCTGAGCGCCGTGTCGGTGTCCGGTGCGTCGCGCAGGCACTTCGCGAGGATCACCGCGTCCTCCAGCGCCATGGACGCGCCCTGACCGGTCGCCGGGGAGGCCGCGTGGGCCGCGTCGCCGATGAGCACGAGCCGGCCGGAGCGCCAGGGTGTGCCGGCGGGTATCTCGGTGGCGTTGGTGACCATGACCTCGTCACCGGCGGCTGCGACGATGTCCGCGGCGGGAGTGGCGTCCTTGCGCAGCAGCGGAACGAGCTGTGCACGCCAGTCGGCGGGCGAACCCTCCGCGATCTCGTCGGCGTCCAGCGGCTCGCCGCTCACGCGCGCGAACCAGTAGGTCTCCCCGTCGGGCGAGACGGCGTAGCCGAAGGCGGCCGTGCTGCCGCGCACCATGGTGATGCGCGCCTGCGGCCCCGACCGGTCCGCGGCGCCGGTGTAGCCGTAGAAGACCCGCTGGCCGGCGTAGCACGGCTGGGTTTCCGGGGTGACCTGCCGGCGGACCGTGGAGTTCAGGCCGTCGGCGCCGATCAGCAGGTCGCCGGTCGCGGTGCTGCCGTCGGTGAAGTGTGCGGTGACGCCGTCGGCGCCGTTGTGGACGGAGGCGAGGCGGGCGCCGTGCCGGATGACGATGCCGCGGCGTGCCGCCTCCGCCTGCAGGGCCGCAGTGAGGTCGCCGCGGCGCAGACAGCGGTACTGCAGGAGAGGGTCGGCGGCTTCACCGAGGGGTGCTTGTGCCAGCTCGGCGCCCGAGTCGTCCAGTACCTGCATCGAGGTCAGCGGAAAGCCGAGCGCTGTGACCACGGCAGAGGCGTCGAGCTGTGCGAGGGCGCGCATTCCGTTGCTCGCGAGGGTGAGGAACGCACCCAGGCCCTCGGCCGAGCCGGGATGCGCCTCGTACACGGTGACCTCGAAGCCCGCCTTGCGCAGGGCCAGAGCCGCCGCCGTGCCGGCTGTTCCGCCGCCGATGATCAGTACGCGTGCCACGCCCCACCCCGCTCGTCTCCGCACGGCCCCCGCGGTCGTACGCACACAGGGGGGAACGCATGGGCGACGTCAGGGGTTCCGTGCGAAGCCGACGCCGGTCGTGCCACGCTCCTGCGGGGCGCGGCACGACCGGCGAACGTCAGCGTCAGGCGCCGCTCGCTCCGAGCATGTCCTCACGCTCGACGATCTTCACGCGCTCACGGCCCTGCGGCTCGCCCAGCGCCTTCTCCGCGGCGTCCAGCTTGTACCAGCCCTCCCAGGTGGTGAAGCGGACGCGACGCTCGGCGAGGAACGCGTCCACGGCCTCGGGCTCGGGTGAACCCGGCGTCTGCAGATGGCCGTTCGCGTGGTCGTCCAGCAGGTTGGCCACCGTCTCGTTGGCGTCGCCCTTGGTGTGCCCGATCAGGCCCACCGGACCGCGCCGGATCCAGCCGGTCACATACGTCGACTGCAGGTGCTCGCCGGACTCCTGGACGACCCGTCCGCCCTCGTCCGGGACGGTGCCGGAGTCCAGGTCCCAGGGCAGCTTGGGCAGCTTGTCCGACAGGTAGCCGACCGCACGGTAGACGGCGGTGACGTCCCAGTCCTTGAACTCGCCGGTGCCCTTGACGTTGCCGGTGCCGTCCAGGGCGGTGCGCTCGGTGCGCAGGCCCACGACCTTGCCGTCCTCGCCGAGGATCTCGGTGGGCGACTCGAAGAAGTGCAGGAACAGCTTGTGCGGACGGTCGCCGACATCGCGGATCGCCCAGTTCTCCAGGGTCTTGGCGACCATGTCGGCCTGCTTGTTCCCGCGCCGGGTCTCGATCGAGCCCGCGTCGTAGTCGATGTCCTCGGGGTCGACGATGACCTCGATGTTGGGGGAGTGGTCCAGCTCCCGCAGCTCCATGGGGGAGAACTTCGCCTGCGCCGGGCCGCGCCGGCCGAAGACGTGGACCTCCAGCGCCTTGTTGGCCTTCAGGCCGTCGTAGACGTTCGGCGGTATCTCCGTCGGCAGTAGCTCGTCCGCCGTCTTGGCGAGGATGCGGGCCACGTCGAGCGCGACGTTCCCGACGCCGAGCACGGCGACCTTCTCCGCCTCCAGCGGCCAGGTGCGCGGCACGTCCGGGTGGCCGTCGTACCAGGACACGAAGTCGGCGGCGCCGTACGAGCCGTCGAGGTCGACGCCGGGGATCGGCAGGGCCCGGTCGGCCGTCGCACCCGTGGAGAAGATCACGGCGTCGTAGAAGGCGCGCAGGTCGTCCAGGCTGATGTCGGTCGGGTAGTCGACGTTGCCGAAGAGGCGTATCTGGGGCTTGTCGAGCACCTGGTGCAGGGCCGTGATGATGCCCTTGATGCGGGGGTGGTCGGGGGCGACGCCGTAGCGGATCAGGCCGAACGGGGCGGGCATCCGCTCGAAGAGGTCGATGGAGACGCCGGGGTCGGCGGCCGCCTCGGACTTGAGCAGGGCGTCGGCGGCGTAGATCCCGGCGGGGCCGGCTCCGACGATGGCTACCCGCAGGGGGCGCGGCATGATCAGGTTCCCTTCGAGCGATGACAGGCGACTCGAACGGGAAGCCTAAGCTAAGGCAAGCCTAAGTCGGTACGCGGGTCCGCTCTATGAGCTCATAAATCAATTTTATGAGCCGGTGCGTTCGCGGTGCTCTTCAACTGCTACGCCGACGACATCCACCGGTACGCGGCCAGACGCCTCGGCACCGAGACCACCGACTCCTGTATCGGGCCGCGGACCGGTCCCGCGCCGAGATCTCCGGGATGACCTACATCACCCGGATCTACGTGAAGGACGGCAGGAGTACGGCAAGATCCAGAACGACGGACCCGGACAGGCTCTTCGAGGCTCCTGGAGGCCGCTGCGGCAGTGCGGTCTCGTACCCGAAGACGTCCTTCACCGGCGGTGGCAGTCGTGGACCGCATCGGCCGGTGTCCTGGCGCCGCCGGGCTGCCGTACCGCGCCGGGGGCGGTACGGCAGCGAGGCGCACCGGTCAGCCGATGTGGTAACTGTCCCCGTACACCTTCCAGTTGAGCGGGGTGTCGAGACACAGGTTGCCGTTGCGCAGGAAGACCCGCTGCTCGGTGTCCACCCGGCTGGTGTCGCTGTGGGCCTCCTCCTGCTTCATGGCCCAGACCCGGGCGTCGAGGAAGGCGTTCAGGTAGGCCACCTCGTCGCCGCCCTGCGCGGGCGGCTTGGCCTTGTTCAGGGCGCGCTTGCGTATGTTGCGGAAGCTGGTGGGGTCGTCGCCGTCGCCGTGCATGACGATGGCGTCGTAGTACGCGAACTGCCCCAGCGTCCCGATCCGGTCCGCCTTGCCCTGCCGGACGGCCGGGTTGAAGTACACGCGGTCACGCTCATCGTTCTGCGCCTGCTGGAACGCGGTGTCCTGGGCCGCCCTGCGCCAGTCGCGGGGGAAGTTCGGGTCCAGGCCCTCGTGCGAGTCGGAGCCGTTGACCGCGCGCAGCGCCGGGAGGTATTTGGCAAGGACGTTGCCGGGCTTGCGGTCGGTGTAGAGCTGGACGAGGTCGAGCATGTCGCCGGTGCCGGAGCAGAAGCCGATGATCCCGGCGGTGTAGCCGCGGCCGTCGCCGATGTCCTCGATGTACTTGTACTGCGCCTTCCAGTCGAGCGAGGAGTTCTCCGCGCTCGACACCAGCTTCATGGCGATCTCCTTCTTCGCCGGGTCGTCGAGGCCCACGCAGCCCGCCGCGGACGGGGTGGCCGAGGCGTGGGAGGGCCGCAGGAAGGGCGCTGCTGCCAGGGACGCGCCGGCCGCCACGAGGACGCTGCGGCGTGCGATGCGGGCTGGACGTGCAGGGTCGCTGGAGGGGTGCGTCACGGGGGCTCCAAAGGGTGGTGGGGGGTGGGGAGTTGGCCGTATCCGACACTGATAGGAAGGTTTCCTATCAGAGCAGCGGCGTGACGCACACCCGTCGCGGGAGAAGTTCGTAGGGACGTACGAACCAGGTACGGACCAAAAGGGGGTGAGTCAGGGCAGTGGCTGTTCCGCCCAGATGACCTTGCCCTCGGGTGTGTACCGGGTGCCCCAGCGATCGGCGAGCTGGGCCACCAGGAACAGCCCGCGGCCCCCCTCGTCCGTCATCGCCGCATACCGAAGGTGCGGCGATGTGTTGCTGCTGTCGAAGACCTCGCAGATCAGGGTGCGGTCGAACAGCACGCGCACATGGATGGGGTCGGCGCCGTAACGGATCGCGTTGGTGCCCAGCTCGCTCAGGATCAGCTCGGTGGTGAACGTCAGCTCGTCGAGCCCCCACTCGGTGAGCCTGCGGCTGACGGAGGCCCGCACCTCCCCGACGGCCGCCGGGTCGTTGCGCACCTGCCACTCGGCGATCCGGTCGGCGTCGAGTCCGCGGGTACGGGCCACGATCAGGGCGACGTCGTCGCTGGGCCGGGCCGGCAGCTGTGATTCGAGCACCACCCGGCAGGTGTCCTCCGGCGACTCTCCCGCGCGCTGCAGTGCGCCCCGCAGGAGCGCGAGCCCCTCGTCGATGTCCCGCTCCCGGTCCTCGACCAGCCCGTCCGTGTAGAGCACGAGACGGCTGCCCTCCTCCAGCACGAGATCGGCCGTCTCGAACGGCAGCCCGCCGAGGCCGAGCGGGGGACCGGCGGGCACGTCGGGGAACTCCACTTCGCCGTCGGGCCGGATGAGGGCCGGCGGCGGATGGCCCGCCCGGGCGATGGTGCATGTGCGCGACACCGGGTCGTAGATCGCGTACAGACAGGTGGCGCCGGTGACCGGGGCGTTGCCGCCGTCCGCCGTCTCGTCCTGGTCGATGCGGCCGACCAACTCGTCGAGCAGCGCGAGGAGTTCGTCGGGTGGCAGGTCCAGGGCGGAGAAGTTGTGGACCGCCGTGCGCAGCCGCCCCATGGTCGCCGCGGCATGCAGCCCGTGCCCGACGACGTCGCCGACCACGAGGGCGACCCGGGCACCCGACAGCGGCAGTACGTCGAACCAGTCCCCGCCGACTCCGGCCTGCGCCGGCAGATATCGGTAGGCGATGTCCAGGGCACTCTGCTCGGGCAGGCGGCGGGGCAGCAGGCTGCGCTGCAGCGTCACGGCCATGCTGTGCTCACGCGTGTAGCGGCGGGCGTTGTCGATGGAGACCGCGGCGCGGGCCACCAGCTCCTCCGCGAGGGCCAGTTCGTCCGCGTCGAAGGGCTCGGGCTTCTCCGAGCGCCAGAAGCTGACCACCCCGAGCACCAGCGAGCCCGCGCGCAGCGGCACGGTGATCAGCGAGTGGATCCCGTACTCGACGACCTGCGCGGTGCGCTCCAGATCCTGCGCGTGCCAGCCCGGCGCCGCACCGAGGTCCGGCTCCAGCACGGCCTGCCCGGAGTGCAGGCTGCGGGCGTGCGGGGAGGAGTCGACGAACTTGATCTGCCGGCCCACCTTGTACAGCGGGGCGTCCTCACGGATCCCGCTCGACGCGGTACGGCGCAAGGAGGCCACCGCCTCCGGCTGGCCCCCGCCCAGCACCGCGTCGAACAGGTCGACCGTGGCGAAATCGGCGAACCGCGGCACGGCGAGCTCCGCCAGCTCCTCCGCGGTACGGGCGACGTCCAGGCTGGTGCCGATGCCCACCCCCGCGTCGTACAGCATGTTGAGGCGTTCCCGTGCCGTCTCCGCGCGGCCGGACAGGGCGCGCAGTTCGGTCGAGTCGCGCAGTGTGGCGACACTGCCCGGCGGCCCGCCCTGGACGTCCGTGGGTCGCTGGTTGACCGCGAGGAGCCGGTCCTTGACCAGGTGCACCTCATCGGTGGCGACGCGCCCGGAGGCCAGCAGCTCGGCCGTTTCCGGGGCGAGGCCGAGGTCGAGGGCGTGCCGGCCCTCGGCGTCCGCGGGCAGGTCGAGCAGTCGGTGCGCCTCGTCGTTGGCGAGCAGCAGCCGGCCCTCGCCGCTGACGATGAGCACGCCCTCGCGCACGGCGTGCAGCACCGCGTCGTGGTGCTCGTACATGCGGGTCATCTCGTGCGGGCCCAGGCCGTGCGTCTGGCGCAGCAGCCGTCTGCTCACCAGCGCGGTGCCCCCGGTGGCCAGGGCGAGTCCCCCGGCCGCGGCGAACAGGACGAGGGGCAGCTGCCGGTCGGCGGTGCCGCCGACGGTCGCGGTCGTGATGCCCGCCGACACCAGGCCCACCACCTTGCCGTCGGGATCCTTGATCGGCACGACCGCCTGCACCAGCCGCCCGATCGTCCCGTTGATCTCCTCGACCACCGTCCCGCCGGCCAGTGCGGGCTCGATCGTCCCCACGAACTTCTTGCCGATGCGGTTCGGTTTGGGGTGCGTGTAGCGAATGCCGTCGGTGTTCATGACGACGATGAAGTCGACGCCGGTCGCCTTGCGGGCGGCCTCCGCCCGCGGCTGCAGGATCGCCGTGGGGTGCGGGCTGTCGAGCGCCTCACGGGTGCCCGGCGCATTGGCGAACGCCTGGGCGACGGCGACCGACCGGTTGCGGGCCTCCTGGGTGCTGTCGTGCCGCACCTGCAGATACAGCGCCACCACCGCGGCGACCACCAGCAGCAGCACGATCACCACCTGCAGGACGAACACCTGCCGGGCGATGCTGCGCTTGGTCAGCGCGGAGCGCAGCGCCGTGATGCGGCCCGGTTCCGACTCGCCCGGGTGCCCTGTACTACGGCCGGGCGCACTGCCCGTCGTCCGCGTCGAGTGCCGCCCGTACACCGCGTGGGCGCGATCGGTCGCGCGGCGGGCACGGGGACCGCCGGGACGGCGGTGCGACCGGGTCCCGGAGCGGTCCGGAAGTCGGACCATGTGCTTATGTCTACACTGCCGGGCCGCGTGAGGCGAGAGGCGTCACAGTGGGTGACGGAGATCGCCCTCTGTCTGCGTGCCGATGTCACGGGCGGTGGATGTTTCACTGCTGGTTCCCGTGCACCGTACGGCGCGTGGCCAGAAGCAGCGCGATGTCGTCGGGACGGTCCGCGGAGTGCCGGGCCGTCGCGGTGAGGCGGTCGGCGATCCCGGCCAGCGGACGGCGGCCGGGGCGGACGGCAGGCGCGCCGACCTTCGCCAGGGCCACCCGCAGAGCGGTGATGCCCTCGTCGATGTCGACACCGGGACGCTCCACCAGCCCGTCCGTGTACAGCGCGAGGACGGCGCCGGGCTCGATGCGCAGCTCGGCGACGGGGTACTGGGCGTGCGGATCCACGCCGAGCACGACCCCGCCGGGCAGGTCCAGCACCTCGGTGTGGCCGTCCGGGTGACGCAGCAGCGGTGGCGGATGCCCCGCACGGGCCGCCCGCGCCAGGCCCGAGGCCGGGTCCAGCCGGATGTAGCAGCAGCTCGCGAACTGTCCGGGGTCGAGGTCGATCAGCAGATGATTCGTGCCGCTCATCACCTCGTCGGGCGGCCGGTCACCGAGCGCGAACGCCCGTACCGCACTGCGCAGTTGGCCCATGGTGGCCGCCGCCTGCACGCCGTGCCCCTGCACATCGCCGATGACCAGCGCCAGACCGTCCCCCGCCTCCACGACGTCGTACCAGTCGCCGCCCACCTCCATGCCCTGCGTGCCGGGGAGATAGCGGCCGGTGGTCTCCACCTGCGGATGGGCCGAGAGCCGGCGGGGGAGCAGGGCCTGCTGCAGTCCGCGGGCGAGCGCCGCCTCGCTCTCGTAGCGCTTGGCCTTCTCCATGGCGTGGGCGATCAGCCCGGCCAGCGCGGTGAGTGCGGTGCGCTCCTCGGTGCTGAAGCTGCGCGAACCGTCGAAGCCCAGGATGCAGGAGCCCACCGGCCGCCCGGAGGCGATCAGCGGCAGGAAGGCGCGGGCCCCCTCGTCCGCGTCCAGCGGGATGCCCGGATAGGCGGCGGCCAGCTGCTCCATCGAGTCGAAGAAGATCGGCCGCCCGCTGGTCAGCGTCTCGACCCCGGGCAGATGGGCGTCCAGGCCCACGCCTTCGAAGGGGCTGAGGAACCCTTTGGGGAAGCCGTTCTCCCAGGCCAGATACAGGTGCCGGTCCTGCAGCAGATAGATGGCGAGGCGTCGGCCGCCGAACGCGGGCAGCAGTTCCCGCATGACCACGGCTGCCACCTGCCGTGCGGTGACGGCCTCCGTCAGCGCGATGGCCAGCACGATGGGGCGATACAGCGGAGCCATCGACGGGACCCCGGGCGAGGTGGTGGCGGCCGGGTCACGCGTGAGGTCGGCGGCCGCGTCCGCCACCCGGTGCGCCGGGCGGAACGTGCAGGTCAGCACGGACGGGCCGGGATAGACACAGACTTCGAGCCAGGCACCCTCGTACGACGGGTCCTCCTCCTGCGCGCCGTCCGTGGCGGGCCGCGCGACATGGAAGCGCACCGGTTCCGGGGACAGCAGCGCGCTGCGCAGATGGTCCTCGACGGCGGGCTGGTTCAGCCACGGCACGCCCTCCCACAGGGGACGGCTGAGCAGCTGCGTCCTGGAGCAGTGCAGCAGCTGGCCGGCGCGCGGATTGGCGTAGAGGACCAGCCCCAGCCGGTCCAGGCACAGCACCCCGTCGGGCAGCAGATCGGCGGCGGCGTCGGCCGCCGCACCGGGACCGGGATCGACGATGAAACCACGGACCGGATGCGCGCCGGACGGAGTGCCGGGCGGGGCTGGGGCGGCGTACGGGCTCCACAGCTCCACCAGGCGCAGTGCGCCGTCCTCGGCCCGCACATACAGCGGCAGCGGCGGAGGTCTGCCCGCGGCCGTCTCCCGCAGAGCGGCCAGGACCCGCTGTGTCTCGGCCGGGGCCACGGCGTCCGCGAGCGCCTCCACGGACGTCGCGAAGGCGTCGATCGGCACCCCTAGCAGGGCGGGCAGGCGCTCGTCCACGGTCACGACGTCCGTCACCGGATCCCAGGCGAAACCCCCGGCACGCCCCGCAGGGGGGCGCGCGCCGGGGGTTCGTACGCACACGGGCTCCCCGTCCCAGGCCACCGACGACCTGCCTCCGTCCTCCAGTCGCCGCAGGGCCGTGCCCAGGTCCTCGGCCAGCCGCACCATGCGGTCGCGGTGGTGGAGCAGCTCGGTGGCGTCCGTGGTGGAGGGCCGCAGCACGGTCAGCACACCGAAGGTCGTCGACCCGCAGCCGATCGGTACGTGCATCGACCCGAACTGGAACGGCAGCCCGGCCGCGAACTGCGGATAGCGGCGCATCGTCTCCGCGGCGTTCGGCAGGACCACCTGCACACCCAGCCGGTAGGCGTCGGCCACCGGGAACGGACGGTCCACATGCAGCCGCCACCAGGGCCGGAACAGCGGGCCGGGCAGCCCCGTGAGCACCGCCAGCCGCAGCAGCCCGGGCGTGCCGGAACGCAGGTAGACCCCGCCCGAGTGCCCGCCGGCCGCGCCGATCGCCTCTGTCGAGGCGTCGATCAGCAGCGCGGCCAGCTGCCCGGGCGTCCGGTGTGCGTACTCCGCGCGAGTCATCGGCCCTACCTCGTCCGTACGCCGTCCAGCGGGCGACACAGCAAGAATGCGCCACTACAGGCGTATGGCGCACCTGGGCGGAAAGAAACCCCGTACATACCGGGATGTGACGTGAAGATCTCCGATCCGGTGCATCGGGCATCGCTGCGCGAACACGGCAGTGTGGTGCGCATACGCATCGGCCCCACATCGGCCTACGTGGTCACGGACCCCGCACTGACCTGATGTGTCCAGGTGACCGAGGCCGCCCACTTCACCAAGGGCGGGAACCACAACGACGCGCTGCGGGTCTTCCTCGGTGACGTAATCGCGACCGTCGCCGACGGTGACACTCATCTGCGCAACCGCCGCCTGATGCAGCCCATGTTCAACAAGGCGCACATCGCCGGGCGCGGCAGCGCCATGATCGGCCAGGTGCGGACGACGGTCAGTGCCGTTCTCGACCACGACGAGAGCGGCGGTCTGCCGGACGAAGGCCCGGCGGCCCGCTTGTGGGAGCGCTCCCATTCGTGCAGGATGCTGTGGTGACCGCGACGCCCGCCATCCGCGCCTACCGTCCCGAGGACCGCGAAGCCCTCGACGACATCTGCATCCGCACCGCCCACAACGGCCAGGACAGCCGTCCCGTCTATGCGGACCCCACCGTCTTCCCGACGATCTTCGCGGCGCCCTACGTCGTGCTGGAGCCGGAGCTGGCCTTCGTCCTGGACGACGGGCACGGCCGGGCGGTCGGCTACATCCTCGGCACCGCGGACACGCCCCGCTTCGTCGAAGAGTTCCGCACCAAGTGGCTGCCCCGGGTCGCCGACCGCCACCCGGAGCCCGCAGGGCCGCCGACGACCCCGGACGAGCAGATGATCCCGCTCCTGCACCACCCGGAACGGATGCTCG
This sequence comes from Streptomyces sp. NPDC001604, assembly GCF_042893475.1. Taxonomy (NCBI): domain Bacteria; kingdom Bacillati; phylum Actinomycetota; class Actinomycetes; order Kitasatosporales; family Streptomycetaceae; genus Streptomyces; species Streptomyces sp. NPDC001604. The sequence continues at coordinate 219,403 of NZ_JBIAUY010000010.1, read as the reverse complement.
TCCCCGAGGTCGCCGCCTACCCCGCCCATCTGCACATCGACCTGCTCCCCGCCTGGCAGGGCCAGGGGCACGGGCGCGAGTTGATGCGTGCCTTCCTACGGGCCCTGCACGACCGGGGCGTCGCCGCCGTACACCTCTCCATGGTCACGGCCAACACTCCTGCCCGAGCCTTCTACGACCGGCTGGGCTTCCACCGCATCGACGTTCCGGACCCGGGGCCTGTCACGTATCTCGGTCGCTCGACAGGGGAGTTGAACACCCTGTGACGTCCGGGAACGTCAACTCCGGCCTCATATCCAGGTGTACAGCCACATCCGGGCCCGCCAGTCGCTGTACGGGATCGTCGTGCCCGTGTAGAGCGGATAGAAGTAGATGAAGTTCCAGGCGATGAACAGCACCAGCACGCCCGCGCCCATCGCGCCGACCAGTCGCCGCCGCTCGCCGGCCCCTGACGGCCCCAGCAGGGCGCCGACCATCATGGCGACGGCCAGACACAGGTATGGCACGAACACGACGGCGTAGAAGGAGAAGACCGTACGGTCCTGGTAGTTGAACCACGGGAGGTACCCGGCGCCGACCGCGCACAGGACCGCGCCCGCGCGCCAGTCGCGGCGCAGCGCCCACCGGAACAGCAGGTAGAGCAGCGCGCCGCAGGCCGCCCACCACAGCAGCGGGGTGCCCAGGCCCAGGATCTCCTGCGAGCAGCCGGTGGCGGTGTGACAGCCCTGCTGCCCGGCCTTCGGCGACTGGTAGTAGAACGCCACGGGGCGCCCCTGGACCAGCCAGCTCCACGGGTTGGACTGGTAGCGGTGCGGGGCGTGGAGGCCGATGTTGAACTGGTAGACGGCGTGTTCGTAGTGCCACAGGCTGCGCAGCGGAGCCGGGATCCAGGACCAGGTGCCGCCGCGGCCGTCCGCCCAGTGCCGGTCGTAGCCGTTGTCGGACAGGAACCAGCCGGTCCAGGTCGCCAGATACGTCACTACGGCGACCGGCACCAGGGAGAGCGCCGACCAGCCGAGGTCCTTGCGCAGCACCGCCCGGTACGGCCGGCCCGCCCCGGCCACGCGGCGGGCGCCGACGTCCCACAGGAGAGTCAGGGCCGTGAAGAAGACCAGGAAGTAGAGGCCGTTCCACTTGCTCGCGGCGGCCAGTCCCAGGAGGACACCGGCCGCGAGCCGCCACGGACGCAGGCCCGTGCCGACCTGTTCTGCGGTGTGCGCATCGGGACGCGCCAAGCCGTCGTCGCCGATGGGCAGGGCCGCCGCCAGCCGGGCCCGCGCCCTGTCCCGGTCGACCAGCAGGCAGCCGAACGCCGCCAGCGCGAAGAACATCACGATGAGGTCGAGCAGGGCGGTCCGGCTCATCACGAAGTGCAGGCCGTCCACCGCCAGCAGCGCTCCGGCGAGACAGCCGAGCAGCGTCGAACGGAACAGCCGGCGCCCTGTTCGGCACAGCATGAGCACCGACAGGGTGCCCAGCGCCGCCGTCATGAACCGCCAGCCGAACGGGTCGAGTCCGAACACCCCCTCCCCGAGGGCGATCACCCACTTGCCCATCGGCGGGTGCGCGACGAAGCTGCCGGTGTCGGAGAGCGGGATCACCTGGGGGTGCGCCAGGATCTGCGGGTCGGCCATCTTGCGGTCCGGCCAGCTGCCCTCGTAGCCCAGCCGCAGCATCGCCCAGGCGTCCTTGGCGTAGTACGTCTCGTCGAAGACGACGGCCCGTGGTTGCCCCAGCCGCCAGAACCGGAGCGCGCCGGCCAGCATGGCGACGAGGACCGGTCCCAGCCAGGCCATGGAGCGCGCGAGGCGGCGAGCGGCCCGAGGCCCGAGACCCGCCAACTCCCAGACTCCCGTGGCCGGTTCGGGAAAGGGCGGCACCAGCCGGGCACGGACGTCGGTCCGGGGGGCTGCCACGTACCCGAACCGCCGCAGCCGCTGCGCCCAGGGGGTCGCCTCGGGCGCGGCGGTCGCGCGGGCGTCTTCGTCGACGTCGGCCCGTGTGGGGGTGTCACTCGTCACCGGGTCATCGTAGGGAACGCCAGTGCGGTTCGGGTTCGGTGCCCGTGGGCGCGGCGTGGGGCAGGGCCCCGACCGCACCCGCGCGGCGGTCGGGGCCCTTCGCGCACCGGCTCAGGAGCGCGCGTGCAGGTGCGAACCAGCCGTACGGCCCGGCCACTTCAGTCCGTCGAGCAGAAAGCGGTTCTGCCTCTGGCTCGCGAACGTCGACGACAGGGCGGTGTCGGTGGCGTGGTCCATCGCGTTGTGGCCGAAGTTGGCGTACAGCATCCGGTACTTCGTGTTCGTCCACACGATCGGGCAGTCGCCGCTGTACCAGCTCTGGCCGGGGTCGGTGCCGAGCGGCAAGCTGCCCATCCAGGCGCCGCCTCCCCGCATATGGCCTTCGAATCCGGTGTGATGGGCGGCGGACTGCGGCAGGTCGTCGAGGAACAGCACGACCTGGTGGCCGCTGACTCCGCCGTCGGCAAGCAGGCCCCAGTCGTTTGCCTCGTGGACGAAGCTGATGTGGGCCGCGTCCCAGGTGCCGTTGCAGAGGGCGAGCACCGTGAACGGCTGTGTCGCGGCGTGGGCGCGTGGCGCGGACAGGGCTGTCAGCAGGATCGCCAGGAGTGCGAGGACGCGTACGGCAGCCGGTTCGGAGGGCGTGCATCGGATGAACTCCTTTCTGGCCAGGGGCGGTTGACGAGATCGGCCGCATGGGTGGTTCTTCTGTGCGGGTGCAGGAGTTCAGCCCGTGTACTGGGCGAAGACGCGCGTGTAGTCCCAGGCCTGTTGGGAGACGCCGGAGCAGCTGTCCGCGCCGCAGCCGGTGCAGGGGCGGTCGCGGTTGGCGGACCAGAAGGTGAGCCGGGCGAGGTGGTGTTGCCGGGCGTAGCCGAGGATGGTGCGGAAGTCGGCGACGGTGACCTTCTCGTTCTGGTCCGTGATCCCGTTCATGGAGGAGATGCCCATGGTCCGGTAGGCCTGGTCGTCCCCGTAGCCGTAGGCGCTCTTCAGCGCGGACTTGAGGCCCTCGGCGGCCTTCAGGGTCAGCGTCCCCATGTTCTTGCCGGCGCCGCCGAAGTCGAACGGCATGATGGCCCAGGCGTCCACCGACAGCCCGGACGCGGCCGCCCGTTTGATCAGGCTGGTGTCGGGCCCGCTCTGGTCGGTGCCGATGGTGACGTACACCTTCAGGCCCGGGTTGTTCGCCTTCACGGTCTTCAGCGCGTCCACCGTGCGCTGCTGCACGGCCGGGTTGCCGTAGGCGTCGGCCTCGATGTCGATGTCGATCGCCTTGAGCCGAAAGGCGCCTATGACCTTCTGGTACGCGGCTGCCAGCTCCCCGGCGTTGGAGCAGGAGCTCTCCAGCTTGTTGCCGCTGTACCCGCCGAAGGAGGGGATGACGTCACCGCCGCCCGCGCGCACGGTGTTGACGGTCCGTTGGTCGACGCCACCGGTGAGCGGGCGGCTGCCGTCCCACTGTGGATTGCAGTGCCCGTTGCTGAGGACGAAGGCGAGGGTGAACCACTTGACGCCGGTGGCGTGGGTGATGGTGGCCGGGTCGGGCGGGCTGCCCCAGCCGTTGTAGAGGTACGGCGCTACGGCCATGGGGGCTGCGGCCGGGGCGGCGTCGGCGGGCGCGGCGGTGAGGGCTCCGGTGGAGAGGGCGGACAGGGCTATGGCGAGACAGGCGCGCAACGCGGCGCCGTGGGTGGGGGGTTGGGGGTTCATGGGTGGGGGGCACAGCCTTTCGCCGGCAAGGGACGGTGGGAGTGGAGACAGCGCAAGGTGGTTCACATGGGTGAACTCTGGGCGTACTGGTGAAGCTGTGTGACCGGGAACCTAAAGGTCTGGACCAAACGCGTCAAGAGGTGAAGTCGGGGTGACACGAGTCCGCTGTGTCTCTTCAAGAAATGGGTGCACATGGAACCCGAGTGCGGCCGGGGGGCCGGTTCGCCCATCATGAGCGGATGACTTCGCTGACCTTCGACCGCTGCTGTCGCGAAATCGTCACCCAGACCGACCTGCTCAGAGCGCTGGTGAAAGGAGCGAACACCAGCACCCCGGTCCCCACTTGCCCCGGCTGGGATCTCGGCCGACTGCTGCGGCACGTGGGTGGGGACCACCGCTGGGCGGAGGAGGTGGTCCGGACGCGAGCCGTCGAAGCCGTTCCCGGTGACCCCGTCGACGACCCGGCCGTATACGCCCGACTGGACGACGGCGCACTGGACGACTGGCTCGCCGAAGGAGCCGCACAACTCGGCGCCGCCCTGCGCGATGCCGGCCCCGATGCGCGGCTCTGGACGCCGGCCCACGATCGGAACACATCCTTCTTCTGGGCCAGGAGGATGACGCACGAGACCGTCGTGCACCGCGCCGATGCCGCCCTGGCGACGGGCGCCGCATTCACGCTCGACGAGGATCTGGCCGTGGACGCGGTGCAGGAGTGGATGGACTTCGCGACGGTCCCCGAGGCGTACGAGCCCCGGCCGGGAGTACCCGGCCTCCTCGGCCCCGGTCGTACGCTGCAGTTCGAGGCGACCGGCGCCGGCCAGTGGCACGTCGACCTCGGCGGCGACCGGCCCGTGTGGCACAGCGGTCGCGCGGCGGCCGCCACGACCGTACGCGGACCGGTCACCGGCCTGCTGCTGTTCCTCTACCGGCGCCCCGCTCCCGCAGTCGAGACCCGAGGCGACACGGCACTGCTCGAACTCTGGCTGACCCGTACGGGGTTCTGGCTGGAGGCGTAAGAGGTCGGTGCGGGAGCGCGGGGCGGTTCGCGGCCGACGGGGGCGGGACAACTGCCGACAGGCCGTCCACCCCCGCCCCTGCCTGAACGCGCCTTGCCGATCCGCCGCCGTGGCATGGCTTCTTCGGGTTCCCGCAGGACCTCCGCGTGCGGGTCACTGAGCCGTGCGGCCCAGAGCGGTCTCACGGGCGACCGTCACTTGTCGCGGCCCCCTGCTCTACGGCCCCGCACCCCCCAGGCGCGTGCCCGGAGCGGGATCGAGCCGTCCGCCCGAATGGGCACCCGCTCCCGGAGCGCCTTTCGAAGTCGTTCCCTGGCCGCCGGTGCGAGCGAGGTGACATAACCGGGGGCGGGGCCCTGACCGGACAGGAACGGATCCCACAGATCGGCGAAGTCGGCGAAAGGGGTGGGGACTTCGAGGGGAGTGACCTCCACCTCGACCAGCGCGGCCTCGCTCCACAGCCGCCGCAGTGGAGTCGGTGCGCACAGCGGGAACCGGCGGCCCTCGTCCCACTCCGCCGCCGAGCTGGGATCGACCGCGGTCACGGCGTCCCAGAAGTGCCGTAGAAACCCCATGCCTTCGGCGTAGTCCCACACATACGCGGCGACCAGGCCTCCCGGCGTCACCACCCGCGCGGCTTCGGCGACCGCGGCACCGGGCTCGGCGAGAAAGTTGAGCACAAGGCCGCTGACGGCCACGTCCACCGCTTCGTCACCCACGGGAAGTGCCTGTGCGTCGGCCCTGGCGAAGAGCGCGGGAGGGGATCCGTGCGCCCGGGCCGCGGCCACGAACCCGGCGGACCGCTCCACCCCCAGCAGCGTCCGGGGCCGGCACCGGCGCGCCACGGTCGACGTCAACGCCCCCGAACCGCAGCCGACGTCCAGCCACCGGGCGCCGGGGGCACACGCCAGCCAGGCCACGAACTCGGCGGCCACCAGACGGCTCCACCGCCCCATGTGCCGCTCGTACGCGTCCCCGGCGGTCCATACGTCGAAGTCCTGCCCGGCCACGCTTCCACTGTGCCGTGGTGTCCCGGTTTGCGCCACGTGTGGGGATCTGGGGGCACGCGCTTTCTGAGAGGTTCGTATGAATCTGTGGGGTGCTTGAACACGCCGGTTCCGCCGTCCGTATGTGGCGAGGGATTTCCATGCCTGACCGCCGTGATCCGTAGGAGAACTCTCGTGGGACGCAACACGCGCAGACGCCCGACAGGCCCGCGCCGCGCAACCTTTGCGGCATTCGCGCTGATGCTGGGCGGAGGCGGGCTGGTGGCGGTCAATGTCTACGCCTCCGCGACGGAAGACGGTTCGGGCACGGACGCGCAGACGCGCAGTGCCGCCGCAGGAACGATCGACTGCCCGGACGTCGGCAGCAAGTTGACGCAGGTGCCGGACCAGGCACGGGGCGAGGTCGACAAGGAACTCGCCTCGATGGACCAGCAGATAGCGGAGGCCTACCAGCGGCTGCAGGCGGCGACGCCGGAACAGCGCCAGGACAGCGGCTACACCGACGACCAGGTCATGAAGCCGCTCAAGGAGCAGCGGAGCGAGTCCCTCGACCGCATCGGCAACGCCATGGACCAGGCCGGCGAGCGTCCCGACGGGATCGGCTCCATGGCGGACTGCTCGATGCGCACCTGGAACGACCAGAACGGCGGCCAGGGTTCGGAAGGCGGCCAGCAGCAGGGGCAGGGCGACCAGCAGAACGGCGGCCAGCAGAACGGCGGCGGTCAGCAGACCGGCAACGGAGGCCAGGCCGGCAACGGGCCGGTCGCCGCGGACTACCAGGACATCAACTCGGTTCAGCCCAATGCCCCGGCGCCGGACCTCAAGTCCTTCGTCTCCAAGGGCACCTTCACCACCAGCTGCGGTGTGAACGAGAACGGCCTGCGCAACTCCGACAACGTGATCGTCGCCCCGGGCGTCACCAACGGCGCCCACCACTTCCACGACTACGTGGGCAACCAGTCCAACAACGCCTTCGCCAGCGACGACGACCTCGCGAACGCCCAGACCAGCTGCGAGAACCCGGGCGACAAGTCCACGTACTACTGGCCGGTGCTGCGGCTGCAGAACGGCAGCCAGGACAAGGACGCGAACTCGCCCGGCGGCGGCATCGAGGGCAACGCGGGCCAGATCGTGACGCCCAAGCAGGTCACGATGACGTTCATCGGCAGCCCGCGCAGCCAGGTCACGGAGATGCCCCGCCTGCTGCGCATCATCACCGGCGACGCCAAGGCGTTCGTGAACGGCACGGCCAACGCCAACGCCTCCTGGAGCTGCACCGGCTTCGAGGACCGGCAGCTGAAAGACAAGTACCCGCTGTGCCCGCAGGGCAGCGACGTGGTGCGCACCTTCCGGTTCCAGAGCTGCTGGGACGGGCGCAACATCGACAGCGCCAACCACCGCACCCACGTGGCGTTCGCCGACGCCTCCGGCAACTGCGCGAACGGCTTCAAGGCCATCCCGCAGCTGGTGCAGCGCATCGTGTACGACGTGAAGGCGCCGAGCCTGCAGGACGGCGGCCGTACGACCCCGCTGTTCGCGGTGGACTCCTTCCCCGAGCAGCTGCACAAACCGGTCACCGACCACGGCGACTTCATCAACGTCTTCGACGAGGGCCTCATGAAGGAGGTCGTGTCCTGCATCAACGGCGGCCGTGAGTGCGGCGCGGGCACCGGCGAGGACCCGGGATCCGGCGGGGGAGCGACCCAGCAGCCGACCGAGCAGCCGACGGACCAGCCCAGCGAGCAGCCCACCGACCAGCCCACGGCCACGGACCAGCCGACGGCCACGGACCGGCCCACCCAGAAGCCGACCGCTCAGCCCACCGACGACCCGACCATGCCGTCCGCCGGCGACCACAACGGCAACTCGGGGGACGGGTCCGGCAAGGGGAATTCGGGTGACGGGTCCGGCAAGGGGAGCTCCGGCAGCGGATCCGGTGACCAGAACGCGCAGCCCACGACCACCGCTCCGGAGACCGGACAGCCCGCCGACGACGGCAAGCCGACCATCTCCAGCACCTCGGAACCGAGGGTCTACGCAACGGCCAAGGCCTCCCGAAGTGCCGCGGCCGCACCGGCGAACGGCGGCACCGACGCGGGCGACAACTCCGCCCAGCCCCAGGCCACGGGCGGGAACATCCCCGCCGCCGGCAACCAGGCCGAACCGCAGGCGGCCCAGAGCGGCGCGCTGGCCGCGACCGGCACGACTCTGTGGCCCGCCACGGTCGGCACCGTGCTGCTGCTCGCAGGACTGTTCCTGCTCACCCGTACACGGCGCAGTTACCTGCGCTGACGCCTGAGGGCCCCTGCTGCCGCTCCAGGGGCCCCGGCACGGTTGCTACGCCGCTGCCCGCACCCGCCTGTGCACCTGGACACCCCAGACCAGCAGGGCCGCCAGGGCGATCGACACCACGGCCGTCGACATCCCGGCCCGGACGCCGACCCGCACGGTCAGGGTGCCGGCCACCAGGGCGCCGAGCGGAACACCCAGGCCCGAGGAGAGCATCCGGCGCGTGGTGTTGACCCGGCCCTGCAGCTCCGGCGGTGTCACCTCCTGGGAGTAGGTCATCGTGTTCACCAGGACGACGAGGTAGGCCGACCCCCATACGGTCAGCGCGACCAGCGTGACCCGCCAGTCCGAACTGAGGACGACCGCCAGGCCGAGCAGGGCTCCGGCGGGAAGCACCCCCAGGAGAAGAGGGAACGCCTCGAAGCGGCGCCGCAGCCGGGGCAGCAGGAAGGACCCGCCGATGCCTCCGGCACTCCACGCCATGTACAGCAGGCCGATCCGCCCGTCGGAGCCGTGGATGCCCAGCACGCGGTCGGCGAAGACGACGAGCTGGCCGATGACGGCCCCGCCGGAGAAGGACTGCAGGGTGCCGACCACCGTCATCAGGCGCAGCGTCGAGTGGTGGTGGAGGAAACGGAGTCCTTCCCGGACGGACTCCTTGAACCCCGGCCGCTGCCCGGCCGGCTGGTCGGACGGGGAGGTGTGTGTGACCGCCTTGAGGAGCAGCGCGGAGGCGGCGAAGGACAGGGCGTCCAAAGCTAGTGTTCCGGCCGGGCGGAACAGGACGATCAGACCGCCCGCCACCGCGTTGCCTGCGATGCGTACGACGGTCTGCGCTCCGTAGACGGCGCTGTTGGCCTCGGTGAGCTTGTCCTTGCCGACGATGTCGGGGACGAAGCCGTACACGCCCGCGTCGAAGAAGAGGCCGAGAGCGGCCGAGGCGAAGGCCACGACGAGAACCTGGCCGCCGGTCAGGATGCCCAGGGCGGAGGCGGCCGGTACGGAGGCGATGCAGACGGCGTTGAGCCAGTCGGTGAGGATCATCAGGCGGCGACGGTCGGTCCGGTCCGCGACGGTGCCCGCGATCAGTCCGAAGACCACGTAGGGCAGGGTCGCCGAGGCCGCCACCAGGGAGAGCATCAGCGGCGAGCCGGTCTCCTGGAAGGTCAGCACGGGCAGGGCCACCGTGGTGACGGCGGATCCCAGCCCGGAGACCACGCGGGAGAGCCAGAACCAGCGGAAGTCGGGGACCCGGCGCAGCGGGATGTCCGGTGCTTCGGGTGTTGGGTCGCCTGTGTCCTTTATGTTCTTTGAGTTCTTGCGGGGCAGGGAGGTCATCGCGGTCGGTGCGCCCTTTCGGTGAGGTGTCGTCCGGCGCTTTCGGCAGGAACCGGCGTAAAACGCGTGACACCCCATCAGCAGGGTGCTGATGGGGTGTCAGATGGAGTGCGGTGTGTTTCGAGACGGAACCGGCCGCTCCGATGGCGGCCCGCGACGTCCGCGGAGGCGGAGCGTGAGCGAGGGGGTTCCGGAAACCCGCAAGATCATAGCAGGCGGCGGCCGGTCAGCTCCTCTGTTCGGACTGCCGCACCGCCTGCTCGACCTGCGCCTCGACCTCGTTACGGGACCTGCCGGCCTCCTTCGCATACTCGGTGACCGACGTCCGCGCCTCGCGGGCCAGGTCGCGCCAGGCGCGGCGGGCGGTCTCATAGGTGTCGGCCTGCTGTCCGCTCCAGCCACCGGGCTGGGTCACCGGGCCGTACGAGTGCTGCAGCTCCTCGACCCGGAGGTGCGCCTCGTCGGCTGCGCGCTGTTTCTCGACCAGCTCGTCGAAGGTATGTGTCACGCAAATGGAGCATAGGCGCACATTTGCCATGTCGCGCGCCGAGCCCTGGGTGCCGGGCCTGCCCGCCGAGCCGAGCGGACCGGCGGGCAGGCCGAGGGCTCTCACCCCTTCCGGGTCAAGGCCTCGCCGAGCAGTTCCCGCGCGGTGTCCAGCGCCGCGGCCCGGTCCGCCGGCACCATGCCGATCCGGGTGCGGCGGTCGAGGACGTCGGACTCGTCGAGGGCGCCCTCGTGGCGCACCGCCCATACAAGTTCGGCGGCGGTCACCGGATGGCCCGGCAGCACCCTCTCGCCCAGCCGGGGCTCGTCTGCGCCGAGTGCGAGGACGGCCGGTGCCTCGGTGCCGTAGCGCCGTACCAGATGGCGAGGTGCCTGCACCGCGTCGAGCGTCCGGGGGGACGCGGCGCCGACGAGCGGGAGAGAGGCCGTGGGGGAGGAGCCGGCGGGGAGGCGGCGGGCGGCGACGGCGGCGTCCACGGCGTCCTCGGCCATGCGCCGGTAGGTGGTGAGCTTGCCGCCGACCACGGTGATCACGCCCTCGGACGAGGTGAGCACCGCGTGCCGGCGGGAGATGTCCGCGGTCCTGGCCACGGCGCCGGAGCCGGCCTGCGGTGCGGTGTCCAGCAGGGGACGCAGTCCCGCGAAGGCCCCGACGACGTCCTCGCGCCGGACCGGGACGTGGAGGACCGAGCCCAGGACGTCGAGGAGGAAGCCGATGTCCGTCTCGGGCGCCTCGGGCACGTCCGGGATTTCGCCCTCGACGGGTTCGTCGGTGAGGCCGACGTAGACGCGGCCGTCGCCCTGGGGCAGGACGAGGACGAAGCGGTTCGTCTCCCCGGGGACGGGGATGTGCAGGCCGGCCGGGAGCGGGCCGAGGTGCTCCGAGCGCAGGATCAGATGGGTGCCGCGGGAGGGGCGGATGCGGATGCCGTCCACCAGGCCGCCCGCCCAGACACCAGAGGCGTTGATCACCGCGCGGGCCCTGATCTCGCCCTCCTCGCCGGTGAGTTCGTCGCGGACGCGGGCACCGGAGGCGGTCAGTTCCAGCGCCCTGACCCGGGTCAGGATCCGTGCCCCGTGGGCGGCCGCGGTGCGGGCGACGGCGGTCACCAGGCGGGCGTCGTCGACGAGGCGGCCATCCCAGGACAGCAGGCCGCCGCGCAGCCCGTCGGCGCGCAGCACGGGGGCCAGATGGCGGGTCTCCAGGGCGGAGAGCCGGCGGGGCGCGGGCAGGGTGGCCCGGGCGGTGCGAGCCGTCAGGCGCAGGGTGTCGCCGGCCCGGAAGCCGGCCCACGCGAGCGCCGCCTGACCGCGGGAGACCAGCGGGGTCAGGGGCAGGACGAACGGCTGCGCGCGGACCAGGTGGGGTGCCGTGCGCTCCATCAGCACACCCCGCTCGACCGCGCTCTCATGGGCGACGTCGAGCTGGCCGGAGGCGAGATAGCGCAACCCGCCGTGGATGAGCTTGCTGCTCCAGCGGGAGGTGCCGAAGGCCAGGTCGTGGGCGTCGACCGCGGCGACGCTCAGGCCGCGTGCCGCTGCGTCCAGGGCGGCTCCGGCGCCGGTTGCACCGAGACCGACGACGAGGACGTCCACGGCGGGGCCGCCGACGGTCTCGGCCAGTTCGCGCGAGCGCCGGGCGGCGGACAGGGACGATCCGGGGGCAGGGCTGGGGCTCATGGCATGAGGGTCCTCTCCAGGATGGAGCGCAGCTCCGCGAGGAAGGCCGCGGAGGACAGCTCGGCGTCGTCCTCGTCGGTCATGGTCCGCAGGGACAGGGTGAAGGACTGGACGATCAGCAGCAGGGAGCGAGCCTGGCGCTCGGGATGGCCGACGCGGACCGACCCGTCGGCGTGCCCTTCCTTGAGGCCGTCGGCCAGCAGTTCCAGGAGGGCGATCTGGCTGGCGCCGCGGCGGTCCAGGACATAGGGCAGGAGCAGCTCGGGATCGACGTCGACGATCTTCCGGAAGAGGGGGTGGGAGCGGAAGGACTCCACTCCCGCCACCAGGCCCTCCACCAGCAGGCTGCGCGCGTCCACGTCCGGTCTGCGCTCGGGTATCGCCCGCGTGGCCACGTCGACCCACTCCCGGGTCATCAGGTCTCCGACCAGCGTGCGCACATCGGGCCAGCGCCGGTACAGCGTCATCCGGGAGACGCCCGCGCGGCGGGCCACGTCGGTGAGTGTCGTACGGCGGACCCCGACGGCCAGCACGCAGTCCCGCACCGCGTCGAGAACCGCATCACTGTCCGAGCTGTTGTGACGAATAGGCGTCATGTGTCACAGTGTAACGCCCCGCCGCCCTGCAGGGGCGTCGGAGGACGGAACAGCTCGAACGCAATCGCTCGAATCGACCGGTGAGGACAACAGTCATGGACATGCTGTGGAGCGGCTGGGGCGACCCGGCCAGGGCGACGCCGCTGCCCGACACGGTGATCGGGCTGTTGCGCGATCTGCTCGGCGTCAAGCCCCGCAGCGCCGAACCGGTCGGCCTGACGGACATCGCCGTGCCGGAGGGGCAGTTGGAGCCTGCGGTGCATCGCGCCCTGGTGGCGGCCGTGGGCGGTGAGGAGTATGTGCGCACCGACGCGGAGACCCGCATCCGGCACACCCGCGGCAAGTCCACCCCCGATCTGCTGCGCATCCGGGAGGGCGACGTCGAGGACACCCCGGCGGCGGTGCTGCTCCCGGCCGGCCACGACGAGGTCCTCGCAGTGCTGCGCGCATGCGCCGAACACGGCCTGGCCCTCGTCCCGTTCGGCGGCGGCACCTCCGTCGTCGGCGGACTCGCCCCCGGGCAGCGAAGCACCTTCGTGGCCCTGGACCTGCGGCGCATGGACGGCCTGCTCGCCCTCGACCCCGTCTCCCGCACCGCCACCCTGCAACCGGGCCTGCGCGCCCCGCAGGCCGAGGCGCTGCTCGCCGAACACGGCTTCACCCTCGGCCACTTCCCGCAGTCCTACGAGTGGGCCACCATCGGCGGGTTCGCCGCCACCCGCTCCAGCGGCCAGGCCTCGGCAGGCTACGGCCGCTTCGACGAGATGGTCCTCGGCCTCACCCTGGCCACCCCCGAAGGCACCATCGACACGGGCCGCGCCCCGCGCTCCGCGGCCGGACCCGACCTGCGCCAACTCGTCCTCGGCTCGGAGGGAGCGTTCGGCGTGATCACATCCGTGACGGTGCGCATCCGCCCCGTACCGCAGACCCGTGTGTACGAAGGCTGGCGCTTCGCCTCCTTCGAGGAAGGCGCCGCCGCACTGCGCCGCCTCGCCCAGGACGGGCCGCGCCCGACCGTGCTGCGCCTGTCCGACGAGACCGAGACCCTGATCGGCCTCGCCCAGCCGGACGCGATCGGATCCGCCGACGGTCAGGCGGCCGCCGGATGCACGGCGATCGCCGGCTACGAAGGCACGGAGGACGACGTCGCGTACCGCCGCGAGCGCGCCGCCGCCGTGCTGCGCGAGTGCGGCGGCACACCGCTCGGCCAGGAGCCCGGCGAGCGCTGGGCGCACGGCCGCTACTCCGCCCCCTACCTGCGCGACGCCCTGCTCGACGCGGGTGCCTTCGCCGAGACGCTCGAGACGGCGACCTTCTGGTCCCGCATCCCGGAGCTGTACTCGGCCGTACGCGACGCGCTCACCACCACCCTCACCGAGGCCGGCACGCCGCCCCTGGTCATGTGCCACATCTCGCACGTCTACGAGAACGGCGCCTCGCTGTACTTCACCGTCGTCTCCGCCCAGGGCGAGGACCCCGTCGCGCACTGGACCCGGGCCAAGCACGCAGCCAACGAGGCGATCCTCGCCGCCGGCGGCACCATCACCCACCACCACGGCGTGGGCACCGACCACCGGGACTGGTACGTCCGCGAGGCCGGCCCGCTGGCCGTCGAGGCCCTGCGCGCCGTGAAGCGGCGACTGGACCCGGCCGGACTCCTCAACCCCGGGGTCCTTCTGCCCCTCGACGACTGACTGTCACCCCCAGCTCGCCAGTACCGACCGTCCGCCCTCGGAGGCACACCGATGCGACAGTTCACCGCCGTCGTCAACCCCACCGCGGGCGGATCCACCTCGGCCGCCGCGCTGCTCGCCGTGGCCAGGCTGCTGCGGGAGGCGGGCGCCGAGCTGCAGACCGAGTACAGCCGCAGCCTGGCCCACGCCCAGGAACTCGCCCGGCAGGCGGGAAGCAAGGGCCGGGTGGTGCTCGCCGTCGGCGGGGACGGCATGGCCGGCGGCATCGGCGGCGCCCTCAGCGGCACCGGAGCCGTACTCGGCCTCGTCCCGGCCGGCCGCGGCAACGACTTCGCCCGGGCACTCGAACTTCCCACGGACCACGGGAAGTTGGCCGAGGTCCTGCTCCACCACGAACCACGCGCCGTGGACACCATCGAGGTCGAGTCCGCCGCCCACGACCGCACCGTCGTCCTCGGCAGTGTGTACGCGGGCGTCGACGCCCTCGCCAACCGCCATGCCAACCACGCGAAACTCCTGCGGGGCGCGGCCTCCTACTACGCCGGCGGCCTCCGCGCGGTCACCACCTGGCGGCCGGCCCACTACCGGGTCACGGTCGACGGCAAGGAACACCAGCACACCGGATACACAGTGGTGGCCGCCAACTCCGGCTACTACGGCTCCGGCCGCCTCATCGCCCCCGACGCCCGCGTGGACGACGGCCTCCTGGACGTGGTGATGATCAGCGAGGCGCCGCGGCGGCTGTTCTTCGCGATGATGAACGAACTGAAGACGGGCAGCCATGTCCACCGGCCCCAGGTGCGCATCCTGCGCGGCAGGGAGATCACCATGTCCGCCGACCGCGATGTGCCCTACGGCGCCGACGGCGAGGTCGAGGCCGTTCTGCCCGTCACGATCAGAGTGCTGCCGGGAGCGCTGCGGGTGCTGTGCTGAACGCCCCTGCGGGACCTACGCCCGCGTGAACCCGTGGCTCCGCTCCACTTTCGCCACATGCAGCGTGTAGGTCTGGTACCACTCGGCTTGCCCACGCTTTTGCGCAGCGCGGTGCTCGGCGTTGCTCCGCCACTGAGCGAGTGCGTCGGCGTCCCGGAAGTACCCGACAGTGATGCCCAGGCCGCCGGGTGTCTGCGCGTGGTCCATCCCCAGGAAGCCGGGGACGTTCTTCACCAGTTCTTCCATGCGTGCGTTGGTCTCGCTGTAGCCGCTCTGGTCCGGGGTTCGCACCGTGGTGAAGACGGCCATGTAGTAGGGGGGGCGTACGCCTCGACGGGCGCGACAGGTGCTTCAGAGTGGTCGCTCATGGCGTCACCGTAAGGGGTGAGCGTTGAGTGATGCGGCACTATGGTGCGGGTGTGCCCACCCTGCTGATCGTGCATCACACGCCCTCGCCCAACTGCCAGACACTGCTGGAGGCCGTCCTCTCAGGCGCCACCGCGCCCGAGATCGAGGGCGTCGAGGTCGTGCGGCGGCCGGCGCTGGCGGCAACGGCGTCCGACGTGCTGGCGGCCGACGCCTACCTGCTCGGCACCCCGGCCAACATCGGCTACATGTCCGGGGCGCTCAAGCATTTCTTCGACCAGATCTACTACCCGTGCCTGGATGCGACGCAGGGCAGGCCCTTCGGCTATTACGTGCACGGCGGGAGCGACGTCACCGGTGCGGTGCGGGGGATCGAGGCGATCACGACCGGCCTGGGCTGGCGCCGCACCGCGAAACCCGTGACCGTCACGGGGGAGCCCGCCAAAGCGGACGTAGAGGCCTGTTGGGAGTTGGGTGCGACGCTCGCCGCGGGACTGCTCGACTGAGACGCAGGTCACATTCGGGTGTGTCACAACCTGCCGGGCCGTGCCGTCAAAGAGGTGTAACCACCGACAACGGCACAGGAGCACACCATGGAAGCTCGTCTCAACCTCTTCGAGAACCCGGTCGCGGCCAAGCTCTTCCGGCACCTCAATGCGGCGGGCAAGGTCGTCTCGGACTCGGCGCTGCCGCTCGCGACGCAGGAGCTGGTGAAGCTCCGCGCCAGCCAGATCAACGGCTGCGGCATGTGCACCGACATGCACATCAAGGACGCCCTGGCCGCGGGGGAGGACCCGCAGCGTCTCCATCTGGTCGCGGCCTGGCGGGAGGCCAAGGTGTTCACCGAGGCCGAGCGCGCCGCCCTGGAGCTGGCCGAGCAGGGCACCCGCATTGCGGATGCGGCCGGCGGGGTCACGGACGAGGCCTGGGCGAACGCGGCCAAGCACTTCGACGAGGACCAGCTCGCCGCCCTGGTCGCCACCATCGCTGTGATCAACATGTACAACCGCTTCAACGTCATCGTCCAGCAGCCCGCGGGCGACTACCAGCCGGGCATGTTCGGATGACGCCGAGCACCTGATCCCCTCCGGCAACGACGGACGGCCCGGGCGCTCCCGCCCGGGCCGCATCTGTGGACTGCATTGTGCGGAGGCGGATTTCGCGTACCTTATGCTCCTCGCCATGAACGACGGGGACACCGACAGACGGGTCGTCGACGGCCGCTTCGAGTTGGAGTCCCGGCTCGGTGGCGGCGGCATGGGCACGGTGTGGCGCGCCCGCGACCTGCTGCTGCACCGCAGTGTGGCCGTCAAGGAGGTCCGGCCCGCCGACCCCGGCCTCGCCGAGTACGACCCGGACTCCGCACGGATGCTGCGCGAACGGGTCCTGCGTGAGGGCCGTGCCCTGGCCCGGGTGCAGCATCCGAACGTCGTGACGATCCATCACATCGTCGACGGCGGCGAGGGCACCTACCCGTGGATCGTCATGGAACTGGTCGAGGGCGGTTCCCTCGCCGACCGGCTGGCCCGCGCACCGATGACGCCCGCCGAAGCCGCCCGTCTGGGCCGCGGCGTGCTCGACGCCCTGCATGCCGCGCATGCCGCGGGCGTCCAGCACCGTGACGTGAAGCCCGCCAACGTGCTGCTGCGCACCGACGGCAGGCCCGTCCTCACCGACTTCGGGATCGCCGCGATCCGTGACTCCACCGCGCTGACCGCCACCGGATCGATCATCGGCACGGCCGACTACATGGCCCCGGAGCGTGTGGCGGGCGGCGACGGCGGGCCCGCGGCGGACCTGTGGTCGCTCGCGATGATGCTGTACGTGGCCGTCGAGGGCCACCATCCGCTGCGGCGCGGAACGACCCTGGCCACGCTGGCCGCCGTACTGCACGAGGACGTTCCACCGCCGAAGCAGGCCGGGGCGCTGGCTCCCGTGCTCGCCGCGGTGCTGGTCCGCGATCCCGGGGCGCGGCCGGACGCGGCGACGGTCGACCGCCTGCTGGCCGAAGCGGAGGTGGCCGGTGACGAACCCACCGCCACCTCGTACCCCCTGGCGCCCCCGCAGAACGCCGTGCCGGCGCGGGTACCGACGCCTTCCGAGACCGTCGTGCCCCGCCCCGACAGCCAGGGCCGGATACGCCGGGCCGCGCTCGCCTCCGTCGCAGCCGGTGCCGTCCTGGTGGGCGGCATCACCTGGACGGCGTGGCCGGACGGCGGCAACAAGGCGTCGGCTTCCTCGAAAACCGGCGGGTCGCACAGCACCCCCGCCACGACACCGGCAGACACGCCACTGCCCAGTCCCACCACGAAACTCGCCACCGGCATGCTCACGCCCGACGGTATCCGCAAGGCGCTGAAGGCCATCGAGGACGAGACCGGCAGGGACACCTTCGGTGATCTCGCCGTCTACCCCGAGTACGTGTCGGTCAAGGCCATGGTCCCCGGCAGCCGGACCCGCTACGACAGCTACACCTACCGGCCCGGCAAGGGGGTGGAGAAGGGCGTCAACCCCGGCACCCTGATGGGCAAGCTGCCGGTCAGCCTGAAGAACTACCGCTGGGACAAGCTGCCGGCCCTCCTCACCTTCGCCGAGCAGAAACTGGGCGTCGACAGACCGGCGAGCCCCTATCTGCTCCTGCAGCCGCCGAACGAGTTCAACGACGACCCCGAGGCCTTCGAGGTCTGCCTCGCCGACAAGTACGCCACCGGCTATGTGCTGGCCAGCCCCCAGGGAAAGGTGCTCAAGGTGGTACCGGCCGACGGGTGAACCGTGCGGCCGTATGCAGCAGCCGGAAGAGCTTCCCCACGGGCACGGGGACAGGCTTGGCCTGCAACTACGGCCCGCCCCGGGAGACCTGATGCCCCTTCGCTCCACTCCGGCCCGTCCCTTCCCGCTCCGGACCCGACTGCGGGCGACCGGTGTCGCCGCGGTCTGCCTGGCAGCGCTCTGCCAGACCCCCGCGAGCACCGCCGCCGCTCCCGCGGCACGCGGCAGCGACCTGCAGAACCAGCTCGAGCAGCTCGTCCGCGCACCCGGCGGACCCCCCGGCGCCATCGCCGTGCTGCGCAGGGACGGACACACCCAGGTCGTACGGGCGGGTGTCGCAGACCTCGCCACCGGCCGTCGCCCGAGCCAGTACGACCACATGCGCATCGCCAGCACGGCGAAGGCCTTCAGCGGAGCCGTGGCCCTGTCCCTGGTCGACCGGCACGCCCTGCGCCTGAACGAGACCATCGGCGAACGGCTCCCCCGACTGCCCAAGGCCTGGCACCGCGTCACGCTGCGGCAACTGCTCAACCACACCAGCGGACTGCCGGACTTCAGCGCGGCCCCCGAGTTCCGCAGCATCCTCGCCGCCGACCCGCACCACCACTTCGACTCCCGGCGCCTGCTCGACTTCGTCGCCGACCAGCCCCTCAACTTCCGCCCGGGCAGCCAGTACAGCTACTCCAACTCCGACAACATCGCCGTCGCCCTGATGGCGGAGGCGGCGACCGGCACCCGCTACGAGCTGTTGCTGCGGAAACTGGTCTACCGGCCGCTGGGACTGCACGACACGACCCTTCCCCAGGGCTACATGATGTTCGAGCCCTATCTGCACGGCTACGACGTGACCCCACCGCCCCCGCAGGACGTCAGCGAGCTTCTCGGCGCCTCCGGCTCCTGGGCGTCGGGCGGCATCGTCTCCACCCCCGCCGACATGACCCGCTTCATCCGCGGCTACGCGGGCGGCGCCCTCTACGGCAAGGACGTCGTGCGCGAGCAGCGACGCTGGATCGCCGGCGCGTCCGAACCCGCGGGCCCCGGCCGGAACACGGCGGGCCTCGCCATCTTCCGGTACGCGACCCGCTGCGGAGTGGTCCTCGGGCACACCGGCAACTTCCCCGGCTACACCCAGCTCATCGCCGCCACCCCCGACGGCCGCCGCTCCCTGACCTTCTCCGTCACCACGCAGATCAACAAGTCCCAGACCCCGGCGCTGCTCAGCCGGCTGCGCGCCGTCCAGGAGAACTTCGTCTGCGCGCTGCTGGCACGTTCCAAGCGCTGACCCGCTCTCGCTGGCCGCCGCCGTCACGAGGGAAGATGGGACGGCAAGCGTTTTGGTCAACCGATGTGGAGGAGCGGGCACATGCAGCACGAGCGAGCGGGCAGCCCGGCACGCCCCGAGGACCTCGTCGACGTCGCCCGGCTGGTCACGGCGTACTACGCGCTGCACCCGGACCCGGCCGACCCGGGGCAGCGGGTGGCGTTCGGCACGTCAGGACACCGCGGGTCGTCCCTGGCGACCGCGTTCAACGACGACCACATCGCCGCGACCAGCCAGGCGATCTGCGAGTACCGCGCCGAGCAGGGCACCGACGGCCCGCTCTTCCTCGGCGCCGACACCCACGCCCTGTCCGAGCCGGCCCGGGTCACCGCGCTGGAGGTGTTCGCGGCCAACGAGGTGACCGTGCTCATCGACAGCGCGGACGGCTACACGCCCACCCCCGCGGTCTCGCACGCCATCCTCACCCACAACCGCGGCCGCACCTCCGGCCTCGCCGACGGCGTGGTCGTCACCCCCTCGCACAACCCGCCCGCCGACGGCGGCTTCAAGTACAACCCGCCCAGCGGCGGGCCCGCGGGCTCCGAGGCGACCTCCTGGATCCAGGACCGGGCCAACGAGATCATCGCGGCCGGGCTGAAGGACGTACGGCGCATCCCGTACACCCGGGCGCTCGCCGCCGAGACCACCCGCCGCCACGACTTCCTCGGCGCCTACGTCGCCGACCTGCCGCACGTGCTCGACCTGGACGCCGTCCGTGCCGCGGGCGTGCGCATCGGCGCCGACCCGCTCGGCGGCGCCTCGGTCGCCTACTGGGGCCGGATCGCCGAACAGCACCGCCTCGACCTGACCGTGGTCAACCCCCTCGCCGACCCCACCTGGCGCTTCATGACGCTGGACTGGGACGGCAAGATCCGTATGGACTGCTCCTCGCCGTACGCGATGGCCTCGCTCATCGAACAGCGCGACCGCTTCCAGGTCGCCACGGGCAACGACGCGGACGCCGACCGGCACGGCATCGTCACCCCCGACGCCGGCCTGATGAACCCCAACCACTACCTGGCCACGGCCATCTCCTACCTGTACGCCCACCGCAAGCAGTGGCCGGCCGACGCGGGCATCGGCAAGACCCTGGTGTCCTCCGGCATGATCGACCGGGTCGCCGCCGACCTGGGACGCCGCCTGGTCGAGGTGCCGGTCGGGTTCAAGTGGTTCGTGGACGGGCTGGTCGGCGGGTCGATCGGCTTCGGCGGGGAGGAGTCGGCCGGGGCGTCCTTCCTGCGT
Organism: Streptomyces sp. NPDC001604; assembly: GCF_042893475.1. NCBI lineage: Bacteria > Bacillati > Actinomycetota > Actinomycetes > Kitasatosporales > Streptomycetaceae > Streptomyces > Streptomyces sp. NPDC001604. The sequence goes on along the minus strand of NZ_JBIAUY010000010.1, from coordinate 198,908 downwards.
CGGGACGGCTCGGTGTGGACCACCGACAAGGACGGCATCGTCCTGGCGCTGCTCGCCTCCGAGATCATCGCGGTCACCGGGAAGACCCCGTCGGAGCACTACGCCGCCCTGACCGCCCGCTTCGGCGAGCCCGCCTACGCGCGGATCGACGCGCCCGCGACCCGCGAGGAGAAGGCACTGCTCGCCAAGCTGTCCCCCGCGCAGGTCACCGCGGACACCCTGGCGGGGGAGGCGGTCACCGGGGTGCTCACCGAGGCCCCGGGCAACGGCGCCGCCATCGGCGGCATCAAGGTGTCCACCGAGAACGCCTGGTTCGCGGCCCGTCCCTCGGGCACCGAGGACGTGTACAAGATCTACGCCGAGTCGTTCCGCGGCCCCGACCATCTGCGCCAGGTGCAGGAGGAGGCCAAGGACGTCGTCATGGCGGCCCTCGGCGGCTGAGCCGGACGCCGCAGCGCGGGGTACCTGAGGGTGGCAGGGCGGTCGGCGAAGCCGCACGGCGGACTTCGCCGACCGCCATGTCGCGAACATCCCGTCATACGCATAATCTGGGGATTTGCCCCGAAGGGGCCATGGCCCACGGTCCCGCCGGAGTGATCAATGTCCCTCGAGCGTCCGACAGAGGACGGCGACGAATTGCTTGCCCGACTCGGGTCGCTGACCGCCCAGGCACGCGAACTCGCGGAGCTGCAGCGCTCCCGGGTGGAGCTTGCCCTCGCCCTGCAACGCGGCATGCTGCCCCGCGACCTGCCCGCCGCCTGCCGCTACCGCCTGGCCGTCCGCTACGCACCGGCCTGCCAGGGCCTCAACGTGGGCGGCGACTGGTACGACGCCTTCACGATGCCCGACGGCCGCATCGGACTGTCCATCGGCGACGTCCAGGGCCACAACACCGAGGCGGCCGCCTTCATGGGACAGGTCCGGGTCGGCCTGCGCGCACTCGCCTCCGTCACCGGCGAGCCCGGCGAACTCCTCACCCGCACCAACGACCTGCTCCTGTCCCTGGGCACCGACCTCTTCGCCACCTGCACCTTCATACGGCTCGACCCCACCACCGGCGTCCTGGAGAGCGCCCGCGCCGGACACATCCCGCACATCTGGGCCACGGCCGACGGACAGTGCGGCATCGCCGAGGACGAGGGCGGACCACCCCTCGGCATCGCGGCAGGCATGCAGTACCCCGTGACCCGCCACCGGCTCACCACCGGCGGGGTGCTGGTCCTGCTGACGGACGGCGTGGTGGAAGGACCCTCGCTGAGCGTCGACGAGGGCCTCGCCCGGGTGGTGCAGCTCGCGGGCAGTGCCGCGGTGGCCGGAATGGAGGCCGACGTCCTCGCCGCCGGCGTGATGAAGATCGCCGAGCGGGTCGGCCACGAGGACGACGCGGCCGTACTCGTCGTCACCCACGACGGTCCCGGCATTCAGCCATAGGGCCGGACCCGGCGCCTCCCGCCTCGCCGAGCGGGTGGCACCGGTGTCTGATGTCAGCTGTGGTGGGTATCCCCGATCTGCGCCGACCGGCCGTCCGCGCCCTCCAGACGCTGGCGGTCGCTGCCTGCTACTTCGCCGCCGGGCGGCTGGGACTTCTGCGGCAGCTGGTCGTGGAGGGTGCCGTCGTCACACCCATCTGGCCGCCCACGGGCGTCGCGGTGGCCTGTCTGCTCCTCTTCGGCCTGCGCATCTGGCCCGGCATCGCGCTCGGCGCGCTCCTCGTCGTCCTGTCCATCAGCTCGGTCCAGCCCGCCGTGACCGGCACCCTCGTGGGCAACACCGCCGCCCCAGTCTGCGCGTACTACCTGCTGTGCAAGGTCGGCTTCCGCACCGACCTCGCCCGGCTGCGGGACGGCTTCGCGCTGGTGTTCCTGGCCGCGCTCACCGCCACGCTGATCAGCGCGACCGCCGGCGCCGGCCTGCTCGTCCTGACCGGCAAACTCGCCACGGACGGCTTCTGGCTGGTCTGGTCGGCGTGGTGGGCCGGCGATGCCATGGGCGTCCTGATCGTCACCCCGGTCCTGCTGGTGCTGTACGACGTGCGCCGCCACCGCTGCGCGCGGCGCTGGAAGGAGGCCGTGGCCCTGGCCCTCATCACCTGCGTCCTCGTCCCCTTCGCGATGCACAGCTCCGTGGGCCTGCTCTTCCTGGTCTACCCGCTCCTGATCTGGGCGGCACTGCGCTTCCAGCTCGCGGGCAGCATGCTGTGCGCCCTCTTCGCCTCCGTGATGGCCACCATCGCGGCGACGGACCAGGTCGGGCCCTTCGCCCGGCTGACCGGCGTCGAAGTGATGATCAAACTCCAGGCCTTCAACGGCGCGATGGCGCTGACCGCGCTGCTCCTGTCAGCCGTGATCACCGAGCAGCTGAACACCAGGCGGTCGGTGGAGCAGGCCTGCCAGGAACTGGTCGAGGTCCTGGAACACCTCACCGCGGGGGAGAACCCGCAGAGCCGTCCGCCCATGGAGCTGGACGACCGGCACTGACCTCAGTTCCACAGGGGATACGTCACCGTCGGCGCGAACGTGTCCGGCCTGCCGGCGGGGTATTCGAGGGTCATCCGGCTGTAGTGCCGCAGGTGCGGGTGCTTCTTCCAGGGCTGCGCCCGGTCGAGCCGCACGACCACGGGATAGGAGTGGAACCTGCCCGCCGCGCAGTACGGCTTGCAGTCGTTGACGATGTTGACGCCCTCGGCCTTCGCCGAACCCGCGCCCCACTTGGACCAGTGCAGCGCGGCCAGGCGGCTGTTGCCGTCACCGCAGGCGAGGATGAAGTCGGTGGGGCGTACTTCCGGGTGGAAGAGACAGTCGACGAGCACGGGGACCCTGGCCTGCTGCCGTGCGGTCTGCGAGGCCGGCGGGGACGCCGGCCGGGCCTCGGAGGGCGCGCTCGCGGCCGCCGCGAGCGAGGCCGCGAAACAGAGCGTCACCGCCGTACTCAGTGTGTGCCTGCGCATGTCCGCTCCCCGCTGCCGTCTCCTACCGCTATGACGCTGTGACGCCAGGACTCGTTCCGACGCTACGACTGCGGGCAGGAATACACCACTCGGATGGAGCAACGACAGGGCTCTCGATGCGTCACTCCCGGTGGTTGAGGGCGAACGTGGTGAGGACCGCCGCATGGTCCGAGGGCCAGTCGTTGCCCGCGACGTCCGGCCATGCGCGCGGGACGCCGCTGACGACGGTGCGGGAGTCGACGACTTCGAGGCCGTGGCCGTTGTGGAGGACGTAGTCGATGCGGTCCTGCGGTTCCGGGCGGGTGACGTCGTCCTCGTTGCGGGTGTGGACCGGCGACCAGGTGTGGCCCGGTGCGCGGACCGGATCGGGATGGGCCTCGCGGTAGGAGTCGCGCAGCCCCGCCTCCTCGGCCGCCCTCGTCACCGGCCAGGCCACATCGGGCCAGTCCAGATGGGAGGGGCAGTTGAAATCACCGGTCAGGATCACGGGGGTCGTCTCGTCCGCCGACTCCGCGATCCGGCGCAGGGCCTCCCGCATCTGGGCCAGCCGTACGTCTTCATGGGCGATCAGCTCGGCCGCTCCCAGCCCGTCGAAGGCCGCTTCGTACGGGCCGTACGGCGTGTAGTGCAGATGCGCCGTCCATACGTCCACCTCCTGGGCGCGGCCGATGCGGATGCGGGCGCCGGCCGCCCCGTAGAAGCCGACGTCGGGGTCGCCGAGGCGGGCCGTGATCGGGTGGCGGCTGATGATGCCGAGGTTCTCGCCGGCCTGGTGATGGTGCCAGCCCAGCGCGTCGGCGAGTTCCCGGGCCGCCGTACCGGCCGTCTCCTGCAGGCCCACGACGTCGGCCTCCGTGTCCAGGATGACCTTGAGCTGTTTGGCGCGGTGGTCGTCGACCTCGGCACCGCCGAGCCAGAGGTTCCAGCTCAGCACCCGCAGCCGGGGGACCACCAGGGCCCGCAGCCGGTCCGGGGTCACCTCCTCCAGGCTGGTCACGACCGTCCGCCCGGGAGCCGCGTCGATCGGCGCCAGCGACGGCACCGCCAGCACCGTGCACCCGGCGGCCTCCGCGGAGCTGACCCCCGTCGGGGTGTCCTCGACGGCCACACAGCGCGCCGGGTCGACACTCAGGGCGCGGCAGGCCGCCAGGTAGGGGTCGGGGGCGGGCTTGGTGTGCTCGGTGTCGTCCGCGGTGACGGAGACATGGAAGCGGTCGGTGCCGAGCACGGCCAGGACACTGTCGGCCACCGTGCGGGGCGAGGCTGTGACCAGGGCCGTCGGCACGCCCTCCCGTGCCAGGGCGTCGAGGAGGCCTATCGCGCCAGGACGCGGCACGATGCCGGTGCGCACGCGGTCGGCGAACTCGGAGTGCAGCCGGTCGGCGAGATCCGCTGTGCCCGTGAGCCCGCCCAGCCAGGCGGCGGTGTGCTCGACCGGCCTGCCGAGCACCTCCGGCTGGTCGGCCTCGGTCAGCGGCCGGCCGAGGCCCGTGGCCACGTACTGCACCGCCTCCCACCACAGCCGCTCGGTGTCGACGAGCGTGCCGTCCATGTCGAACAGGACGGCCTGGAGCGGGGGTCGGGTCACGGGGTCTCTTCTTTCATGTGGGGGGATGTGCTGCGGGGGGAGTGTCCGGTGTCTCACGCCGCCCGCTCGGCGACCAGCACCGGGCGCTCGGGCAGCGAGACCCGTACGGTGGCTCCGGCTCCCAGCGCGGCGGCCTCGTGGGTGGGCAGATCGGCCTTGACCTCGGTGCCGTCGGCCAGGCGTACGGTGATGCGGGTGGCGGCGCCGAGGAACGCGGTGGCGATCACCCGGGCGTCACCGGTGGCGTCCGCGGTGACGTGCACGGCCTCGGGCCGCACCAGCACATCCACCTCCGCCGCCGCGGGAAGGGTTCCCTCCGCGGGCAGCCGCAGGCCCAGGACGTCCACCGTCGAACCGGACAGCCGCCCGGGGATCCGGCTCATCGTGCCGACGAACTCGGCGACGAAGGCGGTGGCCGGACGGCCGTACAACTCGGCTGGTTCCGCGCACTGTTCGAGCCGGCCGGCCCGCATCACGGCGACCCGGTCGGCCACGGACAGGGCCTCCTCCTGATCGTGCGTCACGAACAGGGTGGTGATGCCGAGCTCCTGTTGCAGCCGCCGGATCTCCTCGCGCAGCGTCAGCCGCACCTTGGCGTCCAGCGCGGACAGCGGCTCGTCGAGCAGCAGCACCCGGGGGCGCAGCGCAAGGGCGCGGGCGAGCGCGATGCGCTGCTGCTGGCCGCCGGAGAGCTGGTGCGGGAACCGGTCGCCCTTGTCGGCGAGCCCGACCAGCTCCAGCAACTCGGCGGCGCGGGAGCGGCGTTCGGCCGTACGCACCTTGCGCATCCGCAGCCCGAAGGCGACGTTGTCGAGCGCGCTGAGATGGGGGAAGAGGCTGTACGACTGGAAGACCATCCCGGCGTCCCGGCGGTGGGCCGGCACATGGGTGACGTCCTCGCCGTCGACCAGCACCTCGCCGGAGTCGGGGTGTTCGAACCCGGCGAGCATGCGCAGCGCGGTGGTCTTGCCGCAGCCGGACGGGCCCAGCAGCGCCAGGAACTCTCCCGGCTGCACGGTCAGGTCGAGCCCGTCCAGGGCGACGGTCGCCCCGAACTCGCGGCGCAGTCCCCGGAATTCGACCGTGGCGGCCTTTTCGACGGCTGTCTTCTCAAGCGTGGTGGCGGTCATGGTTCAACCCCTGGAGGAAGAGGTACGGGTCCGCCCGCCGACACCGGCGAGCGCGAGCAGCAGGGCCCAGGTGACGAGCAGGCTGAGCACGGAGACGGCGACGGACAGCTGGGCCTGCGAGCCGCCGACGCTGTAGATCCACACGGCGAAGGGCTGGAAGCCGAGCAGCTGGGCCACGGTGAACTCGCCGAGCACCAGCGCGAGTGTGAGGAACGAGGCGTTCAGCAGCGCCCCGCGCAGATTGGGCAGAACCGCTCGGACCAGCGCCTGCGGCCAAGGGGCCCCGCAGCTGCGGGCGGCCTCGACGAGGGTGCGCACATCGATGGCGCGCAGCCCGGAATCCAGCGCCCGGTACACGAACGGCAACGCCATCACGACGTACGCGAGGACGAGCACGAACGGGAAGCTCGGGTTCTGCACGGCCACGAACGTCTCGAACAGCGGGGTGCGCGAGAGGTATTCGGGGCCCCACTTCAGCACCGTGGCGATTCCGGCGACGAACGCGATCGGCGGCACGACCAGCGGCAGCGAGCACACCACCTCGACGACCGGCCGCAGCCGGGGCGCGGCGAGCCTGAGCGCGACCATGGCCGGGACCATGAGCAGCAGCACGATCGCGATGGTGGCGGCCGCCAGCTCCAGCGAGAGCAGCAGGCTGGAGCCGAAACCGTCGGTGGAGACGATCTGGCTGTAGGCGTCGAAGGTGACGCCCTGTCCCGGCACATCGACCGTGAAGATCACGGACGCGGCGAGCGGGACGAGGAAGTACAGGGCGGCGAGGCCGAGGACGACCCACCGCCACGGGTTCAGGCGTCGAGCCATCGCGCGCTCCGTCGTTGCAGGGGCAGGTACACGGCCATGACGAGCCCTGCGACCAGGACCATGTCGAGGCTGAGGGCGAGGGCCACGTTCTCCTGGCCGACCAGCACGTTGCCGGAGATGGCGTCGGCGATCTGCAGGGTGACCAACGGGACCGAACTGCCCACCATGGCCGCGGCGGTGGCGTACGCGGCGAACGCACTGCCGAAGAGCAGCACGAACCCGCCGAGCAGCGACGGCAGCAGCACGGGCAGGGCGACGTGTCGCCAGTACTGAAGGGCAGTGGCGCCGTTGTTCTGGGCGGCCTCACGCCACTGGGAGCGCAGACCCTCCAGGGCGGGGGTGATGGTGAGGACCATGAGCGGGATCAGGAAGTACAGGTAGACGATGACCAGGCCCCGGAAGCTGTAGAGGTCCCAGCCCTTGTCCGCGAGGTGCAGGTGCTTGGTCAGCACACCAGCGTTGCCCAGGGTGGCGACGAACGCGAAGGCCAGCGGGACACCGCCGAAGTTGGCGAGCACCCCCGACGCGGTGAGCACTGCCTCCCGCAGCGCACGGAACCGCGAGGTCACCACGACCTGCGCGAGCGGCAGCCCGAGGACGGTTCCGATGGCGGCCGAGACGGCGGACAGCTTGACGCTGCCGAGCAGGGCCGTCAGATAGGCGCCCTGCAGAGAGGCCGTGAGGTTCTCGGTGCTGTACGAACTGGCCCCGGTGGCCTGGTCCTTGACGCTGAACGCGCCGTTCAGCATGGCGATCGCGGGCACCCCGAAGGCGACCGCGACGAACACGAGCAGCGGGACGACGGCGAGCCAGCCGGGGACCCGGCGCCGCCGCTTCACCGAGGTGAGCGGCGGCGCCACGTCCACGCCTGTGAGGGTGGCCGTCATCCGGAGACGGCCTTCGCCCAGCCCTGCGCGATGACCGTCTTGGCCTTGCCCTGCTGGGCCTCGGACGGGAAGGAGGGCGTACCGGAGACCTTCGGCAGCCTGGCCGCGGCCTCCTTGTCGAGGGTGCCGGCCTTCTCCATGGCCGGCATCAGCGCCGGGCGCGCGTAGCCCTTGAGCCACAGGTTCTGGCCCTCGGCGCTGTACAGGTACTCCTGCCACAGGCGGGCGGCCGCCGGGTGCGGGGCGTCCTTGTTGATGGCCTGCGAGTAGTACTGGGAGAACTGACCGTCGGACGGGACCGCCACCTTCCAGTCGACGCCCTTGGACTTGAACTCGTCGGCGTAACCGGCGTTGAGGTAGTCCCAGTCGATGCTGATCGGCGTCTCGCCCTTCTCGACGGTCGCCGGAGTGGACTCGACGGGCGTGTAGTTGCCGTTCTTCTTCAGCTTGGCGAAGAAGTCCAGGCCGGGCTGGATGTTGTCGAATGAGCCGCCGTTCGCGACCGCGGCCGCGTACACGCCGCCGAAGGCCGAACCCGACTTGGTGGGGTTGCCGTTGAGCGCGACCTGCCCCTTGTACTGAGGCTTCAGCAGGTCCTTGAAGGTGGTCGGACAGGTCTTGACCCGCTTGGCGTCGCAGCCGATGGAGATGTAGCCGCCGTAGTCGTTGTACCAGCGAGCCTGGGGGTCCTTCTGCCCGGCGGGGAGGTCGGCGTACGAGGCCACCTTGTACGGCGCGAGCAGGCCCTGCTGGGCGGCGCTGAGGGCGAAGGAGCTGCCGAGGTCGAGGACGTCCGGGGCGCGGTCCTGGCCCTTGCGGGAGGTGACGGCGGTGATCTCTTCCTGGCTGGTGCCGTCCGGGTTCTCCACCGTGATCTTGATGCCGTACTTCTTCGTGAAGCCGTCGATCAGGGCGCCGTAGTTGGCCCAGTCGCGGGGCAGCGCGATGGCGTGCAGCGTGCCCTCCTTCTTGGCGGCCTTCACCAGGGCGTCCATGCCGCCGAAGTCGGCGGCGGAGGTGGCGGTGGCGGCGTTCTTGCCGTCCGCGGTGGTCGACGCGTTGTCGGGAGCGGCGCCGCAGGCGCTCAGGGCGAGTGCGGCTACGACGGCGAGGGAGCCGGCCAGGGCGGCTGTTCTCGGCTGGGACACGGTGACTCCAGAAGGGGGCGCAGGGGAGGACGCACAAGGCAGAGAACTTGTCTGAACAAGTTGGCCTCAGTAAGGCCGCCTGTGGTGACCACTTCGTAAACAGTGGCGAAATTGTGACCTCCCATTCCCTGCACAGTTCGGGGCAAGCGCGATCACCCGCCTGTCTCGATTAGGCTGGTCACGCTGTGCACAGCAGCTGACTCGGAGGGATACGGTGGCGACACGACACGAGGAGATCGCCGACGAGCTTCGGCGGGCGATCGACCGTGAGGAGTACACGGTCGGCAGCCGGCTGCCCGCCGAGACGGAGCTCGCCGCGCACTACGGCGTCTCGCGCGGCACCGTCCGCCAGGCCGTCGCCGCGCTGACCGCCGAGGGCCTGATCGGCTCCCGCCAGGGCGCCCGCCGGGTCGTCCTGGCCTCCCGCCGCAGCCAGAGCTTCGCCGAACTGCGCAGCTTCGCCCAGTGGGCCCGCGCCATGGGCCGCGAGGCCACCGGCCGGGTCGTGGCCCAGGAGTACCTGCCGGCCACCGCGCAGGACGCCGCCCGTCTCCAACTCCGCGAGGGAGCACGGGTGTTGCACGTCCTGCGGGTCCGCGGCCTGGACGGCGAACCGGTCCTCGTCGAGCGCACCGTGTACGCCGACTGGATCTCACCCGCCGTCGAGGCGCTCGACCCGTACGCCCCGTCCGTCACCCAACTCCTGTACGACAGCACGGGCCTGGTCTTCGCCTACGGTGAGCACGTCATCGACGCGGTCGCGGCGAGCGCACAGGACGCCGAGCTCCTCGGCATCCGCCGCACCAGCCCCCTGCTGCGCGTCCGCCGCGTCACGACCACCCGCGAGGGACGCCCGGTTGAGTGGTCCGACGACCGCTACCGCTCGGACGCCGTGAGCTTCAGCGTGCACAACTCGATAGACAACAACGCACTGGCCCGCAAGACGGCGGAGTGAGACCCCGGCAGGGTGTTGCCTGCCGCGCCCAGGGGCATGATGCGAGAACCTGAAGCGGGGGGGGCCATGGCAGAGACGACGGAGGCGCGAGGGAACACATCAACCCGCGGGCGCGTCGGGCTCATGCTGTTTCGCTGCGTGATGGTCCTGCTCGTCGTCTTCTTCGCGGTGCGGACCTGTGAGGAGACCGCGATCGCCGTCGCGCGCGGGACCGGAGGGCTGGACACCGTGGACGCGGTTGTGGTGGAGGCCGGGTGGCGCTCGCACGAAGGCTGCTCCGGCGCCGGCCAGGACACGAACTGCACCGAGCAGGTCACCTGGTCCAGTCGTGAGGTGGGTCTGCGGGTGGACGGTGACACCAGGACGGTGTCCCTGGACGGCGACGGCCCCTCCTTCACCGAGGGCCAGAAGGTGCGGCTGGGCCTGTGGCACAACAAGGTCGTGGAGATCAACGGATACCTGGTCCACAGCGCCTGGAAAGGAGACGGCTTCTTCTTCGTTGTGCCGCTGATGCTGTATCCCCTGGCCATGGGGTACGTGGTGGTTGTGGTCACCGCGCTTCTGGCACGCCTGATGAACCGGGGCCGACGAGCCCGCCTCGACCTGGGGAAGCGTATTGAGGCAAGCGCCTCCGGTGTCGTTGTCGGCCTGGTCGTCTGTCTGTTCCTCGTGTTCTTCTCGGCGATACGGGAGGCCTCACCGCCATGGTGGCCGATCGCACCGGTCGGCGCCGGATCGGCCGTTGCCGCGCTGGTGCTCGTCATCAAGGCACGGCGTGCCACTGAGTCCATGCCCGTGACGGCTTGACGTCAGCAGCCGGCAGGGCGCGCCAGCAGATCGGCGACGTGTTGACGCGCGGTTCGCCACGCGGCCGTGTGGAGCGTGCCGACCGGTGTGTCCCCCAGCGCGCGGATCGCCTCTTCGATCCCCTCGTGGCAGGGGACGTCGGCCGTGAGCACGTCGTAGCCGTCGCGGACGGCGACGTGGAGGCGGTTGAGCCCGCCGTCATCCGTGTGCACCGCGGCGGCGACCACGAGCGGCGGTTGCCCACCCGCCTCGCCGGGCAGTTTCCGGTAACTGCTGACGCGTGGTTCACGCCAGTGCAGGCTGAGCAGGAGGTGGTGCTTGGCGAGGACTTCGGCGAGGTCGGTCTCGTAGATCCCGTCGCCGTCGAGCACCGTCGCCCAGGACCCCAGCACCAGCGCGGCCGGCAGCAGACAGCGCAGCGTGCTGCCGACGAGGTTGCCGCCGACGGTGGCCGTCCGGCGCACGGCTCCCGTCCCCACCGCGGCAGCTGCACGGTGCAGCACCTCGGGAACGCGCTCGTCGACGGTGTTCAGCACGACGGCGCCGCCCAGCGCCCCGCGCCCGATCACATTGGCCTCCGGCAGCCTGCGCAGCGACACGGCCTGCTCGGGAAACCCGTCGCGTTGCCAGTCGGCCCAGATCAGTGTCGCCCCGCCGACGGGTACGGCTCCCTCGGCGAGGCACTCCTGCGCTTCGGACACGGACTCGGGAAGACGTAGCAGCACGGGAGCCGACCTGCTTTCTCTACGACTTGGAGCTCAGTTGCACGGCGTTCCCGGCGACGAGAGCACCGACCTGCCGCATTTTCCCCACCTGCGTGGAGGCGCGTACAGGGCTCACTGATCTAGTGCGTGCGCCCCCTGCGCGGCGCCGCCCCGGAGCTTCGGGAGAGGATGAGGCGTCCGGAGCGGAGAGGTGCGGTACTGGTGAGGAACCGTGGGGCAGTGCAGCGCAACGAGTCCGCGCTGATCGTGCGGCACGCGCCGCCCGAAGATGTGGCCGCGGCGATCGTGACGCTGCACGGCGGCCACGAGCTGAGCCGCCGGGCGGCGCACCCCTGGCAGCCGGCCGCGCTCCGTATGCTTCCGGTCCTGCGGGCGGCCGGAGCGGCCTCGCCCCCAAACGTCCTGCTCGGGCAGGTCCGCTACCGGCACCAGGGCTGGAACGACGCCGATCCCGCCCACGACGCACTGCGGGCGCTGGACGAACTCCAGCGGCTGGCGGGAACGGTGCCCACCGTCCTCGTAGGGCACTCGATGGGGGCCAGGGCGGCTCTGCGGGCCGCGTCGCATCCGCTGGTGCGCGGCGTGCTGGCGCTGGCGCCCTGGTGTCCGCCCGTGGACTCCGCCCGCCACCTCGGCGGTGTGCGCCTGCTGGTCCTGCACGGTGACCGCGACCGTGTGACATCGCCCGCCGAGTCGGCGGACTACGTGCGCCGGGCGAGGGAGGCCGGGGCCCGGGCCGGTCTGGTACTGGTCCGGGGCGGCGACCATGCGATGCTCCGCCGCAGTGGAGACTGGCACCGGGCCACGGCCGAGATCGTCGCCGGGATGCTGCGGCCGGACCCGGAGGCCGAGGGGCTGGCCGCGAGGGCTTGCGCGGCGGACGGCGCCGTCGACCTGTAGGAGGACGGCGCCGCAGGCCGGTTCAGCCGGGGACGATGCTCAGCAGGCCCCCTCGTCCTGCCAGGGTCCCCAGTCGGTGGCGGCCGGCGTCTCGTTCTGGGTCCACCACTTGGCCTTCCAGTTGTGCTTGTTGTAGGAGACCTCGTCGCCGGCGGTGTAGACGGCGCTCGAACTCCAGGCGGTCTTGCACGCGGTGGGTGTCGGCGTGGGCGTCGGGGTCGGCGTGGGAGTGGGAGTGGAGTCCGGCGGGGTGGCGCCCGCGAACTTCACCGAGTACTTGGCGAAGTCCCAGGAGTTCTGCGCCACGCTGGAGCAAGTGCCGGAGGTGCGCCCGCCGTTGTCGGGCGGGCTGCACTGCCGGTCGCGGTTGAGGGACCAGAAGGTGAAGCGGTCCATGTTGTGGCTGGTGGCGTAGTCCAGCACGGTCTGGAAGTCGGCCTGGGTGAAGATCTCGCCGGTGTCGCTGCGCCCGTTCATCCCGGAGAAGCCCTCGTGGGCGTAGGCGGTCGCCTGGTCCCAGCCGAACGTCGACCGGAGGATGGCGTTGAAGTTGGTGAGCGCGCTGGTCTGCGAAGCCGCGCCGTTGAAGCCGCCGTCGAAGGGCATGATGGAGAAGTTGTTCGGGGTGAAGCCCTGCGACTTCGCCTCCAGCAGCATCTGCTTGCCGAACCAGCCGGTGCCGTCGGCCGTGCCGGCCGTGGTGACGGAGACGTACAGGCCGGGGTTGTTCTGCTGGAGTATCTTCGCGGCGCCGATCTCGTTCTTGATCGCCGCGGTGTTCTCGTACTCCGGCTCCTCCAGGTCGAAGTCGATCGCGTGGAGGCCGTACTTGGTGATGACCTGCTGGTACGCGGCCGCCGTCGCCGCCGCGTCCGAGCACACCTGGCCCAGCTTCGTGCCGCCGTACCCGCCGATGGAGACGGACACGTCGCCGCCCTTGCCGCGGATCGTGTTGATGACGGACTGGACGGCCGTGTCCGAGGAGACGGGGGCGGTGCCGCCCCATGTCGGGGAACAGCCGCCGCCGTTGGGGGCGAGGACGAAGGCGAGCTGGAAGGCCTTGAGGCCCGTGGCGTCCATGATGGCGGCCGGATCCGGCGGATCGTTGTCCAGGGGCATCAGGTACGGGGCCGCCGCGTACCAGCGGTTGCCGAGTGCGGCGGTCGCGCCCGACGCGTGGCCCGCTACCAGGGCTGTGGTTCCTGCGGCGGTGAGTCCGACGGCGGCGGCTGCGCCCAGGCATGCACGAAGACGTCTCACGGTGTGCCTCCGATGGGGTGGGGGAGTGCCCCAGCTTCCTGCCGGACCGTGACCGCGTCCATGCTTTGGACTAGACCAAACAGCTTCTTGGTCTAGACCATGCGATTTCTTTGCGTTGTACCTGTCAGGCGAGTGGGTGGGTCTTGTGCGGTATGGCCGGTGTGCGGTAATTCGTCATCTGTGAACTACTACGACCTCGGGAGCCACGGCCGACGCGTGACGACCTCGTCGTCAGAGGCGCAGATGTGGTTCGACCGTGGACTGAACTGGACGTTCGCCTTCAACCACGAGGAAGCCGTGCGCTGTTTCGAGGCCGCCGCCGCGGCGGATCCCGACTGCGCCATGGCCGACTGGGGCGTGGCCTATGCGCTCGGCCCCAACTACAACAAGCCCTGGGAGTTCTTCGACGAGAAGGACCTGGCCCGGACGGTGGAGCGCACCCACGCCGCGGTGCAGCGCGCACACGCCAAGGCCGCCGGGGCCGCCCCGGTCGAGCAGGCGCTCATCGACGCCCTGCGCTCCCGCTATCCGCAGGAGCGGGCCCCGGCCGTCGAGGAGTGTTCGGTGTGGAACACCGCCTACGCCGACAGCATGCGGGCCGTCCACCGACTGGCCCCCGGCGACCTCGACGTGGCCACCCTGTACGCCGACGCCCTGATGAACCTCACGCCCTGGCAGCTGTGGGACATCCGCACCGGCACACCGGCCCTCGGTGCGCGCACCACCGAGGCCAGGGCGGTGCTGGAGCAGGCGCTCGCCACCGAGGCGGGCGCGCACCACCCGGGCCTGCTGCACATGTACATCCACCTGATGGAGATGTCCCCGACCCCCGAGACCGCCCTGCCGGCCGGTGACCGGCTGCGCGGTCTGATGCCGGACGCCGGACATCTGCAGCACATGCCGTCGCATCTGGAAGTGCTCTGCGGCGACTACCGCCGGGTCGTCTCCGACAACACCACGGCGATCGAAGCCGACGAGAAGTTCCACGCCCGGGCGGGGGCGCTGAACTTCTACACCCTGTACCGGTGCCACAACCTCCACTTCAAGATCTACGGAGCGATGTTCCTCGGCCGCTACCGGGACGCCATCGACACGGTGCACCGGCTCGAGGCGGCCGTGCCCGAGGAACTGCTGCGGATCGAGAGCCCGCCCATGGCCGACTGGGTGGAGAGCTTCCTCGCGATGCGGGTGCACGTGCTCATCCGCTTCGGCCGCTGGGACGACATCCTCGCCCTTCCGATGCCCGCCGACAGGCGCCTCTACTGCGTGAGCACGGCGATGCTGCACTACGCGCGCGGTGTGGCGTTCTCCGCCACGGGCCGGATCAAGGAGGCCGAGGCCGAGCGGCGGCTCTTCCATGACGCGGTCGCCCGGGTCCCCGAGACCCGCATGCTGTTCAACAACACCTGCGCGGACATCCTCGCGATCGCCGCGGCGATGCTGGACGGAGAGCTGGAGTACCGCAAGGGCAACCACGACGCCGCGTTCGCGGCCCTGCGCCGGTCGATCGAGCTGGACGACAGCCTTCCCTACGACGAACCCTGGGGCTGGATGCAGCCCACCCGGCACGCCTACGGAGCACTCCTCCTCGAACAGGGCCTGGTGGCGGAGGCCGAAGCCGTCTACCGGGCCGACCTGGGCCTCGACGACACCCTGCCGCGCGCCCAGCAGCACCCCGCCAACGTCTGGGCACTGCACGGCTTCCACGAGTGCCTCGTACGGCTCGGCAAGGACGGCGAGGCACAGATCGTGGCCCAGCAGCTGAAGATCGCCACGGCAACGGCGGACGTACCCATCGAGGCCTCCTGCTGCTGCCGGCTGGAGACCCGCTCGCATTAGTGCCCTACGGCCGGGTTCAGGCGACTCGCTGCGGCGTCACCGGGGTCGGCTCGGGTCTCTTCGCCGTGAAGCCGTCCCCCGGCACATGGCCGCGCAGCCGCCGCCACAGCCACGGCCCGACATGGTCCACAGCCCAGCGCACATCGGCCCCCACGGCACGCAGCACCGGGACCGGGGAGAGCGGAGGCAGCGGGTCGGCCCAGTCCTCGTGGTCCGGCAGACCGAACGTGTGGGCCATGCCGGCGGCGATCCGGGCGTGTCCGATCGGACTCGCATGCAGCCGGTCGTCGCTCCACAGCCGCGGGTCGGCCGTGAACGCATGCGGGAAGACGTCCAGGACGGCAACCCCGTGCCGTGCCGCCAGCGCCCGCAGCCGCCCGTTGAGGTCGAGAATGCGAGGCCGTACCCGGCGCGCGACCGGTGACACCTTGCCCAGGTCCGGGAAGGTCATGGTGGCGACGCGCGCGCCCGAGGCGGTCAGCCGGGCGAACGTGTCCTCGATGTTCGCGGCGACCGCCTCCGGGTCGTAGCGCGGCCGTACGACATCGTTCATGCCCGCCGTCACCGTCACCACATCCGGCTGCAGCGCGAGCGCCGGACCGAGCTGATCGGCCCTGATCTGCGCGCTGGTCTTGCCGCGGACGGCGAGATTGGCGTACGTGAGTCCCGGTTGCTGCTGCGCGAGGATCTCGGCGAACCGGTCGGCCCAGCCGCGGTGCCCGCCCGCCGGACCCGGATCGCCGATGCCCTCGGTCAGGCTGTCGCCGATCGCGACGTAGCGCAGATACGGGTGGGAAACGGTCATGCCGCGTGAGTCTATCTTCGGTTCATCCGGGGTTCAGACCCGCACGGTCGACCCGCGCTCCCGCATCCGCGGGGCACACAGCACCCGCTTCCTGCGCACCCGCCTGCCCTCGATCGCCGCGACCGTCAGCCGTGCAGCCTGAGCCGCGATCTCGCTCAGCCCCCAGTCCACCGTGGTCAGCGGCGGCGTGAGCACCCGCGACACCGGATGGTCGTCGAAGCCGACCACGGAGACGTCCCGGCCCACCTCCAGCGAGTCCTCCGCCGCGGCCGCGTACACCCCGTACGCCAGCGAGTCCGAGAAGCAGAACACCGCCGTCGGCGAGTGCGCACCCTGCAGCACGCGCCGCGCCACCGCCGTCGCCTCGCCCAACTCCTGCGGACAGGGCACCAGTTCGGCCCGCAGCCCGAGCCGGTCGGCCGCCTCGCCCACGTACACGTCGGCAGGCCGGTCCGGTGTGCTCGGCCGGGTCGGCGTCAGGACGGTCACCCGGCGGTGGCCCAGCCCGTGCAGATACTCCAGTACGGTGTCGATGCCGGCCCGGTTGTCGAAGATGACCTGCCCGGCCGTGCGGGCCCGGCTCAGCGAGTCGCCGACGGCCACCACCGGCAGCGCGTCCGCGATCGCGGCCCAGCCCTGCGCCGAAGGATCCACCGGAGACACCAGCAGCGCGTCGACCCGCTGGTCGCGCAGCTGCTTGGCGAGGACCAGCTCGCGGTCGGGGTCGCCGCCCGCGTCCAGGATCAGCGCATAGCGGTCGCCGGCCAGGAGTTCCCGGCCGATGGCCGCCATCAGCTGCTGCTGCCACAGGTCCTGGAGGTCGCCCGCGAGGACGCCGACCATGCTGGTACGGCCGCTGGCCAGGGCGCGGGCGATCGGGTCGGCCTCGTAGCCGAGCTCGGCCGCGGCCCTGCGCACCCGTTCCTCGGTCTCCTTGGAGACGTGTGTGCCGCGCAGGGCATAGGAGACGGCTGCGGTGGAGAGGCCCGTGGCCTCGGCCACCTCCCGGAGGGTGGTGCGCTTGTTGGGCCTGGCCATGCCGGGAAGCCTACCGGGGCGGCTGCGCCTTGTGGTCGCATCGCTCCGCTCGACGCCTCGGCACCGTTGACACGGCTTCTTGTTAAGCGGTTAAGTTAACCGCATCAGTGAATCGCTTAACATCGCTCTCCCCAGCGAGGATCGCCGCGTGCCCACCGACGTCCACCAGCACATCTGGCCGCCCGCCCTCATCGAGCTGCTGCGTTCCCGTACGACGCCCCCGTATCTCGACGACTGGACCCTGCACCTGGCCGGCGAACCGCCCTACGCAGTGAACCCCGCCGACCACGACCCCGAGGCCCGCGCCCGCCTCGCCGCCACCGACGGTCTCGACCTGGCCCTGGTGTCGCTCTCCAGCCCCCTCGGCATCGAACATCTGCCGCCCGCCGAGGCCGTACCCCTGCTGGCCGCTTTCCACGACGGCGCCCTCGCCCTCCCGGCCCCCTTCGCCGTCTGGGCCTCCCCCTGCCTGACGGCACCGGACCCGGAAGCGGTGGAACACGAACTGGGGCGCGGCTGTGTCGGCCTCCAACTCCCCGCCACCGCCCTCCTCGACGCGGCGGGCTGGGTGCACTGCGCACCCCTCCTCGACGTCCTCACCCGCCACGACAAGCCCCTCTTCGTCCACCCCGGCGCGGCCCCGCCCGCCGACGGCACCCCGCCGTGGTGGCCGGCCCTGGTCCCGTACGTGCAGCAGTTGCACGCCTCCTGGTTCGCCTTCCGCGCCTTCGGCCGCGCCCGCCACCCGGCCCTGCGGGTCTGCTTCGCCGCCCTCGCGGGCCTCGCACCCCTGCACGGCGAACGGCTCGCCGCGCGCGGCGGCGGACGCGGCGAGATCGACTTCGACGTGTTCTACGAGACCTCCTCCTACGGCACCCGCGCCGTTGACGCCCTCGTCCGCGCCGTCGGCATCGACGTGGTCGTCAACGGCAGCGACCGCCCCTACGCACCGCCCGTCGTCCCCGACCTCGGCGCGGACGCCGCCGTCCACGCCCTGCGCACCGTCAACCCGGCCCGCCTGCTGCACGGCCGCACCTGAACCACCGTGCCCCGAGCCCCGAGCAGCCCCGAAAGGAGCCACCCATGACGTACGAGTCCCTGCCGGAGCGGACCCTCGACAAGCACGAACTGAGGGCACTCGTGACGGACCTCGCCGCCCGCCCGGACCTCTGGCGCGCCCACGTGGCCTTTTCCGACCACGAGCGGCACTACGCCTCCCTGTACCGCGACGCCTACGTCGACGTCTGGCTGCTGTGCTGGACCCGGCAGAACGACACCGGCTGGCACGACCACGACCTCTCCGCCGGCGCCGTCAGCGTCGTACAGGGCGCACTCGAGGAGTCCACCCCGCGCATCGGCGGCAGCCATCTGCGCGTCACCGTCGAGGCCGGCACCGCCTTCTGCTTCGGCCCCGAGCACATCCACCGGCTCACCGGCGCCACCGACGACGCCGTCTCGATCCACGCCTACTCTCCGCCGCTGTGGCGGCTGGGCCAGTACGACATCTCCGAGGACGGCCTGATGCGCCGCATCTCCGTCTCGTACGCGGACGAGCTGCGCCCCCTGGACGCTCCCGTCGCCTGAGAGGGGTCGTCGCGCAAGTCCCGCCCCCGGACGGCGAGTTCGTACTTCCGCAGGAGCGCCCTGGAAGCGCCGCGGGACCCGCGGAGGTGTCCGATTCCGCCTGGCTCACCCAATTGGCCGCGCTCGGAGCGAAATTGGCCGCAGGGGTGTGCAAGGTGACTGCATGAACACAACACAGGGGAACAGCCCCACTCGCCTCGGCCGCGCCAACAAGATCGCTTTCCGACTTCCGCGAATATTCGCGGTGAGTGCCGTGCTGGGCATTGCCTGCGTGGCCGGAGCGGCGACCGCCGCTTCCGCCGCTGACGCGACGCCCACCGCGCAGCTCACCGCAAAGACGACCGCTGCCGAGCGGACCTCGGCACACGGCCACGGTGAAGGAAGAGGTCACCGTGGCCATGGTGGTGGTGACGACGGCGACAACGAGTGCAATGGCCTGATCGTCCTTCTCTGCGTCTGACCATCGGCGGCAGGGCCGCCACCACCCACAGGGCGGTCGGGAAGAGGGCAGTTCCTCTTCCCGACCGCCCCCTCAATGCCCCTGCAATCAATCGGCGGAGCACTTAGTGTCGTCGTCATGACCGAAGACTCCCTGCGCTCCGTCACCGTCGAGCGAACCAGCACCGGACACTTCCTGGCGACGAACGCCCGCGGTGGCACGATCAGCTTCGGGACCGGTTCCGAACCGCACGGGGAAGACGAATTCACCCCGGTCGAGTTGCTGCTCGCCGCGCTCGGCGGCTGCACGGCGGTCGACGTCGACATCGCCACCAGCCGCCACGCCGAGCCGACCAGGTTCTCCGTCGCGGTGACCGGCAACAAGATCAATGACGAGCTCGGCAACCGGATGACCGATCTCCGGGTCACCTTCTCCGTCGCTTTCCCGGACGGCGAGGGCGCGGATCGGGCCCGCGCGATTCTTCCCCGGGCCGTCAAGACCTCTCACGACCGGCTCTGCACGGTCAGCCGCACGGTCGAGACCGGCACGCCCGTCACCGTGTCGCTCGAGGAGGCCTGACCACACCTCAGGGGTCTGGGGCGATGTGACCGGCATGGCTCACACCCCGGTGACCTCTCCTGATCCAGGCTCGGTGCGAGGCGACGTTGCTGTACTCGTTCGGTCCGAACGGGACGCCGGCCTGCTTGCCGTTGCAGCGGGCGGTGGACGCTGACTCTGCCGGTGGAGGTGTTCCACAGACTCTTGAATCCTCACAGTGCCGTGAACGACAAGCCGACGAGCAGAACACAGCCGTCACCTTCGCCCAGGGCATGAGCGGACCGCCGCACCCCCGGCACAATCGCGGCCCCGAGTCATCGCCCGCGACGACGACCAGCCGCAGCCGGGGCTCCCTGTCCCCTTCCATGACGTCACCATAAGACCGGCCTACTTCGACTGACCTGAGACGAGCGCCTTGCTGTAGACCGTGGAACTGCGCCGGACCGTCATGCCTATCCGCTCATACAGCGACAGCGCACCGGTGCCCGAGTGTGTCGAGAGCGTGCAGGTCCGCTTCCCCTGGCGGTAGAAGGTGCGGAACGCTTCCCGCAAGAGCATGCGGGCGATCCCCCGGTTGCGGTAGTCGCGTCGTACCGCGACCCGCTCGACGTATCCCTCGCCGGTACCCGGGACGTCCAGCGACAGCACCGCGCCGACCATCTCGTCGCCGGCTCCGGTAGCCGGTCGGCAACCACGGTGAGGAGAGATCAGACATGAGGTGAACCCTGGCCCACGCGTACTTGCCTGTCGACTCGATTGCCTGGCATCGAGAGTCCAACGACCTCAGACCATTACTTATCCGGTCAGAGCCACTTTCAAGCACGAATATGGCATGACGGATCAGACACAGCTTCTCAGGCCAGTGACTCCGGCAGCGCCCCGGACTCGGCGGCGGGCGCGCGGCGGCGGGCCGCCAGCAGTCCCGCCGCGACGAGAGCGGCGGCCAGCCCCAGTACGCCCACCGCGCCGGCGAGGCTGCCGACCGCCGACTCCACGGCGAGCAGCACCAGCGGGCAGACGAACTCACCGGCGAAGAAGGCCGCCGTCCACAGTCCCGTGCCGCGACCGCGGTCCTCGAAGGCCAGCCGGGACATGGCGCCGGTGAGAAGGGCGGGCAGCAGCATGCCCGTGCCCACACAGTTGATCACCGCGCCGGCGACCAGCAGCGGCGCGTTGCCCGCCATGAACATCACCCCGAAGCCGACCCCGCAGACGGCGAGAACGGCCGGCAGCATCCCGTCCGGGGACCGCCCGAGGCGGGCGAAGGTGATCGCCCCACCCACGGTCGCGGCACTGGCGAGCGCCGTGGCGAGGCCGATCACACCGGAGTTCTTCGTCCCGAGGTCGTCCAGCAGGTACGACATCTCCACCGGCACGGTGTAGAAGATCATCGCACCGAAGAAGGTCAGGACACAGCTGCCCCGCAACTGCCGCCAGGGGAAAGGCCGCCGGACCTCCGGCGCGGCCGGTGCCTCGACGGTAGCCGGACGTGCAGCCGGGTCGGGCAGGGCGGTCGCCATCAGCGGGGCGAGCGCCAGGCTGACGGCGTACACCCAGAAGGGCACGCGCCAGCCCGCCGATCCGGCGGCGCCGCCCAGCACGAAGAAGACGGTGGCCGACGCGGAGGCGCACATGGTCTGCAGCGCGAGGTACTTCACCCGCCGGTGACCGCTGTAGTAGTCGCCGATCAGAGTCGTGCAGCAGGT
This sequence comes from Streptomyces sp. NPDC001604, assembly GCF_042893475.1. Lineage (NCBI taxonomy): Bacteria > Bacillati > Actinomycetota > Actinomycetes > Kitasatosporales > Streptomycetaceae > Streptomyces > Streptomyces sp. NPDC001604. The sequence continues at coordinate 177,770 of NZ_JBIAUY010000010.1, read as the reverse complement.
CATGATCGCGGCCTCGGCGACTCCGACCAGGGCACGGCTGGCGATGATGCCGCCCAGCGAGTCCAGCCACAGCGGCGCCGTGCCGAACAGCGCGTACAGGACGGTCGCCACGATCAGCAGACGCTTGCGGCCCAGCCGGTCCACGATCACCCCGGCGAACGGGGCCAGCAGCGCCAGCGCCAGCGCCGGGACGGTCAGCGCGAGGGGCACCAGCGCCTTGGCGCCCGGAACGGATCCGAAGTGGTCCTGCATCTTCGGCAGCACCGGCGCGATGAGCACCGCACCCAGGATCGGCAGACAACTGCCCGCCATCAGCAGGGTCACCCGCAGCCGATGGGCCGGACCCGATACGGCCACGGGTGACGGAGCGGCGTCTTCGGCCGCGGCGGCAGCGGGCGGCGGGACGGAACCGGGCATGGCGACTCCAGGCAGGGTGTACGGAAGCGGGCATGCTCGTCAGGGGCGCCATCTGCGCTCGGCATGCAGGGGACGGCCGCACGACGACGGCTGGTCCGGACAGCCGGGTGGCGGATTGGGACGACTATGGGCCCCTCCGGAGCCTGGCCGCCATCCTTGACGCGATCCGAATTCCGTATCCGGAGCATCCATGCGATGGATGAGCCGATCTGGGTTTGAAATTTCAACCACAAGTGGGGCAGGGTGCCCGGCGAATGGCTGTGGCCTCAACCGCCCTGCATCCAGGCGCGCGTGCCGAACGACGCACACGCCCGCGAGGCCACCGCGGCCGCACCCCGCAGTGCCTGCACGAAGCCCTCCGACGTCAGAGGTCCCTGAACGGCGAGGTGATGAGCGAGCGCCCCGTGCAGCACGTCACCTGCCCCCAGTGTGTCCGCCACACGGACCGCGGGCACGTCCACCGTCCCACCGCTGTGGGGGCCCGCCCACATGATCGACCGCCCTCCACGGCTGACCGCCGACCAGACGACCCCGTGCTCCCGAAGGAACCGCAGCGTGTCCGTCGGCGTGCTCGCGCCGGGCGGCCGGAAGTCGGCCGAGCAGACGGCCACGTCGATGAAAGGCAGCAGGTTCTGCGTGCCGTCCTTCCAGCTGCCCCCGTCGAAGACGGTCGGACGGCCGGCGGTACGCGCGAGCCGGGCGGCGGTCAAGGCCAGGTCCATGTGGTGGCCGTCGAACTCTGCGATGTCGCAGGCGGCCACCAGCACGTCGAGATCGTCGGGTGGGGTGAGCCGGTGGCCCTTGGCGTTGGTCGAGGCGACGGCGCGGTCCCCGCTGGACGCAGTCACCAGAACGGACGACACGGCCGGCGGCTCGGCCGACTCCGCCGCCAGGTCCGACACGGCCACGCCCAGGCCGCCGAGGTCTTCCTTGATCCCGAGCCCCAGCGGATGGGAGCCGATCGCGGTGAGCAGCCGGGCCGTGCCACCCAGGTGGCTGAAGGCCGCGGCCGCGTTCGCCGCCGGACCGCCTGCCGCGACGACCTGCTCACGAGCCGTCAGTTTCTCGTTCGAAGCCGGCGCATGGTCCACCAGCTGAATGACGTCCAGCGTGCACAAACCGACGAACAGCCCTTGAGGACGTCCCCTGGTCGCGGACACCACCCAGTACCTCCTCCTGCAGGGGCATGCGGTCACACCCATTGGAGTACTCCGACGCCTGGAATGCCTTCATTGGGCGGTACATGGCGTGCGGTGCGGCGCCCCCCGGGGTCAGATGGGTTGCGTGCCAAGCTGCTTCCGTCCTCAGCACGGCCGCTCGCGCTGGCGTCTCATCGCTGCCCTGACCGGCCTCCTCCTCACCCTGCCCGCCATGCCGCCCGCGTACTCGGCGGCCGGACCCTGGCCCGATCCGCCCGTGCGCGGCGGCGCCTACATGGGAATGGGCGTCGGAAAGTACGAAGGAATGGGCGCCCACCACGACCCCGATCCTGACCCCCCGCCCCTGCAGGCCGGCCAGACCGAAGGCGTCGACGTCTCCAGCTACCAGGGCGACGTCGCCTGGTCCGCCTTGTGGAGCAGCGGCACCCGCTGGTCCTACACGAAGGCCACCGAGGGGACGTCCTACCAGAACCCCTACTTCGCCCAGCAGTACGACGGCGCCTATCGCGTCGGCATGGTCCGCGGGGCGTACCACTTCGCCACCCCGGACTCCAGCAGCGGTACCGCCCAGGCCGACTACTTCGTCGACCACGGCGGGCGCTGGTCCGCCGACGGCCGGACCCTGCCCGGTGCCCTCGACATCGAGTGGAACCCCTACGGCGACGCCTGTTACGGCAAGACCAGGAGCGGCATGGTGGCCTGGATCCGTGCCTTCCTGAACCGCTACAAGGCCCGCACCGGCCGCACCGCGGTGATCTACACGGCCACGAACTGGTGGAACAACTGCACGGGCGGCTACAAGGGCTTCGGCTCCACCAACCCCCTGTGGGTCGCCCGGTACGGCTCGACGGTGGGCGAACTTCCGGCGGGCTGGTCGACGTACATGATGTGGCAGTACACGTCGTCCGGGCCGACCGTCGGCGACCACGACAGGTTCAACGCCCCCGCGGACAAACTGCGGGAGTTCGCGGCAGCTCACCGGGCCGACGACTGACCGTTCCCCGTACCGGCAGGGGTTGACCGTCCGCTCAGGCGCGGCCGCAGGGAGATGCGGCCGGGCCTGTACGGTCGGGGCGTCCCGCAGGAACGGTCAGGGCCTGCGGGAACGCGAACGCAGCATGCGGCGTACCGTGTCCGAGCGTTCCAGGAGTGTGTTGCGGACCACCGGGGCCGCCTCGGCGGAGATCTGCTGGGCGGTCTCGATGTAGCCCGAGTCGATGGCGTGGGGCGGGAACAGGTGGCTCGTGAACCCCATCGCCGGGATCATCCCACCCTGGTGCAGATGGGGGATCACCTCCAGATAGCGCTGCGTGTAGGGGCTGAGGAGGTCGTCCTGGGCGGGACGCCAGAAGGCCGCCGCCACCTGGCCGACCGCGGAGACGGGGACGGTGCGGTCGACGACGAGCTTCTGCCAGACCTCGGCCTTGGCGGCGGCGTCGGGCACCGCGGCCCGCACGGTGAGGGCGCGGGTCCAGGCGTCGGGGTCCGGGTCGCGTTCCAGCAGGAGGGCGGCCTCGGACGAGACGTCCCCGCCCAGTTCGGCCGCGCGGACGAGCGCGCGCCAGTGCAGGTCGACGTCGTCGCCCGCCTGTTCGCGCAGCCAGGCGAGGTCTTCGTCGGTCGTGGCGGTACGGGCCAGCCCGCGCAGGGCGACCTGGCGGCGGCCGGGGTCCGCGGCCAGGTCCCGACAGGTTCTGGCCACCGCCGCCGTCAGCTCCGCCCGTTCGCCGGGCGGCGCCCACAGTTCGGCGATGTTCGCGGCGAGGGTCAGATACGGCTCGATCACGGCGTCCGAGGTCTCGGCCGCAAGGACCGCGGTGATGCACTGCCCGGCTTCCATGGCTGTGGCCTCGCCCGTGGTCAGCATGTCCCACACGGTGGCGGCGGCCACACCCCGGGAGATGGCCGTGGGCAGCTCCGCGGCCGAACGGAAGAGGGCGTCCCGGGTCGTGGGGTCGGGGCGGGCCGTGGCGAAGGTCAGGTCGTCGTCGTTGATCAGCAGGACGTCCGGCGCGGGAGGCAGGCCGGCGACAGGGGTACGGGGTTGTGTCACCTCGATGCGTTCCAGCGCCGTGCGCTCCAGCGCCTGTCCGTTCCGGGCGTACGCGCCCACCGCCAGAACCTGGGGGCGTGGGGTGCCGGCGGTCACCAGGGTGACGTTCCCGCCGTCGCGCTCCAGCCAGAATCGGTCGGTGCCGGCCGTCGCCAGCCAGGCGGTGCGCCAGCCGTCCAGGTCTCGTCCGCTTGCCTTGCCGAGGGAGTCGATCAGGTCCTGGAGCGTGGTGTTGCCCCACGCATGGCGGGCGAAGTAGGCGGCCATACCGGCCCGGAAGCTCTCTTCGCCCACATACGTCATGAGCTGCTGCAGGACCGAGGCACCCTTGGGATAGGTGATGTTGTCGAAGATCGACGCGGCCTGTGCGACATCGTGGATGGGCTGGTGGATCGGGTGGGAGACCGGGCCCTGGTCGGCCAGATAGGCCTTGAGTTTGTCGCTCACCAGGTGCCCCGCCCAGGCGTCGGTGTAGCGGGTGGCGCCCTCGGCGGCCCAGTGGCAGGCGAACTCCGCGAATGCCTCGTTCAGCCAGAGGTCGTCCCACCAGCGCATGGTGACGATGTTGCCGAACCACATGTGTGCCATCTCGTGCAGCAGCACCTTGGCGAGCAGCTCCCGCTCGGCCGGCGTCGGCACAGCCCTCCGCAGGAACACGTCCGACCAGGTCACGCAGCCGTAGTTCTCCATCGCCCCGCCGAACTCGGGCACGAACACCTGGTCGTACCTGCGCTGCGGGAACGGCATCGCGAAGGCCTCGCCGTAGAAGGCGAGACCCTGTCGGGTGAGGGTGAAGATCTCGTCGGCGTCACGGTCGAGGATCTCGGCGAGCGAGCGGCGCGCGTACAGACCGAGGTCGTGGCCGTCGGCCTCGCGGCGGATCTCGTGGAAGGGGCCCGCGTTGACCACGGTGTTGTACGTGGACAGCGGCGGCGTGTCCGGGAAGGTCCAGCGGCGGGCCGTCCCCAGCTCCTTGACGCGTGCCTCGCCGGAGTTGCTGGTGACGGTCCAGGCGGCGGGGGCCGTGACGGTGAAGGCGTGCGGGGCCTTGAGATCGGGCTGGTCGAAGCATGCCCAGACGAACCGGGCCTCGTCCGGTTCGAAGCTCATCCACACATAGACCTCGCCGTCGGCGGGGTCGGTCGCCTTGTGCACGCCCTCGCCCGCGGCCGTGTCGGCCTGGACGCTCTCCACGCGCAGCACGTTGTGCCCGGCCAGATCGGGCAGGGGGATACGGCCGTCATCGCCGGGGGTGAGAGCGGTGCCGTTGAGGGTGGCGCCGACGACCTGTGCCGCGCAGTCCACGAAGCTCTCGGCGCCCGGCTGGTGGCAGGTGAAGGTCACGGTGGACACGCACCGCACCTCGGGTCCGTCGGGCAGCGCCGTGAGGTCGACGTCCACGTCGTACCGCTCGACGGTCAACAGCGCGGCCCGGTGCTCGGCTTCGCCACGGGTCAGGCTTCGGATCCCCATGCATCCTCCTCGGCAGACAGCGGGCGTCAGCGTATGCCGGACGGCGGCTGCGCGCGCAGGGTTTTCCGGCGCGCCGAACGGGCGCCGGGTGCCGGGCAATTGGCGGAGGGCGCGGGCGGCCGGTGCCGGTCGCCCGCGCCCTCACTGCTGCTCGCCGAGGAGGTCAGGCAGCGCCTGCTCCTCCTGCCGAGTCAGCGTGCTGACGCACTGCTGCAGCGGGCTGGCTCCTGCGGAACTGGGGCAGGCGTGGCGGGGTGAGGAAGCCCTCCGCGCAGGCGCTGGCGATGCCGATGCGCGGCAGGTCCGCCGTCTTCTCGAACAGCAGGAAGCGGGGCTCCCAGACCGGCCGGTACTTGGCGTTGGCGCGGTAGAGGGACTCGATCTGCCACCAGCGGGAGAAGAAGGTGAGGATCGAGCGCCACAGCCGTAGCACCGGCCCGGCGCCGAGACGTGCGCCGCGCTCGAAGACGGCGCGGAACATGGCGAAGTTCAGCGACACCCGTCGTACATCCAACTCCTTTGCGCGCAGCAGCAGCTCGACGACCATGAACTCCATGAGGCCGTTCTCGCCGTCCCGGTCGCGGCGCATGAGGTCGAGGGACAGCCCGTGCTCGCCCCAGGGCACGAAGCTCAGCAGCGCCCGCAACTCGCCCTCGGCGTCGTGGCACTCCAGCATCACGCAGTTTCCGTCGCCGGGGTCGCCGAGCCGGCCGAGCGCCATGGAGAAGCCGCGCTCGGTGGCGCCGTCGCGCCATTGGTCGGCGCGTTCGACCAGCGTGGCCATCTCGTCGTCGGGAATGTCCGCGTGGCGGCGCATGCGCACGGTGTACCCGGCTCGCCGCACCCGGTTGTGCGCCTGACGCACGACGCGCATGGCGCGGCCCTCGAGGGTGAAGTCGGCGACGTCCACGATGGCCTCGTCGCCGAGTTCGAGGGCGTCCAGGCCGTGCCGGGCGTAGATCGTGCCGGCCTCCTCGCTCGCACCCATCACCGCGGGCGTCCAGGCGTGCCGGCGGGCCTCTGCGAGCCAGGCGTCGATGGCGCCGGGCCATGCCTCCGGGTCGCCGATCGGGTCGCCGGAGGCGAGGGTGACGCCCCCGACCACGCGGTAGGCGACGGCGGCCTTGCCGGTCGGCGACCAGATGACCGCCTTGTCCCGGCGGAGCACGAAGTAGCCGAGGGAGTCGCGGTCGCCGTGCCGGTCGAGCAGCGCGCGCAGCCGCTCCTCGTCCTCCGCCCCGAGCAGGTCCCGGCCGCGGGGCGAGCGGAAGAAGACGTACAGGACGAGGCAGAAGGTCGCCGCGACCATGATGTTGACGATGACGTCCACCCAGCGGGGCGCCTGCACGGCATGCACGCGGTCGGCGAGCGGGCCGACGCTGATGCCACGCAGCAGCGTGTACGCGACCTTGTCGAACAGCGTGGCACCGTGGAGTTTGTTGGTCGCGCCGACCAGCAGCGTGCCGATGGTGCCGCTGACCAGGATGCCACCCGCTCCGAAGGCGAGCGCCAGCTTCGGGTTGGACGGGTCCCCGACCGCCTCGAACTCCCGGCGTCCGATCAGCAGCGCGGCCACGAACAGGCCGGTGAGCAGGGCCGACCCCCAGTTGAAGACGTGCCTCCGGAACGGGTCCTGGGTGAGTGCGACGACGTACAGTGCGAAGAGCGGCCCGGCAAGGGCCATGTTGACCGTCCAGGCGGCCCGCTTCCTGCGCCGCATCACCAGCGACAGGAAGATCGCGAGCGCGGCCGAGACCAGGCCGGCGGTGGCCAGGTACGGCGTGAAGTACTCACCCGCATGGTGCGCGTGGAACCGGTGAGCCGTATGGGAGGCGTAGATCCGGCCGGTGTTGTGCTCGTCCACCTCGCGCCGGAACGGCACGGAGACGACCGCCGCGATGTTGAGGAGGGCGATCAGCCGCAGATACCAGACGGTGAATGCGGCTGCCCGCGCCCGCAGCCGGGAGGGGGCGGGCGGTGGTTCGGGGGCGGAGCGCCGGCGGGGGATCAGGGCCGACTGCTGCTGGGCGGTCATGACTGGGGTCACCTTGGGGAGTGGGCGGTGGGAGCGGTACGGGTGGGGACGGGGTACGGGGCAGGGCCGTCGCGTGCCCGACCCCTTGTACCGCGTAGTCCGAACGAACGCCAGCCGGAGGCGGCCTCGGCGAGGTCCCTCACCGGCGTACGGCCGAGCGCGCCGGGTGCGGTCTCGCAGGGCGGGTCGCCGATCTCGGCCCGGGCCTCGGCCGTCTCACGGTCGGAGCGCAGCTCCTGAGGGTGCCGTACGCATCCCCCTGGCCGGCCACCATGATCGGTGCGCGGTACTTTGTTCATCTCTCTTCCCGCGTGCATGCCGTCCACCCCGCCCTACGCCTTGTAGGGCGAGAGCACCCTACATCTTGTAGGACTGCCGAGCTGCGGTCGGGACGGCGAAAGATGGCCGGCCCCGGTGGCCGACCTGTTCACCTTCGCGTAGTTGAGGATGGCAGGCGGCGGCCGGGGGTTGTCTGTGCGGACAGGTGTGCCGGACACCTTGACCGCCCCTTGGTGCTCTCTTGGCGAAACGCGCTGTCCCGCGGGACGCGGGTTCCTGTGACGACCTCGCGCGTGTGCCGGGCACAGTGGAGGAGAGGGGACACGTCCCGGTCTCCTCTGCGGCGGAAGGGGCGACGGTGATGGTGCGGCGGCTCGCGGCGGTGGTGCTGTGCGGCGGTCTGCTGGCCGCCGGGTGTTCGACGGGGGACGACAGCCCCGTACCGGCCCCGCGTTCGCTGCCCTCGCAGAGCCGGTCGGCGGCGCCCGCCGGGCAGTCCGACTGGACGACGTACCACCGCGACGGACTGCGCAGCGGGTACGCCCCGAGCACACCGGCGCTCGGTACGCTCCGGTCGGCCTGGACGGCCCGGCTCGACGGCGCGGTGTACGGCCAGCCGCTCGTGGTGCGCGGCAAGGTGGTCGCCGCCACCGAGAACGACACCGTCTACGCCCTCGCTCAGGACACCGGCCGCGTCCTGTGGCACCGCCACCTGGGCACACCGCAGCCGCAATCGGGTCTGGGGTGCGGAAACATCGACCCGCTGGGCATCACCGGCACGCCCGTCTACGACGCCTCCACGGGGCTCGTCTTCGCCGTCGCCGAGACCGCAGGTGGGCGGCACCGCCTGGTGGGGCTGGACCTGGGGACGGGCCAGGAGAAGGTGGACCGCGAGGTGGAGCCCCCGGCCGGCGACCGCTCGGCGCATCAGCAGCGTGCCGCGCTCGCCCTGCTGGCGGGCCGGGTGTACATCGCGTACGGCGGGCTGTACGGCGACTGCGGGTCCTACCGGGGCTCCGTGGTCTCGGTCTCGGTCACCGGCGCAGGTCCCGTCGCCTCGTACACCGTGCCCACGCAGCGCATGGGCGGCATCTGGGCGCCGGGCGGACCAGTTGTCGACGGCGGACGGCTCCTGGTGTCCGTCGGCAACGGCGAGTCCACCGGCGGGAGCTACGACGGAACGGACTCCGTCCTGGCACTTTCTGCCGGTCTGCACCGTACCGACTACTTCGCCCCCTCCGACTGGGGCCGTGACAACGCGGCCGATGCCGACCTGGGTTCCCTCACCCCGGTGCGGATCGGCCGCTTCGTCCTGACGGTCGGCAAGAGCGGCACCGCCTATCTGCTGGCCGCCGACCACCTCGGCGGCATCGGCGGGCAGCTCGCGCAGACCCGAGCCTGCCCGGCGTACGGAGGGGCGGCCTTCACCGGCAGCACCGTCTACGTGCCGTGCTCCGACGGGCTGCTGCAGCTGACGGTCCGGGCGGACGGCACGATGACCACCGGGTGGCGGACGGCCCTGCAGCGGGCGGGCTCGCCCGTGATCGGCGGCGGCGCGGTCTGGGTCACCGACTTCGAGACGGGCACGCTGTACGCCCTCGATCCGGACACCGGCCGGGTCCGGCAGCACTTCGCGGTGGGCGACCTGCCGAACTTCGCCTCGCCCGTGCTCTCCGGCGACCATGTCTACCTCGGCACCCGGACCGGCGTCAGCGCGCTCTCCGGAGCGTAGACCGACGACCGCGGGCCGGAACCGAAGTGGTGCTCACCGCAAAGGAGTTCGCGGTCCTGGAGCATCTCGCGCTGCACGCGGGCCAGGTCGTGTCGAAGGCGGACATTCTCGCCCACGTGTGGGACTTCGCCCATCGGTCTGCCCATCGTCCGCCACCTCGTCCACGCCTCCGGTGGTGAGATCACCCCTCCACGCCGCTCCCGGCGGTGGTTTGGACGTCCGCGTCCGGCTGCGGCCCGTGACCGGCGGACGGGCCCGGCCGGGGCACGGACCGAAGCGCCCGATGCGGCCAACGGCGAGGGCCCGCTGATCGCTGGAGATCTACTCCAGGCAGCCACGCCACCGCCGCGCAGATCGTGCCGCCCGGCCGAGACACCCCCGGCATGGGTCACCCCTGCTGGTCGGGGTTCCCGGCTTCGGGCGGGCCCGCCGTGTCCAGTCGGCCGAGCAGGAAGGGGAGCAGTCCCCGCTCCAGCAGGGCCAGTTGCCAGGCTTCCTGCGCCTGGCGCACCGCGGCGTCCCGATCGGGCGGCTCCGCGCCCTCGGCGGGTGCGCGGTTGCGGGCCGCCGTCGTCAGCAGCCACGCCAGATCGCCCAGAGTCGCCCCTGCCGCGACGGCGGCGGCGACCACGCCCACCGCGATGAGCCCGTCGCCCAAGTGCGGGCGGGCGTCCAGGGCATGCAGACTGAACCCGGTCAGCAGGAACACACCCGCGGCAACGGCTCCGAGGCTCGGCACCAGGACCGCCAGCGTCGCCAGCAGTCCGCCGCCTTCCTCGTGTGCAGCACGGGGCGAGTCATCATCGAGCCTTTGCTCGTGGTCGCCCTCGACGGCGGAGGTCCACAGCCGCAGATAGCGGTCGTACTCGACGGCGGCAGCGCCGGCTATGGGCGCTCGCGCCTGCAGGGCCTCGGCGCGAAGTCGCCCGCGGGTCGCCCCTGTGACGGCACAGCCGATCGCCTCCGAGAGCTCGGGCGAGTCCAGGGCCTGGTCCAGGATCTCCTCGAAGGCGGCTTCACCCACCGCCGACGGAGTGTCGGGCTCTTTCACGGATTCCCCCGTCCTCGACTCACTGCCGCCGGGCCGAATCGACGGGCAGCCTGCACCCTACAGTGTGTAGGGTTTCGCCGGGGAGGCGGGGTGTGACGTACGTGATCCGTCTCATTCGATCTGCTCGCGACAGGTCACAGGCATGGTCAAGGGCCGGTCATAGGCGGGCAAGTCGCGTAGCGACAGGCGTATTCTGGGAGCGGTTTGACCAGACACCTCGTTCGGTGAGGCGTCTTCACGGACACAGGCCACTGATCCCACCCGTCGAGAGACGCTCCGGATCAGGACAGGTCTCCCCGGCCCAAGGGGTGACCCCAAGTGGCTTCCCCCGCCCGATTCGCGGGGGATCACGCCGTGGAGTGCCAAAGCTCTGACGAGTTGGGGTGCGGCGGAGCCGAGTGCTCCCGGTTGCCCCTTGCCGTACGGCTGCGACGCCCGTTGCGCGGCCGGAACCGGGAGGAGGCGAGATGGACAGTAGTCCGGGCCATAGTCGGCCCTTCTCCGTGTTGTCCGCGCTGTCCTTCCGTGGCCTCGGACAGCCCGTCCTTCCCTGACTGCCGCCGCACATCGGCCCTGCCGGGCCGAGCGCAGCCGTGCCGTCGTCGTGCTGTGCGCCGACGGTTCAGGAGGGACCGTGCTGCCCAGGGCTGCCCGGTGCCCCGCCATGGTGGGGCAAGGGGGTGTTCCTCTTGGCTGCCCACACTCTGCTCATGTCCACCTCGGCCCGCCTGCGCGACCGGCGGGTCACTCTGGAACGCCGTGCCACCGCGTCCAAGGCGGTCCGTACGTCACTGGTGTCGCTCGCCGGGCTCGTCGGAGGCCCGGTCACCAACCAGTCCGGCGAGGAGGTCGGGCGCGTCGTCGACGTCGTCGCCCGGCTGTACGGGCCCGAGCCCTACCCGCCCGTCACCGGGCTGATCCTGCGCATCGGCCGACGGCGGACCTTCCTGCCCGCCGACGCGGTCGGCAAGTTCCAGGCCGGGCACGTACAGTTGCGCACCGCGCGGGTCGATCTGCGTGACTTCGCCCGCCGTCCGGGCGAGGTGCTGCTGGCCAAGGACGTCCTCGACCACCAGCTGGTCGACGTGGACGGGGTCCAGGTCACCCGCGCCGCGGACCTGTATCTGGCGCCCCTGGTCGACCAGGTCGTCCTGGTCGGGGTGGACGTCTCCCTGCCCACCCTGCTGCGCCGGCTCGGCCCTCGCCGCTGGCAGGCGAGGCCGACGCCGGAGCGGGTGCTGGACTGGCAGGCGGTGGCTCCCTTCGCCGAACAGGCCACCGAAGGGCCGCCCGAGGTGCGGCTGCGCGCCTCCAGGACCGCACTGCACCGGCTGCGTCCGGCCGATCTGGCCGACATCCTCGAAGACCTCGGCCGTGCCGAACGCCAGCAACTGCTCGGCTGGCTGGATCCGGAGCAGGCCGCCGACGCACTGGAGGAGATGGAACCGGCCGAACTGGAGAACCTGCTGCGCGAGGCCAAGCCGGAGCACGCCGCCAGGCTGGTCGACGAGATGGAGCCGGACGAGGCCACCGACGCCCTGCGCGACCTCACCGGCGAGGAGCGCGAGGCGCTGCTGACCCGTATGCCGAAGGGGGAGGCGGCCGAGCTGCGGAGGTTGCTGACCCACCGCGAGGGCACGGCGGGCGGCGCCATGACCACCCTGCTGGTCACCGCCCACCGCGATGCGACCGTCGCCGACATGCGGGCACTGCTGGCCGAACAGGTCGAGCACCGCACCGAGATCGACGCCGTCGCCGTCGTCGACGACGAGGGCCGGGTCCTGTGCGACATCCCCCTCTTCGACCTTGCGGTGGCCGAGGACACCTCCCCGGTCGCCGACCTGGTGACCTGGCGGGCCCAGTTCGGCCCGCCCGTCACCGTGCAGGCGGACACCCCGCTGTCCGACGCCGCCGACCAGCTGGTCGCGGCACGTGCCTCCTCCCTCCTGGTGGTCGACGACGGCGACCGCCCGATCGGCCGGATCCTGGCCGACGACCTGCTCGACGCCCTGCTGCCCGAACGCGGGCGCCTGCACTTCCGGAGGTTCCTGCAGTGACCCGCGACCTCGACACCACCCTCGCCACCCCGGAAACCCCCACGCGCCGCACCGGCTGGCGGCGCATCACCCTGGTCGCGGCGATCGCCGGCCCCGGCCTGGTCGCCGCGAACGCCGGCAACGACGCCGCCGGCATCGCCACCTACGCCTCGGCGGGCGCCCAGTTCACCTACGGCACCCTGTTCTTCATGGTGCTGGTCACCATCGCCCTGGTCATGGTGCAGGAGATGGCCGTACGCCTCGGCGCCCACACCGGCAAGGGCCTCGGCGCCCTGATCCGCGAGCAGTTCAGCCTCCGTCTGAGCGCGCTGGCCGTGTTCTGCCTGCTGCTGGCCAACACCGGCCTGGTGGTGAGCGAGTTCGCGGGGATCGGCGCCGCCTTCGAACTGCTCGGCGTCCCCAAATGGGCGGTCATCCCACCCGCCGCGATCCTCCTCTGGGCCCTGGTGCTGTTCGGCTCCTACCACTGGGCCGAACGCATCTTCCTGATCATGTCGCTGGCGTTCTTCGCCTACCCGATCGCGATGATCCTCGGCCACCCCGACTGGGGCGCCGTGGGCCACCACCTGGTGGTCCCGCACGTCGAGCCGAGCAAGGACTTCATCCTGCTGGCGGTCGCGTTGATCGGTACGACGGTCAGCCCGTACATGCAGTTCTACGCCGCCGCAGGCGTCGTCGACCGGGGTGCCAAGCCCGCCGACTACCCCCTCATCCGCGCCGACGCCGTCCTCGGCGCGGTCTTCGCCTGCATCATCAGCCTGACCATCATCATCGCCACCGCCTCGGCCATCGGCGGAACCGGTCCGCTGAACTCCGCCGCCCAGGCCGCCGAGGCCCTCAAACCGGTCGCCGGCCAGAACGCGGAACTCCTCTTCGCCCTCGGCCTGATCGGCGCCTCCGCCCTGGCCGGGGCCGTGGTCCCGCTCTCCGCCAGCTACGCCATCGGCGAGGCCGCCGGTGTGGAACGCTCCGTCTCCCGCAGCTTCCGCGACGCCCCGCTCTTCCTGGGCCTGTTCACCGCCCAGATCGTGCTCGGCGCCACGGTCGCCATGACACCCGTCGACGTCATCCAACTCCTCATCGGCACCCAGGTCCTCCAGGGCCTGATCAGCCCCATCGTCCTGGTGTACCTCCTGGTGCTGACCAACCGCCGCTCCGTCCTCGGCCCTGCCGCCAACGGCCCTCGCTACCGCATCGCGGCCACCGCCGTGGTCGTCGGCGTCGCCGCCATGTCCACCATCCTTCTGGTGCAGACAGTGCTCGGCTGGTTCGGCCTCGCCTGACGCCCCTCCTGGGGCATCAGGCGTCGCGCTCCGGGACTACGAGCTTTCGGACTGATTCGGTGCCTGGAAGCCGCCGAGCTTCGGCTCGAGCAGTTCGGCCAGCCGCAGCGGGGTGCGGTCCTCGAACATCGGGCCGATGAGCTGCACGCCCACCGGCAGACCCTCGGGGGACCGGCCCGCGGGTACGGCGGTGGCGGGCAGTCCGGGCATGGTGGCCAGACCGGCCCAGACGAGTTGGTCCAGGTACGGGTACTCGACGCCGTCGATGTCGAGCCGGCGACCCATCAGATCGGGGTGGTGGTCGTGCGGGAACGCGGGGGTGGGCGTGATGGGACACACCACTGCGTCGAACTCGGCGAAGAGCTGCCGCCAGCCGTGCCGGTGGAGTTCGCGACGGCTGTCCGCCTTCACCCAGTCACGGTGGCTGAAGACCATGCCGCGCAGCCGCTCCGCATGGAGACTCCGGTCGTCCGCGCTCAGCCCGGCGACCACGGCCCGCAGCTGCTCGTACACCTCGTCGGGAAAACGTGCGACGGCACCCGAGAACCACAACTGCATGTAGACCACCGCTGCTTCGGCCAGATCGGGCAGCAGCGGACTGTGCCGTTCGACGCGGGCACCGCCGTCGGCGAGCGCGTCGGCCACCCGGTTGACGCCCGCCCGCACGGCGGACCCCGACGGAATGAACGGATGCTCCTCCAGGACCAGGACCCGGAAGTCGCGGAGCCGCTCGTGGCGTGCGGGCGGCAGCCTCAGGCCGTACGCCACACCCTGCGTCAGCGGGTCCGGGCCGGCCATCACGTCGAGCAGAAGCGTGAGGTCGCGGGCGCTGCGCGCCATCGGACCGACGACGGCGAGGTCCTGGTCGACCGGCAGCGCCGGCCCGGGCGGCGGGACCATGCCCCGGTTCGCCGCCAGCCCCAGTGTCGGCTTGTGCGCGTAGACACCGCAGAAGTGGGCGGGGGTGCGCAACGAGCCGCCGATGTCGGAGCCGATGGACAGTGCGCCGAACCCGGCCGCCAGGGCCGCCGACGATCCGCCGGAGGACCCACCCGCCGTACGGCCGTGGTCCCACGGGTTGTTGGTGGTGCCGTAGACCTCGTTGAAGCTCTGTATGTCCTGGAGTCCCAGGGGCACATTGGTCTTGCCGAGCACCACCGCGCCCGCGGCTCTGAGCCGCGACACCTGCACCGCGTCCTCGACCGGTATGTAGTCCCGGTGGTGCGGCATGCCCCAGGTCGTGGGCAGTCCGGCGACGTTGTAGGACTCCTTGACCGTCACCGGAATGCCGAGCAGCGGCCGGTCCTCACCTCGGGCGCGGGCCTGGTCCGCGTCGCGCGCTGCGGCCTGCGCACGTTCGAAGTCCGGCACACAGATCGCGTTGACCGCCTTGTCGTCCCGCTCAATACGGGCGATCGCCTCGTCGGTCAGTTCCACCGAGGTCACTTCACCGGCACGCAGGGCAGCCGTGAGTTCTTCGGCCGTCAGTAAATTCCACTCCATGAATCGGACCGTATCGGTGTCTGGGAGAGGCCATGAAATGCCGTTCTGCGCAAGGCAGTCAGCGGAAAACCATTGGTGATGGACCTGCTGGTCCTGCCAAGCTGTCGTCCACCGAAGGGGTGTAGCTCAGCTGGCCAGAGCGCCGGTCTCCAAAACCGGATGCCGCAGGTTCAAATCCTGCCTCCCCTGCCACTGATCATGTCGGCGCGTCCAGCTCGGCCGCGACGCGACCCCGGCCACGGCGGGTCGGATCATCAGCCAACTCCTCCCTCAGAAAGTCCGGTTGGCCTCGTTGACATCCCATCAGCTCAGGCGTTTCACTCGACACTCGTGGATGGCAACGTTGTCAGGTCGCATGGAGAAAAGTGCCCGACAACGTTGTCTGCCGTCGACGCTGCGTCCTTCCCGGAGCGCCGACACCTGATGTGCGAAGCACGAACTGCTGCGGAGGCAACCGATGGTGAGACCCCCACGTTCAGCTGCGCCACGTGATCGAAAGAGACGCCGTCAGCGCCTGGCGGCAGTCTGCGTGCTGGGCATGGTCGCCCTGCCGCTTTCGGCAGTGGGCAGCGCCGATGCCGCGAGCACCGCGACGCCGGCCTTCGTGAAGGATCCGGCGTCCCTCGTCAACCCCCTCATCGGCACCTCCGGTGCCGTGGACACCTTCCCCGGCCCCGACATGCCGGCGGGGATGGTGCAGTGGGGCCCCGACACGACGCCCCACCGCCCCGACGGCGGCGGCTACGAGTACAACGACAGCAAGATCTCGGGCTTCAGCCTCACCCATGTTTCGGGCCCCGGCTGCCCGGTCGCGGGTGACCTGCCCATCCTGCCGGTGACCGGCGCGCTGTCCGGCAGCCTCGGGGACACGTCCGTCGGCTTCAGCCACAGCGACGAGCAGGCGGGCATCGGCTCCTACAAGGTCACCGACGCGAACGGTGTCAAGACGGAGCTGACCGACACCACCCGCGCAGGTCTCGGCCGCTTCACCTTCCCCGCCGGCCGGCAGGCGAACCTGCTGTTCAAGCTCAGCGGCGGTGCCACGCAGGTGGACGGCACCCGGGTCCAGGTGGTGAACGACCGGGAGATCAGCGGCGCGATCGACAGCGGTCACTTCTGTGGCGCGAAGAACCGGTACACGCTGCACTTCGACATCAAGTTCGACCAGCCGTTCACCGAGAGCGGCACCTGGGTCGGCACCACCATCAACCCCGACGCGAGGTCGCTGAAGGCGGGCAAGGTCCGGCAGACCCCGCAGACCTCCCGGACGGCCCCTCTGAAGGAGAGGCACTTCACCGTCCCGGCGAAGCCGGCTCCCACGATCCACGGGAGCAGCGGCAAGGCCTCCGGCACACCGTCCCCGGCACCGAGCGCCAGTACCGCACGCCGGTCGTCGGCCACGACCCGGGCGGCCCAGCCCCCCACGACGGGCGCGAACGGCATGTACCTGACCTTCGACACCTCCGCCGACCCCACGGTGAGCGCGAAGGTCGGCATCTCGTACACGAGCGACGCCAACGCGGCGGACAACCTCGCCACCGAGATCGACACCTGGAACCTCGACGCCGTCCAGCAGGCCAACCACCAGGCCTGGAACGCGGTGCTCGACAAACTCCAGATCGGCGGCGGAACCTCCGACCAGCAGACGCAGTTCTACACCGCCCTCTACCACGCGCTGCTGCACCCGAACGTCTTCTCCGACGCCAACGGCCAGTACATGGGCATGGACAACCAGGTCCACAGACTGGCCAAGGGCCAGAGGGCCCAGTACGCCAACTACTCGGGCTGGGACACCTACCGCTCCCAGACCCAGCTGATGGCGATGGTGGAGCCCAAGGTCGCGAGTGACGTCGTCACCTCGATGCTCAACGGCTACGACCAGACCGGCCTGCTGCCCAAGTGGGCCTCGAACAACGGCGAGAGCTACGTGATGGTCGGCGACCCGGCCGCCGGCATCATCGCCGGCGCGTACGCCTTCGGCGCGACGAGCTTCGACACGGACAAGGCGCTGGCCGCTCTCCAGCACGAGGCCACCGCCCCCAACAACGACCGCCCGGGCGAGGCCGTACGGGACGCGAAGGGCTATCTCCCGCTGGACGAGAACGACTACGGCTGCTGCAACTTCTACGGCCCGGTCTCCACTCAACTGGAGTACGACTCCGCCGACTACGCGCTGGCCGCGTTCGCGAAGTCCCTGGGCAGGACGGACGTCTACGAGAAGTTCGCCAGCCGGGCCCAGGACTGGATGAACGTCTTCAACCCGCAGACCGGCTATCTGCAGGCCAAGAACAAGGACGGCCAGTTCGCGGGCGGATTCACCCCCGGCACCTCCAACGGCTTCGTGGAGGGCACCTCCGCCCAGTACACCCCCATGGTCCCGTTCAACCTGCAGCAGCTCATCCAGGCACGCGGCGGCCCCAAGGCGTACTCGTCCTTCCTGGACAGCCTCCTCGACAACATCACCAACCCCGGCAACACCGACGCCGACCTGAGCAACGAGCCCAGCGTGGAGATCCCCTGGGAGTACGACTACACGGGCCAGCCGTGGAAGACCCAGGCAGCCGTACGCGAAGCCCAGCAGAAGCTGTACTTCAACGCCCCGGTCGGCTCCTTCGGCAACGACGACCTCGGCGCCATGAGCTCCTGGTACGTCTGGTCGGAGCTGGGCATGTACCCCGAGACCCCGGGTACGGACACCCTGGCGCTCGGCAGCCCGGCCTTCCCGGTGGCCCAGGCGGCCCTCTCCGGCGGCAGGACGGTGCGGATCAACGCACCGCAGGCCGCGCCCGACGCGCCGTACGTGCAGTCCCTCAACGTCAAGGGCAAGGAATGGAAGACCTCCTGGCTGACGTACGGGCAGTTCAAGGGTGCGGGGAGCATCGACTTCACCCTCGGCACCCAGCCCAACACCTCCTGGGCGTCCGACCCGTCGGCGGCACCGCCGTCCGACACCACGGGTGGCAGCCGGGTGCTGGCCGCGACCGGCCCCTCCAGCGACGGTCTGGTGCTTCAGCCGGGCGCGTCCGGTGACGGCACCCTCGACCTGACGAACCTCGGCAGCAAGGCCGTCACGGTCGACTGGAAGGCCACGGCGCCCTCCGCCGTCACGCTGGACACGTCGTCCGGATCGCTGACCGTGCCCGCCTCGGGCAGTGGCGAGGCGAAGATCCATGTGACGGCCGGCACGAGCGAGGGAACCTACCCGGTCACCTTCGCGCTGACCGACCACAGCACCGGCGCGACGCTGAGCGGGGCAAGCCTCCGCGTGGCCGTGGCCAAGGCCGGTGCGCTGTGGCCGTACAACACCAACGAGGGCATCTATCCCGACGGCGCCACCTTCTCGGGCGGCTTCGACAACGACGGCTGGGCGTACTCGCAGAACGCCCTGTCAGCGGCGGGTGTCACGAGCGGCTCGACCGTCACCGTCGACGGCATCTCCTACACCTGGCCGACCGTGACATCCGGTCAGCTGGACAACCTGGAGATGGCCGGCCAGACCATCCCGATGCCGGCCGGCACCTCGGGCGCGTCGCTGGGCCTGCTCGGCGCGGCGACCAACGCGCCCAGCGACGGCATCTCGGGCACGCTGACCGTCACCTACACCGACGGCACCACCTCGAAGGCGACGGTCGGCTTCTCGGACTGGACACTGAACGGCGGGTCCGGCACACCGATCGAGGGCGACACTACGGTCGTCACGACGTCGTACCGCAACACCGCGAGCGGAGGCCGGGACAGCGTCAAGACCTACGCCTTCGCCACGAAGGTCCCGCTTGATGCGTCCAAGCAGGTGGCATCGATCACGCTGCCGGTGACGGGTGCGACGGGCGCGGATCACCTGTTCGCCTACGGCTTCGGACAATAAGGGCCTGGCGGCACTGATCATGCAGGGGCCGCTTCCCGGGCATCCGCCCGGGAAGCGGCCCCTACGCTAACCGCACGTCAGTGTCGGCGTCGCCCAGTCGCCGTGGTCGTTGCCGTTTCCGTCGCCGGCGTCGCCGACCTTGAGGTCGACCACTTGGGCGCCGCTGACGTCGACGTCGATCGGCACCGCGGCCTCCTTGCCGTGGATCGTCGGCGTGGTCACCAAGGTCTTGCCGTCGGCGATCACGGAGAACGTGACCGTTCCCGCACCTCCCGTTTCGTCGTCGACGCCGACGTCCGCCGTCAACCGCGAGCAGTTTCCGGCGAGATAGAGCTGGACGTCGCTGACCGAGTTGGTGCCCAGGCCCTTGGTGTAGCGAACCCCGTTGATGGTGATCGGACGGCCGTCCCCTGCGGCCTGTTCGCCGACGCTGCTGTCGCGCTCCACCGGACCCCAGCCGTTGGTGGACGACAGGAACGGCAGGTCGCTCACCGCGCTCTTGCCGGCCGACGGGGCGGGCGGGATTCCGCCGACGATGCGCTCGTCACCGCCTGCGGCCTGCCGTCCGCTCTGCCGGTAGTGCACCGTCGCCGTGAGCGCCGAGGCGGACGGAAGCGTCCCGGTCGGCGGCTGGACCTTCCAGGTGAAGGCGGCCGACCCGCCGGGCTGTACGCGCTTGACCGAAGCGGGGCTCGGGGCGCTGACGTTCCAGCCGTCGGGCGCGGAGAGCGAGGCCGTCAGCTGGGAGGCGGAAGGCCGGTCCTCCGGCACCCGCACCGTGGCCACGGCCGTGAAGGCCTGGCCCGGCTGAGCGGTGTCCGGCACGTCCAGGGCGACAACTGCTCCCGGACGCTCGGGCATGGCGTACTTCTTGCGGTCGTAGCGCGGGCTGTCGTTCTGCGCGACACGCCGGGACGAGGCGTAGCTGCCGTAATCGGTGAGTGAGACCTTGCCCAGCCCGCCGGTGCTGCCGTCCAGGTTCCACACGGCGATGGCGATGCTGTTGCGGCCGTTCGGGTTGAGGATTCCGTTGGGGACCGGGAAGGTGTGCTGGGGGCCGAGGTAGTTGACGTAGTTGCCGACCTGCCAGCCGTTCACGAAGATCGTCGCGCGGTACTGGCGGGACGGGTCGTCGGTGAACGTCAGCCCCAGTGAGGTGTCCTGGCCGCGCGGCAGGTCCAGTGTCGCGTCGGTCCGGTACCAGGAGACTCCGGGACGGGTGTCGGTCGTCGGCAGCGATACCCGGCTCCACTTGCCGTCCGGGTAGCCGGGCAGGGACCAGCCGGCGCGCTCCCCGTACAGGCCACCCGTCGAGAGCGGGCCGCGCACGGTGTCCTGCAGGTCCTCGCCGCCTCGTACGCCCTGCAGCCGCCAGGTGACGGAGGTCAGCGGCGCCCCGACGAGGGAGGCGCTGGTCAGGCCGCGTGCGGTCTTGTTGCCGTTGGTCGAGTTGTAGTCCTCCTCGTGTCCCATGTTCACGGTGAGCACGGAGAGGATGTTGTCGCCCTTCGCCTTCACCGCCCCGGCGGGGAAGGTGAAGTCGGCGCTGCCTGTGGTGGAGCTGCCCAGGAAGGTGCCATTGAGCCAGGCGGAGAAGGCCTGCGCGTCTCCTCCGGAGTCCGAGACCAGGTGGATGCCGGTCTCCTTGCCGGTGGCGTGGAAGCGGCCGCGGTACCAGGTATTTCCGGTGTGGAAGCCGTAGTCGTCGGCGTAGAGCACCGGCAGCGAGTTGACGCCGGAGACGCTGTTGGTGGTGGTCTTGTCGGCGACCTGCCAGCTGGTGTCGTCGAAGGCGGGGGCCGCTTCGGGGGACTCCTCGGCGTGCTTCCAGCTCGTCAGGGACGGCAGGTCTACCGGGGCGGCCACGGGGATCGTCCCGGTGAGGCTGTTCGTGTCGGTGGCCTTGGTCTTCAGCGTCCTGCCGTTCCAGGTCACATGGTCGGCAGAGGTGAACACCTCGATGTTCTTGTCGTCGGCGTTGTCGCCGGTGAGCGCCAGGGTGCGCCCGCCGTCCAGGCTGGTTGCCGTCCGCAGCAGGTGGGTGCCGCGGACGAGGACCGGGCCGCTGGCAGTGTCCTGACGCCAGAAGGTGTTGGCGGTGGCCTTGTCGCCCACGAGCAGCAGGAGCGGGGGCTTTCCGCCGCCGCTGATGCTGATGCGGAGCAGGCCCTTGTGCGTGTAGTTCAGCCGCAGGTCACCGGTGTCCTTGTCCCAGGTGGTGGTGGCCGTGCCGCCGCTGGTGGTCACGGTGGGCTCGGAGGAGTAGCGCAGCACGGTCTCGCCGTCGCTGCCCGGGTCGCCGTAGAGCACGGCGACTTCCCGGTTCCCGATGGCCGCGCTGGTCATGATCTCCGAGGTCGAGTACTGCAACTGGGCTTCGCCGAGCCGGTAGTTGGCGGTGATCACGTGGGAGTCGCGTCCGTCGAGGGTGATCGCGGTGCCCGGCTGCTGGGGCACGACCGGGTACGTCGGCTCCGCGGCGGCGGCACCCGTCGGCACGTCGATGGCGTCGATGGCCACGTAGTTGTCCGTGGATCCCGAGCCGTGGTTCCCGGCGACGACGATCTTCAGCGTGTGCGACCCGGCCGTCAGACCGGTCTTCTGGAAGATCACCGCCTGGTTCTCGCCGCCGGAGTCGTCGACCGTGGCCACCTTGGTGCCGTCGAGGTAGACGTCGGCGTTGCCGTGGTTGTCGGTCTTCGAACCGATCCAGCGGATCGCGGTGCCGTCGAAGGGGACGGTGAGCGAGTCGCCGGCCTTGTTGGAGAACGACTCGGTGTGCTTGTAGTCGCCCCCGGTGTAACTCGTGTCGGCCACGTGCGACCACGAACCGGTGTACTGCAACGCGGAGTCGGGGTCGTCCCAGGTGTACGTGGTGTCCCCGGAGGGCTGGGCGTTGAAGTCCAGCGAGACATGGGTCTTGTCGACCGCCGTGGACGTGGAGTTGCCGTGCCGCAGGACGTGGAACTGCGTCTTGGTGTCCGGGTTCATCCGGGCCGTGTCGACGACCGCGGAGTCGTCCGGAGGTGTGGCCCTGATCGCCTCGGTCTTGCTCAGCGGGGCGACCGACTGCGTGAAGTACCCGATGAGCTTGTCCTCGTAGTACTTCGGATCGAGCTGACGGTTCTCGCGGATCGCGGCGCCGTAGTCGTAGGACGTGTAGTTCTCCGGCATGCCCAGCCAGCCCCAGTTGGTGCCGCCGTAGGTCATGTAGAAGCTCTGGGCGGTCGCACCGACGGCTATGTTCTGCTTGTAGAACACGTTGGCGAACTGGTCGTTGATCAGCTGCGCGCACTTGTCGTAGCCAGGCCCGCCCCAGGGGTCGAAGGCGCCGCCCTGGAACTCGGGCGAGTACAGCGGCTTGCCGTCCGGGTGGTCGTAACTGATGTCGGGGACGCCGTTCCACTTCGAGGGATTCGAGCAGTTGAATCCCTGCGGGTACGAGTCCGGGCCGTCGACGTCCAGGGCGCCCGCACCAGAGTTGAAGGTGCCGTTGTTGTTGCCGGTGAGCGGCACGGTGATGCCGTCGGCGCGGGCCTTGTCCTCCAGGTGCTGCATATAGGAGCGGCCGGTCGCCGAGCCGTTGTAGTACTCGTTCTCGACCTGGTAGGCGATCACCGACCCGGTCCCGTTGGTCAGTTGGTGCCGGGCGATGATCCGGTCGATCTGCGTCAGCCACTCGTCCGCGTACTTCAGGAACTGCGGGTCGTCACTGCGGTTGTGACCGGCCTTGGTCGTCATCCAGCCGGGCAGACCGCCGCTGTCGACCTCCGCGTTGATGTACGGGGCCGGGCGGGCGATCACATAGAGCCCTGCGTCCTGCGCCATGTCGAGCAGCTTGTCGACGTCACGCACCCCACTGAAGTCGTACACGCCCGGCTTCGGCGAGTGGTAGCCCCAGTCGAAGTACAGCGAGGTGGAGTTGAACCCGGCGGCCTTCATCTTCTGGAAGATGTCGCGCCACAGATCAGGACTCGGGAGCCGGAAGTAGTGGAACTCGCCGGACCACAGATAGGTGCGCTTGCCGTCGACGAGGAACGAATAGCCGTCGAGCTTCACCGTGTGCGTCGGTGGACTTGCGGCAGACGCGGCGGCGGGGGCCTGCCCGCCCCTGTCCTGCGCCGCCGCGGGTGCGGTCATGCCCGCCGCCAGGGTGATGGTCGCGGCTGTCGCGAGGACCGCCCTCCACCACCGGCCGCGGCCTGGTCTCGCAGCCTCTGAACCGAACCGATCACTTCGCACTGCGGCCTCCATACCGCCTGAGCAATCAGCATCAAACAGACTCAGGCAAAGTCGAACAGTAGAGCCACGCAAGACGCGACACAATGGGGCGGGAGCACACGGTTGCGATGGCTGTGGTGGCATGAAATCCGTACGCACGGTTCGGTGTTGACGGCTCGTCATGGGGGCTGTCGTGCAACGGCAGGGACGGGTGCGAAGGCCGCGTCTCCTGTGGTGAAGGCCGGGCAGCCTGAGCCAGTAGCCGTTCGTGGCGTGCGTCCACGTCGGTACCCGGAACGCCGGGACCGTCACGCGGGCGAAGGGGTCGCCCCCTTCGGCATCGGCGTCCAGGACCGAGGCGTAGAAGACGGGGAGGCTGATGGGCGTTGCGGCGGCAGCCTGTCCGGGCCCCGTCCTGCGGGAAAGGCCGTTGTCAGTGCCTCCCCATAGAGTGAAAGCATCATTCGGGGCAGCTCGGAGGGGGAGCAGAAGCATGTCCGCAAACAAGATCCAGCACAAGGTGAACCACGTCGCGCTGGTGGTGGACTGTTCGGGTTCCATGCGTCCGCACGAAAGTCAACTCATCCGCGTCGTGGACGAGTTCGTGGCGGGACTGAAAGCCGAATCGGACAGCCTCGGCCACGAAACCAGGATCAGCCTCTACTCCTTCGACCACAAGGTGGAGAATTTGGTCTGGGACATGGACGTGAAGCATCTGCCGTCCATGCGGGGTCTGTACCGGGTCAACAATGGCGCCACGGCCCTCATCGAGGCTTCGCTCAAGTCCTTGGACGACCTCGGACATATCTGGGAGGAATACGGCGAACACAGCTTCCTCCAGATCGTGGTGACGGACGGCGAGGAGAACGCATCCGGGGGCGACCGGCGGCACGACGGCGACATGACCATCCTCGGCCCCTGGCTCGACAAAATCACGGCGAAGATGGGCGGGCTCCCGGGCCACTGGACGTCCGCGATCCTCGTTCCGAACTCCCTGGCCAAGCGGACCGCCCAGAACTACGGTTTCCCGGCCGGGAACATCGCCATCTGGGATGCGGATTCCCAGAAGGGCGTCGAGGAGGCGATCGGCACCGTGCGTGCTGCCGCCACCAGCTTCCTCCGAGGACGAGAGCAAGGCGTGCGCGGCACGAAGAACCTTTTCGCCGTGGGTCAGGACATATCAGTGGACGAGGTCCGGGCGAACCTCGAACCGATTCCGGCGAACAAATACCGGCTCCTGAAGGTCGACCAGGAGGTCGAGATCCGCCCCTTCGTCAACTCCCACCCAGGCGTGACGTACGAACGGGGTTCTTGTTACTACCAGCTGGGCGCCCGGGCTCAAGTTCAGCTGAACAAGGAAGTCATCGTGGTCGAAAAGGACACCGACCGCGCCTACACGGGCGACGCGGCGCGCACCCTGCTGTTCGGCACGGGTATCCAGGGGACCGTCTCCGTGAAGGCGGGGAACAATCCCAAGCTGGAGGTATACGTGCAGAGCCGTTCGGTGAACAGGAAGCTCAAGCCGAAGACACGTCTCCTCATCATGCTCTGAAACCACACGGGCAAGAACCCGGGGTCCGAGGACGAGTTCGCCTTCGGACCCCAGGGTGGACGGGCGCCTACTCGCGGTCGTCAACAGTGCGAACGTGGCCTGACGCGGCCGCATCCCGACGGAACAACGCGGTCCACAGGAAGGTGACGCCGAACAGCGCGGACTCGGGCGGTTCCTCCCGCATGCGGCGCAGTTCCACCTCCACCAGGTCAGAGAAGATCCAGCGCAGCGACTCGGGTGTGTAGGCGAGGCCGCCCTGCAGCTCGCGTTCACGGTAGAGATCCGCGTCGGTGAGTTCCGAGCCCATTCCCCCCTCGCCGGCGGCGAAGCTGGTGAGTGCGAGGTGGCCGCCAGGTGCGAGGACGCGGTCGAGGAGGGCCAGGTAGCTGACGCGGCGGTGCGGCGGTAGGTGGTGGAAGCACCCTGAGTCGACGACCAGGTCGTATGGGCCGCTCAACTCGGTGGTGGGGAGCGCGAAGGCGTCGCCGCACAGGAAGCGGACATCGACTCCGGCCTCGTGGGCCCGGTCCTCGCCCCATGCGACGGCCACCGGGGAGAGGTCGACGGCGTCCACCTCGAAGCCGTGCGAGGCGAGGTACACGGCATTGCGGCCCGGCCCGCATCCCAGGTCCAGGACCCGGCCGGGAGCGATCAGGCCCTGGTCGAGGTAGGTGGCCAGGTTCTCGTCCGGTTTGGACACGAAGAACGGGACCGGCCTTGACCGGTCGGCATAGAAGCGGTCCCAAAAGCCCTTGCCGTCGCCCGTCGCCAGGCGGCCGGCCTCGGAATCAGATGCGAAGAACCCGTCCAAGAGCGCGAGAAGGTCCTCGACGGTGCGTACGGTCCAGTCCATCCGGCCCCCTTTCGACCGACGTCGATCGTAGGAGCGAGGATCAGAAGTGACCAGGTCAGGCGATATGTGTCGACGACGGGGAATGGGCTGCCGGGGGCCCCGAGGGACGCCGGCAAGCACCCACTCCGGGCCCTTGCTCTGCGTCCGCTCAGCCCCCCGTGAACGGCCGGAAAGAGGCCATGCACGGCTGCGGCGGGGAGACTATTTCGGCGAGTTTTCCAGCGGTGCCACGGAGCGAAGCGGGGGGAGCTTCTGTGCTGGCGGCGAGCAGGTGGTCGCTGTGGCCGCACGTGCCGTGAACCGGCCGGACCATGGTGGCCTGGATGGCGAGCCTCTGGACTGCCGGGCCTGAGAACGGCCCCCTGCCAGGCTCAGGAGGCCTCCGGGGCGGCGGCGTGATCCGCTGTCTTCTGGACGGCGGGGATCAGGTCTGCGAGCCGTTCGAGTTGGTCACGCTGGGAGTGCAGGTCCAGGGCGCCGAGTCGTACGACGATGTGCCGGACGCCGCCGGCGGCGTACAGCCCCAGGCTCTGGACCACGTGGTGGGCGGAGCCGGTGACAACGGCCTGGAACCTCTCCAACTCAGTCAACGGCATGCCGTAGGTGGCTCGTGCATAGGCGCCCAGTGCTCGACGGCCCCTCTCGGTGTCGTCGTCCAACCATATGGAGACGAACAGTGCGGGGGTGATGTCCTCGGCGGCCCGCCCGGCGTCGGCCGCCGCCTGGTGGACGTGGCGAAGACGGGATGCGTAGTCGGCGGGATCGGGCGGGTAGGGCAGCCAGCCGTCGTACATCCGTCCGGTGCGAGACAGTGCCGCGGGTGTCGCCCCGCCGAGCCAGATCGGCGGGCCGCCGGCCTGATACGGCCTGGTCGTGGGCGGGATGTCATCGAACCGGAGGATCTCGCCGTGGAAGGAGCCGGCGCCGTTCCACAGGGCCCGCCACAGCGCGACGGTCTCGTCCAGGCGGGCGAAGCGCCTTTCCCACGGCAGCTCGGACAGCGTGTAGAGGGGCCGTCCGAAGCGGCCGGGAAAGCCGGCACCGACGGTCACGGTGAGCCGACCACCGGACAACACGTCGATCGAGCCAAGCGACTGCGCGGCCTGGATCGGCCGCCGCAGGAACGGCATCAGTGCAGCCGTACCCAGCGTCACGGTCTCGGTCGTCGGGGCGAGCGCGGCCAACATCGTGAGCGCCTCGATGCGCGGGCTGATCAGGGAGTCGTTGACGAAGAGCGAGGAGAAGCCCAGGCGTTCGGCCTGGCGGCCGAAAGCGACGAGCTCGCGAGGGTCGTCGGCCGGGGCCCACTGGGCGGTTCCGGTCGGAAGCAGTACGCCGATGTCCATGCCGGCGATCGTCGGCGACCGGTGCGAGAGGCCACAATTCCCTGCGGGGAATGGCCAGGGAGCCGCCGCCACCGTTAGAACAGGGCCGTGGACTTCCCCCGTGCGCTTCGCGAACGTCGTACCCGCCGGCATCTCAGCCAACTCGACCTGGCGCTTCGGGCGGGCACCACCCAGCGCCATCTCAGCTTCATCGAATCGGGCAGGTCGGTCCCCGGCCGGAAAATGGTCGTACGTCTGGCCGAGTCACTGGAACTGCCTCTGCGGGAGCGCAATGAGCTGTTGCTGGCCGCCGGGTATGCGCCCGCCTACCCCGAAAGCGCACTCGACGACCCCGTGCTGGCTCCCGTGCGCACGGCGATCGATCACATCCTGCGCGGGCATCTGCCGTATCCGGCGCTGGTGGTGGACCGCAATGGTGACCTGATCGCCGCGAATTCCGCATTCGATCGGATCACCGAGGGGGTGAGCCCCGAGCTGTTCGGCCCGGGCACGAACATTTACCGCCTCGCGCTGCATCCCGACGGCCTTGCTCCCCGCATCCGTAATCTCGCCGAATGGGCGCGTCACATCCTGGCCCGCCTCGGCCATCTCGAGGAGCTGCGCGCCGAACTCACCGGATACGTTCCTCAACTCGATCCGTCCGCCGGGCTACTCGGTTTTGCAGTTCCGCTCCATCTGCAGACTTCCTACGGCGAGCTGCACTTGATCACGACCGTGACCACCTTTGCGACCGCCGTTGACGTCACACTCGCCGAGCTGAAGCTCGAGGCTTTCCTGCCCGCCGACGCAGCGACGGCCGAGGCGCTTTCGGTGGCCGCCGCGGGCGCCGCTGCTGCTTCGGATTAGGTCCCCCGGGTCGTGGGCGCGTTGTCTGTTCGGAGTGGGCGGGGTGGCGGTACCAGTGCCGGATGTCCCGGGGTGCGGTGTGTTTGACGGAATTGGCGATTATTTGCTGTAAAAATCCCGGTGCCGAGTGTGCGAGTGAAGAGTAGGAGAAGTCATGTCTGTGATCCTGACTTTGGTGGTCGCCGGGGATCCGAAGGGGCTGGAGCAGTACGCCTCAGCCAACACGGAGAAGATGGAGGCCGTCCTCGAAGCCGCGAAGCGGCATGGCCTCATTGCGCACCGCTTCTACGGCTCTGAGGACGGCGGCAGCGTGATGGTGCTCGACGAGTGGCCCGACCGGCAGAGCTTCGAGTCGTTTTTCCAGGAGCAGGGACCCGAGATCAGGCCGATGTTCGAAGCCGCGGGGGTGTCAGCTCAAATCGAGCCGACGTTCTGGCGGGAGCTCTCGACAAACGACGCCTATGGTTGGGGCGTCTGAGAGGAACTTTCGGCGTCACTGATTCTGGCGGATGCGGTGCCTGCGCAAGGTGTTGCCATATGGTTCCAGGCGTTCGGGGATGTGGGTGACGGCGAGTTCGGTCATGCAGGAAATGCCCTGGGTGATCGTGGTGAGGTCGACGTGGGGCAGGCGGGCCAGTCGGCTGTCGTCGAAACCGACCACGGAGATCGCATCGGGAGCCGAAACCCCGGCGCGAAAAAGGTGTTGAGGGCGCCGGCTGCCGTGGCACCGTCCTGCGCGGTGAGTCCTCCAGGGAGGGGGCGGATGCTGTCGGCCTGAGGTCGCCGCTCTGCACGGCGCTGACGCAGCGCATCTGCGGCGGCGACGTCGACCGGTCGTGCAGCTGTTGCGGGGCTTTTCCTGCCGCCAACCGCGCACCCACCCCAACGGCCTCGCGGGGGTCATAGGCCCCGCGCCGCAGCGGCGTCGCGGAGGAGTTCGGCGAAGGTCAGGGCGGCGGGGGTGGGGGAGTGGTCGGCCATGCGGACCAGGAGGATGCGGCGGATGGGGGCCGGTGGCTGGAGGGGCAGGACGTTGACGCCGGGGCGGGTGCCCTCCAGGGCCAGGGTGGGGGCGAGGGCGACGCCGATGCCGGCGGCGACCATGGCCTGGGCTTCCTGGTAGTCGTGGGCCTCGTAGGCGATGTGGGGCTCGAAGCCGACGGCGCGGCAGCCGCGGACGAGGGCCTCGGCCACCGGGTGATGGTCGGCGCGGGTGATCCAGGGGTCGTCCGCGAAGTCGGCGAGTGAGGCGGCGGCACGGCCGGCGAGGGGATGGTGGTCGCTGACGAGAAGGGCCGGCGGGTCATCGAGGAGCGGGGTGACGACGATGTCCTCCCGGTCGATTCGGCTCCAGTCGTAGTCCCACATCAGCGACATCTCGATCTCCCGGTTCTCCAGCATGGTCCAGAGTCCGGCGATACGGGCGCTGCGGACGGTCAGCCGTACGTCGGGATGCGCGTCCCGGAAGGCGATCACGGCCTGCGGGAGGAGCGAGGCGCCGACGGTGGGGAAGGTGCCGATGCGCAGCGTGCCCGCGCGCAGTCCTGCGTAGTCGGCGAGTTCGTTCTCCGCGGCCCGCAGCTCCCGTTCGATCCGGTGCCCCCGTTCGGCCAGCGCCCGCCCGGCGTCGGTGAGGGTGACGCCCCGCGCGTGCCGTTCCAGCAGGGGCTGTCCCGCCTCCGTTTCAAGGCGGCTGATCTGCTGCGACACCGCTGACGGGGTGTAGTTGAGGGCGCGGGCCGTCGCGGTCACCGAGCCGCGCCGGGCGACCTCCGTGAACAGCAGGATGCGCCGGACGTCGAGCATGCCACCACCACCAGCGTTCACTTCAGCTTAATAGCCATGCAGATTTCCGAGATTGTACTTCACGCTGTCGTAACCCACCGTGGAGGACACCACGCACGGCGAGGCCGTCGGTGGACTTCCCTTTCCACGTCTGTGAGGAGTCGGTTGTGCTGCGTCTGCAGGGCGAGATGATCCGCGGAGGAACCAGCAAGTGCTGGATCTTCGACCACCGCGACGTGGTCGCCACGGGCGTGGACGTCGATGCCGTGCTGCTCGCCGCGTTCAACGCGGCCGACCCCCGTCAGATCGACGGAGTGGGCGGCGCCTCCTCCACCACCTCCAAGGCCGCGGTCGTACAGCCGTCGAGCCGACCCGGTGTGGACGTCGAGTACGCCTTCGCACAGGTCGGGATCGGCGACGAGCGCGTGGAGTGGGCCAGCAACTGCGGCAACTGCGCCACCGCCGTGGCCCTGTACGCCGTCCACCACGATCTCGTGCCGATCGCGTCGGACACCACCACCGTCCGCATGCTCAACGTCAACACCGGGGCCCGCCTCACCGGCACAATCCCGACCCCCGCGGGCGTGGCGCCGGAGCAGGGGGCGGCCGTGGTGCCGGGCACCTCGGCGCCGGGGGTGCCGGTCCTGCTCGGGTTCCAGGACCCGGCGGGCTCGACGACCGGCCGCGCTCTGCCGACCGGCCGGCCACTGGACGAACTGACCGGCCCGGACGGCCCCGTCGAGGCATCACTGGTGGACGCCGGCGCGCCGGCCGCGCTGTTCGAGGCCAAGGCGTTCGGCCTCTTCGGCACGGAATCCCTCACCACATTCGCCACCGCAGTGCCCGCGCTGACCCTGCTGCGCCGCCAGGCAGCGCTGGCCATGGGCCTGGCCCGCGAGGGCGATCCCATCAGCCACGCGGTGCCGAAGGTGGGCATCGTCGCCCGACCTGCCCCCTACCGCACCACACAGGGCACACTCGTCAACCAGGACGAGTACGACCTGGCCGTGCGCATGGTCTCCATGCACGCGCCGCACCCGGCGATCGGCCTGACCTCCGCCGTGGCCCTCGCCACGGCCGCCGCCACCCCCGGCACCCTCGCCCACCGCGTCGCCCGGCAGACCGCCGACGGCACACTCCGCCTGGGCACCCCCGCCGGCGTGATCACCACCCGAGCCGTCCCCGCACCGGACGGCGCGTCCCCCACGGTGCTGCTGCACCGCGCCGCCCGGCGCATCGCCCGAGCCGAACTCCTCGTTCCCGTCCTGGAAGGACGCCCCGCATGAGCCGCAACGACGCCGCCCCGGGTTCCGTCACCGCACCACCTGGCCGCATCCGCCGCATGCTGTCCCACCTCTACATCCAGTGCCTGATCGGCGTCCTCCTCGGCGCCGCCGTGGGCGGGCTGTGGCCCTCCGTGGGCGCTGAACTCAAGCCCCTCGGCGACGGCTTCATCGCACTGGTGAAGATGCTCATCGCACCCATCATCTTCTGTACCGTCGTCCACGGCATCGCCTCCATGGGCAACGCCCGCGCGGTCGGCCGCGTGAGCCTGAAGGCTCTGGTCTACTTCGAGGTGCTGACCACGGTCGCCATGGTGACCGGCCTGGTCGTCGTCAACATCGTCAAGCCCGGCAGCGGTCTGCACATCGACCTCTCGACCCTGTCCGCGAAGGGTCTGCCCCCCGAGGCGACCACAGCCCACGAGGGCTTCGCCGAGTTCGTCCTCGCCATCATCCCGGCCACCCTGGTCGGCGCCCTGACCGGCAACGAGATCCTGCCGGTACTCCTGGTGTCGGTGCTGTTCGGCTTCGGGCTGCACGCAAGTGGAGAGGCCGGCCTGGGCATCGCCCGGGGCATCGAGAAGTTCTCCACGGTCCTGTTCACGCTCATCCGCTGGATCATGCGGCTCGCCCCCATCGGCGCGTTCGGCTCCATGGCCTTCACCATCGGCAACTACGGCCTGGGCACCCTGCGCCATCTGGCCCTGCTCGTCGGCTCGTTCTGGCTGACTGCGCTCTTCTTCGTCCTGGTGGTCCTCGGGACCGTGATGCGTCTGAACGGACTGCGGCTGCTGCCCTTCCTGCGGTACATCAAGGAGGAGCTGCTGATCGTCCTGGGCACGTCCTCCACCGAGCCCGTCCTGCCGCGCATGATGGCCAAGCTCCAGCACGCGGGCGCCTCGAAACCGGTCGTCGGCATCACGCTGCCCGCCGGGTACTCCTTCAACCTCGACGGCACCGCCATCTATCTGACCATGGGCTCGGTCTTCCTCGCCCAGGCCCTCGGCATCGATCTCAGCCTCACCCAGCAGCTGACCATGCTCGCCGTCATGCTGCTCACCTCCAAGGGCGCCGCAGGCGTCACCGGATCCGGCTTCATCGCCCTGGCCGCCACCCTCAGCGCCGTCCCGCACGTGCCGGTGGCCGCCCTGGCGCTGATCTTCGGCATCGACCGGTTCATGTCCGAAGCCCGCGCCCTGACCAGCCTGGTCGGCAACGGCGTCGCCACCCTGGCCGTCGCGCACTGGGAGGGCGAGCTCGACGAGGCGCGTGCCAAAGCCGTCCTGCGCGGCGAAATCCCGTACGCCCCCGTCCCTGCTCCTCCTGCGGTGACCGCCGAGCCCGACATGAAGGAGACGCCCGCACCCACCCGCGACCCGGTCCCCGCCGCAAGCTGACGCCGCGTGGGAGGGCGGGCCCGGAGCAGAGGTTCCGGGCCCGCCCTCCCACGTCTCGACCTCTGCAACCGGGACTCTGGCGGGCTGAGCATGGTGCAGGGCCGAACTGGGCATGGGAGTGCAGAAGTTGAGTCAGCAACTCCAGGATGGGCGGTGCCGGCCGGGTCGCGGGCCGGGCGGTGCTGCAGGTGCCGTCGGCGCGCGACACCGACGAGACAGGTACTGGCGAGCGAACGACTGGGCCGCCGCCGAGGGCCGCTCGGTGCCGTACGGCGACCATGCCACTCACCCCCGGAGACGCCCCACGGCCTGGGGCACTCGGCTTCGCCCGGGCTGGTTCCTACCCCGACGGGAGTATGTGTGATGACGACCCTCGGTGGATGATCCCGTTTCTGGACAGGGCGATGCTGTGGGCAGGGCGACGGCCGTCTGCCTGAACGGCGTCCGCGTCGTCCATGACCGTGCCGGCCGTCGGGATTGCCGGCCTGAAGACAGAATGGGAACTCGCGTGGATGCCGACTCTCTGGCCGGGCGGACCGAGCCCGCGCCGCCGGATTCCGACGCCGTGCAGCGCACGCCCGCGGCGCGCCGGCCGCGGCTCAGGAGGTGGTTGAGACGCTTGGCGCTCGGCTGCGCCGTACTGCTCGCAGTCGTCACCACGGCCTCGTTCGCCTACAACGCCTTCACCGCACGACGTGCCGCGCCTCCGGGAGGGCTGCGATACGTTCAGGCGGCCGATGTCCGTACCCGTTACCAGACCTGGGGCACGACTGGTTCGCCGGTTGTCCTCGTCCACGGCGCCTTCGAGCAGGTGGACACCTGGTCACGACTGGCACCGCTGCTCGCGCGCGATCATCGGGTCTACGCGCTGGACCTGACCGGAGACGGCTACAGCGAACGCCGCGGACCGTATACCGTCAGCCACTTCACAGAGCAGCTGCTCGGCTTCCTCAGCGCCATGCACCTCGGTGGGCCGGGGCAGCGCCCCCTGCTGGTGGGCCATTCCAGCGGAGCCGCAGTCGTGGCGGAGGCAGCACTGCGCGCTCCTGGGCGGATCGGGAGCGTGATGCTGCTCGACGGGGATGCCCTGGACACCGGCGCCGGCCCGCCACCGGCCCTCAAATACCTGCTGATCGACCCCTATCGCACCAGCCTGTTGCGCCTTGGACTCGGCGCCGACTGGCTGATCCGCTCCTTCTACGACGCCCAGTGCGGGCCGGCCTGCCCACCTCTCGACGCCGCCGGACTGGATCAGTGGCGTCGGCCGCTGCGGGTGCAGGGCGCTGAGGCCGCACTGTGGAGCATGCTCGGCGAGGGTGTGCCCGGCCTCCCCGCGAGCCAGGTGGCGCGGCTCGCGGCCGTCGGCATCCCCAAGTCGGTGGTGTTCGGCGCCGAGGACGATGTATTCAGCAGGCAGACCCCGCAGCAGACTGCGCGGCGTATCGGTGCCCCGCCGCCCACCCTCATCCCCCGAGCCCGCCACCTGACCATGATCTCCAGCCCCCGTGCGGTCGCGGCAGCCGTGGAAGCCCTGGCCCGCCCGCACCCTGCTACAGGGCAAGAGGGAAGTCCCCCGTGAAATACGGTGCTTGGGAATCACCGCCCCGTCTGGTCGGCCAGAGATGGTTGCGGTGCCGTCCGGTGGGGCCCAGGGGCAGCCCATGAGGACTGAGGTCAGTCAGCCTCCGCTCCTGCGACCAGTGCATCGAGCGCCGTGTGCACCGCGGCCAGTTCGGCCGCGGTGGGATCGGCCGGTTCGTGCGGTACCAGCGCGGCCGGGTTCACCACGGGGACGGTGCCCTCCGGACCAGGCGCACCCGCGGCGCGGGCAAGGAGCGCGCCGTTGTCGGGCGGTGGGGTGCTGAGGCCGGCGCCGAGTCTGCGCAGCGCGGCCGCGAGCGGGGGCTGAGGGAAGGGGAAGTCCGCGGGGAGCAGCGCGGCTTGCCGGGTGTGGTCGTCGCCGCGGAAGTCCAGGGCCCAGTTCTCCCAGCCCGGCAACGGCCAGTTGTGGATACCGGCCACGTTCTGCACGGCCCACAGCGAGACGGTGCGGGTCCGCGGGTCGAAGTGGACGCCGCCGTAGGGCATGTCGGTGAGTGTGGGGGTGGGCGGGCACGCGGCGGCCAGGTCGATGAGGCCGGGTCCGCCGGCGAGGTGCTCGACGGGCTCCCAGTCGCTGCCCCAGGCGCGCACGCTTCCGTCGGGCAGGCGCAGAGAGACGACGGAGCAGGGCTCGGTGTATTCGGTGGCCGCGAACCCGGTCGGCTCGAAGGTCTCGAACCAGCCCGGTTCACGGGTCAGGTCTCTGCCGAGGCCCAGGTGGTGGGTCAGATCACCCATGCCGTCGTGCGCGAAGCGGACGTCCCAGCCGGGCCATGTCCGGGCCAGTACGGCCCGGGCGGCGATGTGGTCGGCCCAGCTGTCGGCGAAGGCGAACCACCACAGGATCCGGCGGTCGTGGTCGACGAGTGCGGCGCCCTCGCACCACACGTCGTCGAGCCACTCGTCGATCTCCCGGTTGGCGCGGAAGCAGCGTGTCGCCGCGGCCGGACCGGGCAGCAGGTCCTCGACCACCCGGCCGGCGGCCCAGTGCGAGTAGTACCGCTGCCAGGCGCCGTTCTCGACCACCACGTACTGCGCTCGTGCTCCCATGATCAGCGAGGCTAGCCCCGCCGTACGACGGGCGGCGAACGCTTTTCAGGTGACCCGTTCATGTGGCAGCCCGCCGGGAATCGCCGTCCGACGTATTGCCTCTCAGCGTCGAGCACACGATGGCGCCCGGCTGCCTGCCCGCTCGGGGTCGCTGCCGAGCGGGCGGAGGCGCGTGCCTCCGCCCGCCGGTGGTCAGGGAGCGTCGATGAGGCCGTACTTCGGCACCGTCACCGTGCGGGCACCCGGCGTGCCGCCGAGGATGACCTTGCGGTACGTGACGTTGTTGGCCGTGCTCTGCTCCTTGAGCCGGTTGTCGGGGTTGGCGATGACCTGGATGTAGTACGTGCCGTTCGGCAGGTCCGAGACGTCGAAGGACTGACCGGGCCGGTACTGGCTGTAGGTGTCGCCGTTGCCGACGTCCAGCACCTCGCGCACCGAGACGGCAGTCTCCTCACCGCAGGCGGTGGCGAGGTCGGTGTTGTACGGGTGCCAGTTGGCGTTCTTGACCGTGTAGTCGATGGCGTCGGTGTTGGCCAGGCAGAACGCCTCCTTGCCGCTGCGGACGATCTCTCTCTTGTCCGCGCCGAGCAGCCGGTAGCTGGCGAAGTCGCTGAAGTGCCAGTGCTGGTGGCCCTCCCGCGGGTCCCACTCCATGGTGCCGGTGGGCGTGTACCCGACCTGCTTGCCCTTGGCGTCGTAGAAGTACTGGTACGCGTCCATCTTCTCCGCGCCGGGCTTGCGGAAGCCGTCCACGACCAGCGGCGAGGGACCACCGTTCCATACGGTGGCACTGAAGGCGAGGTAGTCCTTGCCGGGGGCGGCACCGACTCCGCCGTCGCCGCCGTCGGTGATGGCGATGCCGTACGCGGGGAGGGCACGCAGGTCGGGCTTGGGTACATCGGCGGGAACGCTCGCCGTGCCGACCGGACGTTTCGCGGCCGGCTTCAGGTTCTTCGACGCGTTCTTCTGCCCGTGCTTCACGCCGGCCAGGCCCTGGCCCCCGCCGGAGTTCTGGCGGACCGTCATCTTGACGGTCACGGTCTTGTCCGCCATTCCGAACAGGTCGCGGTACTTCTTCGCCACCGACACCTTCGCGGTGTACACGCCGGCAGGCAGGTCGATGGGGTTGTTCCCGCGGAAGCCCGGAGACGTGGCCGCCGCCCAGCCCTTCTCGACACCCCACACCCCGCCGAGCGCGAACGGGTTGTCGGAGCATCCGGTGGGGTACTTCGAGGTGGCCGGGGCGTCCGGCCGTACCCGGCCCGCCCGGTTGTTCGGGCAGAACGACTGAGCGGTGTCGGCCACCTTCGCGCCCGAAGCGTCGCTGATGCTGACCTTCAGGAAGTCGGGGAGGCCCGAGAAGTCCTTCACCAGGCCTGCCGGCAGGGTCTTGGTCACCGTTCGGCCGCCGGAGTGGATCACCTGTGTTGCGACGACGGGGTCGTTGTAGGACTTGCGTGTCACCCGCATCTCGAGCGGGCCCCCGTCGACTGTGATGTAGGTGCCGAGGTCCAGGTAGATCCCAGGCTCGCCCTCGTAGCGATTGACGGTCACCGAGGGGGAGGCGGCGATCAGTTGGAGCTTCGGCGTACCCGTCGGTGTCGCTGCTCCCGCTCCGGGCGCGGCGAGGGCTCCGGCGGCG
The DNA here is from genome assembly GCF_042893475.1 of Streptomyces sp. NPDC001604. Classification (NCBI taxonomy): domain Bacteria; kingdom Bacillati; phylum Actinomycetota; class Actinomycetes; order Kitasatosporales; family Streptomycetaceae; genus Streptomyces; species Streptomyces sp. NPDC001604. Next base: position 141,285 of record NZ_JBIAUY010000010.1, on the reverse strand, counting down.
CCGACGGTGAGGGCGGCGGCGGCGATGATCGCCGAACGCCGTAAGGCGATGGGGTGGTGTCTGGTCATGAGTGCTCTTTCTGCGTCTGGTCGGGACGAGTCGTGCACGTCTGGCAGGCACGGAAGGAGGTGCTTGTGTGCCATCTGTGAAAAGGTTGAAAAGCTGACCCGGGTTGCCTGGCGGTCGAAAATCGCTCTGAATCCAGGCAGGTTGCTGCTGTCAGCTCGGTCGCTGGGGTGCGCCGCGCACTGGAGTAGCAGGACCGTGGCTTGGACCTGCTGCTGACCGGCAACTCACCGCTGGGTGAAGTCCTGGCCGCCACGCGCCCTCGGCCCCTCGCTGAACCGGATCGCGGTATGCCTGACCGACATGGCCGACCAGGACCGGCGCGACCGACTCGCCGCACGCGGCAGCGGCCGCTGGGAGCAGGCGGCCACTTGGCCCGCCCTGTCAACCGGGGTGGGACCGCGTGGCGCGATCAGTGGTGCCGGATCGTAGGCTGCGGTCATGACCGAGACCAAGACGCCGACACCCCGCGACGCCTTCGAGCTGCTGCTGGCCGGTAACCAGCGCTTCGTCGCCGGTGCACCCGAGCACCCGAACCAGGACGCCACCCGCCGAGCCGAGATCGCCCCGTCCCAGCAGCCCTTCGCCGTGCTGTTCGGGTGTTCCGACTCCCGGCTGGCCGCCGAGATCATCTTCGACCGTGGCCTGGGCGACCTGTTCGTGGTGCGCACCGCAGGTCACGTCGCGGGTGCGGAGGTGCTGGGCAGCATCGAATACGGCGTGGACGTACTGGGCTGCCCGCTGGTGGTGGTGCTCGGTCACGACTCCTGCGGTGCGGTGGGTGCGGCGTGCGCCGCGCTGGAGGACGGTATGACACCGGCCGGGTACGTCCGTGATGTCGTGGAGCGGGTGACCCCCAGCGTCCTGGCGGCGCGGGCCGCCGGACGGGTGGAGCCGGAGGAGATCCTCGCGGAGCACATAAGGCACACCGTCGACCTGCTGCTGGACCGCTCCCGGGTGCTGGCCGAGAAGGTCGCCGCCGGCCAGGCCGCCGTCGTGGGCCTGTGCTACCGCCTGGCTGACGGCAGCGCGCAGCTCGTCGCGGCCCGCGGATTGGAGACGGCGGCCGTCCCCACCGCATCCTGAACCCCGGCAGGCGCCAATGATCATTGGCGAGCCTGGTCGGGACCCTTCGCTCAGGGCGGGCACGGCCATGGCCAACGGGCGTCTGTCCTGTTCACGCGGTGGTGCGGGGCCCCGCCGCGCGGCGCAGACGGTTGGCGATCGCCAGTCCCATCCCCTCCTCCACCGGCAAGGAGGCGACGATGAGGTCGCATCCCCGCTGGTCGAGGTCGCGCAGGAACCCGTACAAGCCGCGGGCGTAGGCGGCCGTCGAGGCCGGGAGGGCTACGACGGCGTGCGCCTTGACCGGAGTGTCGGCGATGGAGGGAGGAAGGAAGACCCCGACCTGGTGCCCCAGCTCCTGCGCCATCTCCGCCTCGGCGACGACCTTCTCGGGCTCGACGAGGACGACCCGCGCACGCGGCGCATAGTGGGACGGGTGCTGGCCCGGCACCCGGACGCTGCTCGACGAGTGAACCGCCAGCGGGTGCCCCAGCACCGATTCGAGGTCCTCGCGGGTCACCCCGCCGGGCCGCAGGATGCTCGGGATCTCGCCGGTGGCGTCCACGATGGTCGACTCGACGCCGACCTCGCAGGGGCCGCCGTCCAGCACGAAGTCGACAGCATCCCCGAGCTCCGCCCGAACGTGGGGCGCCGCGGTGGGGCTGACCTGGCCGAAGCGATTGGCGGACGGGGCCGTGACACCGCCGCCGAAGGCTGACAGCAGCGCGAGTGCGACGGGGTGGTCGGGCACGCGCACGGCCACCGTCTCGAGGCCACCGGTCGCTTCGAGGGGCACCCTGGGACCACGACGCAGAACCAGCGTGAGAGGCCCCGGCCAGAAGTGTTCGGCCAGCAGGCGGGCGGTCGCGGGCACGGCCTGGACCCAGTCGTCCAGGTGCTGAGCGTCGGCGAGGTGGACGATCAGCGGGTGAGAGGGCGGGCGCCCCTTGACCTGGAAGATGCGCGCGACGGCGGCGGAGTCCTCGGCGTTGGCGCCCAGACCGTAGACCGTCTCGGTCGGGAAGGCCACGAGCCCTCCGGCGCGCAGCACACCGGCTGCCTTCTCGATGTCACGGGTTCTCGCCGTCACCACGGCAATCCTTTCACTGTTCGGATCTCACACATTCCACGGTCGAGTCGGCCCACGGCGATGTCCTCGGCTGACGGCATCGCGTGGGCGCGGGCCTACCAGGGCCGTCACGGTGGCACCGGGGGCACCGCCAAGACGGACCGGCTTCAGCGTAGAACCGACGGGACCCCACCCGGTCGGCCGGGTTACGCCAGGCGTACGCGAGACAGGAGCAGACTGGCAACCGTGCCTGGTGCTCAACGACTCGGCAGCGCCAACGTTCCGAGCAGCCGCACCCCCGACCGCCTGTGCACCGATCCTTACTCAGCGACCGGCGGCTGCGTCTCTGCGGCTGGAGGTAAACCGGTGGCGTCTTGCAGGGCGGACCTCCTACGTTGTGCGCTCGTGACTGATGACCCGAAGACGCGTCCGGATCCCTACGGCCTCGGCCGGGTGTTCAACGAGGTGGCGGAGCTCTACGACCGGGTCCGGCCGGGATACCCGGACGAGTTGTTCGCGGACCTGGTCGCCATCACCGGCATGGATGAGAGGTCGTCGGTGCTGGAGGTGGGCTGCGGCAGCGGTCAGGCCACGCGATCGCTGGCAGCGCTGGGCTGCTCGGTGACCGCCGTCGAGCCGGGCGCAGAACTGGCCGCACTCGCTCGCCGCCGGGTCGCCTCGTTTCCCGATGTCGAGGTGGAGACCTCGCGGTTCGAGGAGTGGGACGACCGTGGCCGACGCTTCGACGCCCTGGTCGCTGCGTCGTCGTGGCACTGGGTCGATCCGTCGGTCGGCTGGCGGCGGGCGCACGAGGTGGTCTCGCCCGGAGGCTGGATGGCGCTGCTGGGCCACGTCGTGGTCCGACGGCCGGGAGAGCCGGAGGTGTATGCCGAGACCGCCGATCTGCACGACCGGTTCTCTCCGGGGAACCCCGACTGGGGACATCCGCCGCTGGAGAACGACGTGCGAGCCACCGACGAGGGGTGGGGCCTGGTCGAGGATCCCGGAGAACTGTTCGGCCCGACCATGGTGCGCTGGTATCCGACGGTTCAGTGGTTGACCGGGGACGGCTTCGCCGACCTCCTTCGCTCGCTGTCGCTGTACCGCAAGCTCGACCGGGAGGTCCGTGAGCCCCTGCTGGACGCTGTCGCCGAGCGCATCCGCACGCGGATGGGGGACCGGGCACCACGCCGCTATCTGAGCGTCCTGCGTGTCGGACGGCGCGCCGGGTGAGGTCAGGGACCGATCTCTGAACCGCCGGCTGCTGCCATGGGTGCCCCGTACCGACTGACCGCGGTGTCATGACCTTGCCGTGTCCGGTCCGAGTCACGACGACATGCTCGCCGAGGCACATTTGCCGAACGTTCTGCTGCGGTGCCGCGCCACGGCACCGCCTCCCGCTTTGCCGCATCGCCTCGCAGCGGCGGCGGCTCCCACCCCGTCCGGGCTGGTCCGTGAGAGCACCGGCGATTGAGAAGGTGGCCGCCGGGGGGACACATGGCTGCGTGCTTTTGGCGAGGTGAGGTGGTGATGTGCGGGTGGGTGGTGCCGTGCGCTGGTCGCGTCGGTATCCGGATGGCGGTGGTGGCGGCCGTCGCGGCCGGGGCCGGTTGCGGTTTGTGGTGCTCGGGAGTCGGCCGGCGCGGGGGGTGGGGTCGGTGGCGCGTGCCCGCAGGGCGCGGACGGCAGGCCAGGGGGCCGGCGAGGGTGTGGTGGTGGGCCGGGGGCTGAGGGTGGCGGCTGCGTATGGGTGGCGGCTGTTGGTGGTGGGGGTGGTCGCGTATGCGGGCTTTGTGATGTTGGGGCGTTTGCAGCTGGTGGCTGTGGCGCTGTTTCTTGCTCTGGTGGTGACGTCAGTCCTGCGCCCGCTCGTGGATCTGCTGGCGCGGTGGCTGCCGAGGGTGCCGGCGGTGGTGGTGGGTGTCGTGGGCAGCCTGATGGCGGTCCTTGGGCTGCTGGCGCTCGTGGGTGAACTGGTGGCGAGTGAGTGGGACCGGCTGGGGCGGGAGTTCGGCGGGGGAGTGGGGCGCATCGAGCGGTGGCTGCAGGGGGCTCCTTTCCATGTGAATCCCACCGTGATGTCGGATCTTCAGGGCAAGGTGGGTTCTTTTGTGTCCGAGCATCGTTCGGCTCTGGTCAGCGGTGCGGTGAGCGGAGCCGGGCGGCTGGTCGAGGTGCTGACGGTTGGGGCGCTTGCGCTCTTTTGTTCGGTGTTCTTCATTCATTCCGGTGACCGCTTGTGGTCCTGGTTTCAGGGCGGACTGCCGCGGCGGGCTCGGGATGCGTTCGGCCGTGCGGGTGGTGCGGCGTGGCGGACCTTTGCCGGGTACACGCGGGGCATCGTGATTGTGGCGGCCACCAATGCGGTGCTGGTCGGTATCGCCCTGTTCGTCCTGCGGGTGCCGTTGGCGCTGCCCCTGACGTTGCTGGAGTTCTTTGCCGCGTTCGTCCCGCTGGTGGGGTCACCGATTGCGTTGGGGGTGGCCACGGTGGTGGCCCTGGCGTCGCGCGGCCCGGTCATCGCGATCGTGGTGCTGGCGCTGATCGTCGTCGTGGGCCAGATCGAGGGCCATGTGCTGCATCCGTTGGTGATGAGCTGGGCGGTGCGGCTGCATCCGGTGGTGGTGGCCCTCTCGGTGATTGCCGGCGGCGTCCTGGCCGGAGTGGTCGGCGCGGTCGTGGCGGTGCCGATGGTGTCGGTGGCGTGGGCGGTCTGCATTGAACTGCGCGGCCCGTGGGCGGAGCGGAGAGGGGCGGGCGCCTGAGGGCTCGTAGAGAAGCAGCGTGTTGTTTCCCGTGGTGCCACGGATAGAGGGCCTTGGCGCGGGGCCTTGGCGCCCGGTGAGGCGCTGATCGCCGAGAAGACCCAGAGGCAGCCGCCGTGGTGGAGAAGGTGGTTCTTCACTGCCTCGTTGACCTTCTCCAGCGGCTATGAGTTCGGCAGTCTGCGGATGTCGAGAACGTGTCATCGGCTTCGTCCCAGGGATATCAGCGGCCACCACCGGGCGCCCGAGGAAGAAGGAGAAAACAGCATGGCGATTCAGCGGATGGACAACGTCGGCATCGTCGTCGAGGACATGGATGCCGCCATCGCGTTCTTCGTGGAGCTCGGTATGGAGTTGGAGGGCAGGGCGGAGATCAAGGGGCCCGTCGCCGACCAGTGCACAGGACTCGACGGCGTCCGCTGCGACATCGCGATGCTCCGCACCCCGGACGGTCACAGCCGGCTCGAGCTGGCGAAATACCACAGCCCCGCAGCGATCAGCGCCGGGCCGCGCAATCGACCGCACAACATCGTGGGCACGCACCGCGTCATGTTCGCCGTCGACGACATCGAGGACACCGTGGCCCGCCTGCGCCCTCATGGCGCCGAACTCGTCGGCGAGATCGCCCGTTTCGAGGACAGCTATCTGCTCTGCTACGTCCGCGGTCCGGAGGGCATCATCGTCGGACTGGCCGAGCAACTGCGCTGAGATGGCCGCCCGATCAGGACGGAACCCCGCGCACGTCAGGAACGCGAGACACCGGTAGTCGTCTGCCTTCTGCTGTGAGAGCTGACCGGTGCCGGTCAGGACTGAGGAGCAGGTGCTCATCGGGCGGTCTCCCCGAGGGATGCGGTGTTCGACGTGTACTTGCCGTCCACCATCGGGGCGCGGCGACCGGCTGTCTCGGCCGCACGGCCGGTTGTGCCGGCCGGACACCGGCCCTTTGGCCGAATCCGCCGGGACTCGCCACTACTCCGAGGCTCCGCCACACAGGTAGGCCGCGCTCGTCGCCGGCGGATTGCCGACCGTCACGGTCGCGATCGGCAGGCTCGCGGGGCCGGACGACGTCGGTACCTGGGGCTGCTGGAGAGCGTCGCTCTGCCGATGCCGTTGTCCCGCGCGGTGGGGGCGGTCCCGGCCTGAGAACCGGGCAGCCGTGCCGACCGCACGGACAGTGGCGGCCGTCACGAGCCCGCTGCGCCGACTGCCGAGGAACCTCCAGACCCGCAGCCGGACCACCGTCACCTGGTCCCTGCCGATGACGCTCGCCGCGGGCACAACTCCCGCCTGGGGCCTGCCATCCCCGCGACGCGTCCAAGGAGCTGGCCAGGCCGCCGGACTGACGGCGACTGCGGTCACCGATCGCCGCGTGATGGGAAGGAACCGTTGATCGTGAAGATCCCTCTTGCTCAATGGGTTGTGGGCAAGGTGGTAACGGGAGGTGGTTGTGTCTCTGACCAGCACGTCATTCTTCGCTGTCCTCATCGTCGCGACGGTCGTGATGATGGTCGGCGCGATTGCGCTGTGGCCGAAGGTGCGCGGGCCCAGAGCGCTGCGCTGGCTTGTGCACGCCGTCATGATCGGCCTGTGTCAGCTCACGGCCATCAGCGTCGTGGCCACCTGGATCAACAACAGCTACGGCCTGTACGCGTCCTGGGACGACCTGCTCGGCAACACGAACACCAACGCGGTCGCGATGCCCGGGCCTCCGGTCCACCGGGCGAAGTTCAGCAAGAGCACCAAGGGCGGCGTACTGGACACGTATTTCCACGGCCGACGATCCGCGCTGTCCGGTGAGGTGCTCGTGTGGACGCCGCCGCAGTACGACGAGGCCGCCTACGCGAAAAAGCGGTTCCCGGTCATCATGCTGCTCCACGGTGTCCCGGGATCGCCCGAGTCCTGGCTGGAGCACGGCGGTATGCCGGGCGCCTTCGAGGATCTGCTCAAGCAGAACAAGGTGCACCCCTTCATCCTCGTGATGCCGGTGGTCAACCCGGGCAGCGTGGACACCGACTGCAGCGACCTGCGCAACCGCAAGGTGGCGACCTGGATGGCGGCCGACGTTCCGGACCTCGTCAGCCACAAATTCCGCACGCTGCCGGGCCCGCGGGCCTGGGGCCTGATGGGTTTCTCGACCGGCGGGTTCTGCGCCGCCAAACTGCCCCTGCAGTTCCCGAAGGTCTTCGGGGCGGGCGCCGCTCTTGACCCCGATCCGCTGACCGGCGACGCGTCTGTCCTGCCGGACCCGGCCGTGCGCAGGCTCAACAGCCCGATGTACCTGGTGCGGCACACCAAGGCCCACGTCAGGCTCTTCCTGGCGACCTCGCGGCAGGACCGGCTCAGTCCGCTGTCGTACATCGAGTCGTTCCAGGCGACCGCCAGGGCCACCCCGGTGGAGGTCCGCACCCTGGTGCTGCCCAGCGGCGGGCACAACTACAACACCTGGTCGGCGGAGTACCCCGCGGCATTCGGGTGGCTCAACCAATGGCTGTCCGCACCGCACTGAACACCCCACAACTGCTGGCCATAGCTGTCGGAACGGCAGGCGCGCGGGCCGAGGCGGCAGCATCTTGCGCGGCCGCTGCCAAGCCGTCCCGGGCTCGATGGCCGGCTGCGGCCTCGCGATCAGCAGGCCCACCCAGGCCAGGACGGCGGCGAGCCGGTGCCTGTGGCACCAGCGGGCGAGAGGAGACGTCGACGAGCTTGCGTTGCGCAGACAGTACAAAGACGTAACAGCACTTATATAAATGCGGCTATGGTGTGCCGCATGGCCGACACCCATGCGCTCGACCCGACGCAGCAAAGCGTCTGGCGGCCCGTACGGTTGCTCCAGGCGTCCATGGACGCCGACATCGCCCGGATCTACTCCGAGCAGCAGATCGAGGGGCTTAAGCCCAGCTTCGTCATGGAGTTGCTCCGGCTGCACGCTTGCGGACCCATGACCATCGCGGAACTGGCCGAGTCGGTGCAGCGCACGCACTCGGCACTCAGCCAGAAGGTCGCAGCGATGCGTACGGCAGGCTGGGTCCAGACCGTCGTGGGCGACGATGCACGCACCAGGCAGGTGACGCTCACCGACAAGGCCCGGCGCGTTGTGGACCGCCTGGCAGCGGAATGGCGGGCCACCGAGGCTGCCGTCGCTGACCTGGAAGCCGAGATTCCCTACCCGCTCTCCCAGGTGGTCACCGATATCGAGCGGGCTCTGCAGAGTAAGAGCTTCCACGACCGGATCGCCGAGAAACTGGCCGAGGATCCCGCATGGGGCTGAAACGCACGCTGATCGACGTGAGTCCGTTACGGTCGTCACCACCGTTCCGGCGGTTGTGGCTCGGCCAGACCCTGTCCGGTTTCGGCGGTCAGATGACGCTCGTCGCCGTCATGTTCCAGGTCTGGCAGCTGACGAAGAGCCCCGCCTGGACCGGCGCCGTCGGGCTGGCGCAGGCAATTCCGATCGTCGCGCTCGGACTGTTCGCCGGCTCGCTCGTCGACCGAGTGGACCGCCGGAAGTTCTATCTGCTCACGAGCAGCGGACAAGCCGTGTGTTCGCTTCTCCTCGCGCTTCAGGGCTTCCTCGGGCACGCTTCTGCCTCCGGCGTCCTGGGGCTGGTCGCGCTCCAGTCCTGCTTCGGCGCAGGCGGCGGCCCGGCCTCGCGCACCCTCATTCCGCATCTGCTGCCCAAGCACCAACTGGCAGCAGGGCTGGCGTTGAGACGCATCGCCTTCCAGAGCGCCATGCTGCTCGGCCCCACGCTCGCCGGATTGATCGTCGGCGGACTGGGAGTCAGCGTCTGCTACCTGATCGACACCTTGACGTTCGTCGCCGCGTTCTACGGCGCCTTCGGCTTGCCGCAGATAGACCCCGGAGACGAGCCGGCACGGCCCGGTCTGCGGGGAGTACTGGACGGCCTGGCCTTCTTGGGACGCACCCCTGTCATTCGCGCAGCCCTGCTCACAGACCTGGCCGCCACCGTGCTGTCGATGCCCGTCAGCCTGTTCCCCTTGATCAACGCAGAACGGTTCGGCGGCAACCCACGCACCCTCGGCCTGTTCCTCACGGCCATAGCCGTCGGCGGCGTTGCAGCGTCACTCTTCTCGGGAACCTTCATCCGTCTCCCGCGCCCCGGCCTGGTCATGCTCGGCGGATCCGCCACCTGGGGCGGAGCGTTGACGCTGTTCGGCATGTCACCCGATCCATGGGTCGGTTTGGCCTTCCTCGTCATCGCCGGCGCCGCCGACACCGTCTCCGTCGTCTCCCGGAGCACCGTCGTCCAGACGCACACCCCCCACGAACTACTCGGCCGCGTCAGCGCAGCCGAACAGATCGTCGGGCAGGCCGGGCCGGACATGGGCAATATGCGCGGCGGCATCGTCGCGGATGTCACGTCCGGAGCAGCAGCACTCGTCAGCGGTGGCCTGCTCTGCCTCGGGGCAGTGGCCGTGGTGGGCGCCACGACGGCAGACCTGCGCCGCTTCTCCGCACCCCCCTCTCCTGCCGAGCCGGCCCCGGCCAACTCGTGAGCCTGCTCCACAGGGCTGGCGTGGCACGTTTGGCGGGCGGCAGTCCTGAACCGCCGTCACCGGATTGAGGTAGTACTCGCGCGACGTTGGCGAAGGCTGTCTGGAGGGCGGTTCGGATGAGGGCTGAGCCGGGTGGTGGGCCATTACCTCGCAGATGGCGGTGCAAGCGGAGGTCGACACGGAGGTACGCGGTGGGGCGCCTGGTAGGGCGACGTGACCATGTGGCAGCGGGAGTGGATCCCGGTGTTCTCGTCCAGTGCGCACGACACGCTGTACGTCACGTATCGAGACGCCCTGACGGGACTGCTGTGGTGGTGGACGCGCGAGACGTACGTTCCCGCCCGGTCGTATCTGGAGGGGCTGGCGGATGCTCTCGAGCATCCCGCTCAGCACGGCTCCGCGCCGTGACAAGATCGACACCGGGCTCCGCCACCCACGCTCCATGGACACCGCTGACGCACTCCACACAGCACGAAGCGCCAGACCACGTCCCTCCGGCGTTTGACGGCATGACCCGCTCGGTGGATGAACAACCTCAGCGGGGGCGACCCGAGTGCTGACCTCGACCATGTCGGTCCGCACACCGGGCGGTGCCCGCCACCGATGTTCTCCCGGGATCTGAGCCCTGACACGGCCCGGATCCCGGGAGCGGGGGTCATCCGGCGGTCAGAGTGGTCCACTTCTGGTTGGAGCCGCCGTTGCAGTCCCACAGCTGGAGCTGTGTGCCGTCGGTGCTGGAGAAGCCCGGAACGTCCAGGCAGCGGCCGGAGGCGGGGTTGCGGTAGCCGCCGTTGTAGGGCTGCCAGATCTGGTTGGCACCGCCGTGGCAGGTCCAGAGCTGCACCTTGGTGCCGTTGGCGGTGGCCCCGCCGGCGGCGTCGAGGCACTTGCCCAAGGAGCGCAGGGTGCCGTCGGTGTAGGCGGACCAGAGCTGGTTGGCGCTGTCGCCGCAGCTCCAGATCTGTACGGCGGTCCCGTCAGCGGTGTTGGCGCCGTTGACGTCCAGGCACTTGCCCGCGATGCCGGACTGCACGCGCGCAGGGGCAGGTGCGGGGTTCCTCAGCCAGCCGGCGCCGTCCGCGGACTGGATGCCGCGGTGGAAGGCGTCGGCCATCTTCTGGTAGCCCGAGTCGTTGGGGTGCAGCGGGTCGGCCAGGTCGGCCGTGGTGAGGCTGCTCATGTCGACGAATGCGACGTGTTTGCCCGCGGCCTGGGCGTCGCTGACGATCTGCCGGGTGGCCTGGTTGTACGTGCCCCGGAACTGTTCCTCCGAGCTGCTGGTCGACACGACCAGGGAGGCGACGAGGACGGTTGCGTCGGGCACGTCGGCGGTGATCTGGTTGACCAGCGACCTCAGCCGTGAGATGGCGGTGTTGACCTCGGAGGCCCCTTGGAGGTCGTTGGTACCGATGTGCAGCGTCACGACGTTGGGCCGGTAGCGGGTCAGCGAGGCATCGGCGAGTGCGGCGATCTGGTCGATGCGGTATCCGGAGTGGCCTTCGTTGTCGGGGTCGGACATCGAACCGTTCCGCCCCGTGCCCACGAAGTCGAGTGGGTGGCCGTCAGCGGCGAGCTCGTTCCACAACGGCCCGCGATAGCCGTTGCCCGTACTGCTGCCCACGCCCCAGGTGATCGAGTCGCCCAACGGCATGAGCCGCAAGGGCGTGTTGGAGGCGGCGGAGGCGGGGGCCACGCCTGCCGCCGTCAACCCGAGTGCGACAGCGACAAGTGCGATCAGCGGGAGTAACCAGGATCTTTTCATGCAGCGTCCCTTCTGCGAGTGAAAAGCGCACCCGTATGGCTACCACGATCCCGACCGGGACATCCCATGAATGCTCAGAAATCTGGGATATGTGGCATGGAAGAGCTGCGTGTCGGCTCATTCTCTCTGTTGACATCCCATGTATTACCGCGCCGGATACCGTGTGGAGCGGCGCGGGTTCAACATCGGTTCGACGAGTCTGCACCGGGCCACGCCGCTACGGGCGTTGATGACAGCGATCAGCAAATCGACTGCCTCGGCGCCCACTTGGTCCGGACAGAGGCTGACGGTGGTGAGGGGCGGAGTGGTCGTCGCGTAGTCGGGATCCTCGCTGACACACGCGACCAGCAGGTCTCGCGGCACCCGCAGACCGAACTGCCGGGCGGCGGCGAGGATGTTGTGGCCGGAGTCGGAGTAGACGCCGATGACGGCGTCGGGCCGTGGATCGTGACGGAGCAGCCGGCTGACCGCGTTCTGTTCGGTCGTGAAGTAGTCGGGCAGTGAGGCGAATTCCTCCACGAGGACGGGCGCTGCGTGTTCGTCGCACCAGGACCGGTAGGCGTCCGCGATCAGATGCGGGTACGCGTCGTCATGAACGGGCAGGGAGAGCGCGACCCGCCTGGCGCCGGACTGCACAAGGTGGTCGAGCAGCAGACGAAGACCCGCTCCGTGGTCGGCCTCCACCCAGGCGTCGCGCCAACTGACCTCGGGCGGGCGGCCTTCACTGATCATCGGTATGCCACGTTCGCGCAGAATGGCACGCACCGGGTCCTCGGCACGCGGTCCGACGTGGATGACGCCGTCCATCGGCGTGTTGAGCCACATCCACGGGGACATCGAACTCGGCATCACCGTGAGCAGGTAGCCGCGTTCGTGGGCCGCCGCCATGGCGCCCAGCGCCAGCTGCGCGTAGTACGGGATCTCTGTGTACGGGACGGGCAGGTCGCCGAACGTCGTCATGGTCAGACCGAGGATCCCGGTGCTGCCGCGGGCCAGGGCGCGGGCCGTACTGGCCGGGGCGTATCCGAGTTCGCGGGCCGCGGCGAGCACGCGTTGCCTGGTCTGCTCGGAGAGCCGGCCGGTGCCGTTGAGCGCGTTCGACACCGTGGCGGTGGAAACCCCGGCTCGTGCGGCCACGGCGCCGAGTGTGGGACGCCGCCACACACGCGAGCTCGTCATGTGTACCTCAACAGCCCTGTGATGGCTTGTGGTTAAGCCGTTAATCGCTCAGCGTACCCAGCGACGGCGGCCGGGACGGCCGCCGGGTGAGGACCCCGGGTCCTCCATACCTGCGTGCATGGCGCAAGTGCGTCACAGGGACAAGAGGGGAAGCGGTGGAGGCAACGATTTCGCAGGTGCGGCGGAGCACCATACCTCCGGTGGTTGCGGCGCGGCGGGCGCTGTGGACGTTTGTCATCCTCAACTTGGTGATCGTCGAGGTCTTGTTCCTCACCGCCGGGACCGGCCAGAACGGGGTGCTCACCGTCGCCAAGTTCTTCGGCCTGCACGCCGCCGTGCAGATGCTGTTCCAGCTGCTGCTGGTGGCCCGACTGCCGTGGCTCGACCGGCGTATCGGCATGGACCGGATGACCGTGTGGCACCGGTGGGTCGGCTTCACCTTGCTCTGGGCCATCCTCACCCACGCCGTGCTCATCGTGCTGGGCTTCGCGAGGCTCGGTGACACGTCGATGACGAAGACGTTCTTCTCGCTGGCCGGAGTGCCCGCCTCCCTGCTCGGAATGTGCGCCGCGGCGATCGTCGTCGTGGTCGCCGCGGTCTCCGCCCGGTATGTGAGGCAGCGGCTGAGATACGAGATCTGGCACGGCCTGCACCTGCTGCTGTACGTGGCGTTGGGGCTGGCGTTCGTCCATCAACTGCAGGAGACCACGACCTTCAGCTCTTCCGCGTTCGCGAAGATCTACTGGTGGACCCTGTGGCTGTTCGCGTTCGGTGCCCTGGTCACGGGGCGGATCATCATGCCCCTGTGGCGCAACGCCTATCACCGGTTCGAGGTCGCGGCGGTGGTGCCGGAGTCGGACGACGTGGTGTCGGTGCATGTGACCGGCCGCCACCTCGACAGGCTGCCCGCGCGGGCCGGTCAGTTCTGCATCTGGCGGTTCCCCGGGCACAACCGCTGGTGGCTCGCGAACCCGTTCTCGCTGTCGGCGGCACCCGACGGCCGTACGTTGCGTCTGACCGCCAAGGCGGTCGGCAGTGCCAGTGCAGGTCTGCGGCACCTCCAGGTCGGGAGCCGGGCGTTCGTCGAGGGGCCGTACGGGGCTTTCACCTCGTTGCACCGAACGCGGCCCGGCGTGCTGCTGATCGCCGGAGGAGTGGGAATCACACCGGTTCGAGCCCTGCTGGAGGAGGAGCCGTCCGGTGATGTCGTCGTGCTCTACCGTGTGCGCAGCGAGAACGAAGCCGTGCTGGCCGATGAGGTACGAGACCTGATCGCCGCCCGCGGTGGCAAGCTGCACCTGCTCACCGGGCGCACGGCAGAGGGGAGTTCTCCGTTCGAGCCGGACAGTCTCCATGCCCTGGTTCCCGACATGACCGAACGCGACGTGTACGTCTGCGGCCCGCCTGCGATGACCGCGGCCGTGCTCAGCTCCCTGCGCACGCTGCAGGTTCCCCAGCGGCAAGTCCACGCCGAGCGGTTCGGTCTGGCCTGAGCCGCCCGCACGGCGGTATCGGCTGAACACGTTGGGCGCTTCATCGGGTTTCCTCCGTGGATACTCCGTCCTTCAGGGCGGAGAGGAAACGGACTCCTGCGGAGCAGGGCAGGGGGCTGCGATTCGCCGGCAGGGCGGATCGCAGTGCTCTGTCCGGCAGGTTTGGTCTCTACGTATGGCCTCACTAGTTTGTGAGCGTGACCACAACGTGCGTGAAGCGGGCTTTCAAGTACCGCTTCTACCCGACCGACGCGCAGGCGGCCGAGCTGTCGCGCACGTTCGGGTGCGTGCGGAAGGTCTACAACATGGCGCTCGCGGCCCGGACGCAGGCGTGGGCGCGTCAGGAACAGGTCAACTACAACGCCACCTCGGCGATGCTGACGGCGTGGAAGAAGACCGAGGAACTGGCGTTCCTCAATGATGTGTCGTCGGTGCCGCTGCAGCAGTGCTTACGGCACTTGCAGACCGCGTTCACGCACTTCTTCGGGAAGCGCGCCAAGTACCCGCGCTTCAAGTCGCGCAAGAAGTCCCGGAAGTTCGCCGAATACACCACCTCCGGCTTCCGGTTCAGGGACGGCAGGCTGACCTTGGCGAAGATGTCCGGCCCCCTCGACATCGTGTGGTCGCGTCCGCTGCCCGAGGGGGCGAAGCCGTCCACCGTGACCGTGTCGCAGGACGGCGCCGGGCGCTGGTTCGTCTCGATGCTGTGCGAGGATGCGACGGTCAGGCCGCTGGCGGCCACGGACGCGGCGGTCGGTGTCGATGTCGGACTGGACCACCTGCTGACCCTTTCCACCGGAGAGAAAGTCGCCAACCCCCGGCACGAGCGCCGTGACCGTACCCGTTTGGCCAGGTCCCAGCGGGACCTTGCCCGCAAGGCCAAGGGGGAGGGGGCCAATCGGCGCAAGGCCCGCGCCAGGGTCGCGAAGATCCACGCCCGGATCGCCGACCGCAGGCGTGACGGCCTGCACAAGCTGACCACCCGACTCGTTCGTGAGAACCAAACGATCGTGATCGAGGACCTGACCGTGCGCAACATGGTCAAGAACCGGAAACTCGCCCGCGCCATCAGTGACGCGGCATGGGCGCAGTTCCGCAGCCTTCTGGAGTACAAGGCGGCCTGGTACGGGAGGGAAGTGATCGCGGTGGACCGGTTGTTCCCCTCCTCCAAGTAGTGCTCCGTCTGTGGCACCTTGGCCGACAAGATGCCGCTGCACGTGCGCACCTGGACGTGCGAGTGCGGCACGACTCACGACCGGGACGTGAACGCCGCACGGAACCTGCTGGCCGCCGGACGGGCGGTGTCGGCCTGTGGAGCTGGTGTAAGACCTCAACGGAGAACTCCGGGCGGGCAGTCGGCGACGAAGCAGGAAGTCTCACGGCGCGAGCCGTAAGAACCTCCCTCCTTCAGGAGGGCGAGCGTCAACCGCGAGAAGTTCAACTTCTGCGCCCCACGGCCGGCCCGTGCGGACACCATGATCGATCCGAGTGAGACTGTTCTCTGAGCACGACTTGGAGAAGATCAATCGACACAGGGAGAAACGATGAGCGTTCTTGACGGCATCCTCGCGGGAGTTCGCGAAGATCTGGAGGAGCGCAAGCGCGCGACGCCGCTGGCTGAGCTGCGGTCGCGGGTGGCGGACGCGGAACCCGCGCTCGACCCGCTGCCTGCTTTCCGGGCGCCCGGGGTGTCCATCATCGCCGAGGTGAAGCGAAAGAGCCCCAGCAAGGGTGCGCTGGCAGACATCCCCGACCCTGCCTCCCTCGCGGCCCAGTACGCAGCCGGCGGTGCCGCCGCGATCAGCGTGCTGACCGAGCGCAGGCGTTTCGGCGGCTCGCTTGCCGATCTGGACGCCGTGCGTGCCCGGGTCGACGTTCCCGTTCTGCGCAAGGACTTCATCGTCGACCCCTACCAGCTGTGGGAAGCCCGCGCACACGGCGCCGACCTCGCACTCCTCATGGTTGTGTCACTCGACGACGGCCAACTCGCCGACATGATGGGGTTGTGCAAGGAGCTGGGTCTCACACCGCTCGTGGAGGCACACACCGCCGAGGAGGTTCGGCGTGCCGCTGCAGCAGGAGCCGAACTCCTCGGCATCAACGCGCGGGACCTGACCACGCTGGACGTGGATCGCAAAGTGTTCGCCGACCTGGTGACGACCATTCCGGAAGGCACGGTCAGGGTCGCGGAATCGGGAGTGGCCGGCCCCGAGGACGTCGCGGAGTACCGCGCTTGGGGAGCCGACGTGGTCCTGGTCGGCGAGGCGCTGGTCCGCTCGGGCGACCCGCGCACCGCCGTGCGCCAGTTCATCGAGGCGGCCGGGGCGTAACGGCGTACGGCACGGTCGGCACGCCCGCAACTGCTGAACCGAGCCGCTGAACTGATTCCGGCTCGGGCTCCTGCTCCTGCGCGGGCTGCGGTTCTGTGTCCGCAGCGGGAGCGGGTGGCTGTCGTCAGCCGGTATCGCGGGGCGAGGTCGGTCGGGAGAGTTCGGCCGCTGCGTCACCCCGCCCGGGACACTCGCCCGAGGCGTCTGACGGCCGACTGTCGCGCCTTGCTCGGGCGCCTTGTCCGCCTTCACACCACGCGACGGGGCCACGTGCCCAGGCTCACACGGAGTCGACGTCGGTGGTGGCGAACCTGGCGTGGACGTCGGATCGGTAGCGGCGGATCCGCACAGCGAGTTCCGCGTCGGCCGCGAAGACGATCGGAATGAGCGCGACCAGGGCTCGTGCTCGAAGGCCTGCCCACCGCCGACTGGTCGCGGTGGCACCCCGGCGAGCGGCTCGCGCACGTGGCAGCGCGCACGGACGCGGCAGCGAGACGGGAACGGGGTCGCCGCCGATGGAGAAGTCCGCGACTCGGAGACACCGCTCAACATGGTTACATAGGTGCCTCGTCAGCTCGACTTTCACCCTAGAACCCTCAATTTACGGCGCATAAGGCACATTGATCTGTCGGGGAGACACCATCTTGACAGGTGTCATTTCTCTGCAGATGCTGGATTCCTGAGCGATAGGAGGCGCTGTGCACGAGCACGACGAGTACCTGTACTTTCTTCGCCGAGCCTTCGACGGCATGCTCGGCGCGCTGGAAGAACTGGGTGATGACCTGGGCAACACGGCGCCGCACCTGCCCGGCGCCAACTCCCCGTACGCCATCGCGTACCACTGCGTTGCCGTGGCCGACTACTGGCTGGGCCACGTGATCGCGGGGCGCCGCATCGACCGCGACCGTGCGTCCGAGTTCACGGCGAAGGGGGACGTGCAGCATCTGCGGACGCAGGTCGACGCGCTCTTCGACCGCCTGCAAGCAGACCTCCGCGAGGTGCTGCCGTCGCAACCGCCGCGCAACACACCCTCTGACGACTCCGAGGGACCGGACCGTCCCCTGAGCGTGCAGGGCGTCCAGCTTCACGTACTGGAGGAACTGGCCCAGCATCACGGGCAGGTGCAGATCACCCGCGACCTGCTGCGAGCGGGGGCCCCGGCATGAGGCCCGCAACCACTCCGGGGATCCCCGGCTTCGACGACCTCGAGCTCGACCGGCTGCGCCTTCGCGGCAGCGTGAAATGGCACCGCCCGGAGCGAGACGTCCTGCCGGCATGGGTGGCCGACATGGACTTCCCCACCCCGCCGCCGGTGGTGGCCGCGCTGCACGAGGCCGTCGACCGCCATGACCTCGGTTACCCGGACTGGCCGGACGGCAGCCCGCTGCGCTCTGCCTTCGCCAAGCGGATGGCCGAGCGCCACGGATGGGCCGCGTCGGCCCACCGCGTGCGCGAGCAGACCGACCTCATCCAGTGCCTGCAACTCGTCCTTCACCTCGCGACCTCGGACGGGGACGCGGTGGCGGTGCACATTCCCAACTACCCACCGTTCCTGGCGACGTTGCGGACGATGAACCGCCGGATCGTGCCCATCCCGATGAACGACACCGACGACGGCTGGCGGATGGACTTCGCCGCCCTGGACACCGCGGTGAAGCGGTCCAACTGCAAGGCACTCGTCCTGGTCAACCCCCACAACCCCACCGGCCGGGTGCTGACGCCCGACGAACTCGGCGAGATCGCGGCCATCGCGCGACGACACGATCTGCTCGTCATCAGCGACGAGATCCACGCCGAGCTGACCTACGCCCCCCACCGGCACATCCCCTTCGCGAGCCTGTCCGACGACGCCGCGCGCCGCACCGTGACCCTGACCTCCGCGACCAAGGCGTTCAACCTGGCGGCCATCCGCTGCGCCGTCACGCACTACGGCCCGGACCGCCTCCTCGCGCTGCGGGACGCACAACCGCCCGACCTGTACGGCACCGTCTCACCCCTCGGTGTCGTCGCCACCCTGGCCGCATGGGAGCACGGCGACGACTGGCAGCGCGATCTCCTGACCGTGCTGGACCGCAATCGTCGGCGCGTCCGCGACGTGGTACGCGACCGGCTCCCGCTGATCCGCCACCACCTGCCCGAGGCCACGTACCTGGCATGGCTGGACACACGGCCGCTCGGCCTGGACGAACCGCCGGTGGAGAAGGTCCTCAGGGACGGCCGGGTCCTGCTCGACGGCGGCGTGCCCTTCGGTCCGGACGCCGAGGGGTTCGTGCGGCTGAACTTCGCCACCTCGCAGCAGGTGCTGGACGAGATCCTGGGCCGGGTCGTCGACGCACTGGGCGGGCGGGAGGGGTGACGTCGGTGTCGGACGCCACCTGGCACCATGGCCGCGTGGATGATTTCGTCTTCGTCAGCGGAAGGCTCTGCCTGGACCTCGCGGGCACACTGCTCTGGCGACGAAGCCGACGCACCGAACTGCTGCGTTCCCCCGACGACCTGCGACGCTGGATCCTCCAGGCCGGACTGCTCGACGCGCCCGACCTTCTGGACGCACGCGCCCTGTCGAGAATGTGCCGTCTCAGGGAAGCGGTGTACGAACTGGTTGGCGCATGGCCCCTGACACCGCCCGCGGACAGCGAGGTGCGGGAAGCCCTCGCCGAGGTGAACGAGGCGGCCCGGCTGCCGCTGCCGAGGCTCCAACTCGACGAGGACGGTCGCCTGAGACGTACCGGAGGCATCGACGAGGCGCTCGGCGCGGTGGCACGGGACGCGGTGGAACTTCTGGGCGGCACCGACTTCACTCGCGTGCGGGAATGCCTCAACGAGGACTGCACCCGGCTGTTCGTGGACCTGTCGCGGTCCGCCAACCGCCGCTGGTGCGGCATGACCGAGTGCGGGAACCGGCACAAGGTGGCCAACTACCGCAAGCGGCGGCAGGGGACAGCACGCTGACCGCCCCGAGCATCGCCTGTCGCCCGGTAGGTAGGAGCCCCTGCCGTACCGGGAGTGTGAACGACAAGGCCGTGCGGTGCGTCAACGCCGTCCGGCCAGGCGCCTGCTCATGAGCGTGGTCATCGACTGCCAGCGCCATGGCCGGTGCCTTCTGGCGGGACCTACCGCCAGCCGGCCACGCTCAACGACCACCGCACCGAACCCTGCCGACCACCTGGTGCGTCGTCGCCACCACGAGCGCTGGAGGAACGACATCACCACCTGGCGCCTCCGTCACATCACACTCTCCTCAAAGGCCGAGTCCGCCTGCACAGCCCCGTCCAGCCGATACCCCGGCCACACACCGCCGCCGTAGGCGGAGCAGCCCACGCCGCGCGCTCCGCCCAGCACTGTCCCCCGGTGGACCACGAGGCAGCCATCAATGAATGGCTGTGACACTCACACGGCTCGTTCCATGCAAACCAGTTGGTCCCGCTCGTCCCACGACTCGGTGACGGTGAATCCGAGCCGCTCGTACAGGGAGATCGCGCCCGTCCGCCACTTCCACACCGAGAGCCGCACCGCGCTGACGCCGCTTTCCGCGGCATGAACGAGCGCGGCGCCGACCAGTCTGGACGCGATGCCCTGCCCCCGGAACGCCGGGTCCGTCCAGAGCCTCTTGACCTCGGACCGTCCGTCACCGGAGTCGGTCACCACCAGGCAGCCCACCGCGGTGCGCCCGCTCAACGCCAGCAGCACGACATCGTCTACGAACACGGTCTGCGGATCCGTGATCTCTGCCCGGTAGCGATCCGGCAACCCGTCGACACCGGTGACGGCCTCACCCTTCTCGGCCTGCGTCTGCAGATGGTAGGCCGCCAGCAGATCTGCCGGACCATCCTGGGCTGAAGGGGCCTGACCTGGCCAGCGGGCGATGGCAACCTCGGGTTGATCAGTCATGACGTGAGCATCGCATGGGCGCCCCGGTCCGATCCCCGATGCCCGGCGGTGGCTTCTCAGACCGGCGCCGGAGGGCGTGGGGCCTGCAAGCGCCGCTCGGCCCGGCCGTCTGTCCCGACGAGCATGAAACAGTCTTCGCCCTCGTACGCCTACAAGAGCCCTCCCCAGGGAGTCAGTTGGGATGCGCCGCCTGGACCGACGCAGGTCGAGCGGTGGGGGAGGTCGAGGTCTCGAACCCCCACACGGCGGAGTTCCTTACCGGCGTAGCGGGCTCTCGCCCCCTGTGCCATGGGGTGCCGGCCTACGGTCGGCCGGACCTGGCACAGGGGCGCACTCAGCCGTGGGCGCTGAGCAGCCCGGCAAGGTCCATCCCCAGGTCGCCGGCACGCTCACCGGTGAAGGAGTCGCAGACGACCGTGCCCGGGCCGTCCCCGGCAGGTCGACGTGCTTGGTCCTGGCGAACTCACGCTCGACCCCGGGCAGCCCGGCGATCAGGAAGCCGTCGGGCTGGACGGGGAAGCCGGTGCCCGGTCGCGCCCGGCTCACGGCACAGGACGATCCGCCGCGCTCGGCGCCGTCGTGCAGGGTCTCCTGCAACTCGGCGGAGGCCCACACCGTGCCGTGGGTCGACCGGGCGGTGCCCTCGGCGGACACCCTCGCCGTGGCGCACACATCCGGCAGGGCACGGCTCCACAACAGGAGCTCGGTTATGTAGACGTCGGGTCCGCCTGGCCGAACGACATCGATGAGGCGTGATCATCTGGAGATGCACCCAAAGCGCAAGGTGCGGTTCGACCAGCGCACCGTCGGGCTGAGTCCAGCCCACCAGGCGAGCCATGCAGACCCGGTGGAGGCCGACGGGCCACGGGAAGAGGACCTCCGATGCGGAGTGGACTACACAGCCGAACTGCAGTTCCCAGAACCTCGCGTCCCCTGGCCGCGGCTCAACGATGAGCGGCCGCCGCGTACCAGAGTCGGCAAAGGCCGCCACCGATCGACGGGCAGCGGCCCGTGTCGTCCTGCCGATCGCGATGCCCGGTCTGGTGACGGCGCTCGTGTACACCTTCATCGGCGCGTGGAACGAGTACGTGGTGGCCCTCGCCGTCACCTCGTCCAGCAACCGAACGACCCTGACCAGGGCGATTCCTGGCTTCGTCACCTCGTACCAGGAGCAGTGGCAGTAGCTGTCCGCCAATTCGATCATCGCGATCGTGCCGGTGGTCGTGTGGTTCGTCTTCGTGGAGCGCCACCTCGTGGCCGGACTGACGGCGGGCTGGGTCCGGGGATAACGTCGGGATCTGCACCTTGACCATCACGGGAGCGGCGTGCGGAGTCAGGCGCGGATGACCTCGACCCCGGCCGCCGTGAACGACTCGGTCAACCGGTCCGAGGCGGTCTTGTCGGTCACCAGGACGTCGATGTCCTCCACCGGGCAGATGCGGGCGAAGGCCCGGCGGTCCAGCTTGGAGGCGTCGGCGACCGCGATGACCTGCTGTGCGCGGCGGGCCAGCGCCCGGTTGATGCTGGCCTCGCCCTCGTGGTGCGCGGTCGCCCCGTGGGCAACGTCGATGGCATCCACCCCGAGGAAGACCTGGTCCAGCGCGATCTCGGCGAGCAGTTCGGTGGCCAGCGGCCCGATCAGCTCATAGGACGCCGGCCGGGCCACTCCGCCGGTCACCACGAGCTTCACATGGCGCCGTACGACCAACTCGTTCGCGATGTTCAGAGCGTTGGTCACCACCGTGACCGCTGTCTCCGCGCCGCCGGAACTCAGGTCGGCGCGGGTGGCCAGCGCCCGCGCCACCTCGGTGGTCGTGGTGCCGCCGTTCAACCCCACCACCGCGCCGGCCTTCACCAGCGAGGCGGCCGCGTGCGCGATCCGCTCCTTCTCCGGAGCGTTGCGCGCGGCCTTGTAGCGCAGCGGCAGGTCATAGGCGATGGCGTTGATCACCGCTCCGCCGTGGGTGCGGGTGACCATCTGCTGGCGGGCCAACTCGTCGAGGTCGCGCCTGATGGTCGCAGCGGAGACTCCCAACTCCTCCGCAGCCGGCTCGACTTCGATCCGCCCGTCGCGCGTCAGCATCTCGAGCAGCGCGCTCCACCGGGCCTGCGGTGCCGCCATGTCTCACAACTCTCTTTCAGCGGTGTACGCCACGATGTGCGCACCTCCATGAAATCACAGCGCATGAATCGGTGTTTTACGGACGCCAAACGAGCAAAAGGCTGCACCTTTTCCAGCACTTCCTGCTCCTTCGCCACCCGCCGACCGCAATCGGAGACCGGGCGGGCCATCGGCGTCTTCAGCGCGATCACCCTTGAGTACGCCGAGGCCGTGGGAAACAGTTCGAATTCTCGCGACGGACGTCGCACGCCTCCCCGTAGAGCAGACAAAGGCCCCTCCCGTACCACCGCACACGATCGCCCTTCGTCCGACTCGGAACCCTTGAGGTGCTTGTGGCTCTCCGCTCCGCACTCTGTCCTCAGCGTCACTCGCGGTCGCGGGGGCGTGTCGTCCTCGGGGTGCTGGCGCTCGTCGTCGGCACTCTGCCGAGCGTGTCGGCCGAGGCCGCCACCCCGCCCTCCGGAACGGTCAGCGACACAGCACCCACGATTTCGTGGAGCGCCGGTCCCTTCGCCGTCCCCAATGTCTCCGGCACCACCGGGACGGTGAGCTGCGGTAGCCCGCAACTCTGCGACGACTACGCCCTGAAGGTGTCGGTGCCCCCCGGCTACGACACCGGTCACAGCCTGCGCATCGATGTCAAGTGGCCCAACACTGCCGCCGACTTCGACCTGTACGTCCTCGACGCAAACGGCCACGCAGTGGCCGCGGCGGCCTCCACCAGCGACCCCGAGCGCCTGCTGTTGCCCGCGGTGGCGGCGTCGTACATGGTCCGCGTGGTGCCGTACGCGCCACTCGGTGACAGCTTCACCGGCACCGCGAGCCTGGTCGCCAACCCGGTCGACCCGCCACCGAGTACAGCAGTACCCCCCACCTATGCGAACTCCTCGGCACCCGACAGCCTCGCGCACGCCCACGAGGCCGGTGAACCC
The DNA here is from genome assembly GCF_042893475.1 of Streptomyces sp. NPDC001604. Lineage (NCBI taxonomy): Bacteria > Bacillati > Actinomycetota > Actinomycetes > Kitasatosporales > Streptomycetaceae > Streptomyces > Streptomyces sp. NPDC001604. Next base: position 118,093 of record NZ_JBIAUY010000010.1, on the reverse strand, counting down.
TCGATCGGCGTCGACCGCGCCACCGGGGCCGCGATGTTCCAGGCGTACACCTCGACGCTCAAGGTCACCTATGACAGCGCCGGCGTCGCCACCTGGCAGGACAAGAGCGCGAATGCGGCCAATGGATGTCCCCAGGGCAGCACGACCAGCCTCGACCCGATCTTGTTCACCGATCCGGCCACCCACCGCACCTTCGAGTCGCAGCTGGCCGGAAAGACCGCCCTGACCTGCTACACCGACGACGACGGCGAAACGTGGACGCCGACGGGCGGCTCCGGCATCAACTCCGGTGTCGACCACCAGAGCATCGGCGGCGGCTCCTTCGCCCCAGGCGGGCCTGGCCCTCTCACGTCGTATCCGAACGCCGTCTACTACTGCTCCCAGGACATCGCCGACGCCTCCTGCGCGGTCAGCCGGGACGGCGGTCTGACGTATGGGCCGGCCGTTCCGATGTACTCGCTGCTGGACTGCGGCGGCCTGCACGGGCATGTGAAGGTCGCACCGGACGGCACGGTGTACGTGCCGAACAAGGGTTGCGGCGGCAACCAGGCCGTGGCCGTCTCCGAGGACAACGGGCTTACCTGGACCGTCCGCAAGAACCCCTCCAGCTCCCCCGTTGACTCCGACCCGAGCGTGGGGATCGGCGCCGGCGGGACCGTCTACATGGGCTACCAGAACAGCGACGGCACCGCACGCATCGCCGTCAGCCACGACAAGGGCAGGACGTGGCTGTACGACCAGAACGTCGGGGCGTCCCTCGGCATAAAGAACATCGTCTTCCCGGCCGTGACCGCAGGCGACGACAACCGCGCCGCCTTCGCCTTCCTGGGCACCACCACCGGCGGCGACTACCAGGATGCGGGCACCTTCAAGGGCGTCTGGCACCTGTACGTGGCCACGACCTACGACGGCGGACAGTCCTGGGTCACCGTGGACGCCACCCCCATCGACCCGGTCCAGAAGGGATCGATCTGCACAGGTGGCACCACCTGTGGCAAGGACCGCAATCTCCTGGACTTCGACGACATCACCATCGACGCCCGGGGCCGTGTGCTCGCCGCCTACGCCGACGGCTGCACCGGCGCCTGCGCCGGCGGCGGCGCGCAGAACTACGACGCACTGGCCTCCATCGCCCGCCAGACCTCCGGCAACACCCTGTACGGCGCGTACGACGCCACGGTCGTCGGCAAGCGCCAGAAGCCCACAGGAGGTAAGTAGGTGAAGTCCTGGCCTCTGGCTGGCGCACTGACCGGCGCCGTCCTCGGTCTGGCGGCCGTCACCGGGTGCTCGGCGCCGACAAGGAATGCAGGGCCCTTGGCCGCGACGCCGATCGTCACCACGCCGGGCGGGTGCCCCACTGCCGCCTCACTGCCGATGCCCAAGGACTTCCCGGCGAACCTTCCGGTGCCCGATGGCGCGCTCGTGACCTCGACGGAGCGTCGCTCCGGCGAGCGGCTCGTCGTCGCCATGGTCGTCAGGAGTGGCTTCGACCGCACGCTGGCCTTCCTGCAGAAGCAGCTTCCCGAGGCCGGATACACGCCGCAGGGCGGCGAGGTGGAGGAGGACGACGCCGAGTCGAACTTCTCCTCCGCGACGTTCGACGGCCGCTGGACCCTACGGAAGATGCCCGACTGCGGGGGAGGTGTGTACCTGACGTACCTGACGGCTCCGGCCACCTGAGCTGCGGCGGGATCGAGGTCCGGTCCGTGAGCCCACGTGGACCTGATGAAACCGCGGTGCACGGCGCAGCGTCCTTGTGCCCAAGACCGGAAGACCGTATCCGAGTTGCGTCATCCCGGACCTGTGCGAACGTCTTGAGAGGGGTGGGTTCGAAATGACACGCCGGAACTGTTCTCTGTATCGCGGTGCGACTCTGGGGATGGCCGCTGCCGCGGCGGCCCTGCTCACGAGTTGCACGCAGCACGGCACCGCGACCAGCAGCATTCCGAGCGCGGCGCACATGCCTGCTTCCTCGGCCGTGGCGTCCCCGGCGGCGAGTCGGTCGGCCGGGCACACAGCCGCCGGCTCTCCGGCCCGGGCTCACGGCTGCCGATCCCTGCTGGCGTCGCCTGCCCTCAAGCTCAGCGTCACGGCGACCTACCGCAGACAGGCTCAACCGCCTCTCACCCACATCGCCCCGGTCAAGGGCACGTTCTACTACGGCAGTTGCAACGGGACGTTCTACGCCGGAACCCGCTTCCAGCTGACTCCCGGCAGCACGGAGGCGGAGCAGGTCGCCCTGCAGGATGACGGAGCTGCGATGAAGTACTTCACCGATCGCCCGGGCGTCGGCTGGCGCTACGTGGCCAGCGACAGTTTCCCCGCCAATTCCCGGGGGTGTGCCGGCATCCCCCAGATCCCGGCCCGCCTCGCCACCCTGTGGAACGACTGCCGGTCCACGGCAGACCAATGACGATCCGTGGATCGGCTGAAGCGTGTTGGGTGCTGCTGCTCAGCGCCTCGTCTCGTACCTGGTCAGGACCACGCCGCCGGGAAACGTCCGCGTCTCCACCAGGTTCAGGTTCACCCAGCCGTCCAGGGAGGTGAAGAACGGCGTGCCGCCGCCCACCAGGACCGGATGCGTGGCGATCGCATACTCGTCGATCAACCCGGCGCGCATGGCCGCCCCGGCGAGCGTTGCGCCGCCGATGCTCATCGGGCCGCCGTCCTCGGCCTTGAGCCGGGTGATCTCGGCGATCGCGTCGCCGGTGACCAGGCGGCTGTTCCAGTCGACCTTGTCGATCGTCGAGGAGAACACCACTTTCGGCGTGTCCCGCCAGTTCCGCGCGAATTCGATCTGCGCCGGGGTGGCGCCCGGCTGCTGGTCGCCGGTCGGCCAGTAGGAGCTCATCGTCTCCCACAGCTTGCGCCCGTACAGCGACAGGCCACTCGCCTGCTCGTGGTCGAGCCACCACTGGAACAGCTCGTCGCTCGGCGGTCCGCTCCAGCCGATGTCGTCGCCGGGCGCGGCGATGTAGCCGTCCAGAGTCAGGTTCATGCCGTAGAACAGTTTGCGCATGGCCCAGCCTTCCGTCCATGGGTGTCCGGCGTACAGACCGGTGCGGCGCGGGAAACTCATCGGTGCGCGATCTGAGCTCGCCGGCAGTCCTCGTGCTCGGGGCTCAGCGTGGTGTACTCCGCCGACACGGGCAAGCGCACGTAAGCCGGTCCCCTGGGTGCCGACCCCCCTTCGGGTGACTCAAGACGTGGCGGAGTTTCCGCAGGCCGCGGTGCAGCCCGAGGTCACGGGTCGCGCGTCCTCGCGGGGGACAACCACAGGCACGGGAAAGCCCCGGCTGGACGGGGGAGGCCAGCCGGGGCCGTAAGTGGTGACGTGCGGAGGGCGGTCGCCTCTCGGCGGAGGGCTCCATGGGGCTTCAGCCGGACGATCGTCCCCATGGGCTATGGGTGAGGCCCGGGGACACTGTCCCCTCCGCAGTCACGTCTGGATTAACGGTCAATCACCTTGAAGTGTTCCCGGCCTGTTGCCTCTGTGATGGTGAGCTGGGGCACACCTGCCGGAGACCTCAGTCGACGAAGTCGGCGACGAGGTCGGCGAACTCATCCGGGGTCGCCAGGCGGACGCCGAGGGTTTCGGCCTTGGTGCGCTTGGATCCGGCGCCGTCGCCGGCGACCACCAGGGTGGTCTTCTTGGAGACACTGGAGGAAGAGCGGCCGCCCGCGCGCTCGATGAGCTCGTTCATCTGGTTGCGGCTGAGCTTCTCCAGCACGCCGGTCATCGCGCCGGTGACCACGACGGTCATGCCGGTCAGCGGCCCGCCTGCCGCATCCCCGCTCCCGTCGGCGCCGGTGTCCCCGGTGGTCGACGCGGGCGGGGTGGCACCGGGCTCGCTCATGTTCACCCCGGCGGCGGCGAGCTTGTCGATGAGCGAGGCGAGTTCGGCCAGTTCGGCGACGATCGAGGGGGCCTTCTCGGTGCCGATGCCCTCGACCTGCTGCATCGTTTCCGCGTCTGCGGCGCGGATGTGGTCCATGGTGGCGAAGTACCGGGCGATGCGGCGGGACATGGAACGGCCGGTGCCGCGCACCCCGAGCGCGCACAGCACTCGCGACAGCGGTTGCCCCTTGGCCGTGTCGATCGCGGCGAGGAGGTTGTCGGTGCTGGTCTCGCCCATCCGCTCCAGCGCGAGGAGCTGGTCGCGGGTGAGGGTGAACAGGTCGGCGAGATCGGTGACCAGGCCCGCCTCGACGAGTTGGACCACGCGGGTGGCGCCCAGGCCTTCGATGTCGAGCTGGTCCCGGCCGGCCGCATAGGAGAGAGACGCGACGAGGTGGCAGTTGCGGCCCTGTTCGCACCGCCAGCGTTCCTGGCTCGTGTCGATGGCGGATCCGCAGCGCGGGCACACCTCGGGGAAGACGATGGGCTGTTCGTCGCCGGTGCGCAGGTGGGCGACCGGGGCTTCGATGCGGGGGATGACGTCGCCGGCCCGGTGGACCATGACGTGGTCGCCCAGCCGCAGGTCGCGGCGGGTGATGTCGGCCGGGTTGTGGAGAGTGGCGTAGGTGATGGTGGCGCCGTCGATCTCCACCGGCTCCAGGACGGCGCGCGGGGCGATGATGCCGGTGCGGCCGACGTTCCACTCCACCTCGAGGAGCCGTGTGATCTTCTCGACGGCCGGCAGCTTGTAGGCGATCGCCCACCGCGGAGCGCGCGAACCCGACCCTGCGGTCTGCTGATCTGCGGCCAGGTCGGCCTTGATGACGATCCCGTCGATCCCGAACGGCAACTCCGCCCGCAGCGCGGCGATCTCCTGCACCCGGGCCAGCACCTGCTCCACGGTCTCGGCGGTGACGCCGGGCACCGCCGTGGCAGCGGTGGTGTTGATCCCGAACACGACGGCCTGCGCCATCAGGTCGCTGTGCGCGCTCGCGGCCAGCCGCGCGGCGAGTTCGGTCTCGGTGTCGGCCATGGGCAGCAGGCCGTAGCCGAAGAACGTCATCGGCACGCTGTAGGCGCGCTCCTTGGCGCGCAGCGTACCCGCAGAGGCGCCGCGTGGGTTGGCGAACGGCTGCCCGCCGTGCGCGGTACGCACCTCGTTGGCGTGCTCGAACTGGGCGGTCGTCATCAGGACCTCGCCCCGGACTTCCACGGTGACCGGCTCGGCGAGTTCGGTCGGCAGGCCCTCGATGGTGCCGATCGCGTGCGAGACGTCCTCCCCGGCCGTCCCGTCCCCGCGGGTGATCAGCTGTCTCAGGCGGCCGCCGGTGTAGCGGGCGGCGACCGCGAGCCCGTCCAGCTTCGGCTCGACACTGAACCGCTCGACCTCGTGGCCTATGCGCCGGGCCAGAGAGGCGGCCCAGGAGGTGAATTCCTCCGGCGAGAACACGTTGTCCAGGCTCAACATCGCCACCGTGTGCGGCACATCGCCCTCCACGGCACCGCCGGCGACCTTCCCCGTCGGCGAATCCGGCAGCACCCCGTCAGGATGTTCGGCCTCCCATGCGGCGATGCCACGCACCAGCCTGTCGTAGGCGTCGTCGTCCAGGGGAGAGGAGCCGCCCCCGTAGTAGGCGGCCGACGCCTTCACCGCGTCCTCGACCGCCTGCGCGTAGGCGGCTCGATCCGTGATCACAGCTGCAGGTGTTGTCATGCCTTTCATCCTGCCTGCCACCACTGACATCGCCCGATGCGGCGGGACGGTCCCCGACGGATGTCCGATCGCGCATCGCGCCTGCAGGCCACCCTCGCCCCCTACGCCAGGAAGGCCGTCACGCCCTGGTACCACCTGTTACCATCGGCGGATGGCGAAGACACAGAGGGGCTGGCGGGTCGACGACGAGATTGCGGAGCTCGCCACAGCCCGGGCCAAGGACCGCGGCATGAGCGTCGGCGATTACATCGCTGCTCTCGTGCGGGAGGACGTCGGCGGAATGCGACAGCGAGGCCTGGATGCGGCCAGGCGCTTCCTCGACGAGCACCAGGCGGTCTTCGACGAGGCCGAGGACGCCGACCGGCGCTCCTCGGGGGCACACGCCGCGTAATGGACCTGTATATCGACGTCCCCTGGATCCTGCAGGTCGCGGAGGTCGCAGGCGCGGCGGATCCCGCCCCCGACGACTACGGGGTACCCGTGGCCGCCGTCGCCTGCCACCGAGCCGAACTGCTGGAAACTCCCGTCTACGAAGGCCCCTACGCCCGCGCCGCCGCGCTGGTGCACATCCTCGGGCGCTGCCGCTGGCTGGAGCGCTCCAACATGGCCGTGGCCGCTGCGACAGGCGTGATGTACCTGGAGGCCTCCGGGATCCCGGTCAAGCCCACCCGGGAGGACGCCGTCGCCCTCCGTGACATGCTGCGCGATCCAGCCTGCACCACCGCACGCCTCGCCACCCTGCTGCAGACCTGGCCGCGATCCACCTGAGCCGCACCACAAGGCACGGGCATGCAGACGGCGTGGTCTTCCGCCCCAGCCCTGGGCCCGTACGCGCTTCCGCTGGAGCAACGAGGGCCACCGCGCAGACGGACGGCTCGACGGGCCTGTGTCGAGGCGGTGCGCAGGGGCGGACGACGCCATGGCGTAAGGGAGGACTGGCCAGTGCCCGTTCCGTACTGCCTGGATTGCTGAAACCGCAGCATTGCCGTAGGGCCGCATGGGCCCGTTTTCAAAGCTCATCCAGGCTCATCCAGTGGTGGATCATGGTGAGGGACTGTGACCGCCAGTCCCCTCGGTGGCGACCACCATCAGTCGGCCTCTGCGCCTGCGCTGTCGCGCGGGCGTGCCTCTTGGATGTGGGTCCGTGCGGAGGAGAGCGTCGGTGTGGCACTGCTCCCAGGTTGCGGGGCCCGCCGGGCCGTGGGAACGGAAGTGGGCGGGCCCCGTGGTGGGTGGGCCCAGGTCAAGCGGTGGTGCAGGCGGTGCCGTTCAGGCTGAAGCCGGAGGGCTTGGCGAAGACGCCGCTGTAGGTGCCCTGGAACCCGAAGGACGCCTGGCCGCCGGCGGTGATCTGCTCGTTGTAGCCGACGTTGCCCGCCGTGACAGCTCCCGATGAGGGAGAGACGTTCGCGTTCCAGACGCTGGTGATCTGCTGTCCGGAGGGCAGGGTGAACGCGAGTTTCCAGCCGTTCACCGGGGAGGAACCGGTGTTGGTGACGGTGACGTCGGCGGTGAAGCCGCCCTGCCAGACGTTCGTGGTGTACGCCACCTTGCAGGCCGCGGAGCCGCCGGGGCCGCCCGGGTCACCGGAGGAACCCTTGTTGACGGTCGAGGAGAACGAGGTCAGGGCGAGGCCCGTGCCGTTCTGCCAGGGCTCGAAGCCCGCCTGAACACTCGTCAGGTACCAGTTGTTCTGTGCCAGTCCGCGGGAGACGGCTTGCCGCGCGAAGTCCATGACATCGAAGGACCAGCTGCTGATCGCCGACGGTGCGACGAACGACAGCACGTCGTTGGAGCCGTTGTTGCCGGACCACACCTGCCACTCGCGCCCGGCCACGGTGGCGGTGCCGACCGGCGAACCCACGGGCTGGACGGACCCGACTCGGTTGAACCAGATCATGATCTCGGTGCGGTTCACGCCGTCGGTGCGGGGCGTGGGGTCGAGCCAGATGTCGTAAGCGGCGTCGTACGCTGCGTCGTTCACATAGCTGTACGAGGTGCTCGTGGGCGCGCTGGAGATGGTGCTGAGCTGAGCGGGGAGGTTGGTGCCGGGCGAGCAGTTGGTGTAGTGGCAGCCGTTGTAGACGGACGGGTACGACTTCGGAGCGCCGTTCGTGGAGACGGATCCGTCGGCCTGGGTGATCCTGAACCCGGAGTCGGTGACGGCGATGCACTGCGTGGCGCTGGTGCCCCAGCGGTTGTTCTGGACGACGTAGCGGCCCTGGATGGTCGTCGACCCGAATGGTTCGCAGACCGTGGTGTCGGCCTGGGCCCCCGGCGCGGTGGTCAGAAGCGCGGCGAGCGAGACGAGCGAGGTGAGCAGTGCGCCGAGCACACCCCTCGCGCTGTGGGCATGGTGTCGTGAAGGTCGCATGCGGATCCTCTGGACAGGGATGGGGGATGGGGAGATTGCGGGAGCGCTCCCACCGACGGCGATTGGGAGCGCTCCCATTCCTCGGTTCGGCACGGACACTAGAGTTGGTTCAGGTTCATGACAAGGCTCCCGGCGCAAAGAGAGGCGAGCCGATTCGGGAGCCCCAGGTCAGAAACGGGCCTGCCTCACAGCGCGCGGCATGAGGAGCGCTCCGCGGGGATGTCGTCCAGCGACGTTCAGGTGGACTCGCGCACCATCAGTTCCGTGCGGAGGATGACGTGCCGCCAGGCCACTGCACCCTCCTCCATCTCCTCCAGGAGCAGCCGGACCATGGCCCGCCCCATCGCCTCGATCGGCTGCCGTACCGTGGTCAGTCGCGGTGTCGTCCGCTGGGCCAGCGGAAAGTCGTCGAAACCGATCACGGCGACGTCCTCGGGCACCCGACGCCCGGCCGAGTGCAGCGTCTCCAGAGCTCCCGCGGCCGTGGTGTCCGACGCGGCGAGGACGCCGTCGATCTCCGGATGCCGCCGGAGGAGCGCGGCCATGGCACGGCGTCCGCTCTCCGCCGTGAAGTCGCCCTCGGCGACCAGGGTCTGCTCGCCCTCGAGGCCCGCCAGGGCCAAAGCCTCCTGGTAGCCGCGCAGCCGGCACTGCGTCACGTACATGTCGGCCGGCCCGGTAATGGTGGCGATCGCTCGGCGGCCCCGCTCCAACAGATGGGAGACCGCGCTGCGGGCTCCGCCGACGTTGTCCACGTCCACGTAACTGACGTACTCGTCGCCGGAGCGGCGCCCCAGCAGGACGGTCGGCAGCCGTGCCTCGGCAAGCATGTCCGGCAGTGGATCGCCGGCGTGCACGGACATCAGCAGAACGCCGTCGACCCGGCCGCCGCGCGCGTACTCGAGGAAACGCTGCCGCTCGGCATCCGAGCGGACCAGGGTCAGCATCAGCTGCATTCCTGTGTCGGACAGTGCGTCCCCGAGCGAGCTGACGATTTCGGAGAAGAAGGGCTCGGCAAACTGCCGCCAGTCCGGTTCCGTCATGACCAGGGCGACCGCGTCGGCCCGCCGTCCGGCCAGGGAACGGGCCGCGAGGTTGGGCACGTACCCCAGTTCCTCGATGGCTCGCTGCACGGTCCGGCGTGTCGATTCCTTCACGCCTGCCGCGTTGTTGATGACGCGGGAGACGGTGCCCCGTCCCACTCCGGCGCGGGCAGCCACCTCCTCCAGCGTCGGCGTCCCCGGGCGCCGTCTGCTCATGACTACCTCCCCCCACGAGATCACCGATCTTACGGGGGAGGAGGCGCGAGCACACGACTTTGCCAGGGGCACGGGAACCGGTCAGGGGCCCGGCCGCATGGATCAGGACAGTGTTTCGTTTCCCTCCTGGACCTGTGTGTTTTGGGAGCGCTCCCGTCCATGGCGCAGTGGGGGATGCGCGTACGGGGGCACCGCCGGTTGGCGAACTCGCCATCGAGGCGGCCCGGTTGGCGTGACGGCCGGGCGGACCCTGTGCGGGTGGGGCCGCCCGGCCGGGTGACCCCGTCTCCTTGTGACGGGGTCGCGCACGCGGAGCCAGGCGTGGGCTATTCGAGCAGCTCCGCGTACGAGCCCATGGCCAGGGCGATGTCCGCCTGTGCCCAGAACCGGTGGTAGGTGAAGACGGGCGCGGCGCCGCCCTTGAGATAGGTCTCGATCTTCGACCACGCGGGGTCGTTCTTGTAAAAGGACCTCAGCGAGAGGAAGGTGGACGTGGAGTTGATCGCGTCACCGTCGGGCATCGTGCCGGTCCAGCCGCTGGGCACGTAGACGCTGTCGTTGAACCGGTTGTAGTCGGTGCGGGTTTCCGGGACGGCGATGCCCAGGCTGTCCTGGTAGTTGTTCCACATGCCGTCCAGCAGTGCCTTCGCCGTCGACTTGGCGGTCGCGTCACCGGACTTGGCGCCGTAGTACGTCAGGACCTTGGCGTACGCGGCGGCCACGCCGACGTCGTTGGTGTAGTCGGCGACGGTGACGTGCAGTCCGCTGTTGGAGCCGGGATTCGACGCGTTCCAGGTGTCGGGCTGCCCCGACCACTGCAGTGTCGCCGGGATCTGGTAGGTGCCGTCCGGGTTGATCGTGGTCTTGGACAGCGCCCACTTGACCCACTTGTCGAGGACCGCCTTGGCCTGCGCGTTGCCCGTCTGCTGGTAGAGCTCGGCGACCCGCTCCATGGACCACGCCTGGAAGCCGAACCACTGGTTGGACGGCGGGTCGTGGTACACCGGAGCCTCGTCGTAGTACATGCCGTAGAACGTCGACTTCCCAGCAGGCGGCGTCGCGTACCGCCCCGCCCAGCTGTTGGTCGCACCGCCCGCGATGGCGCCCTCGGACGACTGCAGCCACTGGTAGAACTCCAGCTGTCGCTGCAGCGACTTGGACCAGTCCGCCGCTCCTGTCGACGACTTGGGCTTCAGGTCGGGGCCCGAGCTGAGTGCGTACGCGGCCAGCGGGTTCTGGTAGCCGCTGTGGGCGTAGCTGGAGCCGATGCGCCAGGCCCAGCCGCCGCTCGTGTCGTTCGAGCCGCCCCAGGCGTAGTACCAGGACAGCAGGTAGTGCGAGGCGTCCTTGCCGGTGCCCGCCGGGCAGGTGGACGGACCGACACAGTTGCCGATCTTCTTGAAGTACTTGTCGTACATGGCGTAGCGCAGGTAGTCGCCCATCTTCGCGGCCTTGGTGACGGTCGCGGAGACGTCCGCGCCCTTGCCCTGCTGCTTTGCCCATACGTCGGCCCAGTACGCGGCCTGCACGGCACGCGCGTCGGCGTCCGGGGCGTCGGTGAACTTCCACTGCTTGGCGTACGACGAGTCGCCGGTGAACAGGTCCAGGTAGCCGTTCTTTCCGCCGTACTTGAAGGCGTCGCAGGTCGGCTGTGGCACCGTCTCCCACACCGACTCCTGCGGCCCGCGCTGGAAGGTGTTGATGTACGACGGGCCCTTCGCCGTCGGACCGCCCTCGCAGGTCCCGCCGGGCGTGTTGCCGTAGCCGTAGACGTTGTCGACGTCCTGCAGCCAGTGCATGCCGTAGACATCGTCGGTGTTGTACGTCGACTTGAGTTCACCGGCAAGCGGGTCCGAACCCACCGGCACGGACTGGTCCAACTTTGTCGGGTACTCGTTCGGCGTATCCGCCTCGGGCGCGTAGGTGGCCGGCTTGGAGGCGTTGTAGAAGGAGTTGGTGGGCTGGTCGGCGTGGGTGGGGATCATGTACTTCTCCATGAGGGCCCACGCGCCGTTGAACTTGGACCAGTCACCGGTGACCTTGCCGTACATCGCCTGCAGCCACAGCAGATAGCTGTAGGCCTCCGACGTGGTCTCGTGGCCCTGGTCCGGGGCCTCGACGATCAGCGTCTCCACCGAGTGGTACGGGATGCCGTCGGGGGAGAAGTAGCCGTTCGCCGGGTTGGTGATCTTCCCGTAGAGGTCCAGGAAGCGGGCGTCGTACGCCTTCGTGGCCGCCAGCTCGGTGACCGTGACCGCTGCCTTCGTGTAGCCCGTAGCCGTCGACTCGAAGGACGCCGAGCCGGTGCCGGAGGAGTCGGCGGTGATGGTCACGTTCTGGGCGGTGCTCCAGTTGGCGGGCGTGAAGGTGAGCGTCGCGCCGCCGGTCACCGACAGACCGGAGTTGCCGCTCGCCCGGGCCGTCGTCACGGTGACATTGGCGCTCGGCTGCGTCGACAGCTTCACCGCATAGGTACCCGACTTGCCCTGCTGGACGCCCAGTTGGGTCGGCGAGGCCACCACGGCGGGACCCGAGGCGACCGTGATGCCGACCGGCGTGGACTCCGCGGACGCGCCCAGGCTGTCGTACGCCTTCGCCACCAGCGAATGACTGCCCACGGTCAAGCCGGAGGCGGAGAGCGTGACGCGCTGGTGTCCGTGCCCAGCAGGGTCGTGTCGTCGTAGAACTCGACCTTGCTGATCGTCGCGTTGTCGGCCGCTGCGGCGGTGGCCGCGAGCGGGACCGCGTCACCCTGCGTGTAGATTGCGCCCGCGGTGGGGCTGGTCAGCACGGTGACCGGCGGCTGGTGCGCGCCGACGCAGGTGGTGCCGTTGATCGCGAAGCCGGTGGGTGCGGTGTTGGTACCGCTGTAACTGAACTGCGCACCGGTGGAGACCGCGGCACCTGCGGCGATCGTGCCGTTGTACGAGGCGTTCTTGACGGTGACCGCCGAACCGGACTGCGACCAGGTGCCGTTCCACCCGTTGCTCAGCTGCTGGTTGCCGCTGTAGGCGTACGTCAGGGTCCAGCCGTCGATCGCGGCCGTACCGCGGTTGGTGATGGTCAGGTCGGCGGTGAAGCCGGAGCCCCAGTCGTTGGTCTTGTAGTCGACACTGCACTGAACACCGGCCGCCTGCGCGGTGGTTGCGCCGGCAGCGAGCATCGACAGAGGCAGGGCGAACGCCGCCGCCACGGCGGTCCACGTTCGCCGCACGGCTCTGCGTTTACGTCCGGGATCCATGTGCTGGTTCCTCCTTGATCACGCGGCTCATGGAGAGGGGTCAAGACTTGAAACCAGTGGGAGCGCTCCCATCGTGGAGACGGAGGCGGGCGCGGTCAAGACGTTGAGGAGTTGAAAGTTCGAAGCGGCTCGTCGGACCGAAATATTTCGCAGGACCCCTATGAAACCTGCCCCGTTGACGCTACGTTCGTCCGCACCAGTGGGAGCGGTTCCAGTCAGTCGACGCGTCCGTCACGGCGCGCCAAGCTGCAAGGAGTCGCTCATGCGACACCCCCCGCGTTCAGTACTTTTAGCCGTCGATGGCGCGTCTGCGCTTGTCGGGGCCATGGCCATCCCCGTCGTCACGGCACAGGGACCGCACCCCGCCTGCTCGGTGGAGTACTCGGTCACCAGCCCGTGGGACAACGGCCTGCAGAGTTCCGTGAAGAGCACCAACAACCTGGCTGTGCCGAGCAGTTGGAGCCTCCGCTTCGACTTCGCAGGCGGCCAGAAGATCACCCAGGGCTGGATCGCCGAGTGGCCCCAGTCCGGCACCACCGCCACCGCCGGCAATGAGAAGTCGACAACTTCAACGCCTGCGTAAGCGCCGGACTTGCCGGAACTCCACCCTCTCCCCGGCCGCTGCCCAAGTGCCGCTGGTCGCCGGGGAGATCGGCGAGAACACCTGCTCGCACTCCTGCACCGACCAGGTCATGAAGTGGTTCGACGACCACTGCCTGTCCTACCTGGGCTGGACCTGGAACACCTGGGACTGCTCCTCCGGCCCCTCCCTGATCTCCGCCTACGGCGGCACACCCACCGCGTACGGCGTCGGGCTGCGTCACCACCTGCGCGCCCTCATCCCGTAACTCCCCACAGAAGAAGGAAACCCGCACTCATGAGTCACACCAGGACATCGCTGCTCGCGGCCCTGACGCTGGTCGCCGGGCTGTCGGGGACGGCGCTCGTCGTCGGGCAGGCCGGCGCTGCCACCTCGGCCGTCCCCTGCACCGTCGACTACAAGATCCAGAGCCAGTGGGACACCGGCTTCACCGCCGCCGTGACCGTCACCAACAACGCGGCCGCCAAGTCGGCTTGGTCGGTGAAGTGGTCGTACGCCGGAAACCAGAAGGTCACCAACTTCTGGAACTCGAAGATCAGCCAGAGTGGTGCCGATGTCACCGCGGCCAATGAGAGCTACAACGGCGCCCTCGCGAGCGGCGGCTCGGTCAGCTTCGGCTTCAACGGCTCCTACAGCGGCACCAACAGCGTGCCCGCCACATTCACACTCGACGGCGTCACCTGCAACGTCGACGGTGGCGGCGGTACCGGCGGAGGTACCGGGGGCGACACCGGCGGGGGTACCGGCGGCGGAGGTGGCGGTGGCGACACCGGCAACCGCGTCGACAACCCCTATGCCGGGGCCAAGGTGTACGTGAACCCCGAGTGGTCGGCCAAGGCCGCCGCCGAGCCGGGCGGCAGCCGTATCGCCGATCAGCCCACTGCCGTGTGGTTGGACCGGATCGCCGCGATCAACGGTGTCAACGGCGGTATGGGCCTGCGCGCGCACCTGGACGAGGCACTGAAGCAGAAGGGCTCCGGCGACCTGGTCGTCCAGCTGGTCATCTATGACCTGCCCGGCCGCGACTGCGCAGCTCTGGCCTCCAACGGCGAACTCGGCCCGAACGACCTCGACAAGTACAAGTCCCAGTACATCGACCCCATCGCCGCGGTCATCTCCGACCCGAAGTACGCGGGGCTGCGGATCGCCACCGTCATCGAACCCGACTCGCTGCCCAACCTGGTCACCAACGCCGGCGGCACGCCCACCACCACCGACGCCTGCGTGACCATGAAGAGCAACGGCAACTACGAGAAGGGCGTGTCGTACGCCCTGGACAAGCTCGGCGCCATCCCGAACGTCTACAACTACATCGACGCCGGCCACCACGGCTGGCTCGGCTGGGACTCCAACCTCGGCCCTGCCGTCCAGGAGTTCGCCAAGGTCGCCACCAGCAACGGTGCAAGCGTCAACGATGTCGCGGGCTTCATCGTCAACACCGCCAACTACAGCCCCGTCAAGGAGCCCAACTTCAAGATCACCGACACCGTCAACGGGCAGACCGTGCGCCAGTCCAAGTGGGTGGACTGGAACCAGTACGTGGACGAGCAGTCCTTCGCCCAGGCGATGCGCGACAAGCTCGTCGCGGCCGGCTTCAACTCCGGCATCGGCATGCTGATCGACACCTCCCGCAACGGCTGGGGCGGCTCCGCCCGGCCCACCGGCCCCGGTCCGCAGACCTCCGTCGACGACTACGTCAACGGCAGCCGCATCGACCGGCGCGTCCACGCCGGGAACTGGTGCAATCAGAGCGGCGCCGGACTTGGTCAGCGGCCCACCGCGGCCCCCGCTGCCGGGATCGACGCCTACGTGTGGGTCAAGCCGCCGGGCGAGTCCGACGGCTCCAGCTCCGCCGTCTCCAACGACGAGGGCAAGGGCTTCGACCGCATGTGCGACCCCACCTACGGCGGCAACGCCCGCAACGGCAACAACCCCACCGGCGCCCTGCCGAACGCACCGCTGGCGGGGCACTGGTTCTCCGCCCAGTTCCAGCAGCTCATGCAGAACGCCTACCCGCCGCTGTCGTGATCCGCTGACGTGGTGACTTCGCCGGGGCCCGGCCCCTCAAGGCCGTGGCCCCGGCGAATCGCGCGCTCCAGAGCGAGCACGCGCGAACGGGTGGCTCGGGTGAGGCCGCGGCGCTCTCTGTCCCGCCGCGCCCTCACCGCCCTTCAACCGGCTGTCTGTGACGGCTGCTGCCGCAGCTGTCACAGACAGACCGGGAGCCAGACCGTGACGACGCAGTTGGCGACACTCTCGTCGCCGCCGGCGGCCGGTGCCTTTCCGATGACGTGGGGGGTGAGCGACGCTGGGGCGGCGAACGCGGCCGCCGCCGACTCCGCTGCAAGAGCAAAGACCAAGGCAGCGCTCACTGTGAGCGTTCGCAGAATGACGTTCTTCGGCCAGTGCATCGGTGTGTTCATACGGATACCGTGCCCCGAGTCCCGCCTTGACTCATACGAAGATCACCTGAACGGGTTTCTCGAGCTTCGGATCGTTGGCGCTATGTCCCTGCGGCCACGGTGTGGTCGTGGGACCGGCGGAGGTGCGGCGCCGAGGGCGTTGCAGCTCGGGCAGGTCACGCGTCAGGACCAGGCTGGGACGTGGTTCGACTCTTCGCCGAAGCGGAACCGCGGCCGCCAGTACCCGCACGAGAGCGTGGCGGACCCGGTCGACTGCCGTCGTGAGCACGACGGCCACCATGTGTCTGGATGCCATGGGCAACGGGATGCGACGGATGGTGGCGGCTGTGGGGTGTACGGCGGTGGCGGGTGTGCTGCTGGTCGGCTGCACGCCGCCGGAGAAGCAGTTGGTCAACCGCGGTCGTCCAGTGGTCAGCCGGGCGGGACGGCGCGGACGCCGCCGCCTGACCGCAGCAGCGGCTCGATCTGCCCGTACAGGTCGTCCGGCTCCAAGCCCGCAGCTGACGGCCTGGAAAACAGGGTGCGGTCGGCTGAGCTGGGGTGATACGTAAGCGATGTGACAGAGAGTCTTGAGTATTCCGCCCTGCTGCGACTGATCGACGAGCGGTCGGCCGCGTTCCGGAGTGCGGTTGCCGCCGCGCCCGGCCTTGACGCGCCGGTGCCGTCCTGTCCCGGGTGGACGGTGTTCGATCTGGTGCAGCACCTGGGTACGGGCCAGCGCTGGTGGGCCGCGATCGTCGCCGCGGGCCCGGCCGAGGCTCCGCCGGCCAAGGATGCCGCGGAGGCGCCGCGTGAGCTCGAGGCGCTGCTGGCCTGGTACGCCGAGTCGAACGAGCTGCTGCTGAGTGCGCTGCGCGAGGCGGGCCCGGAGCGCGAGTGCTGGACGTGGTGGCGTGCCGGCGTTTCGCCGGCGAATGCCTGGGGCGTTGCCCGGCGCCGGGTGCACGAGGTGCTGGTGCACACCTACGACGCCCAGCTCGCCGCAGGCGCCGTGCAGCCGATGCCGGCGGACGTCGCGATCGACGGCGTGGCCGAGTTTCTCGACACCTGCAACTCCACCCCGGCGGCCTGGCCGCACGAGCCCGCCACCATCCACTACCACGCCACCGAGGGCCGCTCCTGGCTCCTCGCGCTGGACGGCACCGGCGCCTGGCCCGCACCCCTCACGGAGGACGCCGCGCCCCCCTCCGCTTCGGCCACGGGCACGGCCGAGCAGCTGCTCCTCTTCGTCTGGGGCCGTCTCACGCTGAGCGACCTCAAGATCGAGGGTGACCGGCAGGTGTTCGAGCAGCTCATTGCCTGGGAGCCCGAGGAGTAGCCAGGTCGATACCGCTGGCGGACGGCCGGTACGGACTCGTACAGCACGGGCCCGAGCGCTTCCCGCCGCACTGCCGACTCAGCCAGGCTTGATGCAGTTGCCGTAGACGGTGTCGGGGCCAAGGATCGTGGCACTGGCCGTGAGAAGCATGGTGGGCAGGCGCTCCCCCTTCAGGTGGCGGGTGCGTGCGCTCATCGCGCGGGTGACGGCTGCATCAGAGGACGGCGCCCACCCACACGGTGGTCCGCCATGTCGGCCTCAGGAGAACCAGCCCCTGCCGTTCGGGCCGTACATGGTGATGGGGTCCGGCGGACAGCCATAGGCGTTGACACCGCCCCCGCCGATCGGTCGAGTTGGAGGAACCGGCCGGTGGCGGAGTCGTAGACGCGCGCGCCCGGCAGGGTGAGTCCGGAGAGTGTCTCGCCGGAGCGCTGCCGGGCGCCGAGCCAGATGTAGCGTACGGGCGTGCTGCTGGCGCAGTCGGCGTCAGTGGACCGGTTCGGGATGGTCGGCGCCCAGGTGGGCGGTGAGGAAGCGGGCGGCGCGGTCGAGTGCGGCGGACGCCTCGTCGAGGCGTTCGTAGTGGTGCTGGAAGACGTGGGGGAGGCCGGGCCCGACTTCGAGCGTGACCTCGACGCCGTCGGCGCCCGCGCGGCCGGCCAGCCGGACCGCGTCGTCGAGCAGCACCTCGTTCGCCCCGACTTGCACGAGCAGTGGGGGCAGTCCGGTGAGGTCGGCGAACACCGGGCTGGCCAAGGGATGCGCCCGGTCGCCTGCGCCGACGTACAGATCGGCGTAGGCGCGCAAGTCGGCCTGGGTGAAGATGGGGTCGGCGCCCTCCTTGGAACGGATGCTTCCGCCAGCGAGGGTGAGGTCGGCCCAGGGGGAGAAGACGACCACGGCAGCTGGTTGCGGCAGCCCGGCCTCCCGGGCCAGGAGCAGTGTGGCGATGCTCAGACCGCCACCGGCGGAGTCACCGGCCATGACGAGGTCCCGTGGGTCGGTACCCGCCGCGAGCAGCTCGCGATAGGCCGCGAGCCCGTCGTCGACGGCCGCGGGAAAGGGGTGCTCGGGCGCCAGTCGGTAACCTACCGACAACGCTCGCAGCCCGGCGCGGCGGGCCAGTTCGCCGACCAGCCCTGCATGGGTGTCCGGTGAGCCGACGACGTAGCCGCCGCCGTGCAGGTAGAGCAGCCGGCCGCGGCCGGGGACTTCGGCCGGCTCAAGCTCCAGGGTCGGCTGCCCGCCCAGGACGGTACTGCGGGTGACCACGCCCTCCGGCGCGGGGCGGGTGACAGCTGCGGTGAAACCGCTGCGCTGCTTCTCGAGAGAGGGCCGCGTCTCGCTGCGAGGGGCGGAACGGAGCATGGCGTCCAGGGCGTCGCGCTGCTGTTGGGACATATCGGGCCTCCGGGTCGGGGTGCGAGGATGGATTCCTTGGAATCCATCTGCCGTAGTCAACCGGATTCCAAGGAAGATGATTCCTGGGAATCTACTGGAGGTTCTGTGAGCCACGTCACCCCGATCTTCACCGACCTCGTCCGCGTCGAGACCCGGCTCTACAACGCGGTGAGCGCCCGGCTGCGTGCCGAACAAGGGCTGAGTCTGGGGCAGTTCGAGTTCCTGGAGATCATCGACCGTGTGCCGGGGTGCCGCGTGCTCGACCTCGTGGGCGAACTGGCGATCACCGTGGGGGCCGTCAGCAAGGCGGTCGACCGGCTGGTGGCTGCGGGCTGGTGCCTGCGGGTCGCGCACCCCAAGGACCGCCGCTCGTCCGTCCTCCGCCTCACATCCGAGGGTGAGAAGCAGTTGGCCGCTTCCCGCCCCGTTGTCGAAAGCGAACTCGTCTCGCTGACCGCGGCGGTTCCCCCTGACGAGCTGACCCGCATCGCCGCAACCCTGGCCGCTCTTCGCGCGACTCTCGAGGCGGGCTCCCACGGCCGGCCGGGCTGAGCGGACAAAGAACGGCAAGCGGGTGCCCGGCTTGTCCCGTAACCGATCTTGAGATCGACGCGTGCGCTAAGCGGCGATGAGATCCGTCCCTCTATCTGGCGAGGGCGAGGTTGTACAGGCGTGCGATGCCGAGCATGGAGTGGTGTACTCCATCGCCCTTGAGGCGGCAGTCGCGAAGGATGCGGACCGAGGTGGGCGCCAGTGCGGTCCGTAGCGGACTTCGGGATGCCGAACAAGGGGGCGAACTGGCGCAGTGTCAAGTTCGTGCGCCAATAGGCCGTGACCAGCAGGACGCGGTCGTCCAGCGGTAGGCTCCACGGTCGGCCCGTTCGGCTTCTGTCGGCGCCCTAGCGGCGCAGTGCGGTCACCAACTTGGCGAAACGCCGCGGGTGCAGTTCGGTGAAGGGAGAATTTCAGGACGGCTCCGAGGCCGTGATCACAGCAGCCACGCCTTGATGATGTGTCCGCGTCTACACGGTCCATGGGGAGCTTGACGGCGGCCCACTGTGGGAAGGGCAGCCTTGTGACGGACCTGGCAGACCTGGAACTGGTGCATCGCCTGGCCGATGAGGCGGATGCCATCGCCCGACGTTACTTCTCGAGCGCCACCATCGAATCCCGGGCCAAGAGCGACGGCAGCCCTGTCACTGATGCCGACCGGAAGATCGAGATCGTCCTTCGCTCCTTGATCCGTCAGGAGTATCCCGGCGACGCGTTCATCGGTGAGGAGTTCGGCACCCATGGACACGGCAGACGGCGATGGATCATCGACGCCATCGACGGCACCGCGAGCTTCGTCGCAGGCGAACCGGAGTGGGGCACACTGATCGCCCTGGAGGAGGACGGCTGCATCACCCTGGGCATGGTCTCCGCCCCCGCCCTGGGCCGGCGGTGGTGGGCCAGGCCGGACTCGGGCTCCTGGACAGGGCCATGCTCCTCCAGTCCGGACGCACCGGCACACCGGTTGACCCTCACCGAAGGCGGAAGTGCCCAGAACGCTGCCATCGGCATCTGGCCACCTCCGTCCAGACTGAACCAGCAGGAACGCGCCGCGGCCGCGAGACTCGCCCGGGGCGTCACGCAGGTCCGGCCGCTGCTGGACTGGACCACAGTGGATCCCACCGCGCCAGCGCCCCGCAAACCGTCCACCGGGTCCGGCACCTGCCATGGCGCCCTTCTCGTCGCCACCGGTCAGCTGGACGCTTTCCTCCTCCTGGGAGCCGGCCCGTGGGACATCGCCCCTCTCATTCCCATCGTCCAAGAAGCGGGCGGCACCTTCAGCGACCTCGCCGGCCAGCACCGGACCGACACCGGAGCCGCACTCTTCGCGCGCCCCGGACTCCATCAACAACTCCTGGACATCGCCGTCGCCGACAACTGAGCAAAGGCCCGGGCCCCGGATACATGGCCTCGCCCTGAACAGGGGGTACGGGACAAGCCTGAGCGACAGCAGGCGCCGGACGCTGGCCTTTCCATGAATTCCCTGTGTATGAGCTGTGCCTCTACTCTATGTTCCGAATTGTTCGAGGGGAGATGAACGGGGCCATGCTGATTAAAGGCAGCCCCAGGGTGTTTTCAAAGCTTTTCCTCGTTCCGGTGAGAAGTTCCTTGAATATGGCCGCTTTGGCGTGGGGGACCCTCGTGAGTGACGAAGACTGCCGAACATGGCTACAACAGTCTTCGACCCGACCGTCCCCACCGGCGCGATCCGTCGCGCGCCATGGAGATCGCCGGTGGGGCAACCGGCCTACGCGCGGCCCGCTCTTCTGGTCATCACTGTGCTCGCCGCCGTGCTCTATACGTGGGGGATCGACCACAGCCAGTACCACACGTTCTACGCGAACGCCGCGCGCAGCATGACCGAAAACTGGAAGGCGTTCTTCTACGGTTCCTTCGACCCCGGCAATTCCATCACGCTGGACAAATTGCCTGGCTTCCTCTGGCCGCAAGCCATTTCAGCCCGCATTTTCGGATTTCACCCCTGGGCGCTGACGCTTCCTCAGGTGATCGAGGGAGTGGCCAGCCTCCTGGTGCTCCACCGGGTGGTCCGCCGCTGGGCCGGGGTCAACGCGGCGCTGATCGCCGACACGGCGTTCCTGGTCACGCCGGTCGCCGTGGGGCTGTTCCGCACAGCGGTGGAGGACCCGCTGTTCACGCTCTGCGTGCTGCTGGCCGCGGAGGCCACCCAACGCGCCGCGGAGGCAGGCAGGTTGCGCCCGCTGGTCGTGGCGGGGGTATGGGTCGGCGTCGGCTTCCAGTCCAAGATGCTGGAGGCGTGGGCGGTGCTGCCCGCGCTGGCGCTGGTGTACCTGATCTCGGCGCCGATCGCGCTGCGCAAGCGGTTGGCGCACCTCGCAGTGTCCGCCGTCGTGATGGCCGCGGTCTCCTGCTCCTGGACGCTCGCTGTCACCCTCACACCGGCCAAGGACCGGCCCTATGTGGACGGCACCACGAACAACTCCGCTTTCAGCATGGTCGTGGGCTACAACTTCCTGAACCGCTTTTCGTCGCTGGGGATCAGCGCCGCCTCCACCGGCAGCGTCAGCGCCACGCAGGGCGGCGGCCACGGAGGCGGCCGGCGCGGCGCGACAGGCGCCCTGGGTGCGGGTCAGAACGCGGGCGGATGGTACGGCGTGGCCCAGAACGGCGGCCAGTCCGCCGCGACCGCGTCCGGCCTGCCCGGTACGGCTGGGCCGGGGCAGCACTCGGGCGCGGGCCACCGTGGTTCCGGGGCTCACCGTCGCGGTGCACAACGCGGCTTCGGCGGTGCCTCCGGTTCCGACTCCGCCTCGGGTCAGCACTTCGGTTCCGCTTCCGCTTCCGGACAGTGGGCCGGCGGTGCCCCGCAGCAGACGGCCGGGCAGCAGCAGGCCACCGGGCGCGGCGGCCTGCAGGGTCATGGCGGCGGAGGCGGCGCTTGGGGTGGTGACGAGAACGGCTGGTCGAAGATGTTCGGCTCGTCGCTCGCCTCGCAGACCGGCTGGCTCTACCCGCCGGCCGCCATCGCCCTCGTCTGCGGCCTGTGGTGGCGCCGCAACAAGCCCCGTACGGACCGCATCCGCATCGGCTTCCTCATGTGGGGCACCTGGCTGGCCACGTACTTCCTGGTCTTCAGCGCGGGCAGCGTCGGAGGCCACACGTACTACATGGGTGTGATCGCGGTGCCGATGGCGGCGCTCGCCGGTGGCGGTATGACGCTGCTGTGGCACGCGTACCGGGCCGGTGGCCGCTGCGCCTGGGTGCTGCCCAGTACGGTCGCCGCGACGGCCGCGTGGGGCGCGTACATAGCCAGCGGGTTCCCGACCTTCCTGCCGTGGCTGGCGCCCGCCGTGGGCGTGCTCGGGGTGGTCGCCGTCGTGCTGCTCGTCCTCGCCCGCACCGGCGTACGGTCCGGTGGGCGGCTCGCCCTCGCCGGTCTCGCCGCGTCACTGGTGGCGGTTCTGTTCGCGCCCAGCGCGTGGGCGGTGCAGGTGTTCAACCCGTCGTACCGCAGCTCCGGTATGGGCTCGGTCGGTCCGTCCAGCGGCGGGGGCGGCCACGGCCAGCCGAAGCCGGTGGCAGGCCGGATGGGCCAGTCGCCGTGGGGCGGCGCCCGCGGCAACGGCACGGCGTATGGCGGCGGCTTGGGCGCCTTCGGTGACAGCAGCGGCCAACTGACCGTAGAACAGCAGAAGTTGCTGGATTACACGACCGAACACCGAGGTTCCGCGCAGTATGTGTTCGCCACCACAAGCTGGAGCGGCGCCTCCCCGTACATCCTCGCCAAGGGCGCAGACGTGCTTCCGATGGGCGGCTTCACCGGCCGGGTGCCGTTCCCCACGCAGAGTCGGTTCCAGCAGTTGGTGAAGTCGGGCAAGCTCAAGTACGTACTGGTCAGCGGAAGCAGCCGGGGCATGGGCGCGACGTTCGGCAACAGCGCCGCCGGTACGACGAGCACCACCCAGATCACCAAATGGGTCGAGTCCACCTGCACCCTCGTCCCGGCCTCGGCCTACGGCGGAACGCAGTCGTCGTCGGCGGCCACCAACGAGTTCCCCGGACCCGGTAGGGGTGAGGCCGGCGCGACGCAGACCCTCTACCAGTGCGGCACCACCCGTTGACGGGCCAGTACTTGGTCCCTGGCGTGCGACGGTGAGGATCGCGGGACGCTGGGGCCGTCCTGCAGTCCGACTCCGCCGTGCGTGTCGTAGTGCTTCTTCCGCTTGGACAGGCAGGGGCGGGAGACACCGGCCTCGGCGGAGTCGGGCGGCGGGCGGGTGCGGCAGCGTTCCACGATCCTATGGCGCCCCTCGATGTTCAGGGGGCGTTCGCATTCGACCAAGTGCGCTCTGCGAGCCGGCGGATGTTGTTCTTGGCCCCACCCCGGACCGCAACGGCGACCTGCTGCCCCGTCGCTCCCTCGACATTGACCTTGAAATCGTCCAACGCGCTCCCAGAGCCAGGGGATTCACCCCGATCCCAAAGGTGGACAGTCGAGCGAACCTACGGCTGTTCATGTTGCAGCGGCGCCTGGCGCGCGCGGGGTTGGCCAACCCATGCGGCGAGAACCGGCCAATCCAATCAGTGGCGCCTCGCCTCAGGTCCATCTGTGATCGCCGCACAAGGCATGCGGTGAACTGGTGGAGCATCATTCCGGCCACGAGGTGACAGAAGCGTTTTCCGGCCGTGTTTCACTACACGGAACCTAGCGTGTACATGTTCGATTAAGGTGATCATGCCCCGAGCAGTGGCTCAGACCACCACATGATCGATGGGCGCAGCGCGACCGGATACGGGGCCGCTCCCGTACGCCGAGCTCAATCTCAGGGGGGTCCTGTGCATTCGAAACGTGCCGTACCGAAGCGACGCATTCCGACAGCCGGCCTGATCGCGGCTGCGGCCGTGCTGGAGGTCACGTCCACGGCAGCCGGATCCGTCAAGCAGGCCGCTGCCAGGGCGTATTCAGCCTGACCATCTGTTGCCATCCGCCGCAGCCAGCCATCGGTGATTGTTTGCGGCGGTCTGCTTCATCCGCCGCGGGGATCAGCACTCGCTGCAACCTCCGGTCGGTCCTTGCGGCCTCGTCGGGACTGCTGCGGTCGGCATCGCCAACACCACCCTGATCGCCGTCAGGGAACGGATCGCCGATTTCGTGCTCCGACGCGCCGTTGAAGCCGACGCCGGGCACATCACCTGGCAGTTCCCCACCGAATCGGCCGCGCTCGGTCTGCTCGGGGGAAGCGTCGGAACACGGATCAGCACTGCAGTCGTCGTCGGCGTCTCGTTCCACAACGAGTGGCCCCCGGTCCTCGACCCCTGGCCCTCGGCGCGGCCCCCGTTCCGGGCCTCGCCACCGGCATGCTCGCCCGTTCGTACCCGTCCTGACGCACAGGCACCACCACCACGCTCATCCGCGCACCCGCACGAGAGGAACTAATCGTGGCAGACGAACAAGTGCTCAGAGCCCAGAAGTGGGTGAACGCCACCTACAAAAACGTCACCGGTTACGTCGCCTGTCCGGAGGACGGCCACACCGGCTGGGGGACCATGTACTCCCTCATCATGGGCCTCCAGCACGAGCTGGGCGTCAGCCCGGTCGTCGCTTCGTTCGGCCCGGGCACCTACGCCAAGTTCGACGCCCTCGGCAATATCGGCTTCGGCTGGGACCAGAACCGCAACATCGTCGCCATCCTCCAGTACGGACTGTGGTGCAAGGGCTACTGGGCGGTCGAGCCGGGCAGCGAGGGCTGGTTCACCGGCGTCACCCGCGACGCCGTGGCCAAGCTCCGCGGCGACATGGGCATCGGCGGTGAAGGCGTGATCAACGCCAAGATAGCCAAGGCCATCCTCAACATGGACGCCTACGTGGTCGTGGCCGGCGGCACCGACGGCATCCGTTCGATCCAGCAGTGGCTCAACGGCCGCTACTGGGACCGCAGCGCCTACTACATCGGGCCGTGCGACGGCATCTACTCGCGCGACGTCCAGAAAGCGCTGGTGATCGCCCTCCAGTACGAGCTGGGCATCGCCTCGCCGAACGGCAACTTCGGCCCCGCGACCCAGTCGGGCCTGCGGAGCCACCCCCTCGCCCAGGGTGACTCAGGCGTTTTCGTCCAGCTCTTCTCCGCCGCGTGCCTGTTCAACTCGCCGACGTACGACAGCAACGACAACCCGGTCACCACCTCCTGGCGGTCCGGCTTCGACTCGGGCCTCGCCGAATGGGTCTCGGTCTTCCAGCAGTTCAACAGGCTGACGGTCAACGGCCGGGGCGACTACCAGACCTGGTCGCAACTCCTCGTCTCGATGGGGGACCCGGACCGCCCGGCGACCGGTTCGGACACCCGGTTCGAGATCACCGCCTCGCGCGCCAAGTGGCTGTACAGCAACGGCTATCGCATCGTCGGTCGCTACATCTACGACCCGCCGAACTCCACGCTCGACAAGGAGATCAAGCCGGGCGAACTCGACACCATCTTCGCCGCCGGCCTGCAGGTGTTCCCGATCTATCAGGACAACGCCCGTCAACTGTCCGACTTCACGTACACCAACGGCTACCAGCACGGCCTCAACGCACACAAGCACGCCTCCGACTACGGCTTCAACCGGGGCACCACCATCTACTTCGCCGTCGACTACGACGCCACCGGCGAGGAGATCGAGAGCGCGGTCGTGCCCTACTTCCAGGGCGTGCAGGCCGCCCTGGCCAGCCAGGGCAAGAAGTACACGCACGGCGTGTACGGCTCACGCAACGTCTGCACGATCGTCAGCAACAAGACGTTCGCGCGTTTCTCCTTCGTCTCCGGCATGTCCTGGGGCTTCTCCGGCAACCTCGGCTTCCCGATCCCCAGGAACTGGTCCTTCAACCAGATCAAGGAATTCAAGGTCACCAACGGCACCGACACCTTCGACCTGGACCGCGACGTCGTCTCCGGGCTCGACCGCGGAGTGTCGTCGGTCAACGACAAGGGCGGCCCGGCAGACGACTTCATCGCGTACATCCAGAAGCTGTACGACCTCGCCGGCGCTTACGGTGCCGGCGGCCAGAAGCGCAGCCAGTTGGTCATGGAGTACATCCGCCACTACGCCTACGGCAACCGGGGCACGGCCAACAAGCTCGGCTGGTGGTACCTGATCGGGTCGTACGACTCCGGCTTCGTCGACTACTGCGACAACCACGGCATGAGCATCAAGGGATCGTTCACCGACCCGTTCACCGGCTACCAGCTCGGCTCCGAGCACATGATGGCCACGGCCAACGCCCACCTGCTGACGAACCAGCCGGACAACAAGAAGTCCGCGAACGGCGGCGACGTCGGCGGCTGGGCCGGTGACCTGATGACCTTCTGGGCCGACTGGCGCAACTCCGAGCAGCAGTACGCGGACCCGCTGAAGTTCGCCCACGACAAGCTCGGCGTGCCCGGCGTCGCCTCGTCCTTCGGCTTCGACGACCTCATCGAGGACGCGGACGGCTATCTGCTCGCCAGGGCGGTGCTCGGCGGGAAGAACATCGTCGACGCCGTGAAGGACCACTACAACGGCAGTGGCGGCCTGACCCGCTTCAACGCCTACTTCACCGGGCGCTGGGGCAACGCCTCCGACTGCAAGGACTCCGCCCACAACGCGCTCACCGCGCTCGACGGAACCCTCTCGGTCGCCCAGGCGTACCTCATCACCGGCGCAGGGGCGGTGCTCCCGTCCGACTACCAGAACCTGCCGGGCGGCTACGACAAGCTCAGAAACTTCGAGCAGGGCTTCGTCGACGCACTGCTCGCCCGCATGGGAACGGAGAAGCAGAAGCTGTCCGTGTACAAGGAGAACCACGCGCGCTACCTGAAGGCGGCGCGCGCCCGCGCAAGAAGCTGAACGCAGCAGAGAGCCAGGCAGAAGGCATGAGGGCATGAAGGCACTAGGACTCCTCGCGGTCATCGCCGTACTCGGCGCATGGCTGGTGTGGAACGCGTGGAACGTGTTCCGCCTCGTCACCGGCGCACGGGACGGCTCATGGCGGCGGCCCATGTGGTGGACACGCCTGTGCTCCGTCGCGCTCTTCGCCGGTGTCGCCGCATGGATCCGAGGCCTGTTCGCCACCGGCCTGGACTCCCGCAAGACCTGCCTCTTCGTCCACCACGAGCGCTACGACGAGGCGTACCGGCGTACCCACGCCGCCGAGTTCGACAAGATCTTCCCGCTGCACAACATGTGCAACGCACACGCGGACCTGGTCCCCGCTTGGGTCAACCTGACGATCGCGGTCTGCGGAGTCGTCGCACTGGCCGCCGCCGCGGTCCTCCTGTGGTTCGTGACCGCACACGCCATCAGACTTTCCCAACCTGCGAGAAAGGAGCACCAGTCATGACCCTGACTGGTCTGTCACGCCGTCGCTTCATAGGCGCCGCGTCCTCGGCCGCCGCCGCTGCGACGCTCATCGACGTCGGTGGTGCGCGTACGGCTGTGGCCGCCACGGGCCAAGGCCACCAGCCCCATGCCTGGAAGGGGAACAAGTCCCGCAACGGCTGGCCCGTCCTCACGCAGGCCCCCAGCCACCGCATCGAGGGCAGCAGCCGGAAGGTGCGCCTGGCGGAGGGCGACGCCTCGGTGATCCTCCTCCATGTCGCCCGCCGCTTCCACTACGAGATCGACTCCCTGAGAGCGGGGGACGTGCACGGCTGGACCGCCGACGCGGATGTGACGCAGCCCTACGAATCCAACTATCTGTCCGGCAGCGCCCTGGCGATCCGCCCGCTCTGCTACCCCAGCGGCTCGAAGGGCAACTTCTACCCGAACGAACTGGTGGTCATCCGCGACATCCTCAGCGAGCTCGACGGCACGGTGGCCTGGGGCGGCGACTTCGCGACACCCAAGGAATCCCACTTCGAACTCACGCTCCGCCCCGGCCACCCCCGCCTCAAAGGCGTGGCCCGGAAGATCCAGGGCTGGCAGACCGGCCCCGGCAACCACGGCGCGGGCGCGACCGACGCCTTCGACCCGCGCCGTCGCAAGGCGGCACGCGCGTTCGAGCGGCGCACAGCGAACTGAGCCGGCTCAGCGCCTGAGGTGGGGACGGACCGGCCCGGCCTGCCCGCGGGCACGTTGCAGAACCGTGTGCGGGCACGCGCGCCCAGGGGTTGACGTACGCCGTGCATCGGTAGGCGACTTTGATCCCTGGCCGTGAGGTGGGTACGGCTGGATGATCTGTGGTGTGGCGGTCGGTGGGAGGCGCGGCGGAATTGCCGGGAGCATGGTGATGCGCTGCCGCGGACGATGGCGGCGGCGGCTTCGGCGGACCCGGCAGCGGGCGGCTGCGATGCAGCGGCGATGGCGACCGTTGCCGGGTGCGGACCTGCCGCCAGCGGCGGGCGTCGTCGCGGCACGACGCTACGCAATCGCCGTAGCCGACCGCCTCGTGAACTTCTCGAACGCCCCGGTGGCGAGGCGCACCGCGGTGCCGCCGTCGAACCCTTTGCTGTCCTGGCCCACGGTCTCGGATCCCTTGACGGACTGGGAATCCAGGATCACCGCGACGGTGCGGGGATTGAGGCCGTCGTGAACGCGGACCAGCTGGTGCAGCTCAGCATGGATGCGAGCCAGGTCCCCGCTCGCCCGCCATCGCTGAAAGAACCCGTACACCGTCCGCCGAGGGATACCGAAGTCGACGGGAACGGACCGCCTGGATCCGCTCGGCCGTTGCCACTGGGGCTGCCAGTTGCTGTGAGCGCTCGGAGCGTAGTTCTTCCAGGGGCTACCGAGTCGGTGGCGATGCGGGTGGTGCTCTTGTCGTGGTAGCCCAGTGCCTGGGCGATGACGGGCGCCGGGGCCTGGAGGACGGGCTCAATCAGAGGGCGTGACCGGAGACCACATGCCGAGCCACTGCTCGGCGTCCCAGGCCTGGAACCGCTCTACCTCGGTGAACCCCAGCTTTGCCGCGAGGCGCATCGAGCCGACGTTGGCGGTCTGGGTGGTGAGCACCACCGGCTCGCCGGGAAGGACACTGGAGAACCAGTCGAGTGCCGCCGCGCACGCCTCGGCGGCGTATCCGAATCCCCACGCCCGGGGCAGGAACAGGTAGCCGAGATCGACCTTCCCCTCGGCAGCAGGGCGACGGTGCTCCGGTGCTCTCCTGAGCAGGATCTGGCCGATCATCCCCCCGTCAAGATCAACAACGAAACTCCCGGGCCACCGCTCGGGCGCCTCGGGCAGCTCACGCTCAAGCTCGTCACGCGGGCGGGGGCCGCCGAGGTAGGTGTGCACCTCTGGCGAGGCGAGCAGCTCGATGAACGCCGCACGGTCCTGGGCCTCGGGCTCACGGAGTACGAGCCTCTCGGTTTTGATCGGAGAAGGTGGCCAGGCGACGGGTCCGAGCTCAGTCATGCAGACACCCAATCAGGAGGCTCGGTAGCGATCAAGACTCGCGGACCGATCAAGCCACGGGCCGCGTTCCGCCCTCGCCAACGGAACCGGGCCCTACAAGCGACGCCTTCCGGAGACGGGATGCCTCCCGTTCTCGTGCACAACCACTCGCCCCCAGCTGGGCGAAGAAGCCGGCGCCCACCAGCTGGGCCTGCCTACGAGGTCGATGGCGAGATCGAGGATGCCTGGATGGCCGTTAATGGTTTGCTGCGTTGTTCGGCGATCGGAAGACTTCCGCTCATGTCGACGACTGCACGTGACCTGGCGCTTGAGCACTTCCGGTGGAGCGGTGGTCACGCGGATGTGTGGGCGATCTTTCGGGATGCCAGGGCACTGGCCGCGGTGGTGGGTGGACTCGTTGAACCGTTTCGGGATGAGCAGATCACAGCAGTCTGCGGGATCGAGTCGCGGGGATTCCTTCTGGGCGGTGCCGCGGCCGTCGCGCTCGGCGTCGGTTTCGTTCCCATCCGGAAGGGCGAGGGCCTCTTCCCAGGCAATAAAGTCGTGCGTCAGTCGTCTCCCGACTACCGACGCCTTCGTCACACACTGCGACTCCAGCGATCCTCGCTGGGGCCGGGAGACCGCGTTCTGCTGGTTGATGACTGGATTGAGACCGGAAGCCAGGCTGCGGCCGTCAGGAGCATGGTCGAGGAGTGCGCGGCCACCTGGGTGGGATGCAGCGTCATCGTTGATCAGTTCACCGATGCGCCGAAGAAGATCCTCGGCACCATTCGGGGGCTGTTGGCTGCGCAAGAACTCCCACCGTGCGAGTCCTGAGTTCAGCCTTCTACCTTCGAACCGATCTCGAATTCGCTTGCCGAGACGCACCCACCGCACAGAGCGTCACAGATCAGCGGTTCTGACACAGCTTTTCACTGGGCCAGAGCCGGTTCGGACGACGGCTGCCATTCCCGTCTGATCAGCCCGTAGACCCACGAGTCAGAGACCTCGCCGTTGACAATGCAGTCTTCCCGCAGCGTCCCTTCGCGCACGAAGCCGAGCTTTTCCAGTACGCGGGCAGAAGCCAGGTTGCGTGTGTCGGTCTCGGCTTGGACGCGGTTGAGGTCCAGTGTGTCGTATGCCCACCGCAGCAGGGCGTGTGCGGCCTCGGTCGCGTAGCCCTGGCCCCACGCTGCCTCGTGGAAGCAGTAGCCGAGCGATGCGCTGCGGTAGTCCGGATTCCACCCGGTCAGGCTGCACCAGCCGATGAACGCACCGTCGGAGTCACGATCCACGGCCAGCCGCGCCCCGGTGCCCTCCTGTGCCATCTGCCGGCAAGCCGTGATGAACTTCTCCGCGCGCACGCGTTCGCTCCACGGTGGCGCGTCCCAGTAGCGCAGCACATAGGCGCTGCTGTGCAGTGCGAAGAGGCCGTCGGCATCCGCGTCGTCGAAGGCACGCAGTCGAAGGCGAGCGGTGTGCAACGAGGGGGTGGGCAGCGACGCCCTCACGTTCCCTCCTTTGATCTGTGGCTGGTCCATCAGACATCCGATGCAGGTCACTCGCAACGGGTTTCTTCGGCCGGATCGTTGAAGACCCACCTGCGCCTGTCGCCGGAGCCGTGCGTCGTCGAAGGCGGGGAGGATTGCCGGGGTTCATGGCGCGGGGGTGAAGAGTTTCCAGTGTCCCTCGGAGACGACTTCCACACTGCTGTCGGTGACTTTGATGGCGGTGTCGTCGTCGATTGCGTAGGCGGGGCCTCCGATCTGGGCAGCCCATCGCTTTGCGGCGGCCATGTTGCTTTCGGGCAGATCGGAGTTGTTCAGATGGGGGAAGATCGAGAAGTCGACCAGTCCGAGTGTGCGGTGGTCACCGGTGGGCGGTGTCCAGCCGGTGAAGCGCTGCCCGATGCGGGGAGTCAGTACGAGGCTTCCGGCGCTGAATCCCACGTAGACCGTCTCGGTCAGTGACTGCAGGAGGTCGGCCAGTCCGGACTGACGCATCCAGTGGCTCAGATAGAGGGTGTCGCCGCCGTTGACCAGTAGGACGTCGGCGTCTTGGACCCACTGGATCCAGCGTTGCGTGTCGATGCTGGGCAGGGCGGTGAGTTCCAGTACTCCCACGGACTTCCATCCCATGTCGGCACCACGCAAAAAACGCCATGGCCCGGCCGGCCCGTAGGAGCTGCCGTAGCCCGCGGTGGGGATGCACAGCGCGTTGGACTGCGCGATCGGTTGGCCCAGGAGGTCCACCAGCGCGTTCTCGATGGTCGGGTTGGTGATACCGGCAGACGTGAGAAGAAGTCGCATGATGCCCCGAACTGAGCGCAGAAGGAAGGTGGTTGGCACCGTACCGTCCGCTGTCGAGGGACGGCGTCCCACGACCGGAGGTGCCGCTCGGGATGCCTGTGGTGCGTGGTGTGGTGAGCCTGCTTGCAGGCTGAGCAGTGAGTCCTGGAGCCGGGCCGGCCGACTCGCTCCCGCGGGCATCCCTGTACGGCCTCTGGCCATGTCGCGGCGGATCATGCTGCCCAGTTGCGGATGACGTCCCGGGCCCTGTCCGTGCTGGTGGAAGGTCACTTCGGAGATCTTCGTCGCCGGTCTGTCTTGTACAGACAGCGGTAGCATCTGTGCTCCGCCAGGTCACTGGCGAGCCGGAGCCGCGGCGAATGATCTCCAGCAGCCGTCGGCCCTCGTCGTCATCGATCTCGCGTCAGCGCACCCGTTCTGCCACGCGCAGACGGTGGGGGCTGCGCTCTTCAAGCCCTCATGCCGGGCTGGTGTCTTGTTCACGCGAGGCCGCCTGCAGCCGGGTGATGTCCTCGGTGTCTTTCTTACGCCGGGGTCGTCCCGGCATCCACACCGGCATCAACTGCTTGATCTCGATCTGGGCGCGGGGGCTGATGATGGGGCACCGCAGCGCCCCCACGCGGCCGGCGGAAGCATCGAGCATGCCCTCCGGCCACGCTTCCCCGGCCCACGGGCCGCCGGCGACCACAACGCGCCCGGACCGGTCCTCGGCCAGGAGAGCGAAGCTGCTCTCCACGCCCTGCTTGCGGAAATCGAGCTGCTGGTCGGCAGGTGGCCCGGGCAGAGGTTCATAGCGGGAACGCATCAGGCCGGCGGTCAGAGCGGCGGCGTCCTTCGCCCAGACGAACCAGTCGATGTCCCCATGGTCACGCGTCACCTCGCGGATGAAGAAGTCCATGGCCCAACCCCCGCGGAGCCATACCTGAGCACCGAGGGCGTTCGCGATCTCCACCGTCTCGCCGATCAGCCCGAGCTGCCGAGCACTGCGTTCTCTGTCCACAGCCGCGCAGGCTACGCCGCACATCCCACCCTCAGCAGCACGATTTCCGGCAGTGAGGGCGGACGAACGATGCCTGATGCGGCGCTGGTTCGAAACGGATGACGGGACCGCCCCACACCCGGCCGACCTGACGGTAGCGTGATCGACGTGACGGCTGAGGGCGGGACGGCAGAGGGCGAGGCCCTGGCCGGCGGCATGCTGAACGCGGGTGCGGTCTTCCGCCGCGATGGCCTGGTGGAACGCCCGGCGCCGCGCACCGCGCGGGCCCTGCACGCCCATCTCCTCGCGCTCGAAGAGCAGGGGTTCGACGCGGCTCCCAGGCCGCTCCGGCTCACCGCAGACGGCCGTGAGGAGCTGACCTTCATCCCGGGCGATGTCCCTCTGCCGCCGTACCCCGGCTGGGCGATGACCGAGACCGCGTTGAGATCGGTGGGCAGCCTGCTGCGACGCCTGCACGACGCCAGCGCGGCCATCGCCGTTGACGCATCCGCTGAGTGGCCACGGTCCCTGGCCGACCCGGAGGGAGGAACGATGCTCTGCCACAACGATGTGTGCCCGGAAAACGTCGTCTTCCGCGACGGCCGTGCCGCAGCGCTGATCGATTTCGACCTGGCGGCCCCCGGCCGGGCCGTATGGGACGTCGCCATGACCGCCCGCTACTGGGTTCCTCTGCTCGATCGCACCTCGGCGGCGGTTTTCTATCCCGCGGGGCTGGACGCCCCGCGGCGACTGCGGATCCTCGCCGACGGCTATGGTCTCTCCCTCAAGGAGCGCGCTGAACTGCCCGGCGTCATCGAGCAGGCCACGGCCTCCTGCCGGGCCTTCGTCGCCGGCCGGGTGGCCGACGGTGACCCCGTCTACACCCAGGCGCTGTCCGAGCACGGTGGTTGGGAGCGCTGGGACCGCATCCAGCAGTGGCTGGCGGCCCACCGGGAGACGTTCACGGCTGCCCTGTTGAAATGACGGGCCTCGGAGGTTACTGACTATGGCTTGTCAGGAAGACGTAGGGACGTCGATGAGGAGGCCGGTACCGGCTATGAAGCCGTCGAGGGTGTCGGGGCGGTACTGGAGGCGTTTGAGTCGGTTGCATACGAGGGCCTCCTGGCGATCGAGGCCGACGATGGCAAAGTTGGCCAGGCTGTGTTTGATATGCGCCCCTACTCCTTCGACGGGGTTCAGGTCCGGTGCGTAGGCGGGCGGGCAGAAGGAACACCGCAAGCCATTCAAACTCGGCGACGAGTCGGCGCTTGTTGTGGGAGACGTGGGTGTTGAGCCCGTCCCACACCAGCACGAGGGGAGGCTTGACCAGTTGGTGGACCCCGTCCAGGAGCTGGATGAAGTCGCGCTCGCTCATGCTGCGCCGGACGCCCTTGGCCGGGGGGTGGGAGCGAGGGCGGTGGCACCGCGGTGGGTGCGCGGCCCGGGCGGCATGGCGACCTCCGGACGTCCCGCTCGTCCCGGCTCGGCCGGGCCTGGTGCGGCGCTGATGTGGGCAGCGCCTGCCGGCATGCTGATCAGCTCGTGGCGGGGGGGGGGGCGTTCTTTCACGCTTCGGTGCGGCGGACGGCGACTATCGCGCTCAGGTCTTTCGCCAACGGTAGGTCCACGGTGCGCAGGGCGGGATGTTGCAGCCAGTGCAGGCGGGCGGTGTCGGTGCGGCCGGCGTGGGAAGGCGGCCACGTCCGCGACGGCGTGAAGTCGTCGACGACCAGCACGCCGCCTGGCTCCAGCAGCCTTTCGGGGTCTGCCGCGCCGCCCTCCTTGGCTTGGCCGCCGCCGTCGAGGACGAGCAGGTCGTAGGGGCCGTGGGCGTAGACCTCTGTCCAGTCCGCGCACACCACCCGCACCTGCGGCACGTCGGCGAAGACGTCGGCAGCCACTTTGGCCCGCGCCGGATCCCGCTCCACGCTGAGCAGTTCGACGTCCGGTGCCGCCCCGCTGGCCAGCCAGGCCAGGCCCACTCCGCAGCCCGTGCCGGTCTCGGCGATGGCGGTGCGGGCGCCGCCGGCCAGCAGCTGGAGCAGCCTGCCCTGCTCCGGGCGGCAGGAGTAGCCGAAGCCATGCTGACGGGCGGCGTGGACGGCGCGCTCGACGAGCGGCGGCAGCGGGCCGGTGGGGGCGTTGTAGGCGGCGGTGCCGTGCATCGACATAGCTGCCAGTATGGGCTCACCGAAACCCGTCCGGGGCGGGAAGCGTCTGGCCGGGGCCGCTCGTTCCGGTTACGGCCTACAGCAGTTGCCTTCTTGACCGGCCAGTGGCGCGTCAAACGCGTCGCCGCCAGGCCACCCGTGTCATCTCCATCGGTGACGAGCCCGGTTGCCGTTGGTGAAGAGCCACTTCTGGCGCAGGCCGCTGGGCTGTTGTCCGGAGATCCTCTCGGCAGGGCGGTGAAAGCCGGTGGTGTCTGTGTTGCTGCGCTTGTTCAGTCGCGCCACTTGGGCGGGAGCGTGAAGAGGGCGGCACAGCCGATGCGTTGGCGGCGGTGCGTTCCAGCGCCTGGACGTTCTGGCATCGCGCTGGCGGACGCGTGGCCGGCCGTCGTCTTTCGCTGCGGACCGGCGGCCTCGGTCTGCCCCGTAGGGTCTCGCCCCCGGGGGCCTGGGCTGGGGACCCGCCAAGGCCGGCTGGCCACCGGTGCACGGTGGTCCTGGGGCAACGCCAGGAGCGGTTCGGGGCCGTCGGCACGCTGCACGTGTCGTGCCTCAGTACCAACTGGGCAGCCACCACGACGACGACCTGGCGCTGACCGTCCAGGGCCTGCACCGCTGGAGGAGACGCGGGAAGGCAGAGCGCCTGGACTGCCGCACCTGTCTGAGCGTCGGCTGCCCCGGGTGGGATGTCAGTCCAGTGTCTGGGTCAGTTCGCTTCGGCTCGGTGAGTGCACGATGTGGCCGTGGGCTCCGTTGACGATCGGCATGTACGGCGGGATGTGGCCGCACTCGATGTCAGCGATGATCGGCACGTTCAGGGAGCCGAGAGCATCTAGGACGGCTTCGTGCTGGGTGAGGGACGTGTTGTCGGGTGCGCCGGTCCGGCCGACGAGGATCGCGTTCGCATGGTCGAAGAAGCCGGCGAGGCGCATGCCGTGCAGGTTGCGGCAGATGGTGAAGGCGTCGTTCTCGGCTGCCTCCACGTATACGAGGAGTCCCTCGGGGGCCTGGTCGCGGGCGAAGGCCGCGACGTCGAGGTAGGGCGTCCCGGCGAGATTGCACAGTGTCTCGATGCAGCCGCCGATCAGCCTGCCTTCGGCCTCGATGTCGCCACTGTTGTCGAGCCGGGTCCAGGTGCCCTGCGCGTCTAGGGTGTACTCGCGTACGCCGGGGAACGCGGCGAAGTTGTCAAAGCCTGTGGTCCGGTGGCGGCCGGGTGGGGTCTGCGTGAACCGGTGGCCGGGGGGTGCGGCGACGATGTCGAGCCATGACCGCAGTCCCTCGGGCACGCGGTAGGGCGTGTTCATGAGGTTGTCGCCGTGGAGCGTTGCGGTTCCGGTGAGCAGCGTCAGCGGTGTGATGAGGGTCGAGATGTCGGAGAACCCGACGAGCCAGGTCGGTTCCGCCTCGCGCAGCCGGTCCCAGTCGAGCAGCGGGATCAGGTCGATCGCGGTCTCTCCGCCCCATGGCGGCACGACGGCCCTGATGGTGGGATCGGTCAGCATCGACATCAACTCGCTTGCGCGGTCGGCGGCTGAGGCACTGACGTGTCCGGCACCGTCCATGCACTGCCCGAGGACGACTTCGTACCCGTGTGCCTGCACGTCCCGCACAGCGACATTCAGCCGCTCAAGCATTGCATTCGCGACTCCGCTCGACGGAGCGGTCACACCGACACGGTCACCGGGGCGCAGGGGGCGCGGGTATCGAACGGGCATGCGCTGGATCTTGGCACAGCGCCGCGCCTGGACGACAGCGAGTTTTTGAGCTTCAGACACACCCTCCCGGCCTGCACCGCGATGTCCGGCGCGAGAAGAACCCGACCCGACCCACCTCTGTCCAGGAAGGCAGCCCTCCCTCTGCGGAGCGGGTCAGCGCAGCGATCCGGGTTCCGCCGCGGACAGTCTCTCCGGCGCCCTGCCCTCGGTGTCGCTGAGGTCCTGGGTTCCTATGACGGACAGCAGTTCCAGCTGCTCGGCTCCCCGGCTTCCGGGCGGCGCAGTGAACCACAGCAGACGTTGGCGTCCGTCCTCGCTGAGGAGGTTGTAGCAGTCGAGTTCGATGACGCCGAGCGTGGGGTGGACGATCTTCTTGTGGTCCATGCGGCGCACCGCGACATCGTGGGTGTCCCAAAGGGCTGCGAACTCCTGGCTACGGCGGCGCAGTGCGGCGATCATCTTCGTGACCTCCGCGTCCCGTCCGCGCCGGGCGGCCGCTGCCTGGAGGTCGGCCACGAACACCCGGGAGTGGTGCGGGTGGTCCTCGACCGGGTACCTCTCGCGGGTTTGGGGGTCGGTGAACCAGCGGTACACGAAGCTCGCCGCCGGGCCGCGGTGTGCCGGGGACCTGCCGAGCAGGTTTTGGGCGAGGTCGTTTTCCACCAGGGTTTCGTGCAGGTCGGTGATGACGCGCGCGGGGGTGTTGGACAGCCGGTCCATGAGGCCGAGGAGCGCGGGCTGCACGTGTGCCGAAGGTCCGTGTGCTGACGGGGGGACCGGCCGTTCGGCCAGGTGGAACAGGTGGTCGCGCTCGTCTCCGTTCAGGCGCAGGGCTCGGGCGAGGGCGGCCAGGGTCTGGGCCGAGGGCTGTACGCCGTTCTTGGCGCCGCCTCGTTCCAACTCGGTGTAGTAGTCGGCCGACAGCCCTGCCAGCTGGGCGACTTCCTCACGACGCAGTCCGGGGACGCGCCGGCGAGGGCCTTGGGGGAGACCCACATCGGCGGGGCGGATGCGGTCGCGGCGTGTCCTGAGGAAGGCGCCGAGTTCTGGAAGGTTCACCCCTTCATGGTCGCTCGTGCGCCGTGCCGTAGCCAGGGGGTGGCATCCCCTGGGTAGACGCAGCCCTGGCAAGGGGTGGGGGGACCGGCCGATCGTTGGGGACACCGCAGCACGACGGCGAGACCGCGGCCCGACCCGCATTCACCACAGGAGTCAGCAATGCCCATCCCACTTCCCTTGAGGGGCTCGGTGCGCCGGCCCGGCCCTCCGCCACACCCCCCGGCGCGATCGTCGCCAGCGGCTCGCGCGGCATCGGCCACCAGACCGTCAGCCGCCCGACCCCCGACGGGTACGCCGTCGTGGTCGGCTATGCCGGCACCGGATCTTCGCCGAGCGAGACCGGCTGGGCGTGACTCCCGTTCGGCATCGACATGGCGATTGTTGCGCCCGGTGCGTTTCACCACGGCACCAGACACTTCGCCAACTCAGGCGCCCCTCACCGACACCGACCGTGCGGAAACCTACGACGTCGTCTCGGCGGCCGCCGACCGCGCCCGTGCCGACTTCTTCCACCGCATTGGACCAAACAGCCTGCCCACCGCAGGAAGCTCCCTGTAATCCCCTGAGAGAAGGAACAACCAGCCATGCCTTTCGCGAATTTCAAGGTCCCCGAGAAGACCCTCACGCCGAAGCAGAAGGAGCAGATCGTCACCCGTACCACCGAGCTGTACGTCGAGATCTACGGCGAACGCGCCCGTGCCAACACCATGGTTCTGGTCGAAGAAGTCGCCGACGGCGGCTGGGGTATCTCCGGAAGCGTGCTGACCCTCGCCATGCTCGGTGAGGCGACACCGGCCGACACCAGCGGCTCCTGAGCACACCCTCCGGCCGTTGTTCGGCCAAGACAGCACCGTTGAACCTAGGGCCGCCGCCGATCCGCACCCGGCGGCCCTGGGCCGGCCCCATGCAGTGCAAACGCGTAAGGCAGGAGCGACGTGTGACGGGCGGCCCGGTCCTTCGGGCCGCGGGTGACGTCGACCCGACCGGCGACGTCGCGGAAGGCGAGCATGACGAGGTCCACGACGGTGGACGGGCGGGCCTGTCCGGCATCGAGTTCGGCCCGTGCACCTAGCCGGCGCTTCGCGTTCGGCCTCGGTGATGCGAGCAAGGAGGTTGTCGCGGTTCTCGACCAGAGGCCCTGTTGGTTGAGGGCGGGGCGAGCATGGAGCAGCGGATCCAGGCTTGTCCGGTTGGAGGCTGGGCATCCCCAGAGCTCTGATCTGCGGCTCTCTGCAGCCGGATTGGTGATGCCAGAGGAATCACAGGGAGTGTTCCGGAAAGCGAGAACTGCTCCGCCCGCCGGCTGGGTACCGTGACTTCGCATGACCGAGACCGAGACCGAGATCACCGAAGACCTGGTGCGCGACCTGCTGAAGGAGCAGCATCCAGACCTTGCAGGGCTGGCCATCCGGGAGGTCGCGGGTGGCTGGGGCAATCAAATGTGGCGTCTCGGGGATGAGTTGGCTGTTCGCATGCAGCGCATGGACCCCACTCCGGAACTCCAGCTGAAGGAGCGGCGGTGGCTACCTGTGCTGGCCCCGCGATTGCCGCTCCCGGTGCCGGTCCCGGTGCGCTTCGGCGAACCGTGCGAGCGCTTTCCCAAGCATTGGACCGTGATGACGTGGGTTCCCGGCCAGCCGCTGGACCACGGATCGATCAGCCGCGGCCACCACGCGGCCGACACGCTGGCGGGCTTCCTCCGGGCGCTCCATGTGGAGGCGCCCGCGGAGGCGCCGATCTCGACGGACTTCGGTGCCCATCCCAGGAACTGCACCGACGGCTTCGAGAACTTTTTCCGGGCCGTTGTGCCCGAAGACATCGCTGCTGACGTGCGGGCCGTCTGGGACGACGCCGTTGCGGCCGACGCGTGGGAGGGCCCGCCGGTGTGGGTGCACGGCGACCTCCATCCCGCGAACGTCGTTGTCTCGGACGGGACCCTCTCGGGCATCGTCGACTTCGGTGCCCTGGTCGCAGGCGACCCGGCGTGGGACCTCGCTGCCGCATGGGTGCTGCTGCCCGCGGGCATGGCCTCACGGTTCTTCGACGTGTACGCGCATGCAGACGAGGCGGCGATCCGGCGCGCCCGCGGGCTGGCCGTGATGAAGAGCCTCTTCCTGATGCTCATGGGGCACAACGGAGACCGGGGCCTCCCCGGCGGCAAGCCGCACTGGGGACCTGCAGGCCGGGCGGCACTTGGCCGTGTTCTGAAGGGCGTGTGAGGCACGCTTCTGTTGAACCTGTTCTCGGTCGTGGGCGGGAGCCATGCCGGCAGCCCACCTCCGGCGTTGGCCGGCCCCGTCGAGGCCAGCGCATTGCCCAGTAGTTTGCGCGTCGCGGTCGGTGTGAAAGCGCGGTGCTCGCAGCCACCGCGGCGCTGGAACGGCAGCGGCAGCGGCGTCGGCGGGTTTGGGATGATCTCGCCGGTGGCCGGTGGCCGGTGGCCGGTGGCCGGTGGCCGGTGGCCGGTGGCCGGGAGCCGGGACCGGCTGATGCTGTGGGGCGTGAATTCCATGACTTCGTCGCTGGGAGGGCCAGTCGCAGGACTCCGCCGCTGCCGGGCATCAGTCCTCCGGGCTCGGTGTCTCCTGGCGCCTCGAGCAGGCCGGTGGCTTCATGGCGCCGTCGGCCGGTGGTGCTGACCGAGATGGGACGGACGGGCAGCCGCTCACAGGTGAAGGCGTCCGGCGGCGCGGCGTGTCTCCCGTCGAGGAAGCCGTGCGGCAAGGATGACGGGTCATGACGATCGTGTTCCGGGTCCCTGCCGACGGTGCTGAGCGGGTGGGGTTCGCCTACTCGCCGACGATGGAAGCCGTACTGAGTCTCCATGTGCTGGTGGAGCCCAAGCACCACCCCGTCCAGCACGGCTGGGTGCGTGCGATGCGCAATCTGTCCCCGGCGCTGAAGCGGGAGATCGAGGCGTTCTCCTATGCGGTGCGCTCGTACTTCCCCGAGTTCCTCTTTCCGCAGCCGACCGGCCAACTGGCGGACTTCGAGGACGAACTGGTCGGCCTGCGCGGGGCGGATCCGGAGCTGGTCCGCCTGGAGTTCGCCGTCCCCCTGCTCACGCCCTGGCCGGGCGGCGGCGAGGGCAGAGATCCGCAGGTGCTTGACGAACCGGAGGTACGTGGCCTGTTGCGGGAGAGAGTCGCCAGGGAAAGCGACGAAGCGATGGCCGCAATGCTCCTCGACGACCCCGGCGCGTTGCTCGAACGGTTCCTGAGCATGCTGGAGCGTTACTGGCGGGAGGCGTTCGAGGAGGAATGGGCGCGGCTCGAACCCGAACTCGCCGCCGGCGTCAGCGAGGCCGGACGCCAGATCGAGGAACGCGGCCTCTACGGGATGCTGCGCGGGCTGTGGCCGGAAGTGCGCAGCGATCCGGGCGCTGAACGCTTCTGGCTGGAGCGGCCGCACGACCACGAGGTCGCCATCGGCCCGGACAACACCCTCGTCCTCGCCCCCAGCGCCTACGTGTGGCCGCACGTACGCGTCAACTGCGACGGTCCGTGGCCCCTCGGGCTCGTCTTCCCCGTCTCCTCGATCGTCCGCGAAGCCCGCCCGAGAATTCCGCCGACCAGGCTCGTCGGCCTGCTCCGCGCGCTCGCCGACGACACCCGGCTGCGCGCCCTGAGACTGCTCGCCGAACGACCACGCAGCACGCAGGAGTTGGCCCCGCTCGTCGGCGTCAGCGAGGCCGCCCTGTCCAAGCACCTGCGGGTGCTGGCGGACGCGGGTCTGCTGGAGCGCCGCCGCGAGGGCTATTACGTCCTGTACCGGCTGGTGCTCGGACAGGTGACGGGCCTGACCCCCAGCCTGGAAAGCTTCCTGTACGGAGACAGTGAGAGTGACTGATTAGCCATCTGCCTAATAAGTGGATCAGGCCCCCGAAGGGACCGACAGTGGCGGCATGTCACTGCTGAGGGACCGCAACTTCCTGCTTCTCTTCGCCGGCCAGGGCGTCTCACGCTTCGGCGACGGCCTGTACACCGCCGCGACCGCATGGCTGGCCTGGTCGCTGACGAAGGACCCCACCGCCGTCGCCGTGGTGAGCGTCTCCGCATTCGCGCCCGCGTTCGTGGCCACCTTCGTTGCCGCCTCGTATGCCGACCGCCGCGACCGCCGGAAGCTGATGATCGCCACCGATCTCGCCCGGGTCGCCGTGGTGGCCGTGGCGTTCGTCCTGCTTTCTCTCAACCTGCTGAACCTGGCTCTCCTCGTGGCGACCACGGCACTGCTGGCGCTTGTCGGCGCACCATTCGCCCCGGCCCGCAACGCCATCGTCACGCAGATCGTGCCGGACGACCGCCTCCAGCAGGCCAACGGGCTGCTGCAAGTCGCCTTCCGGGCCGCCTTCTTCGTCGGACCGCTCATGCTCGCGCCGCTGCTGGCCTTCGGCTCCCTGCAGTCGGCGCTGGCGGTCAACGGACTGACCTTCCTGGGCTCGGCGGCCGCCGTGGCTGCCATTCGTGTCACTCGCCCCGCCCCGACCACCGGTCAGACCGGGCTGTGGTCCGATCTCGGCGCCGGGCTCAGGGCCGTGCGGGCTGCCCCCGACGTACTCGTGGTCATCGTGACCTTCGTGCTCGCCCTCGCCCTGACCAACGGATTCCTGACCGTCGGGCTGGTCGCGGTCGTGGGACAGGGCGGCCAGTACGGCCTGCTGCTCGGGGTCGCCGGGGTCGCCGAAGTGGTGGGCGCCCTGCTCCTGGCCGGCCTGCGCATCCGCAGACTCGCACTGGCCGCGGTGCTTGCGTGGGCCCTGCTCGGGACCTTCCGGGCCCCGCTGGGATGGGTCACCTCCCATGCTGTGGCGGCGGTTCTCCTGACCGCCACGGGGCTGGCCTCGGCCCTCACGGACATTCCCTTGATCGCACTGGTGCAGCAGCGCATACCGAGCCACCATCTGGCGAAGGCGCTCGGCCTGTGGGAGGCAGGGGTGGCAGGAGCCCTGGCCATCTCCCCCTTCATCGCCTCGACCGCCATCACCCTCGCCGGAGCCGCGAACGCCTTCCTGCTTTCGGGAGCCGCCGTTGTCGTCCTGGCCGTGACCGCCGCGCTCACCCTCGCATGCGTCGGCCTACGAAAGCCCCGTCATGAGCCCTTCGTCATGGCGGACGGCACGGCAAGCGTTGCGGGGCCGGAAGAGACAGCGGTGAGCACGGCCAAGCCGGAGTGACTGCGCGGATCATCGCTGTGCGCAGGTCAGCTCAGGACACTGTTGCCGCAGCCTGACACCGAGCCTGTGGGGCCCATCATCAAGGTGGGGCCCATCAGGCACTCAGGGCGAGAACCAGGCCGCGGATCTGGCGAAGCTTCAAGGCCCTGGGAGATCCGGTGCGGCCGCGCCTGATGTCGATGATCGCCTCACGCGGAGTGGACGGGGAGGCGTGCGTGTGCGGGCTGACTCCGACCTTCGACCTGTCCCAGCCGACGATCTCGCATCATCTCAAGCTGCTGCGCAGACCGGCCTGATCGACTGCGTGCGCCGCGGGACCTGGGTCTCCCACTGGGGGCTGCCCGGCGTCCTGGACAAGCTCGCCGTGTTCCTGGCCACCACCCATCCGGCCAAAGCCACCGCGTGAACGCACCGCTCGGCCGCAGCGTCACTGCCGAGGCGACCGGTACCGGACTGCTGGCGACGGTGGTGGTCGGCTCCGGCATCCAGGCCACCGAGCTGTCGCACGGCGTCGGTGTGCAGCCGCTCGCCGACTCCCTCGCTGCGGTCTTCGGCCTGGGCGTGCTCATCCTGCTGCTCAAAGGCCGACTGCCCGAGTGCTCGGTCGGCAAGTCTCCCGCCGACGGCGCGGGTGGGCCCGCGGTGTTCCTGGGCAGGCCCGCGTTGTCGGTGGCGGCTGACAGGCTGGAGCGATGAACGGCGATGAGCAACTGCTGCGGGGCCGGGTCTACGGCTTCGACCACGACGACCCCGACCCCGGCCCACGCCCGTGGCGGACCTACGCCGCGCTCGTGGGAGGGCCGCTGGACGGACTGCTGCTGGACATCACGGGCTGGCGGCCGGAGGAAGTCGAGGACGGGGCCGCCCTGTCCACCGAGCTGTCGCGGTGGCCGGGCGGCCGCGCCCTGTACGACCCGCACCCCGGCGAACCACGCAGGCCGGGCCCGGGCGTGACGTGCCGCTTCTACTACTCCGGTGACACGCCCTGAGCTGGTTTTCCAGGCTCTCAACCGTTGGGGCGGTGATCAGCGTCGTCTCGCGGACGCCTTGCCGTGCTGCGCCGCCGGCGTCATCTGCTGACGTGTCGTCACGGTCGGTTCAGTACAACCGAGTTGACCGGCGTCAGGTTGTAGACGCCGAACTCGTTCAGCCCGATGGTGACTGTGCAGTCGGCGCCGTTGTAGCCGTTGCACAACTGGGCCGTGGCGTTGGCGCTGCCGTACTGGTTGTTCAGCACATAGTGGTAGCCGAACTGGTTGCTCAGATTGTGGGCGCCGTAGCTGTAGAAGATGTTCGTCGGCGAGCTCGTGTGGATGTCTGCCCCTTCGGGGTAGATGCACACCGCCCCGCCCGGGCAGCCGTACACGGTCCTGTCGTTCGCGTGCGCCGAGCCCGTGCCGACTGCTGCCATCGCCGCCGTGGCGAGCGCGAGCGCGGCGGCGCCGC
This sequence comes from Streptomyces sp. NPDC001604, assembly GCF_042893475.1. Taxonomy (NCBI): domain Bacteria; kingdom Bacillati; phylum Actinomycetota; class Actinomycetes; order Kitasatosporales; family Streptomycetaceae; genus Streptomyces; species Streptomyces sp. NPDC001604. Next base: position 74,131 of record NZ_JBIAUY010000010.1, on the reverse strand, counting down.
GTGTGATCCTGCGCATTGTGGTGTCCCTCCGTCCGGGCCGACTTCCGTCGACCGTTCACCACCGGTACTCGGCCCATGCCGGACCGGTCCTTCTGCTACGCGCGCCGGGCCCTGTCCTGCACCAAGGTGCTGGCGTGCCCGGCGCTCCAGCAGAGCCACCGTCCCCATGTGCCGGGCCCGCGACCTGCCGTCGTCGCCCCAACCCTCCGACCGCTACGCCGCCTCGTCCATGAATTCGATGCTGTTCAAAACGCTGGCGCTGCGCCTGGGCATCATCGTGCGCGCGCCCCGATGATCAGCGATTCCAGGCACCGGTGAGCCGTTCGCGACTCCGTGTGTCTTCGGGCATGCGCGGTCCAGGCGGGCGACCACGGTCCGGGAGACTTCGACCATGAGCGCGACCTCGACAACGCCCTCATGGAATCCCAGATCGACCTTTACACAACCGAATTGATCAAGCTGCAGAGGCCCTGGCGCGGCCTGGCCGACGCCGAACTCGCCATCGCGGCATGGGTCGATTGGTTCAACAACCCGCGCATCCACACGGCAGTCGGTGCCATTCCGCCCCGCGAGCACGAGACCAACTACTACGCTCAACTCCAGCCACGACCGGCGGCTGGAGTCAACGCGTAGAGCTTCCACCGATCCCGTAGTGCTTCAGCCTGTCTTATCCCGACGAAACAGCACAGGGGCGGTCAGGTCTCTTCGGGATCCAACTCGAAGGTGAAATAGATACTCAAACAGTAGGGCTCGTCCTCGTCGTGGACGAAATCCCACGACACGTCTGTCAGACGGATGTTCTGTTCCCGCACCCACTCATAGGCCTTCTTGAAGGCTTCCGCAGCAGTCGTGGCGGGGAACAGCTTCCTGGCCATGGGGTGCACCCCGGTTTCAGCGTCCGAGTCGTCGAAACCCTCCGGAACGTCCAGGCAGAAGTCGGGATGCAGCACCATGGGGCGCGCCCTTTCCAGTCGGTTTGCCAGTACGAATCGACAGAGGCTGATTCCTCTGAGTACTGCGTCAGGTAAGACTGCCGCACTCCCGGGAAAGGTTGCTTCTCCCTGCCGGCGGCGAGGTGGCCGCACCTCTCTCGTGAACTGCTCGGGGCCTGACGGAGGTTCGGACCTGCCCTGAGTGGGGGGAAGTCACCTCGCCCGCAGTTCGGCGGCCCGCCGGTGGACGGCCAGCTCGGTTTCCAGCTCCGCAATCCGATTGTCGGCCGCGGCGAGTTCGGCCTGCTCACGGCTGGGGACGCCGGACATCTGCCCGGTGTCGATCTGCTGCCGGCAGCGCCGGACGTAGACGGTCTATTCGCTGATCCCGAGGAGCTGGGCGACCTCGGCAGTCTTCCGACCGGACTCAAGACTCGCCGCCGCGGCGACGATGAGCCTGAAGGTCGAGCACCGCGGTCGGCGCTGTCGTTCTGGCGGACGGCATGATGGTTGGAACGATTCCGCGAGCGTGCAGCCGGAACGTCACTCTGTGCTGCGCAGCGCTCCCCATGTGTCGTGTGACACGATGCCGTCGGCATTCAGTCCACGGTCGGTCTGGAAGGTCCGGACTGCGGTTTCCGTGTCGGGTCCGAACTCGCCGTTCACGCCGGTGCTTCCCACGCTGTATCCGCGCTTGGTGAGCATGCACTGCACCTGCTGTACGCGTTTGCCGCTGTCGCCAAGGCGTGTGCGTCCGTTGCCGGAGTAGTACGTGCACTCGGAGAGCCAGGGAGTGGTGCTGGCTCCGGCGGACGGCCCGCCGGTGGACGGGGCGGGGGAGAGGGTGGTGTCCGGCGTGGTACCTGGGGGAGAGGCGTCGCCGTGCCGGTCGTCGGCTGAGCCGGAAGCGCCGGGCCGCCGGGTGGAGCCGGTCTTGCTCTCGTGCTCTTCGACTGCGACGCCGTCGACGTTCGGGCGGGGCTGTCCGTTCGTGCCAGGGGACGCCTGCGTGCTGGAGCCGCCACGGGGCGCGGTGCCGACGGCCTTTGTGACACCGCCTTTCGCGGAGTCGGTCGCGGGAGGGCCCTGGCGTGTGAGGAGTAGGGCCACCGCTGCAACGGCGCAGGCCGCGATGCATGCGACGGCGATCAGCCACGACTTTCTCCGGGCCTGGGCAGGCGCTCTCGTCGGGCGGCCTTCGGCCTTCAGCGGGGGCTCCATGTCAGGTGGAGCATGTTCAGGCGTCTGCGCGGACGGGACCGGCGGCAGGCCACCGGGAGACCCTGAACCGGTCATGTCTGCGAGAGGCATGCGGTGCAGCGTCTCGTACGCCCGCTGTCGGGCCAGCACCTTGCCGCCCAGTGGCTCCGGCCAGGCGGACAGGATGATGCGCGCTCCGGATGCGTCGACGAGGTCCTGTGGAGTGGGCCGCCGCTCGGGCTCCTTGGCCAGGCAGGCGGTCAGCAGTGCACCAAGCTCCGCGTCCGCCGTCGAGATCTGACCGATCACCTCGGGACGGGGGTCCTCGAACGCCACCCGGTGCATCACGTCGACGCCGGTCCCGTCGCCGAACGGCGCCCGTCCCGTTGCCGCGTAGACCAGCGTTCCGGCCAGCGAGAAGACGTCCGACGCCGTGTCGGAGAGTCCCTCCCGCAGATGCTCGGGCGACATGTAGGCGGGAGTCCCCACCCGGTTTCCGGTACCGGTGATCGCACTCGCGTCCGCAGCCTTTGCAATACCGAAGTCGATCACGTGCGCACCCCGGACGGACAGCAGCACGTTGGACGGCTTCAGGTCCCGGTGGACGATTCCCTCGACGGTGAGGTCTGCGAGTGCCTGCCCCAGCTCCGCCACCAGCCGCCAGACCGCGGCCGGTTGGAGGGGACCGTCCTCTTGTACGGCTTCCGCCAGATCGAAGCCGGGGAGGTACTCGGTGGCCATCCACAGCAGTTCGTCGTCGAAGCCGGTGCCGGACAGTCGTGCTGCGTGCGGTGTACGAAGGCGGGCGTGCACCGACGCCTCCCGCTCGAACCGGCGCCGGAACCTGGGATCCTCCGAGTATTCCGGTCTGATCACCTTCACGGCGACCAGACCGGGGCTGTCGTCCATGGGACGAGCCAGAAAGACCCGTCCCATGCCACCACTGCCGAGCAGCGCCATCGGCGCATAGGGGCCGACGTGCCTGGGGTCGCCGACCCGCAGTGGAGAGGCCCCGGTCTGCCGCAGCGCGGCAGCCGCATCGTCCGCCGGCACCGGCTGCTCTCCTAACAAGAATTCTCCCGAAGACACGTTCGACATACGTCAGTTCACGCGAGTGGAAGACGAGGTTAACGCCAGCCCGTGCGTGTGTTCAGGGAATCGGTTACTTCTGTCGCGCGGGTCACGGGGCGTGGAGATCGCGTGCGCGGCCGATCCCCCTTTTGGCGCTTACGGGGTGCCCGTGCCCGCCGCCTGCCGCCGGGCCGAACTCTTGGAACCTGCCGTCTATGACGGCCGTGACGCCCGCGCTGCCGCGTTGGTACGCATCCTCGGGTGCTGTCGCCGGCCGTGGCGACCCGCGTGATGCACCCGGGGCCGCCGGGATGCAGGTCAAGCCCGCGCGCGAGGGCGCAGTCGCCGTCGGCGACCCCATCAGAGGCCCGTCACATGGGGAGCGAGAACAGCCGCACTGGCCCTGAGGGCCAGCGGACGTCGTCGCGCAGGGGCGTCACCATGGTCCGCAGCGGCATGGTCGCCAGTCGGCCTTCGGGTTGTTCGACGAGTACGTCGGTGTCGAGGGGGTGCCATCCGAGGTGCTGGTAGAGCGGCATGAGGGGAGGTAGGCAGAACAGGAGTGCGTGCTGAGGACCCATCGTGCGGGCGTGCTCCAGGGCAGCTGTGACGACGAGTCGAGCCAGGCCCTGACCTTGCATGTCGGGTGCGACGGCGACTCCGCCGACGCCCACCACCTCTGTCTCGGTGTCGCCGATCGCGACAGGCACTCGCAGCAGGCCGGCGTGTGCCACAAGCCGGCCGTCGTGTCTGATACCGAAGTGATCTTCTTTCGGCAGCCAGGTCAGGCCTGTCCAGGCGACACCGAAAGGGTCATCGCTGTCGCCAAGGATTTCCTCCTGGTCCGCCCTCGTGTAGTGGGCAAGTCCCACCACAGTCAGCGCCACAGGGGATGAGTTCTCAGACATTCCCACATGATGATCTCTCCGGCGGGCACGGGCCAAGCGATTCCCGGAGGCGCTTGGCGCGCTGCGGCCCAGGCCTCGGTGATGGCGAGACGTAGGATCCGGTGCCGGTCTGAGCAGGCCCCGTCGGCCGGCACTCAGTCGCCGCCAGCGGGTGCCGAGCTCCCGGCGGCGCGCCCTCAGGGCGCCCCATGCATGTGACGCGCCATAGAATCCCGGCATGCCTTCCCCGAAAGCCCGCCGCTCTTTGCTGACCATTCTGCTGGTCGTGGGACTGGCCGCGTTCGGCTACTACGCTCTGCAGCCCGTACGGGAAGATTGCACGCTTACCTCCGGACCGTATGGCTCCACCTTCACCCCAAACAGCTCCCATACCTCCGGCAGCGGCCGGTGCGGCGAAGAGCGCATGCGCTTCATGGCCTGGCTTGAGGGATAGGCGCACCCAACCGGATGAGAACGACCACCTCGGAATGCCGAAGCAACTTGACGCCTGGCATCCGTTGCGTTTTTGAAGGTGCCTGCCCCTCGATGCGAGCAGTACGGGGCAGGATCACTGATCAGGTTGGAAAGGGTTCACCGACCGGTCGGGGTGGCCAGGACGCCGCCGATCGGGGCCCGTGCGGGCGGTTTCCCGGAGCGGTGGCAGAGCGCCTGCGAGCAGCCGACCCGCCGCGGGAAGGCGCTTCCGGGTGCGAAATACTCTCCGGATGAGTTCTCGCACTTCCCCGGTCAGCCAGCCGATCACGATACGGAGGGCCGTCGCGCGGGATGCCAAACGGCTCACACGGCTCGTGCGTGGTTCAGGCGCCTACGAGGGTAAGTACGCAGCCGCGGTCGCGGGCTACCGGGTCGGCCCTGATTACATCGAGGCTCACCGCGCTTTCGTGGCCGTCAGTGCCGACGAGTACGGAGGGCGGGTGCTTGGGTTCTACTCGCTCGTTCTCGCTCCGCCGGAGCTCGACCTGCTGTTCGTCGCAGACGACGTGCAGGGGCGGGGTATTGGACGACTGCTCGTTGCGCACATGGAGTCCGAGGCCCGTGCCGCCGGGCTCGACCGTCTCAAGGTCGTGTCGCATCTTCCCGCCGAGGGCTTCTACCACCGCGTCGGTGCGGTGCGGACCGGGACCGTGTTCGCGAACCCGCCCGCCGTACCGTGGGACCGTCCCGAATTCGAGTTTCGCATCCCTTCGGCATGAGGCGGTGTGCCGGTTGGCGGGGCGCAGGTTTCGCCTGCAGGTGGCCGGCTTGCAGCGGCCGCTGAACGCGGCGCTCCGTCTCGACTCAGCGGGCGGCCCAGCAGGTGGGCCCCGCCCAGCGAGTGCCCCGGCCCACTGAGTCGACAAGACCCCGATACCCCCGACAGAGACAAACCAGTTCAGGGACCTGATCCGCGAAAGCGGACAAGGTCCCTGAACTGGTTCTGGAGGCGTCTCGGTGTCATCGGCCCTGGCCTGCGGCCTGGTCAGCACGGCTCGCCAGACTGGCGCGCTGCCATCAGCGGAACAACCCACAGGCCGTCTGCACGGCCCGTGCTCCACCGGTTGGTCTCGCCATGGGGCGCTGGTCTGCACCCGCCGGCGACTCACATCGATCAGCCCTCGTCGACATGCGGACGGCATGCCGACCTGCACAACAGGGCACAGCGGCCCCTCGTTCTACGACAGGGCCTAGAAGGCGCTGTTGTCGCAGCCCATGGACGAGCCGATGTGGGAGTTCTGACCGCCCGAGTTGCCCTCGCCGCCGAGCGCGTTGCCCAGCGCGCCGTTGAGGACGCCGACCTGGCCGAGGACATCGACGTTCAGGTCGTGCGACTTGCAGTGGGAGCTCTGCAGGACGTTGCCGCCGCCGTGACCGTCGTTCCCGGTGGCGGTGGCGGTGCCGGCGCTCAGGAGTCCAACACTGCCGAGGGCGACCGTCAGGACGGCAGCCTTGAGAAGCTTGTGCATGTCATCTCCGATGGAGTGAGGTCAGTGCGATCCGTAATGGACCGACTTCGTACAGTGATAGGACGTTAATATGAACAATCGCAATATGTCCCATTGACACGCCGGGGTTTGCGATCGGCCGGATCGCCCGAGCCGCGGGACGTGATGGACGCGCGACCTTGATCAAACCCACCTCCGCCGACCCCTTCGAACACGTCGACATCTTCCAGTTACGGGCCTCGGCCCCCGCCTCGCAGACCGACCCGCATCGGCCCGGCGTCGTGTTCTGGGTGCAGTGTCGATCTGGTCGGCGACGCGGGCGACGTTGCAGGCCATCGCGGCGAGGACGTGTCGGACGTGGATGCGGGCCAGGCCGCGGTAGCGGGAACGTCGCAGCCCCTGGGCCGGATGTTCTTCGAGAGGCTGGCCTCGACAACCGGCGCGGATCGCGTAACGGTGCTGCCCTCGCTCGGTCTCCTGGCCGAGCCGGCCCGTCGCCTGACCAGCCCCGCCTCGACGAGCCGATCCACGACCAGCGCCAACAGCCGGTCCGTCCGGCCGCCTTGGGCCACCCGGTCACGGAATTCGCTCAGGACCGTGCAGTCGAACCCCGGATCATGCCTCTCCTGGCCGAGACAGTGCTTCCAGCCCAGGCGGGCACTCCTCGAGGGTGGATCAATGTTGAAAGACTCCACCTATGGGATCTTGGGGAATCATGGGGCCGGCGCTGTTGTCTCTCGCAGGGATTGCGCTCGGCGCGGGCGGGTCGCTGTTTGGTCAGTACCTGGTCTCGCGTGCCAGCACTCGACAGCTCGAAGTTCAGGAATCAGCCGCTCACAGGGCAGAACTCAAGGATGCAGTACTGAAGTTCGTCAGGATTGCGTTGCAGGTGGAGAAGGTGGCGCCCACACGCTCGGACGCCGGCGGCACCACGGCCGAGCTCGGGCGCCTCGTCGATGATGTGTGGCTTGCTCAGGTCGAGTACATGGAGGCCGCGTATGGCGATATGTGGCCCGGCCGGCGACGGGCGGATGGGGATCTCATCACACCTCGGTGAGACAAGATCTTGCTGTGGCTGGTGTGATCACGGCGCCGGAGCCCTTCTGGATGGCGCCGTTCAGCGGGCTGAGTGCACGTCAGTTCGGCAAGTTGATCACTCCGTTGCGGCTGAAGGAGTGGCCCCGGTCTACAAGGGCCGCCCCTGAAGCCTGCCGCTGGAGGACCGGGCCCCGCTGGTCACCGTGTACTGGCGCACGAACCGCACCCTGCGCCAGCTCGAAGAAGCTCAGTGCGTGAGAGCCCCGATTTCGGCCGTGCCGATGAGTTGGGCGCGGACCCGCAGTCGATACCCCTGGATCCACCGACAGCGGCGGGCCTGTGCTGGGAACGTTCCAGCGCGGGAGGAAGCACATGGAGGCAGTGATGAGTGTCGACGACTCCGAGCAGCAGCACACCGTCCGGACCGGCGAGGAGAGGACACGGGTGAGCGGTCCCAGGGTGTTGGTGGCGGGGGCGAGCATCGCGGGACCCGCGCTGGCCCACTGGCTGCGCCGGTGGGCGGCCGAGGTGACCGTGGTGGAGCGGGCTCCCGAGCTGCGTCCCGGCGGGCAGGCGGTGGACGCGCGCGGAGTCGCCAAGGAGGTCATCCGGCGCATGGGGCTGGACGCGGCGGTCCGCGCGGTGTGCACCGACACCGCCGGTGCCTACACCGTGGACGCGGACGGGCAGGTGCTGGAGACCTTCCGCGCGGACGACCACGGTGGCGACGGGTTCATCGCGGACATCGAGATCCTGCGCGGGGACCTGTCCCAGGTGCTCTACGACGACACCCGCGACGGGGTCGAGTACATCTTCGGCGACCGAATCGCCGACCTCGCCCAGGACGCGGACGGGGTCGACGTGGTCTTCGCGGGCCGCGACCGGCGGCGCTTCGACCTCGTGGTCGGGGCCGACGGACTGCACTCGGAGCTGCGGGCGATGGTCTTCGGGCCGCACGAGCGTTTCCTGCGCCACCTCGGGCACGTGCTGGCCTTCTACAGCGTGCCCAATGAGTTCGGGCTGGACCGCTGGCTGCTCGAGTACCAGGACCAGGACTCCGGGCGCTCCGCCCTCCTGCGCCCCATCCAGGACGCCACCCGGGCAATGGCCATGTTCTACTGCGCCTCGGCTGACTTCGACGTCGACTACCGTGACGTCGCGGCCCAGAAGCGCCTGTTGCGTGAGCGGATGGCGGGCCTGGGCTGGCTGGTCCCCGACATCCTCGCGCACCTGGACGACACCCCGGACTTCTACCTCGACCAGGTCGCCCAGGTAGTGATGGACCGCTGGTCGAGCGGACGGGTGGGGCTGCTCGGGGACGCGGCGTTCAGCTCGTCGCCGATGTCCGGGCAGGGCACCGGGCTGGCACTGGTCGGCGCCTATGTGTTGGCCGGAGAGCTGGCTGCAGCCGAATGGGACCCCGACACCGGGTTCACCCGCTACGAGGCGCGGCTGCGCTCGTTCGCCGAGGCCAACCAGGAGATCGGCCGATTGAACGCCCGCAGCCGCGATGTCCCCGGGCCAGACGCCGAGCCGCTCCCCGATTTCGCCGGCGAATGGTTCACCGAGCTGGTCGGGCATGCGATCAACGGCATCGAGCTGCCCGAGTACACAGGGGCGCCGTGCTCCGCAGCCCCGGTCGGGTCGCCGATCACCTCGTCAGCCAAGCCGTAGAAGTCACACAACGTGTCGAGAGGGAGCACAGTCCGGCAGGCCCCGGGTGAAGAGCGGAACGTCTGGGCTGACGCATGGTGGAGGCAGACCGTGCGAGGAATCCCCGGGCAGCCTTGCCGCACCTGAATGCTTCCTTCGGAGGAGCCCCATCCGGTTCGGAAGCTGCGTCATGCGCCGAAGTCCGGGCGCCCACCCCCGTTGGGTGCCCGGACGGTTGGTGAGGCATCACCTCAGGCCGGCCGTCGGAGCCGGTGGGGCGCGGCGGTGGGGGAGAGGTGGGTGCGGCGGCTGCAGGCCTACCAGTTCGGCTTGACGCCGGTGGCCTTCCTGACCACGCATGCCGCCCTCAGTGGATGGAGCTGGAGGTCTCAGATCAGCACGCGGGAGGTGGCAGCAGCCTCTCAAGTGTTGGTGGCCCCGAGCTGTGGTGAGGAGCTGGGTCCAGGAGCACCGGTGCCTTTTTCAGACGTGCCGACAGTGCTCTGCGACTTGGATGAAGCCACGTACCAGTGGGCTGCATGCCGTCCTTGGCCAGGCCACCACGAGATCACTGGGCGGGCGGTCGCTCAGCGGGACGACGACCAGGCCGGCGGGCAACGGCTGATCGACGGGAGCGAGAGCCGATGTGCCGTTCCACAGCACCGCTTGGAGGCACTCCTGGATCGTTCGCATGACCGGCGACGCGTTGTTGCCGTTGTCTCCACTGCCGGTCCAGTACGCCGTCCACACGGGATCGGCGCCATCCGGCAGCCGCACCCACCGGCGGCCGATGAGGTCGGTCGACGAGACCGAGGCATGGCCGGCGAGTGGATCGTCATCCCGCATCACTACGCCGACGGGTACCGAGCGCAGGACGTACGTGCCGATGCCGGTGTCGTCGAAGGGAGTTCGGGTGATGGCCACGTCGACCAGCCCGGCGCGGAGTCCGGCTGTCGGGTCGCCGAGGTCGGATTCGTGGAGGGTGACGTGGACGTGCGGATGGCGGGCCCGGAACAGTGAGACCAGTCGGCCGCCGACGTGTTCGGCCGCGTCCGCCAGGGTTCCGACGGTGAGGGGTGCCGTACCCGCCGCAGCGGTCACTCGCCGGCGGATCCGGTCGGCTCGGGCCAACAAGGCCCCCGTTTCGTCGTAGAGAACCTCTCCGGCGGGCGTGAGGGTGACGCCCTTGGGGGTGCGTTCGAACAGGAGGACGCCGAGTTCGTCCTCGAGGTGCCGGATCGCGCGGCTCAGTGGCGGCTGCGTCATGTGCAGGCGTTGCGCGGCCCGGCCGATATGGCACTCCTCGGCGACGGCGATGAAGTACCGGAGCGAGCGCAGGTCCACCTCAAGCACGATACCCGTGCGGTATCGGGCGTTCCCAACGGGTCTTGGACACCCGACAGCGCGACGGCCAACGATGGAAGCAGCAGAGCCGACGAGGAGGAGTTTTCATGGCCGCCCCTGCCCTCACAGTCGGGTGCTTCCCGTACGACACGACGCGGGCGCTGTTCGATGGGACCGAAAGCACCGACGGCATCGACATCAGGATGAAAACCGCGGCGACCCTGCCGGAGCTTTTCGACCGGCTGATCCGCGGAAACGAGTTCGACGTGGCTGAACTCGGTCTCACGTTCTACCTGCGATTGCGGGAGACCGGACTGCCGTTCGTGGCGTTGCCGGTCTTCCCGAACCGCGTGTTCCGTCACTCGTGCATCTTCGTCAACACCCACAGCGGGATCACAAAACCGAGCGACCTCGCAGGCAGGACCATCGGCGAGTTCGGCGTCTACGGGCAGGACTCCGGTGTGTGGGCCAAAGGGATCCTGATGGACGAGTACGGATTCAAACCCGAGGAGAGCCGCTGGGTGATCGGCGGCCTCGAACACCCCGCGCCGCCCTTCGACTTCATCCCCCATCCGCACCCGGCCGACGTCGACGTGCGCGTCGCACCCGAGGGAAAGACACTGAGCGCGATGCTCGACGCAGGTGAGATCGACGCGCTGTTCTCGGCGAACGTCCCGCAGTGCATGCTCGACGGATCGGTGAACGTCACCCGGCTGTTCCCCGACTTCGAGCCGCTGGAACGCGACTACTACCGACGTACCGGCATCTTCCCGATCATGCACACCATCGTCATCCGGCGGGAACTTCTACGGGACCATCCCGGACTCGCGCACAGCGTCTACCGTGCCTTCTCCCGGGCGAAGGACGCCGCTGCCGAACGCTACCGCGAAAGCCGCAGGCTCTATCAGGTCCAGACCATGATTCCGTGGATGAACGCCCTGGTGGATCGCAACGGCGAAGAGTTCCCCGAGGACTGGTGGCCCTACGGCATCGCGGCCAACCGCGCCGCCCTCGACACCTGTCTGCGCTATCACCACCAGCAGGGCCTGACCAGCCGGCAGTGGAGGATCGAAGACGTCTTCGCCGCGGAATTGCTCGACACGTAACCGCCCTCATTCCCGAGCAGGGATCTTCACAAAGTGGGGCACCGCCGAGCGGGTTCAGGCCGCGGGCGCGGGTTCCGGAGCGGGGGCCGCGCGGCGCAGCAGGGTGAGTGCGACGAGCAGGGCTCCGACGCAGACGATTCCGGCGGTGAGTGTTGCGGCGTGCAGTCCGCCGAGGGTGGCGAGCTTCGCCGTGGTGGTGGAGGCGAGTGCGGCGGAGCGGGCGGTGAGGATGGCGGCCGGTCCGGGCACGCCGATGGCCCCGACGAACTGAGGCGTCTGCGAGAGCGCGCCGGCCACGCCCTGCTGGTTGGTGCGCAGGCCGGAGGTGAGGGCGGCGATGAAGGCGACGACGGCCATGACGTGGCCGCAGCCCATCGCGCCGGAGGTGACACCAGCAGCAGCGGGATGTTGCTGTCCGCGGGCAGGAAGACCATGAAGCCGGTGCCGACGGCCTGCACCAGAAGGCCAAGAGCCTGGTCCGGCGGGTGCCCAGCGAGCCGATGATGAAGCGGGCCCGGGGGACGTCGAACTCAGCAACCACGGATTCTGCGATCAGGGCCTGGCGCGTATGGGGGAGCTGCGCGCCGCGTAGGACAGCGCCGACAACCCGTTCGTCATCGGCGACTCTGGCGCACAGCTCTTCATGCAGGTCCTGCAGAACATGCTGCGGACGAGGAAGGCGGCGAGGCGCAACCAGTGTGCCGCACCGGTCGCGCCTCGCCACATGATGTGTTCTGCCCGCGTTGTCTACGACGCGGTGGCGGCGTCCGCCTGCCCGTGCACGGCCGGAGCGTCGGCGGTTGGGGCGGTGAGTGGGCTCCTGCCCCTGCTGAGGGCGAGGTAGACCACCCCGGCGACGGCGACGCCGATGAACCAGGAGTACGGGCCCAGGTTGTCCCCGTATCCGGACGGGCCGTAGACGGGCAGGATGCTGGAGAAGACCGAGCCCACCGCGGCGGCCACGAGCGCCCGGACGTTCCAGCCGCCCTGGAAGCGGAACTCCCCGTCCTCCTGGTAGAGCGCGGGCACGTTCAGCTGGGTCTTCCTGATGAGGTAGTAGTCGACGACGAGCACGCCGAAGAGCGGGCCCATCGTCGAGCCGATGGCGTTGACGAAGCTGGGGGCGTTGTCCCAGGGGTGCAGCGGGTAGAGCAGCAGCGCGATGAGGGCGGCGATGAGGCCGCCGCGTCGGAAGGTCACGTACTTCGGTGCCACGTTGGCGAAGTCGAAGGCGGGGCTGACGAAGTTGGCGACGACATTGATGCCCAGCGTGGCGACGGCGAAGGTCAGGGCGGCGAGCAGGACGAGGGCCGCGCTGTCGAACTTGGCGGATATCTTGGCCGGTTCGAGGATGACCTCCCCGTACACCTTGCTGGCGGAGGCCGTGGTGATCGCCGCGACGAGGGAGAAGAGGATCAGGTTGACGGGCAGGCCCCAGACGTTGCCCTTCTTCAGGGTCTTCACGTCGGGGGTGAAGCGGGCGAAGTCACCGAAGTTGAGGAACAGGGCCGCGAAGTAGGTGACCCAGGTGGCGGCTATCGCGGCGATCGCGGCGAACGAGCCGGGGCTGACGTCGAGTCCGGTGGCGCTCTTGGCGAGCGCGCCCAGCTCCTTGGCCGGCATGTCGACCGAGAAGGACAGCGTGCCGGCCTTCACGGACAGCGCGATGGCCAGCACCAGCATCATCAGCCAGACCGCGGGTCCGGCGAAGTCCTGGAAGCGGCGCACCGTCTCCATGCCCTTGCTGATGATGAGCAGCTGGGCGGCCCAGACGCCGAGGTAGCACAGCACTTCGAGGCCGCTGTGGTCGAAGAGATGAGTGGTCTCGTGCAGGTGCCTGGGGCCGTCGTAGCGGATGAGGAAGGCCACGATGGCGCCGGCCGCCGCGCTGGTCTGGGCGCCGTACCAGAAGGTGGCCACCACGGCCCGGGCGAGCGCCGGGACGTTGGCGCCGAAGGTGCCGAACGAGGCGCGGGCGAGGACGGGGTAGGGGACACCTGTCTTGACGCCGGCCCTGCCCATGAGGGTCATCAGCCAGTAGATGACCAGCGAGCCCACGGCGATACCGATGAGGAACTTGAAGGTGTTGCCCGCGACGAGGAACAGACTGGCGGCCAGGAAGTAGCCGTACAGACTGTGTACGTCCGAGGTCCAGACGTTGAAGATGCTGAAGGCGCCCCACTTGCGCTCGGTGGCCGGGGCGAGATCCTCGTTGTAGAGACGCGGGGAATACCCCGGCGGGGTGGCAGTTCTGTCCGCGTCCGCGCTGTCCGTCGCCGTCATGTGGTGCTCCTTGGTGCCGACTCCGACGTATGCCTCCGGCATCGCACCGGATGGTTGAGGCGTCAGACAACGGCCTGTGTATTGCACCCGGATGCCTGGCACGTAACGGACTCGTCAACGGAAAATCTTTTCCAGTTCCGGCCTTGCACGACCCACCACGCAGGGCCTGACCGCCGACCGCACCCTCCTCACCCCCGCGGGTAGCCATGACGACGGTCACCCGGCTCGGTGGGGGCGCAAGAAGACGTACCCAACGATTCGTCAGCCAGTGCTGTGACCGCGTAGGTTCGCCGGATTGAGCAGTGTGCATCGTGAAAGGTGCAGGTCGGGCGGGCTGGTGTGCGCGGGGTCGGGGGTGCTCGGGCTGGTCGGGGGCGGGTGTCCATGGTGAAGATCGTCTGACGGTCGGTCGGGAGGGTTCTCTGGTTCTGCTGCGCCTGTGTGAGCGGGCCGCCTACGATCCGTCCCCGTGTCGATACGCCGGGGATCGTGGGGAGGGTGTGGGATCGTCCGATCTGGAGCGGATCACGGCTCGCCGTAGCGAACTGGACGCGCTCGCCGAGGAGTTGGCCAAGCGGCTTCAGGAGGTCGAGGCCGAGCGGGAGGAGCTGGCGATCGCTGAGCGGGTCCTGCTCCGCCTGGCCGAACAGGACCGGGCCGATACGGAGGCCGCTGGGGCGGCGGTTCCGGTGAAAGCGCAGGTGGCGGGGCGTGCGGTGCTGCTGATCCCGCACCGGGGTGAGCCGGGCGACGAGGCCGCGCTGCCCGCCGACTACCGCCGGATCCTGGCGATCGTGCGGGCCGCTGGCGGCCCGGTGCAGGTCAAGGGGGTGGGTGAGGAGCTGGGGCCGTCTGCCGCCCCGCAAGGTCCGCACGGATCCGAGGCCGACTGGTTCAACAGCAGCTCGACTGCGCGCACCGCCGCAGCTTACTGGCCATCACCAGCAGTTCCGCCGCCGACCAGGCCGCCCTGCAAGGCACTACCGGCGCGTTTTGCGCACGGCGAGAGCCCGGCCGGCCGCTCAGCCCGCACTCGGCGGCAGCTGTGCAGGGCTGACCAGCTCCCCCAGGACGTCAGCCATGAACTGCACCAGCCACCGCTGGGACGGGCTGCGTGATGCCTCGTGCCGGGCGTAGAGCGCCACTTCGATCGGTTCCGTGTCGAACGGGAGACTCACGAGGCGCAGGCGGTGGGAGGCGATGAACACCTCGCCGACGTATTCGGGGACGATCGCGAAGAGGTCGGTGTGTTCCAGCAGGTAGGGCAGCACCGTGAAGCGTGTGGCGTCGACGGTGACGCGCTCCAGGAGGCCGTGGGTGGCGAGGAGCAAGCGGGGCAGGACGTGGCCGTGGGGGCCGTACACCGTCGCGTGGTGCTCGGCGGCGAGGTCCGCCAGCGTGACGGAGGCGCCGCGAATGCGGGGGTGGTCGGCGGCGACCATACCGACGTAACGCTCGTGGAAGAGCGGGATGCGGACGGTGCGGTGGGACGTGAGGACGGGGGTGGCGACGAAGGCGTCGATTTCACCGCGGCGCAGCTGGCTCTCGGCGGCGTCCACGTCCAGCGGGCGGACGGTGAAGGACACACCGGGAGCCCGCTCGCGGGCCGCTGCGGCCAGCCGGGGCAGCAGGGTGGCCTGGCCCAGGTCGGAGAGGGCGATGGTGAAACGCCCTGACATGGCGGTCAGGTCGAAGTCGTCGTCCTGGCGGATCACGGCGTCCATGCCGGCCAGCGCGCGCTGCAAAGGCTCGTAGAGGCGCTGAGCGCCGGCGGTCGGGGTCAGGCCGCGGCCGGTGCGCCGGAAGAGCTCGTCGTCGAAGTGCCGGCGCAACTTGGCCAGGCTGTAGCTCACCGTGGGCTGGGTGACGTGCAGCGTCTCCGCCGTCGCCGTGACGCTGCCGGTCTCGTAGAGCAGCACGAAGACGCGGGCGAGGTTGAGATCGAAGCTGCTCATATCGAGCGAGTCTATATCGCATCCGGCCAACATTTATTAGTCCGAATGTAGTGCGGCGCCTAGCGTGGCCTGCGTCACTTCGACGTCGCTGTGAAAGGAACGTCCGTGCCCTCCGTGCGCAGTGTCTGCCATGAGTTCCTCCAACGGCAGGAGCTCACCACCGTCTTCGGGAATCCCGGCTCCAACGAGCTGCCCTTCCTCGCCGACCTGCCAGACGGCTTCCGGTACGTGCTGGGCCTGCACGAGGGCGCCGTGGTGGGCATGGCGGACGGCTACGCACAGGCCACGGGGCGTCCGGTGCTCGTCAACCTGCATGCCGCGTCCGGCTCCGGCAACGCGATGGGCGCGCTCACCAACGCCGTGGCCTCGCGCACTGCGCTGGTCGTCGTGGCCGGCCAGCAGGTGCGGCCGGCCATCGGACCGGAGGCCAACCTCGCCAACGTCGACGCCCCGTCGCTGATGAAGCCGCTCGTCGGCTGGGCCGCCGAACCGGCCTGCGCCCAGGACGTGCCCCGGGCCCTCGCCCAGGCCGTCTTCGAGGCGCGGTTGCAGCGCCGGCCCACCTACCTCTCCGTCCCCTACGACGACTGGGCGGTGGACGCGGACGAGAACGCATCGGCCGTGCTGGACCGGCAGGTGCACCGCGCCGCAGTGCCCGGCACGGAGCAGGGACGCCGGCTGGCCGATGCGGTGACCGCCGCGCGCAGGCCCGCGCTGGTGCTGGGCGGTGACATCGACTCCGCCGGTCTCTTCGACGACGCGGTGCGGCTCGCGGAGCGGCTCGGCGCTGCGGTGTGGGCGGCGCCGTCGCTGTTCCGGCTGCCCTTCCCCAACCGCCACCCGCAGTTCCGCGGGGTACTGCCGGCGGGGATCGACCCCATCTCCCGATCTTTCGAGAGTCATGACCTCGTACTGGTGCTCGGAGCCCCGGTCTTCCGCTACCACGAGTACCTGCCCGGCCGGTATCTGCCCGAGGGCACCCGGCTGATCCAGGTCACCGAGGACGCCTCCGCCGCCGCCCGCGCGCCGATGGGCGAGGCTCTGGTCGCCGACCCGGCCGCCGTCATCGACCTGCTGCTCAAGGAGCTCGACGCGGCGACGGAGCCGGCGGGCGACTACCGGCCCGTCCCCGCGCCGGCCACCGGGCAGGGGACGCGGCTGCATCCCGAGGAGGTCTTCGCCTCCCTGAGGGACGAACTGCCCGACGACACGGCGTACGTGGTGGAGTCGACCTCGACGAACTCCTCGTGGTGGCGCCAGATGGACCTGCGGCGCCCCGGCTCCTACTACTTCCCGGCAGCCGGCGGACTCGGCTTCGGCCTGCCCGGCGCCGTCGGGGTCGCCATGGCCCAGCCCGGCCGGCCGGTCGTCGGCGTGATCGGGGACGGCTCGGCCAACTACGGCATCACCGCCCTGTGGACGGCCGCCCAGCACCGCCTGCCCGTGACCGTGGTGCTGCTGCGCAACGGAACCTACGGCGCGCTGCGCTGGTTCAGCGGCCTGCTGGGTGTCCCGGACGCACCGGGCATGGACATCCCGGGCCTGGACTTCACCCGCATTGCGGAGGGCTACGGCGTGCCCGCCCAGCACGTCGAGAGCGTGGACGAACTACGGGCGGTGCTGTCCCGACGCCCGGACGGACCCCGGCTCGTACAGGTCGACACAGCACTCACGACACCGTCCTGACCACGATGCCCACCCCACGAACACACCTCACAGAAGCCATCCCCCTCAGGTAACCCTCACGTAACGGAAGGAAGAGCGATGACACTGCTGGACAACGACGTCTGGAGCAAGAAATTCCTCAGCGACGGCTGGCAGGACGCCACCCGCGAGCACCAGGTCACCGAGCCGGCGACCGGCGCGCAGCTCGGCACCGCCGGCCTGGCCACGCCCGAGGACGTGCGCCGCGCCGCCACCCGGGCCGCCGAGGCGCAGCGCTCCTGGGCGGCAACTCCCCCGCAGCAGCGGGCGGCCGTACTGCGCCGCGCGGGCGAGCTGTTCACCGAGCACGCAGCCGAGATCGAGGACTGGCTGATACGCGAGGCGGGCTCGGTACGCGCCAAGGCGGCGTTCGAGGTGCAGCTGGCGATCGGCGAGTCATTCGAGTGCGCGGCACTGCCCACGCACCCTCAGGGAGAAGTACTGACCTCCGAGGAGGTTCGCTGGTCGCTCGCCCGGCGCCGCCCCGCCGGGGTCGTGAGCGTGATCGCGCCGTTCAACTTCCCGCTCGCCCTCGGCCTGCGTTCGGTGGCACCCGCCCTGGCGCTCGGCAACGCGGTCCTGCTCAAGCCCGATCCGCGTACAGCGGTGAGCGGCGGCGTGGTCATCGCCCGGATCTTCGAGGAGGCCGGGCTGCCCTCCGGACTGCTGCACCTGCTGCCGGGCGACAGCACGGTCGGCCAGGCGGTCGTCGAAGCACCCGAGGTACGGGTCATCTCCTTCACCGGCTCCACTCCGGTCGGCCGCGCGATCGGTGAGCAGGCGGGCCGCCTGCTCAAGCGCGCCCACCTCGAACTCGGCGGGAACAACGCGCTGGTGGTGCTGCCGGGCGCGGACGTGCAGAAGGCGGCCTCCGCCGGTGCGTTCGGCTCGTATCTGCATCAGGGGCAGATCTGCATGACCACCGGCCGCCACATCGTGCACGAGTCGCTGCTCGACGAGTACAGCGCCGCGCTGGCCGCGAAGGCCCGGGCGCTGCCCGTCGGGGACCCCGCCCGCGAGGAC
The DNA here is from genome assembly GCF_042893475.1 of Streptomyces sp. NPDC001604. Classification (NCBI taxonomy): domain Bacteria; kingdom Bacillati; phylum Actinomycetota; class Actinomycetes; order Kitasatosporales; family Streptomycetaceae; genus Streptomyces; species Streptomyces sp. NPDC001604. Next base: position 55,992 of record NZ_JBIAUY010000010.1, on the reverse strand, counting down.
GTGGCGCTCGGCCCGATCATCGACCGGCGGCAGCTGGAGCGGGTGCACGGCATCGTCACCGACAGCGTCGCTGCGGGCGCGACGCTGGCCGCGGGCGGCGAGATCGACGGCGCCTGCTACCCGGCCACCGTCCTGACCGGCCTCACCACCGACATGCGGGCATGGCGCGAGGAGATCTTCGGCCCCGTCGCACCCGTCATCGGCTTCTCCACGCTCGAGGAAGCCGCCCGGATCGTCAACGACTGCGAGTACGGCCTGTCCGTCGGCATCCTCGGCGACGTCGGTACGGCGATGAAGCTCGCCGACCAGATCGACTCCGGCAAGATCCACATCAACGAGCAGACCGTCGCCGACGAGCCCAACGCCCCGTTCGGCGGCGTCAAGGCCTCCGGCACGGGCTCCCGCTTCGGTGGAGCCGCCGCCAACGTCGAGGCCTTCACCGAGGTCCAGTGGGTCACCGTCCGCCCGGACATCGCCGACTACCCGTTCTGATCCCCGCTCCCCCGTCCCCCGTCCCCATCCCGTCCCCGTAGCCGCTACAAAGGGAACGCAGCCATGACACCCATCACCTCACCGAACACCACCGACGCCGCCTCGAGAACAGGCACGTCCGACCGCAACGTCTGGACCGTGGTCCTGTGCTGGATCACCGTCATGCTCGAGGGGTACGACCTCGTCGTCCTCGGCGCCATCATCCCCACCCTGCTCAAGACCCATCACCTGGGCATGACAGCCGCGGACGCCACCACGGTCGCCACGCTTTCACTCGTAGGCGTCGCCATCGGCGCCGTCCTGGTCGGCCCGCTCGCCGACCGCTTCGGACGACGCCTGCTGCTCATCGGCTCGGTGGTGGAGTTCTCCGTCTTCACCCTCCTGTTGCCCCAGGCCACCTCCGTCGCGACGTTCGCCGCGCTCAGGCTCGTCGCCGGTATCGGTCTCGGCGCCTGCATGCCGGCGTCGCTGACCATGATGGCCGAGCACATGCCCGCAGCACGCCGAGCGCGCGCCAGCACCCTGACCATGACCGGCTACCACACCGGTGCCGTGATCACGTCCCTGCTGGCCCTGCAGGTCACCGACAACTGGCAGGTCCTCTTCTACGTCCTCGGCATCGCCGGCCTCGTCATCGCGGTCATCCAGTGGTTCCGCCTGCCGGAGTCGGAGGCGTTCGTCCGCGCCAAGGAAGCGCCCGCCTCTCAGCGCGTCGCATTCAGCGAACTCCTCAAGCCCGCCTACCTCCGCGCCGGCATCGGCATCTGGGTCGCATCCTTCATGGGCCTGCTCCTGGTCTACGGCCTCAACACCTGGCTGCCCAAGCTCATGAACGAGGCCGGCTACCCCATCCCCACGGCGGTCGCCCAACTGCTCATCCTCAACGTCGGCGGGGTCGCCGGCCTGGTGCTGGGCGGCTTCGTGGCCGACCGGCGCGGCATCAAGCCCACTGCGCTCGGCTGGTTCGCGATATCGGTGGCCATGCTTGCCTGCCTCAGCATCAGGATGCACAGCAACCTGCTCCTCGACACCGTCGTCTTCCTCACCGGCGTGTTCGTCTTCTCCGCCCAGGTGCTGATCTACGCGTACGTGACGAACTTCTATCCGGCCTCGGTCCGCAGCACAGCCCTCGGCTCGGCCTCGGGCATCGGCCGTATCGGCTCCATCGTCGGCCCGTCGATCACCGGTGCCCTCGTGGCGGCAGGCATCGGCCACCCCTGGGGCTTCTACTTCTTCGCCGCCGTGGCGGTCGCCGGATTCCTGGCCGTGCTCACCCTGCCCGGCCGGGCCGCCGCGGCACAGGCGGAGGCAACCGCGGCCGCGCCGGCCGCCGAACCCGCCGTCTGACCCATCACGGAAGGGCGGTACGGCGCCGAAAGGGCCGTACCGCCCTGTACTTGATGCGGTGAAGAACTCCGACAGCCACTGAACCCATGGAATACGTCGGCCGGATACCCGCCCCAGCGGCCTCCGTATCCGCCCGGTCCTGTTCGGCCAGGCGGAGCAGGACCCGCTCAGCGATCCCCAGCTCCTCCCGCTCGGCCTCGACCTCCTGAAGCCGCTTGGCCAACTCCTCGGCGAGCGCGTCCAGTTCGCTACGGCGAGCCGTGATCCGCTCCAGATCGGACGATCCCACACCCTCCCCACGATCCCCGGCGTATCGACACGGGGACGGATCGTAGGCGGCCCGCTCACGCAGGCGCAGCAGAACCAGAGAACCCTCCTGGCCGACGGGTCAGACGATCTTCACCATGGACACCCGCCGCCGACCAGCCCGAGCACCCCCGACCCCGCGCACACCAGCCCGCCCGACCTGCACCTTTCACGATGCAGACTGCTCATTGGTGGTCGTGGCGGTTGGAGGTGCGGTGACGGCCGATCCGACCGCTGGAGGCGCGGTGGCCGAGCCTGTCCGTGTGCGCAGACTGACCGATCAGGAGGGGCAGAAGCCGCAGCAGATCGTGCGCCGTGGCAGCACCAGTTCGGTGCCTATCGGCGCGCGATGATGCGCTGCGCAAGCTGGTCGCCTACCTGCGCAAAGTCCACGGCCGGATCATCTGCATCAGCCGCGAACCATTACACGGCCTGCTCGCCCGCCGCGGCATCGTCTTCCAGTGCACCAAGACCTGGAAGGAATCCCCGGACCCCGAGCGTGACGCCAAACTGGACCGGATCGAGGAGGGCCTGGATCGCTTCCCGGACCGGTCTTCGCCTTCGACGAGTTCGGCCCGCTCGGCATCCGTCCCACCGCGGGCTCGTCCTGGGCCGAACAGGGACGTCCCGACCGGCTGCCCGCCACCTGTCACCGCACCCATGGAGTGCGCTACTTCCATGGCTGCTACTCGGTCGGGGAAGACACTCTGGGGGCGTCAACTGCCGCAGTCGATCCATGCCGCCCGCCCGGACGGGGCGTCCTGATTTACGTGATCCTGGACAACCTGTCCGCCCACGAGGGCGCCGACATCTGCCCCTGAGCGAAGAAGAACAAGGTCAGGCTGTGCTTCACCCCGACCTATGCATCCTGGGCGAGCCCGATCGAGGCCCACTTCGGACCGCTTCGGCAGTTCACCATCGCCAACTCCCACCACCCCGACCACACCGTGCAGACCCGAGCCCTGCACACCTACCTGCGCCGGCGCAACGTCAACGCCCGCCACCGCGACGTCCTCGCCGCCGAACGACGTGAACGCGCCCGCATCCGCAGCGAGAAAGCCGTCCGCTGGGGTGGCCGACCCCTGTCAGTAGCGGCCTGAACAGGCTGGAAGGTGAGTCACCGAGATCGTTTGGCGGCGTTTGCCCGACAGCGTTCCAGCACGCCGATGGACAGCGCCGATGCGGCCATCAGCCCGAACACGGTCGAACTCGAACCACCGCCGTGCTCCCGCTCCCAGACACGGAACCCGACCAGCAGGACAACGAGTCCGAACAGCACGACTTGTATCCACCTGATGGCCACGGCCCGCTGACCGCGGCCATCAGCGTTGCTGTCTCTCTTGCGCACCGAGACTCCTCTGCTCCTTCAGTGCGCCGACTGTACTGGTGCAGGGGGCCATCGGTACGCTCGCCGCCGCGTCCGAGCCCAGCCCGGAGCGGGTTCCCGCGCTTCCGGTCACCGTCTGGGTGGGGCAGACGCGGCGGACGGGGAAGCTCGCGTCGGCGGGCGGCACTCGTTGCGCATGGTTGCTCAGGAAGGTCCATACCCGCGCGCCACATCGATGCCTGACCGAACGCCCGGGGTGTACGCCCTTGGGGAGCGCGGAGGTGTGATCCCTCTACCGCATTAGCCCGGCGAATGTTCAGGTGCGCGAACCGTGTGAGAAGTATTGACGCCGATCGCGGGTTCTCCCATCATCTCAGCTTGATCGATACCCCGACCTGCGTCCGATATACCGAACGCACGAGAGCCGCATTGCATCGGCAGTCGCACAGCTTCCGCCGAGGACGCCAGAACCGCTCGCTCAATGATGACGAGGTCCCCATGCACAGACGCACTTCCCGCTGCAAACCTCTGTCCGTGGTGTTCGCTGCCACGGTCTCGGCCCTGGCTTTCCTGGGCGCGATGCTCGTCGCCGGCCCGGCCCAGGCGGCCACCACCAGCTCCGTGCGAGGCGTTGCCTCCAGCCGATGCCTCGACGTGTCGGGCGCCAGCCAGACCGACGGCACCAACGTGCAGATCTGGGACTGCACGGGCGGGCCCAACCAGCAGTGGACGCTGACGGACAGCAACCAGCTGACCGTGTACGGCAATAAGTGCCTGGATGTTCCGGGCCACGCCACCACGGCCGGGACCCGGCCGGTGATCTGGTCCTGCAACGGCGGTACCAACCAGCAGTGGCGGGTGAACTCAGACGGGACCATCGTCGCCGTGGAGTCCGGGCTGTGCCTGGACGTGTCGGGCGGCGCCACGGCCAACGGCACGGCGGTGCAGCTGTGGAACTGCACCGGCAGCAGCAACCAGAAGTGGACCGGCCTGTCGGGGACGACCAACTCGTGTGCTCTTCCGTCGACGTACCGCTGGACCTCGACCGGTCCGCTCGCGCAGCCGGCCAACGGGTGGCTCTCGCTGAAGGACTTCACCACCACGACGTACAACGGCAAGCACCTGGTCTACGCCACGTACTCCGACGGCAACTGGCACTCGATGGGTTTCGCCCCCTTCACGAACTGGTCGGACATGTCCACGGCCACCCAGACCGCGATGAACTCGTCCGCGGTGGCGCCCCAGCTGTTCTACTTCGCACCCAAGAACATCTGGGTGCTGGCCTCACTGGGGTGGGGTACCAACTGGGCCTTCACCTACCGCACGTCCAGCGACCCCACCAACCCCAACGGCTGGTCCGCGCCGCAGGCGCTGTTCACCGGCAGCCTCCCCAGCGGCGGCCCGATCGACCCGACCCTGATCGCCGACGACCAGAACATGTACCTGTTCTTCGCCAACGACAACGGCAGCATCTTCAAGTCGACCATCCCGATAGGGAACTTCCCGGGCAGCTTCGGCTCCTCGTACACCACGGTCATGACCGACACGGTGAAGAACCTGTTCGAGGCGCCGCAGGTCTACAAGGTCCAGGGACAGAACCAGTACCTCATGATCGTGGAGGCCCGCGGTGCGAACGAGGACCGCTTCTTCCGCTCGTTCACGGCCTCCAGCCTGAACGGTCCGTGGACCGCACAGGCCGCCACCGAGAGCAACCCCTTCGCGGGCAAGGCCAACAGCGGCGCCACGTGGACCAACAGCATCAGCCACGGTGACCTGGTCCGCAACAACCCCGACCAGACCATGACCATCGACCCCTGCAACCTGCAGTTCCTCTACCAGGGCCTGGACCCCAACACACCAAGCAGCACCCCCTACGAGAAGCTGCCGTACCGCCCGGGCCTGCTCACCCTGCAGCGCTGACCCGCCTGATAACACGGTGATCGCGATGCTGTGAGGCCCGCCGACGCCGCGTAGACAATGTGCTGACGGCGCGGACGACTCCACCTGCAGACCGACACCCACCACCTCGAGGAACCCCAGCCGTGCGTCGGCTGGGGTTCCTTCCGAGCCTGATATTGCGCTTGCCGGATACCTCATCCATGCCGGTCAGGCGGCATGTCGGTGGTGTTACCTGCCGGCCAGAGCACTGCGATCCGCCCTGACGGCGAATCGCAGCCCCTTGCCCTGCTCCGCAGGAGTCCGTTTCCTCTCCGCCCTGAAGGACGGAGTATCCACGGAGGAAACCCGATGAAGATCGACGGACCAGAACCTCTTCTTCGACGCTGAAGCGGGGCAGGTCGAGAGCGGGCAGCGGATGGGGCGGCGCGACGCCCAGTGTTCAAGAGGCTGGTGCTGCTCGCGGCGGCGACTTCGGCGCCCGCAACAAGTGACGAGGCGGTTCCTGATACGGGCCGGTGGTGCGACGTCGAAACGATGACGACTGTCCAACGTCGGGTGCGGCCGAAAACTGGCGTCGTCCGTTCCGATTTGCCTGATCTGCATAGCCATTTCCAGCCGATCATTTGACCGGCGCATGACAGTTCGGCGTGCGCGGTGTCACTCTTCTGCAGGAAGTTCACCATTCCTTGACAGATTCACCACGTGGTGCACCCGCAGCGTCACCCCCAGCCCCGCCTCACCCCCCACCTCCTTCCACCCGCATGCCGTGCAGCCTCCAGACCGGCGTCCTCCGCCGCTCTGTGCCGCCCGCGGCCCTCATGGGCCGTCATATCGAAGGAGAAACCGTTGCCCCTGCGAGACCGCACCCCTGCCCGGCGTAGACGCGCCGCCGCCGTCGCTCTCAGTTCCCTGGGGTCTCTACTCGCCCTGACCCTTCCCGGCCACGCCACCGCCGCGCCCACCGGCCCGAGCCCCGCGAAAATCACCGCCAAGCCCCGGGCCGGTGCCCTGCCGGCGTCCCTGACGCCCGCCCGCCGCACCGCTCTGCTGAAGAACGCCCAGGACTCGGCCGCCGACACGGCACGCCGTATCGGCCTCGGCGTCAAGGAGAAACTCGTCGTCAAGGACGTCATCACGGACGCCGACGGCACCACGCACACCCGTTACGAGCGCACTTACGCCGGCCTGCCCGTCCTCGGCGGCGATCTCGTCGTCCACGACAGGAGCGGCCGCACCACCGTCACCAGGGCGAGCCGGGCGGCCCTTGCCGTGCCCTCGCTCACTCCGAGGATCCGCCCAGCCGTCGCGGCAGACAAGGCCGAAGCGGCCTCGAAGCACGCCCGGGTCAAGGGCTCCGAGGTCGAGCAAAAGCCCCGCCTGGTGATCTGGGCCGGCTCCGGAAAGCCCGTGCTGGCCTGGGAGAGCGTCGTCGAAGGCGTCCAACGGGACGGCACCCCCAGCGAGTTGCAGGTCGTCACCGATGCCACCACCGGCAAACAGCTCCTGGCGGCCGAGAAGGTGGACACCGGCACCGGCACCGGCCAGTACGTCGGCACGGTCCCGCTGGGCACGACCCAGTCGGGATCGACGTATCAGCTCACCGACCCCGACCGCGCGGGACACAAGACGTACGACCTCAACCAGGGCACGTCGGGCACCGGCACCCTCTTCACGGACGACAACGATGTCTGGGGAGACGGCCTGCCGTCGAACCGTCAGACCGCCGGCGTGGACGTCGCGTTCGGCGCCGCGGCCACCTGGGACTACTACAAGGAGACGTACGGCCGCAACGGGATCCGCAACGACGGTGTCGCCGCCTACAGTCGTGCCCACTACGGCAGCAACTACGTCAACGCCTTCTGGCAGGACTCCTGCTTCTGCATGACCTACGGCGACGGCTCGGGCAACAACCACCCGCTGACCGCGCTGGATGTCGCGGCCCACGAGATGAGCCACGGCGTCACCGCGGCCACGGCAGGCCTGAACTACTCGGGCGAGTCCGGCGGACTGAACGAGGCGACCTCCGACATCTTCGCCGCCGCCGTGGAGTTCTACGAGAACCTCCCGGCCGACCCGGGCGACTACCTGGTCGGCGAGAAGATCGACATCAACGGCGACGGCACCCCGCTGCGGTACATGGACAAGCCCTCCAAGGACGGTGCCTCCGCCGACAGTTGGAGCCCCTCCCTCGGCGGCCTCGACGTCCACTACTCCTCGGGCCCCGCCAACCACTTCTTCTACCTGCTCTCCGAGGGCAGCGGCGCAAAAACAGTCAACGGAGTCTCCTACGACAGTCCGACCTACGACGGCCAGCCCGTCACCGGCGTCGGCATCCAGAACGCCGCCGCCATCTGGTACCGCGCCCTGACGACGTACATGACCTCGACCACCAACTACGCCGGCGCCCGCACCGCCACCCTCTCCGCCGCCGCGGATCTGTTCGGCGCCTACAGCCCGACCTACCTCGCCGTCGCCGACGCCTGGGCGGCGATCAACGTCGGCAACCGCGTCGCCCTCGGGGTCAACCTCGCCCCGATCGCCGACCAGACCAGCGGCATCGGCCAGGCGGTCAGCCTCCAACTCGACGCCTACACCACCAACACCGGAGCCACACTGACCTACGAGGCCACCGGGTTGCCCGACGGCCTGAGCATCAGCCCCAGCGGTCTGATCACCGGCACGCCGACGACACTCGGCACCGGCGACGTCACCGTCAAAGTCACCGACAGCACGGGAGCGTCCGTCTCGAAGACCTTCAGCTGGCGGATCGCCTACGTCTACGCCAACGCCACCCGTGTGGACATACCAGACAACGGGCCCGCCGTGGAGTCACCAGTGACCATCACCGGCCGTGACGGCAACGCCTCCGCGACCACCTCGGTCTACGTCAACATCGTCCACACCTATCGCGGTGACCTGACCGTCGACCTGGTCGGCCCCAACGGCACCGTCTACTCCCTGCTCAACCGCAGCGGCGGCTCCGCCGACAACGTCGACCAGACCTTCACCGTCGACGCCTCCGCGCAGCCGCTGAACGGCACCTGGAAACTGCGCGTGCAGGACCGGGCATCCATCGACGTCGGATACATCGCGCGCTGGCAGCTGACGCCCTGACGCCCTGCCGCACAGACGGCACCCCGCTGCCCGGACTCGCCGGTCCGGGCAGCGGCATGGCTGTGTCACTTCTGCTTGGGCTCTGGTCCATTGCTTGTGGTGCGGTCACATGCTGTTCTCTCTTGCGTTGTCTGCTGGGATGATCGCCTCGTGCTTCAAGCTGGGGGGCTGGGCCTGTCATGAGCGAATGGTCGCCGGACGTGCTTGAGGTCCTGAAGGCTTCTGGATGGACAGCGGGCGGGCAGGTCGACACGGCCGGCTGGCGGTCCGTGTTCGAAGCGGTCGGCATCGGCATGCACGACGCTGCCGAGACGTTTCTCCAGGAGTTCGGAGGACTGGCCGTCAGCATCGGCGGCCCGGGAATCAACCGTGCCCGGGAACCATTCGAGCTGGACCCGGAGCTGGCTCGGGGAGAGGATGACCGGTTCTCCGAGTGGAGCGACTCCTTGGGGAGACGTCTCTTCCCACTCGGCGAGCTCGATCACGGCCGATTCTTTCTCGGTATCGACGAGGGCAGTGAGATCTATCTTGTGGAGACCTGGGTCGCCAGTTTCGGCCCGATGCCGCACGCCCTCGAAAATCTGATCCTCGGCGTGATGCCCCGCAGGATCGATGACGATCCCAGGCAGTCGGATCAGGCCCGCTGACATGGCCCTCGATGAAACCGGAGTTCCACGGTTGGGGGAGTCCGGCGACAACGGCGTCAAGGTCGCGTTCGAGGTGGTGGGCGAACCGGGGCGGGGTCCTGTGCCGAGGCCTTGGTGCGGAGGGCCGCCGAGCGGGGGAGGGGGGTGGCTTGCTCTGACGGATCGGGACAACGGCACCGGGCCGTTCGATCCGCGTAGTTATGCGCAGCACATCGGGTGGGCCCGGTCTTCGGCGTTGGCCTGGGGGTTGCTTCCGCGAGGATGGACAAAGGTTTCGCGTCTGTCCCCGGCGCTCGACCGAGCCACGGCAACCAGGTGACCCCGGCGGTCCCGCCCCGCGTCCGGTCCGAGGCGGGGCGTCAGTCCGCGGAGTTTCTCTGCGGCGCCCCGTCCTCCATTGTGTCCGGCTGTGGGACGCGGCCGGCGGACGGGCCGTCCGTGTGGTCCGGCTCTTGCGGCTCGATCGTGGCCGCCCAGTGTTCCGCCCACCGGGCGAGGGGGTTGAGGGCTTGGCGCGCCTCCTGTCCCAGGGGGGTGAGCTCGTAGCGGCTGTCCGGTAGTTGGTGAATCACCTGGGCGTCCAGCAGTTCTGTCAGGCGCTGCCGCATCACGCTGGAGGACATGTCGTCGCACTGCTTCTGCAAGGGGCGGAATCCGAGCGGGCCCTCGCGTAGCTCCCACAGGATGCGCAGACTCCACCGCCGCCCGAACAGATCGAGTGCGGCCATGAGGGGGCGGCCGGTGGTCGAGCCACGAACAGGACTGCCAGGTCTGGGTGTTGTCATGTCGGGATGTCCAGCTCTCCAGGGTTGATGCTTCGGATTCCGACACGCTAGCATCGGTGACCGCTTCGGAAATCGAATCAGAGGGGTCTGTTGTGGCACCTGCCCTGCAGACCTGGGTGAGAGGCGTTCCTGAAAGCACGGTTCGACGGAGGCGAGACCGGCCGGGAGGACCGGTACCTGCGGATGGTGCCGAGTTCGAGGCCGGCGACGAGTCGCACGGACGGCTCACCCGGAACCTGTTCGTGCCTGGGGGAGGGGTGACCGGTACGCGGGAGAGCGACTTCAGGATCCACCGGGTCCTGCAAAACGGCCCGGCGGAACTTCGGTGCTGCCTCGTCGGTGGTTGCCGCCACCGAGCCGACGTCCACTCAGAGTTGGAGAGCAGATGACCACGACCGAGTTCCCCTCGGCGGCTGCACGGGCCGCCGTTGCTGCCGCCCTGGCCGAGGACGCATCAGGGAAGGACATCACCACCGAGTCAAGCGTTCCCGAGGGCCTGACGGCCACGGCCGAGATCCGCACCCGGCACAGCGGCATCGCCGCCGGCCTCCCCGTGGTCGCCGAGGTTTTCGCGCAGCTCGACCCCGAGGTCACGGTCGAACCGGCCGTCGCCGACGGCGTCCGACTGGCCGAGGGCCAGGTCCTGGTGCAGCTGTCGGGTTCGGCGCGCAGCCTGATCACCGGGGAGCGTACGGCGCTGAACTTCCTGCAGCGCATGTGCGGCATCGCGACGCTGACCGACCGCTACGTCCAAGCTGTCGCAGGGACCAAGGCGCGGATCCTGGACACGCGCAAGACGGCGCCGGGCCTGCGCGCCCTGGACAAGTACGCGGTCACCGCCGGCGGCGGCCACAACCACCGCCTCGATCTCGCGGCGATGGTCCTGCTCAAGGAGAACCACATCGCCGCGGCGGGCGGGGTGACCGCCGCGATCGAGGCGGTCGGGCGCGGGATCGGGCGCACCGGGCAGACCGTGGAGAGCGATGTCGAGGTGCAGACCGTCGCACAGGCCGTCGAGGCCCTCGACGCCGGAGCCCGCTGGATCATGCTCGACAACATGCCGGTGTCCGACATCGAGCAGGTCGTGAAGGTCCGGGCCGGGCGGGCCGACGCTTCCAGGATCCTGCTGGAGGCCTCGGGCACCATCCGCCTGGACACCGTTCCCCCCATCGCCGGGACGGGCGTCGACCTCATCTCGGTCGGGGCGTTGACGCACAGCGCGCCCGCACTGGACCTGACCATGCTGCTGACGACCGGTCCGGTGCCATGTCCGAGGTAGCGGTCGTCGACGCGTGCCAGCGAGACGGCGCGGGTGGCAGCCCGACCGCCGTGGTGGATGATGCGCCGTTCACCGACGAGGAGCGATGCCGCATTCCCGTGGAGTTGGGAACATCGCACGCCGTCTTCCTCCGCGCTACGGGAATCGAGCGTCGTCGGCCCGCGTACACACTGCGGTTCTTCACCGCCCAGGGCGAACTGCCCGCCTGCGGCCACGGCACCGTCGCCGCCCTCGCCGTGCTCGCCGAACGCGAAGGCTGCGACCACGACTTCCGTGCCGTCCTACGTACGGTCCACCGCAGCTTCGACGGTCGGGCAAGCCGAAACGGTGACGGCCTGACCGTGTCGTTCGACCCGGGCCCGGTCAGCCTGCGTAGCGCCGGTGGACCCGAACTGAGGGCGGTCGCGGGCGGCCTCGGACTGACGGAGGACGCGGTCGCCGGCGACGCCTGCGTGGCGTCGAACGGGCGGCCGAGGCTTCTGTTGCCCCTCCGATCCCGCGCCGCACTGGCCGAACTCACGCCGGACTCAACCCTGTTGCGCGCAGCCTGTGACCGCTACGGTCTGCTGGGCTGCTACGCCTACTCGCTCCCGGATCGAGACGGCCGAGCAGCAGCCCGGATGTTCGCCCCGTCGATCGGCGTCCCCGAGGACATCGCCAACGCCAACAGCACGGCCTGCCTGGCAGCGCATGCTGCCGGGTTCGGTACATACCGCCTCGCTGTCGACATGGGTGACCACCTCGGCAGCCCGTCCACCATCACAGCGACCGTCCACCGCGATCGCACGGGAGACCGGATCCGAGTCGGCGGCCAGGCAACGATCGTGCGTACGGTCATGCGGTGAGGCCTGCGCGTTCGAGGCGAGGGTGCCGGTGCGCAGCAGGTCCAACTGCTCCTGTGAGAGCCGGGCCAGTTCTGGCGGCATCTGGAGCAGGGGTCGTACTGGCGCGACTCGTACCTGCTTGTCGGCTCCTCTTCGTCCCAGTCCGGGCCGCCGCCCTTCCAGCGAGGCCGGTCATCGCATCGACCGGTTCTGGCTCGTCCTCGCACGCCGACGCTCACCCGACCCCCATCCGATCGCAGCCCAGCCGGTTGAGCGAAGCCGTCCGACTTCGACGCCGTCTCGGTCGGCTCGCCGGCCCAAGGCGCGCCGGCCATGGATCCGAGCATGCTTCTGATCATCAATTCCGAACACAGGAGGTAACCGTGGCCAAGGGCTACTGGGTCAGCGTCTACCGCACCATCGCGGACCCTGAGAGGCTTGCTGCCTACGACAAGCTGGCCGGTCCAGCCGTCAGGGCCGCAGGAGGGCGGGTACTCTCCCGCGGCAGCCGGGTCGTCGCACACGACGCCGGAATTGCCGAGCGCACCATCCTGATCGAGTTCGACAGCTTCGAACAGGCGGTGGCCGCACGCGCGAGCGCGGCCTACCAGGAGGCGCTGGCCGTACTGGCTGACTGCGTCGAGCGCGACTTCCGCATCATCGAAGGCCTCGACTGAGCGTCGGCGTCGCGGATGCCATGTCCCTGCAGGGTGTTGCGCCGGTCGCCGGGGTGGCGTTCGGGTATCGCTGCGATGCGGTGCAGGACGGGCGTGAGCTGGACGGCCATCCTGCCGACCTGGTACTCGTACCGTCGGGCCGGCCTGGTCCTGTCGATCCGGTCGAGTATCCAGCCGAGGCGGTCCATCCGGAGCATCTCCTTCCGGGTGAGCTCCCGGACTTCCAGCGCGTCACCCCGGCGCGGCAGGGCGACGGGCAGGGTGAAGGAGATCGCCGGCTCGGTCGAAGCGACCGGGAAGGGCCGGCGAAGCGCCCGGTGTTGCTGGTCGAAGTGGTGACTCGGCCTGGGCGCGGTGGCGATGCCCTCTCCCTCGAACAGGCGGACAGCCACCATCTACTTGGCCGGACTGCACATCGCAGGCGCCTTCCTCTGGTCCGCCCGATGATCCAAACGAAACCGCCTGGCGGACCCAGTCGCTTCGGGGCACCAGTCCGACGCACCTTCGGTGTCTCCCGCAAAACTGCCGCGTCGGCCGGTCACGAGCCGGTCATTTCCCGACGCCGTGGGCGAGGAGGCTCTCGGCGGTCTCCGCGATGGTGTCCTCGATGGGCCGGGCCCGCCAGCCGAGAAGCCGCTCCGCCTTGGCGCTTGTGGCCTCGAGATCCCGGCCGAGCTGGTGCCTGAGCAGTCGCAGTTCCGGGTTCACGGTGCCCAGCGCTCGTGCGAGCCACACGGGCAGTTCGCGGGCTGGGGCCTTGGCGGCGCGTTCTCCCAGGCGGTCACGGAGGATGCGCGCGATCTCGACAACCCGCAGGCTGCTCCCGGCGGTTGCGAGGAACCGCTCGCCGGCGGCCGCCGGATCGGTCATCGCACGCAGGTGCAGATCTGCGACGTCGCGCACGTCGACGAAGCCCATACCGAAGGGAGGGCAGGCAGGCACCCGTCCCTCGATCATTCTGCGCACCAGGCGCAGGGAGGGCGGGTCGTCGGGGCCGAGCAGGGGGCCGAGGACCCCCACGGGATGCACCACTGCCAGTTCCAGCCCACCGCCTTCGTCCGCGACGAACTGCCAGGCGGCGCGCTCGGCGAGCGTCTTGGAGCGCTGGTAGGGCGGGATGTCGCTGTCGACGTCGCTCCAGTCCTCCTCGGTGAACGGCGTCGAGCGCGGCGGGTGCCCGATCCCGATGGCGCCGAAGGCGCTCGTCAGGACGACCCGACGCACGCCGGCGTCGCGGGCGGCGCGCAGCACCCGCAGGACACCTTCTCGGGCCGGGACCACCAGCTCGTCGTCGGTCGCCGGGGTGCGGCGCAGCGTCGGCGAGGCGACGTGGAGGACGAAGTCGCAGCCGGCGACGGCGTCGTCCCAGCCCTCGGCGTGTTCGAGGTCGGCGCGTACGACCGTCAGACGGTCGTCGTCGAACGCCGTGGCCGCGTGGAGCCACGAGCGCAGAGCCGGTTCGCGTCGCAGGTCTCGGACGGTGGTGCGGACGGTGTGCCCGGCGTCGAGCAGGGCCAGGACGCACCAGCTCCCGACGAATCCTGTTCCTCCGGTGACCAGTACCTGTGCCATCTGTGTGCCCTCAGCTCGGGATTCGAATGTCAAGGGGAGTCTCTCGGTAGGGCGGTTCATACGAGAGCCATGCCGGGAACGCGCTTGCGGATGGCCTCCAGCTCGGCCTCGTCGGATATGCCCTGCCAGTCGTGGCGGGGGGTGTACGGGGCCTCCAGGGCGCGCACGTCGTCGTCGGTCAGCGCGATGTCGAGGGAGGCCACGGCCTCGTCGATCTGCCGGATCGAGCCGGCGCCGACCAGGGGTGCGGTGACAACCGGCTGGCGGCGCAGCCAGGCGAGCGCGACCTGTGCGCGGCTGACGCCGTGCGCGTGGGCGACCTGTCCGACCGCGTCGATGATGGCGTGGTTGGACGCTTCCTGCTCGGGCGAGTAGAGGGTGTCCGTGTACGCGCCGTCCGTCTCGGAGCGCGCCGTCGAGCGGGCATCGTCCCACGCGCGGGCGAGACGGCCGCGGGCCAGCGGCGACCAGGGAATCGTGCCGACGCCCTCGTCCAGGCACAGCGGGATCATCTCCCGCTCCTCCTCGCGGGCGAGCAGGTTGTAGTGGTCCTGCATCGACACGAACCGTGCCCAGCCGTGCTGCCGTTGCAGGTGCAGCGCCTTCGCGAACTCCCACGCGTGCATGGACGAGGCGCCGAGGTAGCGGACCTTGCCGGCCTTCACGAGGTCGCTGAGTGCCTCCAGCGTCTCCTCCCACGGCGTGGCGTGGTCATTGCGGTGGATCTGGTAGAGGTCGATGTAGTCCGTTCCGAGGCGGCGCAGCGAGTGGTCGACCTCGGTCATGATCGCCTTGCGCGACAGGCCGCGGCCGTTCGGTCCCAGCCGCATCGGGTGGCGCAGCTTCGTGGCGATCACCACGGCGTCGCGGTCGGCGAAGTCCTTGAGCGCGCGGCCGAGGATCTCCTCGCTGGAGCCGTTGGAGTACATGTTGGCGGTGTCGAAGAAGTTGATCCCCGTCTCCAGTGCGTACCTGATGAGCGGGCGCGCGTCCTCCTCGCCCTTCGACCAGACGGGATGCCCGCGGTCGGGTTCGCCGTAGGTCATCGCGCCGATCGCGATCGGGGACACGTCGAGGCCGGTCATGCCGAGCTTGATGTAATGCATGACGCTCCTTAAAGTATGTGGAGAGCTCTCCACATAACGTAGTGGAGAACTCTCCACTTAGCAACGTGAGGTCCCGTGGTCCGTTCAGACGCCCGTGAGAACAGGGCACGCATCCTCGCCGCCGCACGCGAAGCGCTCACCGCGGACGGCAGCACGTCGATGAACCAGATCGCCCAGCGCGCCGGAGTCGGCGCGGGCACCCTTTACCGCAACTTCCCCACACGCGAGGCGCTCGTCCTGGCCGTCAACCAGGACGAGGTCGCCCGTATCACCGGCACCGTGCCCGACCTACTGGCCCAGATGCCGCCACTGGAAGCCCTGCGGCACTGGACGATGGACCTCGTCGAGGCCATGCGGCGAAAGCACGGCCTGGGCGACGCACTCACCCCGGGCGTGCACCAGGCGATCAGCGAGCAGAGCTACGGGCCGGTCATCGCCGCGATCACCCAACTCCTCGACGCCGGCAAGAAGGACGGAAGCATCCGCGTGGACGCCGCGCCTGGGGACTTCCTCCAGCTGACCGGCGCATTGTGGCGTGCCGCGACCACCCCGGTGGACCGGGCCCCCCACATGCTCGCGCTCATCCTCGACGGACTGCGCACGCACCGGTAGCGGAGGGCCCCGGGGGGGGGCAGGGGTGCGCTGCGGCGGGCGCCCACCCCTGGACCCCAAGAGCAACGAGCCGCAGTTCCAGACCGACCAGCCCCGCCGGTTCGAGGCCGACACCTGGGCCGAGGCCCAACTGGACACACCGTGCCGCTGGACACGGTGAACGCCGACGACTTCGACGCGGTGTTCTACCCGGGCGGACACGGGCCGCTGTTGGACCTCGCCGAGGACCCGACGTCGACCGCACTCGCGGACGGGCCGTCGAGTTGGGCACCCCACTGGCGCTGGTGGGCCACGCCCCCGGCGCGATGCGGCACTGCCGTACCCCGGTCGGCACGCCCTTGGTGGCGGGCCGCAAGGTCACCCGCTTCACCGACAGCGAGGAAGAGGTGACGGGCCTGACGAAGGTGATGCCCTTCCTGGTGGAGGACGAACTCTCTCCAAGGGAGCCGACTTCTCCAAGGCCGGTGACTTCGAACCGTACGTGGTGACCGACGGACTGCTCGTCACCCGCCAGAACCCGGCATCCTCCGGTCCGGCCGCGCTCGAGTTGATCGCGCTGGCCGAAAAGACCAGGGGGTAGGCCCTGCGCGGAGGGTGAGACCATGGCGAAGATCCATCACCGTTTCGCCGAAGTCCGCGGCCGACGACTCTTTTACCGCGAAGCCGGCCCCGCCGACGCACCCACGCTGGTGCTGCTGCACGGCTTCCCCGCGAGTTCCTTCATGTGCCGCAACCTGCTCCCCTTATTCGCCGACCGGCGGCATCTCGTCGCCCCCGACCGTCTGGGCTTCGCTCACTCCGACGCGCCGCAGGCCACCCGCTTCACCTACACTTTCGACGCCCTCACCGAGCTGACCCGGGACCTGCTCGGGCAGCTCGGTATCGAGCGGTACGCGATGTACGTGCACGATTACGGCGGCCCGATCGGCTGGCGGCTCGCGCTGCACGACCCGGCAGCGGTCACGGTCCGAGGGCCCCTCAGGCCGCCATCAGTGCCGCCAGGGCGCGGTCCATCGCGGCGTTGAACTCTTCCGGCGTCAGCGGCAGCCGGGACTTGACGTCCCGACTCCATTGGTCGGCGAGGACCTCGGCGGAGCCCGCCTCGACGCCGTCGAGCGCCGCGTCGGCCAGGTCCGACGGAGCGATCTTGTCCACGGGCCAGCCCGCCGCCATGTCGGTGTCGGCCAGGCCGAGGTGTACCGCTGTCACGAGCGTGCCCTGCTCGGCGAGCTCCAGGCGGACGCCGTTGGTCATGGCCCAGGCTGCGGCTTTGGTCAGGTGGTAGGCATTGGCGCCCTTGCCCCCGAACCACGACATGGCGGAGAGGACGTTGACGATCGCGCCCCCGCCGTTCCTGGCGAGCGCCGGCGCGAACTCCCGGATCATTCCCAGGTGGCCGAACATGTTGGTCTCCAGCTCGTGCCGCACCGCGTCCAGCGAACCGGTCACCAGATCGGTCCCGGTGCTGATTCCCGCGTTGTTGATGAGTAGCGTGACGTCCGGTGCGGCCTCGGCGGCGGCCCTCACGGATGCGGGATCGGCGATGTCGAGGGGCAGCACCTCGACCCCGGGCAGGTCCACGGTCTCCGGTCGGCGGGCCGTCGCGTAGACCTTGTGGGCGCCCCGTTCGAGCAGCCGCTGGGCGAAGGCGCGGCCCAGGCCGCGGTTGGCTCCGGTGACAAGGGCGACGGAGTTGTTGATGTCCATGCCCGGTACGCTAAAACCTGACGCTGGCGTCAGAGGCAAGTGCCGGCTGTCAGGACCGGGGCGAGAGGAATCACCATGTCCGTCACGGAAGCCGCGGCCGGGCGGCTGATCCGCATCGGCGAGGTGGCGCGGGGCGCCGGCGTCTCGGTACGCGCCGTGCGCTACTACGAGCAGCAGGGGCTGCTAGTCGCGGAGCGCAGCCCGTCCGGCCAGCGCCTTTACCGGCAGGACACCGTCACCCTGGTGCGCTTCTTCCAGCAGATGTTTGCCGCCGGTCTCACCAGCCGAAGGATCGCGGAACTCCTTCCGTGCTGGGACACCGGGCACACCGACGCCGAGCAACGAGCCATGCTGCGCGCCGAACGCGACCGTATCCAGGCCAAGGTCGACGACCTGCAGGCCGCTCTGGACCGCCTCGACGAGGTCATCGCGATCACGGACACGCACCCGTAGGCGCGGTCGGTCGCACGTCGCACCAGCGATCTACGGCTGGAGTACAGCCCGGCGCGCCAAGGGAGCGCATACGTGGGCGCTTCTCAAGGAGGTTGTCCGTTCCCGTCAAGCGGTGCGCCTGAGCGGGAATGCCATGCCGGACTGGCGACTTGGGTGGAGCGCCTCACGCCTGGCAGCCGCCTCGTCGTGCGGCACGAGCCGGGCGGCCGCAACAGCACGGAGGTCCGCACGCAGCCTCACCCACCGGGGACCGACGCGGCACACCATGACCGGCGTGGAGACCCGCCCGCCGGTTGTCCTGGTTATCGGGCTGTCGACGACGCCACCGCCGCTACGGGCGTAAGCCCGAACACTTCCTCGCCCTCACAGCCATCGCCGCCACCCTCGTGTACCGCAGGCTCACCAACTGAAATGGCGTCTTGACGAGAAGGTGCACCCTCCACCAAGGCGACCGTGGCATGCGTCACATCGATCTCATGTCACGGACTGGCCCGCAGCCTCCATCCACTGGTCGTCAAGAGCGAGTGGAGAAAGGCAAAGCGATGAGTGCACGGCACGAAACCGATACGGAGACCACCACCCACCGCGTTCTGATCCTGGGCGCGGGTTACGCGGGCATGTCCGCGGCCATCCAGCTCGCGTCGCGGCTCAAGCGGCGCGAGGACGTGCAGGTGACCCTGGTGAACGCGCAGGAGCGGTTCACCGAGCGACTGCGGCTGCACATGACGGCCACTGGGCAACAGCTTGCCGAACTGAGCATTCCGGAGGTGCTCGAGGGCACGGGCGCACAGTTCGTGCGTGGCTGGGTGACGGCGTTGGACGCGGACGCACGGACGGTGCGGATCGACGACGACCGGGTCCTGCATTACGACACGCTGGTGTACGGATTGGGCAGCGTGGCCGACACGATCGGGGTGCCGGGCGTCGACGACCACGCCTACACCCTCAACAGCCCCCAGGATGCCGAGGCGCTGGCCGATCGGCTGGCGCGGCTCGGCAGCGGCACAGTGGTGGTCGTCGGCAGCGGGCTGACCGGCGTCGAGTCGGCCGCGGAGATCGCCGAGCGGCATCCGGAGCTGAACGTCGTACTGCTGGGCCGGGACGAACCCGGTGCGTCCATGAACCCGAAGGCCAGGGCGTACCTGCAGTCGGCGCTGGACCGCCTCGGCGTCGAGGTGTGCAGTGGCGTCGAGGTGGTGAAGGCGCTGCCCGGGTCGGTCGAACTGGCGGGCGGGGAGAGCATCACCGCCGATGTCGTCCTGTGGACGAGCGGTACGCGGGTGTCGCCACTGGCAGCCGCCGCCGGACTGGCCGTCGACGAACGCGGCCGTATCGTCACCGACACCGCGCTGTGTTCGGTGTCGCACCCCGACGTGTACGCCATCGGTGACGCCGCCGCGATCCGCCAGGGGTACGGCGTCATGCACGGCACCTGCCAGGGCGGGATGCCGACCGGCGTGCACGCCGCAGTGTCGATCGTCCGCACGCTGAAGGGCAAGCGGCCCAAGCCGTTCCGCTTCGGCTACTACCACACGCCGGTGAGCCTGGGCCGGCACGACGCCGTGGTGCAGTTCACCCGCCCCGACGACAGCCCGCGGCGAATTCATCTGACCGGCCGGATGGCGGCCCGCTATAAGGAGACGGTGACTGCTTCGCCCTGGCCGACCTTCGGCCGCATGAAGAAGATGCCCGCCTCGGGCGCGTTCTGGCCGCACGGCGGCCGCTTCACCCGCGTCGCCGAGAGTGCCGAGTGAGCGCCGACCAGCACGTCTTTCAGGAGTACCGCAGGCTGCTGTTCTCCGTGGCCTACCGCGTCCTCGGCTCCGCAGCCGACGCCGAGGACGCGGTGCAGGACGCCTGGATCAAGTGGTCGTCGGCCGACCGTTCCCAAGTGGCTGATCCCAAGGCGTACTTGACGCGGATCGTGTCCAACCTGGCGCTGGAGCGCCTGCGTTCCACCCGGCACAAGCGCGAGACCTACGTCGGCCCGTGGCTGCCGGAGCCCATCCTCACCAGCGGCGACACCGCAGATGCCGTCATGGACGCCGAGTCGGTGTCGATGGCGATGCTGGTGGTCCTGGAGACGCTGAGCCCGCTGGAGCGCGCAGTCTTCGTGCTGAAGGAGGTCTTCGGCTTCAGCCACGCCGAGATCGCGGAGGCGGTGGAACGGTCCGAGGCGGCGGTACGACAGGCCGCGCACCGCGCGCGAGAGCACGTACGGGCCCGCAGACCCCGGTTTGCCGCCGACCGTTCTCGCCGGCGCGAGGTCACCGAGCGGTTCTTCGCCGCTGCGACCGGTGGTGACATCAACACCCTGATGGAGCTGTTGTCCCCGGACGTCACCCTGTGGACCGACGGCGGCGGCAAGGTCCGTCAAGCACTCAAGCCGGTCGTCGGGGCGAAGACGGTTGCCTCGTGGTTCTCGGCCATCGGCACGGTCACCTACCAGGGTGTCCAGCCCGCCGACATGCGCGCCGAGCTGGTCGAGATCAATGGCGGCCCGGGCATGGTGTTCAGCGCCCCGAACCGGGTGATCGCCACCGTCACCTTCGACTTCGACGCCGACGGTCGTATCACCGCCATCCACAACGTCGCCAATCCCGACAAACTCCAGGCCATCACGGACGGCACGGCCCACGACGTCGCGACGCGGTGAGCGTCGGGCGGGAATGCCCCTCGGGCGGCAACCGAGGGTCGGCCCGGGAGGGTCGGATCGCACTTTGACCGGTCATGGTCGCGACCGCTGGGCCGGGCGGACCCGCTTCATTGACAACAGCCGGCCCGCGGGGTGAGGCACAAGAGCAGGTCTGGCCTTCGAACGCCTCCCCCCAACGGCACGGGGGCTTTGTATGTTGCGGCCCTTCCCTCAGCCTCACCGGCGTCGCCCTATCCCTACGTTTTCAGTGGCCACGCTGAAGACGCTCCGTAAACAGAAAGGGAACCGAAATCCACGGGCCGGTGGCCATTCGGGCGAGCGGACCGCACTCCGCCCAATAAAACTGCAGTGACGGTACTTTGAGCGGACGTCAATCTTGCATTTCAGGGGGTAGTTGGCATGCGCAGAATCGTGAAGATCAGAACCATGGGGATGTCAGCCATCGTCATGGCCGCCCTGGGAGCGACTTACGCGGGAGCCACTGCGAATGCCGCGCAAAGCGCCGCCGCGTCCGCCGCTCCGGGCGACGTCTACAAGGCGACGGCAGTGCACTCCATCGGGACGACGGACACGCAGGTCGTCGCTCTGTCCCTTCCTGCCGGGACGTACACCCTGACCGGATCCGCCTTCCTCATCTACGCCGACAAGGGGAATTGCAGGGTCACCGGTGGCCCCAACATGGCCACGCCTCGCGGCAGCGGCTACAACGAGGCTTCGCTGAGCGCCACGGGGACGGTCACCCTGGCGGCGGCGGGAAAGGTCCAGCTGCTGTGCAACAGTGAGAAGGTCCTTGCCGCGCCACAGGATCCCGCGGCCAACGGCACGCTCGTGGCCACCAGGGCCGGGCTTTTCGTCGATCAGGGAACCGGCGCGCAGTAGTCCCCGGGCGCCGCAGCCACACTCCAGTTACCCCGGCGCGGCGCTGTCACCCGGAGGCCGGCGCAGCAGGTGCAGACAGATGACAGCGGCGACGATGGTCCGCCGATCGCCCGCCTCCAGGCGAGGGTCCATGTCGACGACGCATTGCTGCAACCCGATCCGCGAGTCGACGGATGCCTCGGTGCTTAATGAGACAGCCATCCTCTGTTCGCATTCGTCGGCGCAATCGGTTCTCGGCGACGCGATGCAGTTGTGCACGTTCCCGTGGGGGGCTTCGTGCCGGACGACTGCGAAGAGAAGGAAGAGAAGGGCCGTAGACACAGGCGGGGGCGAGGACCGTTGCGCTCCTCGCCCCCGTGTCCGGCATCTATGTCCTCGGCCAAGGAGCCAGAGCCTCGCGAAGGCCAGGGCCTAGACGACGGCCGACCACGAGCTGACGTCCGGGCAGTAGCCGGTCGCTTGATTGCTGACCTCGTCGACCGCCCACCGCCCGGACTCCTCGCGGAAGCTGATCTCGCCGGCACTCAGGACAGGGTCTCCACCAGCACACACCACGTGCTCACTGCGACGCGGCGCGGCGCGAGACGCAGTACCCCGGCACACTTCCGGGTGAATAATGCCGGCGGACCCTCACGCAGGTGAAAACGCGCTCGGCGCCCTGCACTGACACTGCTGGGCCGGGGCGAGGATGAGCGGAGTCTGATGGCCGTGCGGGCGGGCCCAGGTGACCGGGGTTCAGACGGCCAGACGGCGGATGGCCACTGCGGCCGCGTCGTCGTCGAGGTGTCCGTGGACGTGGGCCAGCAGGTCGTCCTGGAGGTGGCGCAGGAGTTCCTCAGGGTCGTCCTTGGTCCACTCGGGTGCCCGTTCGGTGAAGGGGTAGAACAGTCCGTCGGCGTTGCGTGCTTCGATGACGCCGTCTGTGTACAGGAGTAGCAGGTCGCCGACCTCGAACGGGAAGGTCTGGACCTCGTAGGCGGTGATGCCGAAGACCCCGCCGAATCCGATCGGGAGGTGGCTCGCCTCGGCCGTGAGGGGGGTGAGCTGAGTGCCGCGCAGGAGGAGCGGCGGTGGGTGGCCGCAGGCGATGAGGTGGACGACCGGATCGTGGTCGGGGATGTCGAGCAGTGTGGCGGTGGCGAAGTCCTCGTGGGTGTCCTGCTCCGCCGGTGGTCGCCACTGGCTGTTGTCCCAGCGGAACGCGGCGTCCAGGTGGACGGCGAGGCGGGGGAGGGTGGCCTGGCGATGGGCGGCCGCGCGGAAGGCACCCAGCAGCAGGGCGGCGTTGTTGATCGAGGCCAGGCCGCTGCCGCGTACGTCGCCGATGAGGAGCCGGGTGCTGTGGTGGGCGGTCCGTGCGGCGGCGTAGAGGTCTCCGCCCAGCTCGGCTTCCTCCTCGGCGGGGAGGTACAGGCCGGCGATCCGCAGTGGGCCGGCGTGTGCGGGCAACGGTCGCAGCAGCACGCTCTGCGCTGCCTCGGCCACCGACCGCACCTGGTGGAGTTGGCGCTCACGCCGGTCTCGGACCATGCAGATGGCGACACAGATGCAGGAGACGACGATCAGGGCGGCGATCTGCGCCTGGATGTTGGCGGTGGGCAGGACCCCTCTGAGCGCGCCGATCAGCACCTGGGCTGCCACCGCCAGAGCCCCCATCAGTGCCGTCATTCGGACCCCGGCGAACGCCACCGTGATCGCGGGTGCTGCCACCAGCAGCGGACCGAGGTGGATGTGCGGCGGAGACAGCACATCGACTACACAGACCGTGACGATCAGCCCCAGTGGGATGATGAGAAGCGCGGGTGTGTGCCCCGGCTGCCAGGAGCCTCGGAAGTCCGGCCGTGGTCGAAGGGCCATGACCTAAGCGTCCCACTTGCTCCCGTTTATGGGGATGTGAGATGCCTCGAGGTGTTTGGGAGGGTGCCCGTGCACCTTCGTGAACGGTCGGGCTGCCATGCCGCCATCCTCCTGGTGCGCGGCCCGTCCGTGTGGGCGTTGTACGTCGGAGAGCAGGGGCGAACCCCCTCGGCGTGCAGATCGTGGCGGCTCAGCCGCATCTGCAGCCATACCTCCCGGGCACCAGCCCCCAGCGTCACCCGTGTTCTGACATCTGGGTGACACCGTCGACCAGACGCGTGGACCATGGGTGGATGGCGCGACTCCACGACATCGTTTTCGACTGCGCTCGCCCTGCGGCCACGGCCCGCTTCTGGTCTGCGGCCCTGGACGGCTATGCCATCGCGCCGTACGATGATGCGGAACTTGCCCGCCTGCACTCCCTGGGGATCACCAGTACCGAGGATGACCCCACCGTTCTTGTCGAGCCGCCAGAGGGAGGACCGTGTCTGTGGTTCCAGCTCGTGCCAGAGGCCAAGGCCGGGAAGAATCGGGTGCACTTGGACCTGATTGCTGTGGACCCGGAAGCTGAGATCCAGCGTCTGACCACTCTTGGCGCGACTGTTCAGGCCCGGCACGCGGACAACATCGTCCTGGCCGATCCCGAAGGCAACGAGTTCTGCCTGTCCCTAACGGACGGATGTTCGCCGGGCAGCTGCTCAGAGCTGCAATGATCTCCATGTGGCTGGTGTGATCACGGCGTCGGAATCGTCCTGGCGGAGACAATGACCCGGTCGTCGGGCGCGTACGCGGTCACTGGTGGGCTCACTGCGCGACCGCGGTCTTGGGCGGGGCGGAGACCGCGGTACGCAGCGCGGCGTGGGGGCGCGGCCGCGCAACGGCCTGCTGCCCCTGCTCGGGCACGGTGATCTTCTGGCCGATGACCGGGGCGTGCTGGTGTCGCGGGTGACGAGGCCGCGTTTGGCCAGGGCCCGGAAGATACCGATGGAGACGGGCGTGCCGTCGTCGGTGGCGACGCGGGTCACGCCCAGTCCGCGGGTAGCGCTCTCATACAGACGGCCCCCGCCGTTCAGGGCGGTGAGGGTCGCTGGGAGCCACTTCGCTGGAGGCGCCGCGATCGGCCGTCGGTTGGCTGCGGGGCTGTCGCTCCCCACTCTCGGCTTCGCTCGAGCAGGGGGACCCCCATTGCGGCGGAGCCGTATGTGTCACAGCCCCGCGCCCCTTTGGGGCGCTGCCTACGGAACCGATGCCACGTCGATGACGACTGCCCCGTCACCGCCGGGGCTCCCGGCCGTGCCGTTGTCCCCGGTGCTGCCCGCGGAGCCGTTCGTGGCGGCGGCACCGCCGCTGGTGGCGCCGGTACCGCCGGTGCCGCCGACGCCACCCTTGCCGCCACCGCCGCCGTTGCCGCCTGCACCGAAGGTGAATCCGTCGGCGCTGATGGCCGGGCCACCGGCCCCGCCACCGCCGCCGCTGCCGCCTGCGCCGCCACCTCCGCCGGCACCGCCTGTGCCGCCCGACCGGCTCGCGCCACTGGCACCGGCCCCGCCGGGGCTGCCCACAGTGCCGGCGCTGCCGTCGTTGCCGTTCACCATGTTCTCCGGGATGCCGGGAGCAGTCAGGCAGTGTGGTGTTCCGCCACCGAGTGCTGTTCCGCCGCCTGTACCGCCGGAACCGGTGATGGCGCCGCCACCCCCGCCGCCACCGCCGAGCCCGCCGGCCCCGCCGAGCAGACCGGGAGCGCCGCCTCCGCCGCCCGAGCCGCCCGTGGCGGCCCTGGTGCCGCGATTGCCGCCCGGGGCGAAGGCCAGGTCCACACCCGTGGTGACGGTCACCCTGCTCTCCGCACCGGCTGTGCCGAGGGCGGCGGAGGTGCCTGTGCTGCCGGGACCGCCGCCGAAGGGGCCGCCACTGCCGCCGCCGGAGCCACCGGCCCCGCCGGTCCCCGCGTTGCCGCCGGCGCCACCGGCTCCCACCACGACGGTCAGGGATTCCCCGGCGACGGCCACCTCGGTGCACTTCACGAAGCTTCCGGAGCCTCCGCCTCCGCCGGCTGCGCCGCCTCCGCCTCCACCTCCCCCGCCACCGCCTCCGCCGCCTGCTCCGGCTCCACCGCTCCCGCCGGCCCCGGAAGCCCAGACCCTGACGGTCAGGATTTTCGGGGCGCCCGAAGTGGGACTGCCGGGAACCGTGAAGGTGAACTGCCCTGGAGACGTGAAGCTGAACTGCTGGGGTGGCTGAGCCGCGGCACTGTCAGCGCCCACCATCGGTGGCAGCCACCCGCCCACCAGCGCTGCCACACCTAGGCCGACCCGTCTTCTCCGGCTCGGGTACTTCTGCTGGTTGATCGAATCCCGCCCCATGCTGTGTCTCCTCTGGCTCATATGTGCGCTACGTGCACTCCCATGGGGATTGTTGATGCGGCCGAAAAGCGACGCCAAGGTCCCGAAAGGGGGTGTGCAGGAGCAGAGGAGGCACTGCTGTTCGGCCATGAACGAACAAAGGGCGCCCGGCAGTCACCGGGCGCCCTTCACCGTGGTACGCGTCGACGATGCCGTTGACGCGCAGGACCTCGGCCTTGGCTGCGGCGGCCCCCGCAGCCCCGGAGCCACGCCGGTCTGTGTCTGCCGGACCGGCGCGCACTGCAAAGAGCCCCTCGGAGCGCCGTCAGCCACGCACGTTCCGGACCGCGGCGCGTAGTTCTTTGAGGTCGGGACGTGGTCACGCCGACGCCAGGCACGCGCCGTTGCGATCGCGGCCGGCGCACCATCCGGCGCAGTCTCAGACTCGGGAAGCGCAGGGGCGCCGAGCTCGCGCAGCGCTCCGGTCTGCCGTTCGACCGCCTCCGCGACAGCCGGGTCGGCCAGGCGCGGCGGGTAGCCTGCAGGTGTGCGGCACGCGCGGTGACAGCCGTCCCTTCCGCTGGCTGTCGCAGCCCGACCAGGCGGAGGCGGTGTCGGCGGAGGCGGTGTCGCTCGAACTGAAACGGACCGCCATGACCGAGTCCCTGGGGCAGCCGCTCATCCTGCTCATCGCCGCCTTGAACGGCCGCGCCGCGAGAGCCGGCCCTTGGACATCGAAGACCTGGGCATCGCCGCCGATCTGGGACATCACACGGACACCCTCGCCCTCCTCGACCGCATGCAACCTTTCGAAGCCGACGTGGTCATCCCCATGGACCGCTCGGGGCCCGCCCCTCTGCGCCTCACCGTGCCCTGGTAGCCGACGTGCGGCTGCTCCTCGTCTGCTCCTCGTCTGCTCCTCGCCCTCGACAGGCCTCTCCTTGGACCTTCGATGAAGAACAGGGAGGGTCGGCGAGAGTATGCGCGAGGTGCACAACCACAGGAGCGCTCCGCCGGCGTCTCCTTCGAGACGTGTCCGGTCCCGGCCGGCTCCACGCATTTGCGCTTGAGGCGTCAGTGCTGGGCATGACACACGTCGCGACGGTGGCCAAGAAGTGCCCTCCTAGAAGAGGCCCTTGTAGCCCTGCCAGCCGGTGGCGATCTTCACGGGCGCTCCGAAGGATCCTTTGCCGTCGCCGTTGTTGCGCCAGAGGTTGCCGGCGCTGTCCCTGGAGACCAGGTCGGCCCTGCCGTCTCCGGTGATGTCACCGACGCCGACGATCACGTTGTAGGAGCCGCCCCAGTTGGAGAAGATCTTCGTGCGGGCGCCGAACGTGCCGGTGCCGGTGCCGTAGTACCGGTACAGGTTGTTCGCGGTGTCCTGGGCGAGCAGGTCGCCGATGCCGTCACCGTTCAGGTCCCCGGCCCCGACGACCTTCTTGTACGCCTTCCAGTTGTCGTAGAGCTTCACCCGTCCCGACAACGTCGCGGTGCTGGTGGACTTGTAGAGGTACACCGTCCCGGTCGAGGCGTTTCGTGCGATCAGGTCGGGGCGGCCGTCCTTGGTGACGTCACCGGGCGCGGTCAGCACGTCGTACTGGTTCCAGCCGGACGTGCCCAGAGAGGTGTACGACGTCGAAGGCGTCAGCGCGACGCCGCACCCCGGCTCGTAGGCGCGAAGGGCTCCGCTGCTGAGCCGCACCAGGACGTCGTTGCAGCGATCGCCGTTGAGGTCGCCGAACGGCACGGCCTTGATGGAGGTCGGCCAACCGCTGCCGCTCAATGCGTCGGAGAACGTTCCGTTGCCGGTGCCCTGCTGGAACGTGAGAGCGCCGGAGGAGCTGAGGGTGAGCAGGTCGCCGATGCCGTCGCGGCCCGCGTGATCGCGCCGCACGGGAGCAGCGAGAGTCCCGGCGGGCATCAGATGGATGCGTTCGTCGGCGTCCACGAAAGCCACGCGGCCACTGTCAGGATCCAGGGTCCAGCGGACGCGTCGGTCCGAGGTGCTGCCCTCGGGCATGAGGTTTTTCGTCGCGGGCAGATCGGCCAGGTCGAAGTTCACCGCCTGCCCGGAGCGGACGTCGGTGCGCACCAGCTTTCCGCGCTCGTTGTCATGGCGGACCAGGAACCCGTCGGCCAGCAGCGCGTCCCCCACGGGTACGGCCACCGACCGTCCGCGGGAGCGGTCGAACACGCCGGCCTTCTTCTGTGCGGCGCACGCCCAGTAGAGGAACCGGCCGTTGACCTGCAGCTCGCTGGGCACGCACGCCGAGCCGACGTTGACGTCGACCGCCGCGGCCGTCGAGCCGAGGCGGCTCATCGACAGGTGTCCGGCGGTGGACGTGGTGGTCCACATCTGTCCGTCCCACAGGGTGGCAGCCGTCGCCGTGCGCGTCGAGACGACCTTGGACTGCGTCCAGTCGACGAGGAACTGCTTGTGGTTCGCACCGCCCGAGAGCAGCGCGTACCGTCCCTGCGCAGCGCTCACCTCGCCGTAGAAGCCGTCAACCGTCAGCGTCTGGATCTCGCCGGCGGGTGTACGGCGGTGCACCTGCTGGGAGTTGTCCAAGTCGTTGTAGACCACGGATCCGTCGTCGGTGCCGAACAGCCGCACACAGCTGTAGGTGAAAATGCACGGCTTGACCCATCCGCCGGCCGGGCGGACCGGCCCCACCTGGGGGACCGCGTCGGCCGACACGGTGCGCGTGTTGAACATGACGTCGTAGGACGGGGGCGCGGTCTGGTCGGTCCAGGCAAGGGTGCCGCCTGTCAGCGACAGTCCGTCGACGGGCGCGGGCACCGGCGGCAGGTCCATCAGTTCCTCGGTGACGATCTGCCCGTCCGACGCCTCGAAAATGCGGTGCATGGCCCAGTGCGCCTTGTCGGGACCGCCCACCACGACAGCCGATCCATCCGCCGACGCGTGGACCCAGCCGTCCATCTCCGGGAGCAGCGTGCGCCATTCGCCCGCGTCGGTGAGGGGCCGGGTGAGCACGGCACGTGTCTCGTCGCCGTAGGTGGCCACCACGACGTCGTCACCGATGACCGTGAAGTCGGTCTTCCCTACGGTGCCCTGGGCCGGAACGGTGGTCACCGGTCCGTCCAGCGCGTCACGACGCAGCAGCCGCGCGCCGGCTCCCGGGTACCACCAGCCGACGTAGTCCTCGCTCAGGACGGGCAGTCGGGCCGAGTTCGTGTTGTAGGGGGCGAACAGCTTGGTCCAGGTCCCGTCGCGGACGTCGACGAGGACGAGCTGGTAGAGGAAGACCTGGGGGTCCTCGGTCGGCACGCGGTAGCGCAGCAGCAGGGAGCGGTCGTCAATCCCGCTCAATGCGAGGAGCTTCGCGTCGGCGGGCCAGCCGGTCACCTTCGTGTCCTCGGTGCCGCCCCCGGCCGCCTGCTTCAGCAGGTGCAGTTCGCGTACGTTGGTCGAGCCGCCCAGGTAGGCGACCACGACACCCTTGCCGGCCGCCCCCGCATAGGTCAGACCGTTCGGGACGGTCACCGAGCCCTGGTCCTCGCCGGAGCCCATCGCGCGGAACCGCACGACGCGTCGGCCCTCGGCGTCGGTCGACAGGGTGTAGGTGGTGTCCGACTGAGCGAGTCCATTGGGCTGCTGGGTGCCGGCGAACTCGGTCACCTGCCGGGTCTGGCGCGTCGCGTAGTCGGTCCAGAGCCAGCCGCTGGAGCCTTCGGGATTCGACAACACACCGGTGTCGCCGAAGCCGATGAACACCGGGTTGCGCGTGGCTCTGCGGTCCGCAGCGGGGAGCACGACCTCGCCCGCCCCGACGACCTGGTCAGCCCCGACAGCCGTCATCCCGGTGGGCACGGCGCCCGGAGCACCCGCGGCGAGGACGACGGTCACTACCAGGGCCGCACCCCCTCTGCCGAACAGACAGCGTCGCACGACCTTGCTGACCTCCACGGAACCCCCCGGCCCCTCACCCTGCCGGCCGCGGCCCCGAGAGCCCCGACAGCCTGTGAATGAAATGTGCATGCCCTGAGTGGGCGACGGGAGCTTATCAGTGCACACCAGTGGGCTTGCTGGCATTACTGCGGCGGCGGAAAGGGCCGGCCCGACTCAACCCTACGGGCCCTTCGTCCAGCTCATCCGGCGTCGACCATTGCACTTCCAGGCCCTGTCCTTGCGGCGGTCGAAGGGTCTTGGTGCCGGTGCCGCCGGGCGTCACGAGTAGGGCTGTTAGGAATAACCCCTCCGGGCACGTTGTACGTCACGTCGACGTAGTCGCCGGCGGCGTTGATGGCCGGCGTGGTCGTGGTGTTGGGGAAGGCACAGCGGTAGTAGTCGTCGGCGGTGGCCTCGACGGTGGTCCTCAGCTCGCAGGTCCCGAAGGCGCTGGCGTAGATGTGCCACGTGCCGGCCTTCGCGTCCGACACGACGTTGGTCATGTCGCGAGTGCCGGCCTTGACCTGGAAGTTCATGGTGCAGGTCGTGCTCGTCGAACTGTCGGCGTGGCAGCCGCGGCCTTCGCCGTCGCCTCCATCCGGCGCTGGTAGCAGACCCGCGGTCGGCACGACTACCCCCGCGCCCGCCGGCTGCTGATCACCGCCGATGGCGGGGGCTCCAACGGCTACCGCACCCGCGGGTGGAAGACCCAGCTCGCCGGCCTCGCTGCCGAGACCGGCACCGAGCGCAACGAGGCGAAGATCGCCGCCTGGAAGGACGAGCAGTGGCCCGCCATAAAAAGAGGGCGGGGGACTTGGGCGCCTGGCTCTGCTTCGAGGACGAAGCTGATCAGGTCTTGAGGCCGCCCAAGGGCCGCACCTGGGGCCAGCGGGGCCGGCCGCACCCCGGTCGTGCGGGTCACCGCCCAGGGCAGCAAACGTGTCTCCATGGCGGCGCTGATCTGCATTAAAGCCGACCACCGGCCCGGCTGATCTACCGCATCCACCTCGACCGCGGCCCTGCCAAGGGCCGTCGTAAGGGCTTCACCGAGACCGAATACGCCCGCCTGCTGGATGCCGCGCACCGGCAGCTCGGCGGGCCGATCGTTTTGGTTTGGGACCATCTGAACACGCACGTCAGCCGCACCATGGACGGTCTGATCGCCGCCCGATCATGGCTGACCGTCTACCAGCTGCCGCCGTATGCTCCCGAGTTCAACCCCGTCGAGAGGGTGTGGTCGCGCCTGAAGAGGTCGTTGGCCAACCTCACCAGACACAGCCTCGACCAACTCACCACGTTGGTGAAGACGCGGCTGAAACGAATGCAGTACCGGCCCCGCCTCATCGAGGACTCATCGCCGAGAGCGGACTCGACATCCAACCGCCGTAACCCCGGAGGTCACAGACCTCCTAGTAGTAGGAGGCCACCAGGTCGCGGTCCACCGTGATGGTGTCGCGATCCAGTGCGGGCAGCCCCATGTGGTCACAGATCAGCTGGGTCAGCTGCTCCTCGTAGGTCTCGCTCTGACGGTCCAGACCGGCCGCCGTGATGAGAGGGGCCATCTTGTTGGGCCAGTACTCTCCGACGTGGTCGGGGTCCTCGTAGTCGATGCAGGATGATGCCTGGCCGTCCTTGTAGTGGTACGCCTTGGGCCCGTGGGCCTTGGCAACGCACGGATTGGGAACGAACACCATCAGCTCAGCGCCCGAAGGGCACAGCTCGCGGTAGTCGATCTCGTCATAGTCGTCACGGTTGAACATGTGGTGCACGATCACGCCCCAGTCGCCGGGTTCTGTGTCGTTGCCGTAGGCGAACGGCGGCCGCTGCTGCGCCGACAGACCTTCGGCCATGGCGGCCAGGCTGGTCCCCTTGAAGTACACCAGGACGGTTTCGTCTTCCCGATATCGCTCTTCGTCCACCCACGCCATGACGCCGCAGTCGATCCAACTTGTCATGCCCAGCAACATAACCGGCGCCACTGACACAACAGCCCCCAGAGTCGCCAATCAACGCCAGGACCCACCGGCCGTCCCGCGCCGTCGGAACGCAGTGCTCCGTCGCCGGCTCACGTCGCCGCTCGATCAAGCGCAGTCACACCCAGCCGACGTAACCCGCACCCATAAAGATCTCTAACTCAGGACTTCGTGACGGGCTTCGCGTCCGCCCTCGGCATTTCGCTGGTGACCTCGCCGCCATCATCGGTGTCGAGCTCCCCGAATCGTCACGGCCCGACGATCCGCTGGTGGGCGAGATTGCGGGGCTGCTTTCGAACTGCCGACGCTTGACCGCTGCTCAGGCCGGTCGTATCTGTAACGAAGCGAAATCGATGCTCGTAGCGGTCCCCGATGATGCCACCGGCGAAGACTGGAACCGCGTCTATCACCAGCACGGGAGATGGGGGAGTGCCGAAGCGGTGAACGCGGCTTGAGCCGACACTACTTTCCACACGCCCTGAGGCTGATCCAACCTCGCAGTGTCACGGTGAGGTTGGAAAAGCCTCACCGCCCGCGGCAGCCGCAGACTCCTGACCGCCCTCGGCCTCACAGGATGAATCCGGACAGACCTCGATCATGCAAGGGACCCTGGCGAACATGGGCGATGCGGCCTCCCGATGGCGAACTTCGCCTGTGGATCCGAGGAGGCTTGGAAGATCCTGCTGACGGTCGCCCAGCACGCCAATGTCAAACTGCCGGAAGCAGCCGAGGCGATCACCTCGGCTACGACCGGGAAGCCGATGCCTGGCCCGCGGCAGGAGCATGTGGAGGCTGCCGTACAAACTTGGCGGGCCGGTCGGGCATGAGTGCGGATCTTCCGGGTATCCGGACGGTGCCTGCCGGGGAAGGGCCGCCCAAGCCTGGGGAGGTCGAAGCGGCCCTTCCCCCTTGCGCTTTCTCAGACACCAAGACCTTCTCCGACCCGCCGGTGGCCGCCTCAGTCGTGGCAGGCACGCCCAGAAGGCTGGTGAGCCCTCCGGTGAGTAGGGGGGCGAAGAGACGACACCGGCGCACCAAGTCGGCCAGGGCGCCGCCCACCGGGTGCTGCCGCCACATCGGGGATCATCAGCAGGCTGGGTAGCCGGGATGACGAGGGCGCCCCCGGCTCCTTGGCCGGCGGTGCGAGCGAGGACGGCCGCGGTCGGATGCACCGGACGCCGGTGCGGCGTCGGTGCGGGGCGCAGTGGCGGTCGTGTGCGTCACGGGCGCAGGACGTGCTGCTGGTGCCGGTAGAGCACGGTGGGCTCGGCGTCCCTGTTGTGGAGCCGGGCGGAACTCGTCGGACCCCGCAGCAGTTCTGCGCCTCGCAGCCCTTGTGGTTCGCTCTGGCTTCCGCCCCGCGGCCGCAGATGCAGCGAAAACGGCAGCATGCCGCCCGCCATCGCGTCTGCTCCCAGGGCGGCAAGTGCCGCCACGCGGAGGGGGACTGCCTCCGGTCCCCCCAGTCCCGCGTCCAGGCGCTCGTGTCGGCCCCGCCAGAGCGGGTCGGACACGCCCCGAACACGCAACCGACAGGCTACTGACGCTCCGTCAACTACCTGAGCAGCCACGGCAGGTCTTGCCACCGTGAGTACTCTGGTCGGGTACTGGTCTTCCTCGATGTGGGGGCGCGAGCGTGGCAACCAGGATCTCGGTGTCCGTGAAGGGGCTGTTCGGGCTGGACGAGCCCGAGCGCCTTCTGGACGAGCTTGCTGCCAGGACGCGGCTGCCGTGGCACCAGCAGGAAGTCGACAGGGGAAAGAACCTCGGCGGGATCGTCGAGATCGTCCTCATCGCGGTG
Organism: Streptomyces sp. NPDC001604; assembly: GCF_042893475.1. Classification (NCBI taxonomy): domain Bacteria; kingdom Bacillati; phylum Actinomycetota; class Actinomycetes; order Kitasatosporales; family Streptomycetaceae; genus Streptomyces; species Streptomyces sp. NPDC001604. The sequence continues at coordinate 22,427 of NZ_JBIAUY010000010.1, read as the reverse complement.
GTCACCAAGACCGCCGACATGACGGTGGAGGCTGCCGTCCAGGCCGTGAAGGACGTCATCGGGCGCTGGCGCGAGGAGAGGCTGGACCCTCCCGAGGCGTCGATCCGGACCGACCCCGAACCGCAGAGCGACGATGGGGCGACGGACGCGGAAGGGCTGGACGGCTGACATGGCATCTCGCGCGCTCGTCATCGGAGCGGGGAAGTACGCCGACCCGGAGATCGGCAGCTGGGACGAGATCACCGAGAGTGCCCGGCGGTACCTGGAGGTCCTGAGCAGCGACGCGATGTGGGGACCGGGAGCATGCCGCATCCTCACCGAGGAAGAGCTGCGGACGGCCGACGGTGTCATGACCGCGCTGCAGGAGACGGCCGACGCGACGGGCCCCGACGACACCCTCCTCGTCGTCTACGTGGGCCACGGCAAGTACTGGAGCGATCTCCCCGTCAGCGACCAGGTCCACTTCGCCGTGGGCTCCTCGTACAAGGACAGGCCGTGGACCTGGCTGTCCAGCTGGTACGTCTACCGCGTCATGCGCAAGGCCGACGCACGGCTAAAGGTCCTCATCGCCGACTGCTGCTTCTCGGGCCGGCTGCCCCACCTCGGGGGCGAGTCGGTCCTGCCCGGCGTCCTGGGCGAGCGCGACCAGGGCACGTGCGTCTTCACCGCTCTCAAAGACGAACGCGAGTCCTACGCACCCGCCGCCGGCTGCACCAAGCTGCCGACGCGATTCGCCGGCTGCACGCCGTTCAGCGGACATCTGCTGAAGGTGCTCGAGCAGGGCACGAGGGACGACACGGACCAGCTCACCATCGGCCACCTGCGGGAGGCCGTCCGGACCGAGATGGAACGGTGCCCGACAGGGCACAGGGCGCCGAGGATGTCCCTCAACAACGCCCGGGAGAGCACTCCGCTGTTCACCAACCGGATGGACGAGGGCGAACGCCGCGAGCGTCCGGCGCCCGTCGAGCCCGCGGACTGGGTCCGGCTCCTGAAGGTGGACCGCCTCTCGCCCCTCGCGGACCTGCTGAAGGACGAACACATGACCGGCGATGTCGTCCGTCACCTGAGCAGCCTCTCCGACCCGGAGAGCCAGGACCTCGCGGCGGACATAGACGCCAAGGCCAACGAGTTCTTCGTCGAGCCCGACACCTTCGCCCGCTACTGGAGCCACGTGGAGCCGACACGGTCACCCCAGGCATGACGGACAGTCAGGAGGGGGCGGAGCCCAAGCACAGCCCCGAGTCGTGGATCCAGCGGTACAAGTGGACCTCGACCTGCTCGGTCGAAACCTTCGTGAGCCGTATGAAGTCCTTCCGCGAGGGCGGGGCGACGATGAAGCCACAGCCCGCCAACGCGGTCCGGGCCCTGCACGCCTTCGCCGTCCTGCGCCGCATCGACGAACTCGTCCAGTCGGCAACGAAGTTCGATCACCCTCAGGACGCCATCAACATGCTGGCCGTGGCGGCGCTGTGCCGGGAGCCGTGGGAAGCGGCGGCACTGGCAGTGGAGCAGTACGACACCGAGCTCCGGGAGGAAGGAGGCGTCCGGGCCACTCCGTACACCGACGGCATCATCCACGACGTCGCATGCCAGCGGACCGCCGTGGACGTCGCGACGTTCATCCGCAAGTGCAGCGAATCGGACAGGCCGCAACTGGTGGACAAGACGCTGGACGCGTTCATCAGGCCCAGCTCGGGACGCACGCACCTCGACAAGGCGCTGCTCCACATCGCGCTGCGCGGTGAGGGATGCGACGACGCGGCTGGCGACCTCCTGCACAGGACCCTCGAGGCGATCGACACGAACGGTGCCACCGGGACCGCGGAAGCCGATCCGGCGGAGTTCCGCGACCTGGTCGGCTCGCTGCGCAGGCTCAGCCCCTCGGAGCGGATCCTGGAGAAGTGGGTCGACAAACAGCTGGACGTGCCGGATCACGTGCCGCCCACCAGACGTATCGTCGCGGCCCTGATCGCCGGCTCGCAGGACGGCGAGGACACGCTCGCCGAACACGTCGGCACACGGTTGTCGGAGAACCATGTCGCCGGGATCTGCAGCCACTTGACGAAAGAGGCGCCCGCGAAGTGCCGGCTGATCCGGGAGCACGTGGCGGCACGCGTCAATCTCGACGACCTGGCCAAGATCGTCAAGGAATGGCACCGTCCCGACGGGGTCCTGGCCGGGACGACGAAAGAGTTGCTCGCCGACGTCGTGGCTCGGGGCGGGGCCGGGAGGGCCGGACCGCGACCGGTGGCCGACCTCGAGTCCCTGGCCACGGCCCTGGGCAATGTCAACGCGGATCCCGAGTGCAGGCGGCTGCTCTGGAACGCGGCGGCCGCACACACCGAGGGTCGCTCAGGAGCGGACCTGGCACATCTGCTGTGCAAGGTCGAGCAGTCGTCCGACCGCCGTCGCGCGGAACGCACCATCGCCCGGCGCCTCGCCGTCCACCTCCTCAAGGAGGACGCCGAAGCCGACCTGTTCGTCGACTACGTCGACACGCTGCGCAGATCCTCCGGCGCGGGCGCCGAGACCGCCGTGCACCTCGCCCGCAAGGAGCTGGCCGACCCGTCCGCGGCCGACTGGGCCCAGGGATCGGCCAGGATCGTCGGGAGGATCGTCGCCGGGCTCTACGACCGGCGGCTGATGCGCGACGGCGAGGACCTGCTCGAACGCTGTCTGGAGAACGAACAGCTCATCACCCCCGAGGACGTGTGCGCGATCGTCCGGCAGCTGCGCGACAGTGCGATGCCCGAGGAGGCAAGGTTCCTCGTGCTGCGGGCCACGGTCGGCCGCTGGTCCGACGTACTGCACCGTGACCAGACGGTCGACGAGCTGAAGGACCAGGGATTCGACGCGGAGGCCGACCAGGTCATTCGCTCGCTGCGCTGACCGGCGAGCGCGACGGCCCGGCCTGCGTGGTCCAGTCCGCCGGTCTGGGAAGCAGCGGGGCCACTTCGCTCATGTAGCGGTTCGACAGCACCACCAGGCCCCAGAACGCCACGCAGGCCGCGACGACGACCAGACAGCCGCCGGAGATCTTGGCGGCGTGCCCGGTGGAACCCCACACCGTGAACAGCAGCAGAGCCAGCAGGTAACCGATCAGCACCAGGGCGGCCTGGGCGGCCGGATGAGTGCGCCACTCCCGGAACGCCGTCACGTGCTCCTTGGCGTCGTAGAACCGTCCCAGGGCGGGCCGCCGCCGGGACAGCACCGGAAGCCCCAGCAGCAGGACGCACCCCGCTGCCAGTGTCGCCATGGCGCGCAGCACGTTGCCTTCGCCCGCCAAGTACAGAATCAGCCCAATCAGGACGAAGGCCAGCACAGCCAGACCCACCCGAAGCCTGCGCCGCCCGGTGGAACACTTGGGCAGGCGGTCCCCCAGCGCCACCAGCACCACACCCGGCACGGCGTAGACGACCAGGACCAGCACCCCTATGACGGACGTCAAAGATCCCCAGTCCCCGCGGAACGCCACCAGCAGGACCACCCCGACGACGAAGTCCACCAGCAGCACCAGCCAGTACACGTCGTACCGTCCCCGCAGCGACGCGTTGCGGCTCGTCTGCAGCCCCCGGTGCGTCAGATGGGCCCGGCTCAGCGCCGCCACCTCACGGGTGAGCGAGTGAGCGAAGACGAGCCCCGCACCCATCGGCGAGACGACCGCATCGATCTGGATCACCCACAGCAGCACGTTCATCTGCGCGGCCAGCGCGAACTGGCCCCACGGAGTCTGGAGGCTGCTGCCGGTCAGCGCCCCGACGTGACTGCCGTAGACGAACTGGAGGGCCGTGTACAGCACGGTCGAGCCGACGATCGTGCCGAAGACCGCCCAGCGCAGCCGGGCGGACTCGCCCATGCCTCGGCGCTTGATGTTCCCGGCGAAGTCCAGCGGCCCCTGGAAGCCCACATAGGCGAAGATCACGCCACCGTCGACGACGGCAGCCAGTGCCCCGCTCACGCTCGGTTGCGGATGCTGCGCGGTCACGCCGGTCCCGTCGAGCTGGGATGCGGAGACCAGCAGCAGTACGCAGGTGAGGACGGGGACGGCCACCTTCGCCACCGTCAACGCGGAGTTGAAGGCGAAGAAGATCCGCGGGACCAGCAGGTTCACCGCGCAGATGAGCGCGGTGAAGGCGACCGTGCAGATCCAGTACGGGGTGCGCGCGGGGTCGTGGAGTCCCGGGAACCTCCAGGCGAGCCCATTGGTCATCGCGATCGCTTCGCCGGCCGCGTTGGCGGCGTACAGGATCCACAGGCCCGCCGCGACCACCGTCGCCACCAGCGGGCCGCTGCTCTGCAGGGGAAGGAACACCAGACCACCAGTCTTGGGCGCGGCTGTTCCCAGCTCCACCATGACCCAGGCGATCAGCAGCGTCAGCAGACCACCGAGGAGCCAGGACAACCAGGCGTACGACCCGGCCCGCTCATACGCCTGGCCCGGGCCGATCAGCCAGCCGGAACCGATCACCCCGCCGGCCGCGAGGCCGACCAGGTGGTAGACCGACAACCGCCGCCGTTCGTCCTCGGGTCTCGCGACAAGTCCCCCGGTACGCTTCGACCTTTGCAGACTCATCGGCCCCCTCGTGTAGCCCCGACGACTCCTTGGCGGATGATTGCGTCAGGTTACATGCGCACCACAGCGAGCAGTGACGCTTTGTCAGGACCGTTTTCCTCCTGGTAACTCGGTAACTCGGCTACCACAGCGGCTACTTGGCGAGCAACTTTTCCTCTCCCACGGTGGGTGTACGTCCTGCCGTAGCTCGGCGGTGGCCTGTACCGCTGCGACCCAGCCCTGCACAGCCGACGCACGCACCTCGCCAACCGCACCATCAGCCGCGCCAGGCCGGTCGCCTGCCTCGCCGCCGGCAGCATCTTCCGCCCCGAGCCGGTCAACGGCCTGGGCCACAGCCCGACGCAGGACGAAGACGGTGCCTGGGACCGCTGACGGCCACCTGTGTGCGCTGGCTGCAGGGCAAGGTCCGTGTTGAGCGCCGACGCGCTGTGGGGCCCGGCCACAGAGGCGGCGTACTGCGCGTACATCGACGACGGCGCCGGTCCGGTCGTGGACGGCGATTTCGGGCCCGCGACCATTCGGGCGACGCAGCCCGCGATCGGCGTCACCGTGGACGGCCGGTGGGGGCCGGATTCCTAGCGGGCGCTCCAGCACCACCTGAACGTCTGGTCCAACGCCGGGCTCGTCCAGGACGGCGCAACCGGACCCGCGACGTACAAGGCGCTGCAGACGTTTCTGAACGCGATGGCCGGTGCGGCCCTGACCGTGGAGTGGATCCGCTCGGCGAGGACCCGGTCCGCTTCCGGCGTCTCGGTGATCTGCGCGAGCACGTCCAGTTTCCGCTGCGGCCTCCTTCTCCGCCGGGGACGAACCACGCCGTGCGGCAGTCTTGTTCCGCTCGCGTGCGTGCTTCTTCATCGCGGCCTGCTCCTGCGCGGTGAATCCGGCGTACTTGTCGGTGGTCGTGCCGGAGTTTTCTGCGGGCGGCTTCGTGGACGGGAGGGCAGGTTTTCCTCTCGTACAAGGTGAGACGCGGCGGTGCGGTGGCACAGGATCGGGAATCAGGAGGGTGTGGGAGCGGGCGGTGCGGCGGCTTCCCAGGTGAAGCCGTCCGGGTCGGTGAAGGAGCCGGCGGTGCTGCCGAGAGCGATGCGGTGCGAGCCGGTGCCGTCGGCGGGGACGCCGAGGTCCTTGGCGAGTGCGTGGCGCTTGTACAGGGCCAGCTTGACGGGGCTGGACTGACCGGGGGTGAACTCGGCGTACTTGCCGCCGAAGCTCTTGGCCACGCTCAGGCCCCGGCTTACGTAGAACTGCTTGGTGGCCTTCACGTCCTCGACACCCAGCAGCAGGACGACCTCGTCGATCTCGCGGGTGGCGGGTCCGGTGTCCTTCTTCGCCGAAGTCGCGATCTTCCAGATCGTCCCGTCCGGGGCCTGGACGACGCCGCCGTAACCCCACAGCGACTTCGTGGCCGGCTTGAGCACCGCGGCTCCGGCGTCCACGGCGGCGGCGACGAAGCCGTCGACGGTGGCCGGCCCGGACACCGTGAGCGCCAGGGTGAAGCCGCGAAATCCAGTCGAGTGCGTCTCGGACGCCCGCAGGCGTATGTACGTGTCCACGCCGAAGGCGCCGTAGAAGCGGCGGGCGGCCTCGGGGTCGGCCACCTCGAGGGTGACGGACGCGAGGCTCGTGTGGGTTGCGGTGGAAGTGGTGGTTGCCATGTCCATCACGCTAGGGGCTGGACGGTGGCCGGGGCTTCTCCATTCCTGACCGGTCTCGCCCCTTGCCGGCCCCGCACGCGGGATGCGGGGGAGTGACCTCCGTCGGGTCGTCGCCGGGGTAGATGTGCAGGGTTCGCCGGCCGTGGATGTGGTCCGTGTATGCGGCGGCGGCCTCGATGAGTTCACTCCACTTGTGGTGTCCGAGCGCGATGAATGCCAGGGGGTAGACGCTGCGGTCGGCCGGGGAACTGATGCCGGCGACGTACATATGGCCGGCCTGTTCCCGCCTGAGCCCTCGATCATCCGCTGGGCCAAGAGCGGAGCCGCCGTTCGCACCGCATGGCGCGGCCTGGTTTATGCCCGACAGACACACCTGCGCGCCGGAAACCGACCTCGGCATGCGCGACGGCCCCGACCAGATGTGTCTGGTCGGGGCCGTCGCCATGTGTCGCCGCCGCTTCCGAACTGCCCGCCGTGCTGACCCAGGCGGCCGGCGCGGCGACATCGTCGCGCTGAGGGCCGTCGCGCTCCGCTTACCGGACCGGGAGAAACCTGGGGCGGGGCGCGACGCCTGCAGGGCTGACGATCGGCAGTAGGCGGCTGACCGAGGTGATGGAGATCCTCCGGGCCGAACTCGAACCCTCCGCCGAGACCGATCGGGCTGGCGGCTGACCGGAACCACTGCCGGGTGACCGGAACCCTTTCGGTCACCCGGCCTGCCGGTCACCGCCCCTCGCACCGCGCAATCGTCCACACCTGTGGATGAGGGGGCAGCCGCCCAAACTCCGTCTGATCTTCGCGTTGACCCGCATGCCCTCCCCGCCGCTTTCCGGAGAACTATCCATGACGCACGACCGCTACCGCGCCGACCACACTCCCGATGAGCCGCCGCTTCTGACGAAGTCCCCTACGCTGATGGACCGTTGGCGCCGCGCGTTCGGACGGGCTGCCCCGGGCGGAGCCAGTAGTACCCCGAGTCCGACTCAAGGCCGGTCTTCGGGGGTCTCCGCCCCGGGGGTGGCGGAGACGACCCCGCGCCAGGGGGCGCCGGACCAGGGGGCCAGGGCTGAGGGCAGCCCCGACCCGGACATGCTCCATGCCCTTCAGCGCGAAGTGCTCCAGCCTGCCCGCGCCGCCGAGACTGCTGCCGGCGAACCCGCCGTGCCGAGCGTGCAGCCCACGATCCGCCGCTTCACCGGCACCAAGCGCGTCGTCCGCGTCGGTCCCCTGCGCTTCACCGGTGACGAGCACACCCAGCTCCAGGAGGCCGCCGCCGAGCACGGCTACAAGGGCGACTCCGGCTTCGCCGCCGACATCGTCCTCGCCTTCATCACCGGCGGGTTCACCGCCAACCTGCCCCTGTCCGAGGACCGCCGCCGCACCCACGTCTTCCGCGCCCAGGTCCTGCGTCAGCTCAACCGGATCGGCGTCAACGTCAACCAGATTGCCCGTGCTCTCAACAGCGACCGCACCTCACCCGACATCCGTCAGCGCCTGACCGAACTCCACGACCTGCTGGAGCTGATCGCCGAAGCCCTGCGCCGGCCCGTCGATCCGGAGACGGAGGCGTCGGCGTGGTCGCCGCTATCAAGCCCGCTGGGTCCAACACCCGTGGTCTGCTTGCCTACCTCTACGGCCCCGGCCGCCAAGACGAGCACTTCGACCCGCACATCGTGGCGGGGTTCGCCATGCTCGGCATGCCCGACCCCGGCCGAGTGGAGGACGCCACCCTCACCGAACTCGCCCGCTACCTGGACGAGCCGGTCTCCTTGCGCAACAGCGAGTTCGGCAAACCGGTCACCGAACACGTCTGGCACTGCCCGGTCCGCGCCGCCCCCGAGGACCGCTACCTCTCCGACGCCGAGTGGGCCGAGATCGCCCAGCGCATCGTCCGAGCCGCTGGCATCGCCCCTGCCGGTGACGACCTGGCCTGCCGCTGGATCGCCGTGCGCCACGCCGACGACCACATCCACATCCTCGCCACCACCGTCCGCGAAGACGGCCGCCGCCCCAAGCTCCACGACAGCGGCCTGCGCGTCGGCGACGCCTGCCGCGAGATCGAGACGCCAGCACGGTGGACAGACTGGTGGCCCACGCCACCCAGCACGGCTGGCACTTGATGTTTCCCGAGCAGCATCCCTACGCCGGCGGCCGACAGCACTACGCCGCCTACGTGGAGAACGACGACGGCTTCGAAGTCGAACTCGTCGCGATCAACTCACCTGAGTTGTCGTTTAACGAAGCGGGGCCTTGGCTACCGCCCTGATGGTGCGGGAGTCGTGGAAGCGGCCGCCGTGCTGATGAACCTGCGTCGGGATGACGTCGTGGATGACATCACTTGCCGCCCTGCCCAGCCCATGAGTTAACCGCCGTGGCCGAGTTGCGGTGGCGGTGGGTGCAGGAGCTCTACGGGACCCCCGACACCACGCTGGACGAGTTCGTTCTCCGGTTCGTGACATGGGCCCGGGAGGCCGGTCCTTCGCATCGGTGCATCGACCGGGACGCCCTGCCGCGTGGGGCGGCGCAAGCCGGCGTGCAAGGGGTAGTGCGGATGCATATCGGCTCAATCGGGCAGATCCTCCCCTTGCGAAGTAGGGGTCGCGATAGGGTCTGATGCGAAGTCAGATGCGTGGGCAGCACCGAGTGGGGGGTGTGCGGTGACGGGTATCGAGGTCGCGGTGGGCTATGTGTTCGCCTACCTGGTCCGCAAGGGTAAGCGCGTGGCGGGCCGGGCAGACGCCGAGGTCGACCGAGGCTTGGACGCCGGGATGGACCGCCTGCACGACCTGGTCAGTACCAAGCTCGGGAAGGATCCCGCGCTGGAGCGCGCCGTCGAGGAGGCCGAGGCCGGGCAGGGCGAGCCCAGTGAGCGCACCCGGCGCCGGCTGGCTGACTCTTTGGAGGACGCCGCCGAGCGCGACCCGGACTTCGCCCAGGTGCTGCAGGAGCTGGTGGAGCAGCTGCGGGCTACCGAGAAGGCCGCGGCGGCTGCACATGGTGGGGTGTCGGCGTTCGGCAGCGGCCAGGCAGTGGGTGGCCACGTGACCATCACGGCAGGGGACGGCGGGGCCGCCGCAATGACGATGGGCGACGTGACAATCGGAGCCCGCCCGGCGGACCCTTACCGGCCGGGCCCGGACCAGAGCTGACCGCGCCCGGCACTACCCCCGCCGCGCAGACCGTCACCGACAAGGCGGTCATCGCACATGCGATCGCAGCTCATAAGATCGGCCAGGTCACGTACTACGCGGCACCGGCGCCGAACGACGCACCGCCATTCACCGCCGACGCCGACCGCCTGTACATGGGGAAATGGCGCTGGACAGCCCTGGCGTGTGTCACTGCCCTGACTGCCGTGCTCCTCATCGTCCTGCATGGCAGCGGCGAGAAGGGTACGAGCCTCTACCTCGCGTTGGCTGCGCTCGCCTTTGTGATCACGACCGGATGGCTCCTGAGGCCCGCACGCCACCTCCATGCCGGATGGGCGGCAACGAAGCTGGCCAGAGCCGTGGCGGCGGAGCAACAACGCTTCCTCGATCTGGCACTGGGCAGCCGTACCAGTAAGACTCGGCCAGCCGACCAGCCGTTCTCCAATTGGGCGCCGGACGACCTGCCGGACGCGGCCGAAGAGTTGCTGCTGCAGTGGCAGGACCTCGCCGGGAATGACGCCGGCACGCTGTGCGACGTGGCCACCTTTTTCTTGGAGAAGGCCGATGGCCGGCTGATGGTGCTCGGCGACCCCGGCATGGGCAAGACCGTGCTGCTCACCCAGCTCACCCTCGATCTGATGCCCGCCGATCCGTCGACCGGCGTGATCCCTGTCTTGCTCAGCCTGAGCGGCTTCACACCGATCGGCGGCACGTCGCAGGAGCAATACGACCACTTCACATCGTGGCTGGAGGGGGCTCTGGCTCAGCGCTACGGGCTGCGCCTGCCAGAGGCACAGTCCCTGGTCCGCGCCGAACGTATACTCCCGATTCTGGACGGCCTCGACGAAATGGACGCTTCCGGAAAGCGGGGGGCTATGCGGGCGAAGGCTACCGCCATGCTGGCCACGCTCAATCATGAGCGGCGACGCGTCGTAGTGGCCTGCCGCCTGGAAGACGCCAGCAAGATCGCCGGCCGGGATGGGCTGTCCGGCCTGCTACACGACGCCCGTCACGTCGTCTTGCAACCGCTGACCCCCCAGGCAGTCGCGTCCTATATCAGTCATCGTTTTCGTTTCCACGAACCTGCCCGCTGGAAGTCCGTCCTGGCCGAGGTACGGCGCGGCAAAAGACTGTGGGAGACCCTGTGTGTACCGCTCTACCTGCATTTGGCGGTGACCTTATATGCCGGACATCGCACCAAGCCTGCAAAGTTGATCGGCATGCGCCCAGACAAACTGCGCAATCACCTGCTCGCTGGCTTCGTTCCGGCCGTCCACAAATACGCCACCAGCGAGCGTGACCCCGGGGGGACACCCGAGCAGGTGACCTCGTGGCTCGGTACGATCGCCTGTTACCAGCAGGCCCTGGCCGACACGGATGAGACGAAGGGGTCCTCCATCGACCTGCCCTCGCTGGGCAGGCTTACGCACAGGCGGATGATGCGACTTATCGGCTTGGCCTTGCTGTTGGGCGGCGTGGCCACCAACTGCATCGTCTATCTTGCCTGGCATGCCGCCGGCCGATCCGACATATCGGTGCTCAACGCGGCCTTCGCGGCGACTGAGTTACCTGTCGCCGCGGGCATCGGGCTGTCGATCCCGCACAGGCTTACTTTCAGCCGGATCAATGTCAACGCGTTGCGCGCTCGGGCGGTCCGTCACCGCGCTACCTTCATCGCCTGCGCCTGGGTCCTTGGCTCGATCCAAGGACTCGTCATGATGAGATATCTCCTCGGCGGTCTCCAGGCACTGCCCGCCACAGCCGCGCTTGTGCTGGCCAGTGCCCTTCTGAGCGTGATCACCACTGACCTGGTGGTGGACGTCAACGCCGCCTCGATCAGGCAGTTGCTCCGGCAGTCGCTGGGCTACTCGCTGCTGATCGGAGCGCTCTTGTCAGTCCTGTGCAACGCGCTTCTCTATGTCAAGGTCTCGTGGCTGAACAATCTGATCGACTGGAGTGCCCTCACAGTCCTGATGAGCCTGACAATCGGAAAGGGAAATGGCTGGCTGACCTTCTTCATCGGCACCCGGAGTGCGGCACGCCACGGCGTCCTGCCACGGCGTACGGCGGAGTTCCTGGACTGGTGCATCGACGTGGGCCTGCTCCGGATGAGTGGGCAGGAGCTGCAGTTCCGCCATCAACACCACCGGGACTGGCTGATCCGGGACGCAACCCGCATCCCCAAAGCCCGACGCTGACCGAGCGGTGCATCGAGAGCTCTGGTTCGGCCGCGTCGCTGAATCGTATGAGTTACTGAGCCTTTTCAGCATTGTCTCTCCAGGGTGAGGACAGCGGCTGCGATCGACGAGAGGCGATTGGGGCTGCACCGGGGCTTCCGGAAGGTCCGCCAGGACTTCAGCCTCGCGACGCTTCGCTCGACCGGCGCTCGCGCCGCCGTCGGTGCTCGGTTGACGGCCTGCTGTATAGAAGTGAGTTCACCCTTCGGTGGGGGTCTGACCGGCGTGGTCAACCAGGGACCTGCTCCGATGTAGGCGCGGTCGGCGAGGACGGGGGCACCCTGGCGTTCGCGGATCCGGATGATGCGGTGGGAGCGGGCCGCGATCAGGTCGTGGGTGCGGCCGGGCAGAGGGGGCGAGATCCACAGCAGGTTGCCCGCGGGGTCGGCCACTGCCTGCACATTCATCCCGTGGCGGCGGCGGTCCTCGGAGAAGTCGGCCCGGCTGTCGCCAGCAGCACCCCGGTCACCAGCGGGACTCCGCCGCCGCTGACGCCCGTCATCTTGTTTCCGCTGTAGTTTGGCTTCTCGGCACGGAATGTGCATTCGATTGCGTCGCGCGTCACCCCGGCCAATGCGCACAGCCCCGGCGTCGACCGGCGTCGATACTCCCGCAACCAGCCGAGGCCGCCTGCCGCGGGGGAGCCGCTGCAGCTCTGGTCCTCGTCATTGCGGCCGGTTGGCGACGGGGCTTGCTTCCTCTTGCCCCACGAACCGCAAGGACCGACCCGCAGAAGGCCCGCGCCGGGGGACAACGCTTCAGTGCGCTGCCACGCCGTCGTGGAGATAGAGAGGGCGTTCCGCCGCGAGGGCGGCCATCGCGGCTGTGAAGCGGCGCTGGATGCGTTCGCCGAGCCGGGCGTGGGCTTCTTCCGGCTCGACGAACGCGACCTCGGCAAGCTCTTCGTCCCGTGGGTGCAGCCGGTCGGCATGGTCCTGGGGCAGTGTGCCTCCGTTGAAAATGAAGGCGATCTGGTCATCCCATGGGCCATGCGGTGCCACCCAGTCCACCACCAGCAGGCGACTCACCGTAATCGTCAGACCGAGCTCTTCGAGGAGTTCGCGGCTCACTGTCTCCTCGGGCGGCTCGTTCGCCTCTGCCATGCCTCCCGGCAAGTCCCAGTCCGGTTTGTAGGTGGGATTCACCAGGAGTACGCGCCCGGCCGGATCACGCAACAAGACGTCAGCCGCAACGCGCTTACGGGCCTGCTTGGCGTTGCCTTCGGCCAGATAGGCGTTCCAGGCTTCTGTGTCGCCGGGGTCGGGTGCGGTGGGCCTCATACGGGTTTGCCTCCCGGTGATGGCGGGATCAGATCGGCCAAGAGAAGCATTCTGGCCCTGCGCGCATCGTCGAAGCGCACCAGGTACTCACGAACCGGCCGATACGCCTTGTGCTGCTCCAGCAGTCGGCGCAACTCGTCGAGTTGCTGGACGAGCCGGACAGACCCCAGGGTCGGGCTCGTACTCAACAGTGCGTGTGCGGCGTGCACCGCGGCGTCCAACTCTCTGCGCCGCACTTGGATGTCCACGAGGCTGATCTGGCGCAGTGCCAGCGACCGCGCCCGCCCGGTCTCCCGCAGGGCGACGGCCTGTTCGGCATGCTGTAGGGCGTCGTCGAGCCGTTCCAGGTCGCGGAGGATCAGCGCGGACTCGCTCGCCAGGGCGGCGGCGTCGAACGGGCTCAGCCGCGGATGCTCAGCATCCGCGCCGCCTTCGAGATCCCGCTGTGCCGCTTCGAGCGCGCTGGCTGCCGGGGCGTGCTGCTCGGCGGCGGCCAGGGCGCGAGCCTGCATCGTGTACAACCGCGCGGTCAGCGCCGGAATCTTCGGCCCCTGCGTAGCGAGGTCCAGCCCCGTGCGCGCCCACTCCACGGCCGCCGCCGGGTCACCGGTCTGAAGCGCGAGGTGGCTGCTGCTCGCAGCGACATGGGCGGCCAAGGGGAGGTCACCGGAGGTACGGGCCAGAGGCAGAGCCCGCGCGAAGTGCAGGCCGGCAAGATCATCCTGGCCGGAGTCGTGGGCCATCCAGCCGGCCATCTCCGTCAAAGCCGCCGCTGCAGCGAACACCTGCGGACCGCTCGCCGTGGCGACGAGTCGGGGCGCCACCTGGTCCGTCAGATGCCGCACCACGGCCCCGTACAGACGGCCGCCGCCGGTTTGCCGGTCCGCGTTGCGGAAGTGGTCCATGGCCGCGAGATCGTCACCGTCCGGTGGTGGATGGTCCGTTCGCTGGTGCTCCGGTACGGCGGCGGGTTCCCATGTCCGGCGGGCCAGACCCAGTAAGTGGCCGGGGATGTGGAAGGCGTCTGCGATCTGCTCGAACAGGGCCAGCTTCTCTACCCGGCTCTTGCCGTTCATGTAGTCGTAGAGCCGCCCCTGTGTGATGTCGACCGCCGCGGCGAGCCGCCGCGTGCTCACACCCCGGCTGTTGAGCATGCGGAATACCGTGCCCATGTCCCGCTCGGCCAGGGCGCGCAGCAGACGGTCGCCCCGAGCAGGCCGGAAATGATCACCCGCGGATCCGGTGACTGATGGCTCATCTACGGCTCCCCCGAGTAGCGGTGACTCGATGCTATGTCCAACGACTATGCGATGACTCCGTGTTGGAGTCACCTTGTGGAGTCTCCCTACCTGGCCCGGTCGTCGTTGACTGGCTGCAGCCACGAGGGATGCACCCGTGAACGTTCCCCCTCGGCTGTCCCGCCCGCAGGCCACTTCCCCGAGGCCCGCGGTCGGGGCTCCCCCCTCCGCCCTGACCAAGGCGTTGACAATGACCCGAGCAGGAACCAAGCAGCAGAAAGCCGCGGCCACCGCTGTCCCCGATCACGGCACCACCCAGGACAGCGACACCGGGAGCGACAGCGACCAGTGACTGGCACGCGTCCGGTGTTGGTCGTCACCAGCCTGCACGACCCCACCGCCGACGTGGTGATCCGCGAGCTGCACGGCCGGGACATCCCGGTCGTGCGGATCGACTCGGGGGACTTCCCCGCATCACTGTCGGTGGAGGCAGAGATCACCCCGCACGGGATCGAGGGCCGCCTCCTCACCCCCTCCCGCACCGCGGACCTGTCCCACGTCCGCGCCATGTACTACCGCCGGCCGACTGGTTTCGCCTTCCCGCACCTCAGCGACCAGGACGCGCGGTTCGCCATCATGCAGGCCCGGTACGGGCTCGGCGGGGTGCTGGCCGCCCTGCCCGGCTGCCTGTACGTCAACCATCCGCACCGCATCCGGGACGCGGAGTTCAAGCCGTCCGGTCTCGCCGCGGCGGTGGAAGCCGGCTTTCTGGTGCCTCCCACGCTCATCACCTCCAGCCCAGACGCGGCACGGGCCTTCATCAAGCGGGAGGGCGCGGTCATCTACAAGCCGCTCCACAATCCGGTGTACCGGGTGGACGGGGTGTCGAACGTCGTCAAGGTCGCCGAGGTGTCCGCCGCGGACATCGATGACGGCGTGGCGGGCACGGCGCACCTGTTCCAGAAGCGCGTCGCCAAGACCGCGGACGTACGGGTGACCGTCATCGGCACCTGGGCGTTCTGTGTCCGCATCGACTCCGACCTGTTGGACTGGCGCACCGACTACGACCGGCTCACCTACACGCCCGTGGAGCCGCCATCGGGCATCGCTCCAGCGCTGCGCCACTACATGGACCACTTCGGGCTTGTCTTCGGGGCTTTCGACTTCTGCGTGGCCGAGGACGGGCAATGGTGGTTCCTGGAGTGCAACCCCTCCGGTCAGTGGTACTGGCTGGAACCTGAAACGGGTCTGCCCATGTGCGCAGCCCTGGCCGACCTCTTGGAGAGGAAGACCGCGACGTGACCGACGACGACAAGGGCCTCCGTCTCGCGCTCGCCGAGCGTCTGGCCGACAGTGGCCACCTGCGCACCGACCCATGGCGGGCCGCCGTCGAAGCCGTGCCCCGGCACGAGTTCCTGCGCGGCGGCTACTTTGAACGGGCCGACAGCCCCGGACCCACCGCCTGGCGGCCGGTCCTCCCTGAAGACCCCGGATGGCTGGGCGGCTGCTACCAAGATGCCTCCCTCGTCAAGCTCTGACGGGCGACAACCGGTGACACAGCACGCGTCAGCGACTCGGGCCTCCGCGGCCAAAATGATCCCGTGCCCTCGGGAAGCCGACTTCGAGATCCCGAACAACGGGGCGAGCTGGCGCAGCTTCAGCTCCTCCGCGCTCATCGCGGATGAGGTCATTGCCTGGGCCTTGGGCGAGCAGATGCCGCAACAGGTCCGTCAGGAGCTGGAGGCTGCACTGCAGCGGCGGAGGCAGCGACGGCCAGAGTAAGGCGGCGCCCGTACGGCCGCACAGGCGACCACGCCGCTGGCGACGGCGCCGGCATCGCCGCCGATTCGGGGTCTTGCACGTCGGCCCCGCTGACGAAGCAATCGGGCCGCGGTGCTTTGCCGGGACCGTCGCAGGCTCAGGCCAGACGCAGGTCACTCGGGCGGGTCGGCGCGTGTTCGCAGCTGCTGCCAGCACCGGTGGACATGCTGTCTGGTGGTTGGGGCTGCCGGGCACACACGCCGGCCCGCTCGAGCAGGTTCCGGGCGGGCCGGCACGCGTCGTGCGGAGCGGGATGCCTTCTCGGGCTAGCCAGACGGCTCCGCCGGAGCCTCTGGCACCCGGCACTTGAAGCCAGGAGCGCCCAGTACAGGCGGTTCCATATCTCGTTCTCGACATATGGTTGGCGCGGTGCTTCACTGGTGACATGGCGTCAATTCGACTCACCACAACAACGATTCGAGTCCTCGAAGCCCTTCTGGCCACCACCTCGGATAAGCCGGCTTGGGGCCTCTCGATCTGCCAGGACACCGACCTCGGCTCCGGCACTGTCTACCCCATCCTCGAACGCCTCCTCGCCCACGGCTGGATCACCGCTCGGGAGGAGACCGGCGATCACCCCGGCCGACCGCCGCGTCGTTACTACGAACTCACCGGCGCCGGCCGTGCCTCCGCGCATGCGGCGCTCGAAGCCCGCAGGGCCCGTCGGTCCTCCTCCAGCGCCCGCTGGGCTGGGGGGACGGCATGACGACGGCCCTCGCACCGGTTCATGCGGCATTGGTCCGCATGAAAGTACCTGTGCTGTGCATCGCCGTACTGCTCCTGGCGGCCGGCGCCCTGTTCGGGATCGCCTGGGGCGAGACAGTCGGCGTAATCGCGCTGTTCAAGGCTCTGCCGCAGAGCTGGGTCTATGCGATCGGCGTGGGCCTCCAACGGTTCATTGGAACCAAAAACCACCCAAATCATCTGTACCTGGCGGTATTTATCCCACTCATGCTGATTAGCGTCGTGGTACCGGAAACGGAGACGCGCAGGCGTGTGGGATCGGCGATACGAGCGCGAGTGCACTCCGCCGAAGCCTCCTTGGCGGCGGCGGTGGCCGGAAAGCGCCACGCTCATCTGCGATCCGAATGGACGGCGCATCTGGCGGGCCCTTCGGATTCCGGCACGGAGCTCTCGGCCCGGGAGCGTGACGCCTATGCCGTGGGATTCCTCGTCGCTGCCGTCAGGATTCGCCTGAGCGACACCACGCGGCCGTTGTGGCGCCCGGTGGACTGGGTGTTGCGCTCGGACGGTCGGGTTAACGCCGTCGTGGCCTCCTGTTGCGGAGCCGTGGCCGGGTACCTCATCGACTGCGACGGCCCGCGAGTCTTCCTGAGCACCGACTGTGTCGGTGTCGGTGTGATCGGCACCGGGGCCTTCGCGTTCCTGCGCTGGCTGCGGGCAAAGCGTGGCATCGAACTGACCCAGCTCGCCAGGCGCGCTGAGACGCCACGCGAGCCATTTCCCAAGTAGAGCTCCACACAGGGGGGCCTGGCTTCGGCGGGGGGCAGCACGCTTCATGATGGTGGTCATGTCTGCAGACAAAGGCCCCTGGGTGGCCACCGGGCGGGTGGGTCGGATCGACCTTCCCCGGGTCTGTCTGCCGCTCTACAGGTTCGCGATGCCCCCTCGCCGCAGAAGGCCGAAGGCGGTGCCGCGGTAGCGTCTGGAGCCGTGCCGGCCCAGCCGGAAGGGGAGGAGTTGTGCCGCCTTGCCTCAGGAGCGGCGGGACCACCCGGTACGGGGGATGTCTGAGGCGCCCAGTCCGGTGCAGTGTGAGGCTATGCCTGCTGGAAGTACGGCACGTCGATACGAGTTCCGTGTCCTCGGCCCCGTCCCGGAGGACGTCGCAGAAGCGTTCCCGGACCTGGTAGCTGTGACGATGGGCAGCCAGACGCTGTTCTACGGTGACGTCATCGACGAGGCGCATCTGTTCGGCCTGCTGGCCCGCTTCCGGAAGCTCAATCTGCTGATCATGGAGATGCGACCGCTCCCCTCAGGCTGAGAGCCAGTCCCGCGCGATCAGGTGCAGGGTGCGGCCGGTGAGCCAGGCAGTGGCCAGGCCGATGGCTGCGCCGGTGGCCACGTCGCTGGGGTAGTGGGCGCCGCTTTGCACCCGCTGCAGCGCCACCATGGCGGTCGGCAGGGCACACGCGGCGCCGGCGGCCGGCCATGCCGGCGTCACGGCGGCGGTGAAGGCGACCGCCGCGGCGGTGTGACCGGAGGGGAAGGAGGAGGAGTCGGGGCGGTCGTCGACCTCGTCGTGGGGGAACCATTCCTTCGGTGGGCGCGGGCGGTCGGCCAGTTGCTTGCACAGGCCGTTCGAGATCAGCTGCGCCATCGTCAGCGCGGTCAGGCCGGTGGCCGCCGCCTTGCGGCCGCGCCACCCGCCCAGTAATGCCATCGCGACGGCGACGCCGCACCACAGCTTCGAACTCTCGACGCTCTCCTCCACGGCGGAGAGCACCATCCCGATACGGGACGGTATGCAAGAGCCCACCCGTTTGGTCACTGCCCGATCAGCGTCACGCAACCCCGTCACTAGCCTCATGAGAGGGGAAGTATCCCGAGGTCACCAGCCTACACTCAAGATCATAGGGTGTCCGGTCACACGTCGCCGAGGCGGCGGCGGTCCTCCTCGTCCCACTTCCGGGTGTCGCGTGGCTGGGTGTAGGGCTCGGCCTGGGGTGGATGGCCGCCGGCGACGGCCCGCTGGCGTACGGTCTCGGCGTCGAACTCCAGGCCCAGCAGGATGGCCAGGTTGGTGATCCACAGCCACAGGAGGAAGACGATCACGCCGGCCATGGTGCCGTAGGTCTTGTTGTACGAGGCGAAGTTCGCGACGTAGACCGCGAAGGCGGCGGAGGCGATCATCCAGATCAGCAGGGCCAGGAAGCTGCCCGGGGTGATCCACCGAAACCCCTTCACCTTCGCGTTGGGGGTGGCCCAGTACAGGATGGCGATCATCACCGTGACCAGGACCACGAGCACCGGCCACTTGGCGATCGACCACACCGTCAAGGCGGTGTCCCCGATCCCGAGCACCTTCCCGGCCTGGCGGGCGAGGCTGCCGGTGAAGACCACGATCAGCGCGCTGATCACGGCCAGCACCATCAGCACGACCGTCACCCCGACCCGCACGGGGAGGATCTTCCACACCGGCCGGCCCTCGGGCATGTCGTAGACGGCGTTCGCGGCGCGGATGAAGGCGGCGACGTAGCCGGAGGCCGACCACACCGCCAGCACCAGGCCCACGATTGCCATGAGGGAGCCGATACCGGCATTTCCCTGCAACTGGTGCACGGCGTTGGTGATGATGTCGCGTGCGGAGCCGGGGGCGAACTGCCGGATGTTGTTCAGCACCTTGTCGGTGGTCGACCTGCCGGTCAGGCCCAGCACCGAGACCAGCACCAGCAGCGCCGGGAACAGCGCCAGGATTCCGTAGTAGGTCAGCGCCGCCGCCCGGTCGCTCAGCTCGTCGTCCTTGAACTCCCGCAGGGCGCCCTTGAGGATCCTGCCCCACGACCCTTTCGGCAGCTCCGTCGGCGCATCAGGCGCCCTGCGCTCCACCTCCGGTCCGGGTCCGGGCGCGGCCTCGACCGACGCGGGTGCCTCATCGCGGGCGTGGTGTTCTTTTCGTCCTGGAAGATGCAATTTTGTCATGGGCGCCGGGTACCCCCTCCCTCACCCCTATCGCGGCGCGGAGCTGCGGTTCAAGGAGCAGATCACCGCTCCGTCGTGCTCGGCGACCACGTGCGCGGCTGGTCACCGGGCACCGCTCGCCATGGCAGGCGACTGGCCGGGCGTGCTCACGCGCGCCGCTCAAAGGTGCGGCGACGGCGGGCTCGGGCGTCAGGCCGCCTCCGCATCCCGCCCCGCGGTGCGGCGGTCAGTCGGCGGCCGGCTTGCGTTATGGATCAGGCGGAGACGGTGTCCGCGAGCGGGGAGGGCCTGCGGCGGCGTGCCGAACAGCCGATCCTCGAGGCGGTCCATCCCGTAAAGCAGCAATCCCAGCATCGGCAGCAGCAGCACAGCCACGATGATCACGACGCAGAGCCCCCTCCTGGACGGCGAACTCCCCCCTTTCGGGTGCCCGCCGGGGGTCAGAATCCGGCGGAGCTTTGTGAAGGTCTGGTGACCGCAGGTGCCTGGACACCCAGCGGGCCGGGCCGACTCCCGCGCGTGAGGTGTGAGGCGTTGGCGAACAGTACGGGTGGAAGGGCAGCGAGAGGGTGCCGGGTTCTGCGGATTGTGGGTACTCGCACGACCGGCAGAGACGCTCGGCCAGCCGTCATGGCGCGGCCCGGTTCGCGCGAACAGGGCAGATGGGAGGTGAGAGCCGTGTCGCTCACACCACCGCAGTACGCCGGCCCAGGCAAGGACACTCACGGCTCGGGAACGGAGCCGGTCAGTGAGCTGGTGCAGCGGGCCGCGCAGCAGCTGACGGAGCTGGTGCGCGGAGAGCTGAGGCTGGCGCAGGCGGAGATGAAGGAGAAGGGCAGGCGTTACGGCAAGGGCGGCGGCCTGTTCGGCGGCGCCGGACTGGTCGGTTTTTTGATGCTGCAAGCGATGGTGGCCACCGCGATTGCCGGCCTGGCGGTGCCGCTGCCGGTGTGGGTCGCGGCGCTGATCGTGACCGCGGCGCTGGGTGTGGTCGCCGCGGTGATGGCCCTGACCGGGAAGAAGCAGGTCGACCAGGCCGGGACACCCGCACCGGAGCAGACGATCGACAGCGTGAAGGCCGACGTGGCCGAGATCAAGGGGAGTGCACAGCGATGACCCAGCCGCACGACGAGCAGAACCCCAGCCCCGAGGAACTGCGCGAGCAGGTCGAGCAGACCCGCGAGGAACTCGGGGAGACCGTCCAGGCGCTCGCGGGCAAGGCCGACGTCAAGACACGCGCCCAGGAGAAGGCCACCGAGGTCCGCCACGAGGCCGCCGCCAAGGCCGGACAGCTGAAGACCAAGGCTGCCGACGTCGCGCACCAGGTCCAGGACAAGCTGCCCGACCCGGTCAAGGACAAGGCCGCCCACGCCGCCGAGCAGGCCCGCACCAGGGCCACCGAGGCAGGCCACCTCCTGCAGGAGAAGACGCCCGAATCCGTGCGGCACACGGCAGCCCAGGGCGTGCAGGCCGCGCGGGACAAGCGCGCCCTGCTGCTGGCCGCGGCAACCGGCGCCGCCCTGGTATGGCTGGCGTACCGCCGCAGGAAGGGGTGAGCCGATGAAAGCCTCGAAAATCGCCTACAAGCCGGTCGGTCTGGCCCTGGGAGCCGTCAGCGGCATGCTCGCCGGAGCTTTGTTCAAGCAGGCGTGGAAGATGCTCGGCCACGAAGAGGACGCCCCGACGCCACCGACGAAGAGCGCACCTGGACCGAGGTCCTGCTCGCCGCCACCCTGCAGGGCGCGATCTTCGCCGCGGTCAAAGCCACCGTCGACCGCGCCGACGCCACCGCCACCCGCAGCCCGACCGGCACCTGGCCCGGCTGACCGCCGCCCGGTACGAGCACGGGGCCGCCCGTCGAGAACTTGCGACGCCCCCTTGGCTTTGACACTGGTTGGTGGCCCCATTTGACGGTCAGGGCTGGCTCCACCGGTGTTGACGGCAAGGTTGATGTGAGCGAATTTTGGCCCCACTGGCCTTGTGGCGGTGGGAGCATCGAGACCGGCACCGACTCCTACCGCCTGGCCTATGCCCAGCAGCGTGCTCAGGCGCAATGACCGTACTCACCAGCCCAAAACGCCGCACGTCTCCGCCGCCTGCGGCAGCATGCGGCCATGCTCATCGTCATCGGCGGACTGCCCGGCACCGGCAAGACCACACTGGCGCGGCTCCTGGCCGCACGCATCGGCGCGGTCCACCTGCGCATTGACACGATCGAGCAGGCGATCGTCCGCTCGGGCCTTGCCCAGCACCCCCTCGGACCGGTCGGCTACACGGTTGGATACGCCCTGGCCGAGGAGCACCTCCAGCAAGGACTCACCGTGATCGCGGAGTCGGTGAACCCCTTGGCCATTACCCGCGACACCTGGCGGGACGTGGGCGCCAAAGCGGGTGTCCCCGCCATTGAGGTCGAAGTGATCTGCTCGGATCCGGCCGAGCACCGACACCGCCTGACCTCACGCTCAATCGATATCCCCGACCTGCCACTGCCCGACTGGCAGCAGGTCCTCAACCGCGATTACGAACCATGGGATCGGGAGCACGTCATCGTCGACACCGCCGGACAAGACCCGCATGAGTCCCTCGCCTCGCTTGTCCGCCACCTCGACCACCTCCCGCCCGCCCTCCGCGATTCCGGCCAGCAGTGATCAACGAGCCGTCGGGGGTGGGGTCAATTCACACTGTCGAAACCACATCAACTGATTACTACTGACGTTGTTGCCGTGATGTCGTGGGGGTGAGGCCGGTTTCCTTGAGGCAGCCGTCGATGAGGTTGCTGCGGTACTGAATCTGCCGGAGCCC
>NZ_JBIAUY010000009.1:116602-361439 GCF_042893475.1 Streptomyces sp. NPDC001604 | reverse complement strand
TCGCCGATCCTCTACTACGGCGACGAGATCGGCATGGGCGACAACATCTGGCTCGGCGACCGGGACGCCGTACGCACCCCGATGCAGTGGACACCCGACCGGAACTCGGGCTTCTCGTCCTGCGATCCGGGACGGCTGTTCCTGCCGACCATCATGGATCCCGTCTACGGCTACCAGGTCACCAACGTCGAGGCGTCGATGTCGGACCCGTCCTCGCTGCTGCACTGGACCCGCCGCATGATCGAGATCCGCAAGCAGAACCCGGCCTTCGGCCTCGGGTCCTTCACGGAACTGCCGTCCTCCAACCCGGCGGTGCTGGCATTCCTCCGGGAGTACGGCGACGACCTGGTGCTGTGCGTGAACAACTTCTCCCGGTTCGCGCAGCCCACCGAACTCGATCTGCGGGCCTACGACGGGCGCCATCCCGTGGAGCTCATCGGCGGGGTGCGCTTCCCGGCCATCGGTGAGCTGCCGTACCTGCTGACCCTCGCCGGCCATGGCTTCTACTGGTTCCGGCTCACCCGAGTCGCATCCCGCATCGGCCGCCGTCCTCTGGCGTGAGGCGAGGAAAGGACGCGTCACCATGGCGAAGACCGCATCGCTCCGCCCCAGACCCAGCCTCGCCGCCGGGCCCATGGCCTCGCTCGCCGGGCTGCTGCGCGAGTGGCTGCCGCGGCAGCGCTGGTTCGCGGGCAAGGACCGGCCCGTCACGGACCTCGGCCTGCTGTCCATGACGGAGCTGTTCCCCGGCTGTCTGCACCTGCTGGTGCAGACCGGACAGAGCGGCCTGCCCGCGCCCAGCGGTGCCACGCCGGCCGGTGACTGCTACCAGCTGTTGCTCGGCGTGCGCCGGCACGTGTCGCCGAGGCTCGGACGGGCCCTGATCGGCAGGGCGGAGGAGGGTCCGCTGGCCGGTCTGACGGTGTACGACGCGCTGCAGGACCCCCGTTCGGCGCAACTGCTCCTGGAGCGGCTGCGGCAGCCCGGTGCGGCGGGGCCGCTGCGTTTCGAGGCCGATCCGTCCGTGCATGTGCCCGCCGGGCTGGTGCCGCGGGTGCTGGAGGCCGAGCAGTCCAACTCCTCCCTGGTGTACGGCGACGAGTTCATCCTGAAGGTGTTCCGGCGCGTGCAGCCCGGCATCAACCCCGACCTGGAGGTGCCGAGTGCGCTGGCCGGGCAGGGCTGCGGCCGGGTGCCGGCGCCGGTGGCGTGGTTCCGCACGACGCATCCGCAGGAGGCGACGCTCGGCGTGCTGCAGCCGTTCCTGCCCGATGCCTCCGACGGCTGGGCGCTGGCCCTGCAGGCGCTCGCCGCCGGCGACGATTTCACCGTGCAGGCCCGCGAGCTGGGCCGGGCCACCGCGGAGGTGCACCTCGCGCTGGCGGCCGCCTTCCCGGCCGGGGCACACGACGAGAGCGTGCGGACGGCGGCGGCCATGACCGAGCGCCTGGACGCCGCGGCCCACTGCGTACCGGCGCTGCGCCCGTACGTGCCCCGGCTGCGCACCGCCTTCGGCGCGCTCGTCGCCTGCGATCCGGGGCCGCCCGCCCAGCGCATCCACGGCGACCTGCACCTGGGTCAGGTGCTGCGGGCCGGCCGGGACTGGTTCGTCATCGACTTCGAGGGCGAGCCGTCCCGCCCGCTCGCCGAGCGGCGCAGCACCCAGTCCCCGGTGCGGGACATCGCGGGCATGCTGCGCTCCTTCGACTACGCCGCCCGCCAGCGCCGCCCCTGGCGCCCGGAGTGGGCGCGCCGCTGCCGCGAGGCCTACTGCGCGGGCTACGCCGAGCGGGCCGGCTGGGACCCGCGCAAGAAGCACGGACTGCTGCGTGCCTATGAGACCGATCGAGCCGTGTACGAGGTCCTGTACGAAGCCCGGCACCGGCCGGACTGGCTCCCCGTACCGATGGCGGCGATCGAGCGTCTCGCCGTAAGAGGAGGCTGAACCCGTGGCCCTGCGTGACACCTCTCTCCCCGAGCGGTCCGGACCGCTCACCGCCGGATGCACGATGGCGCCTGCCCTGGATCCCGGCGAACGCGAACGTCTGCTCACCGGCCGGCACCATGATCCGCACGCGCTGCTGGGCGCCCACCCGGTCCCGGGTGGCGTCGTCTTCCGGGCGTTGCGGCCCTACGCCCGCGCGGTGAGCGTCGTCGTCGACGGGAAGCGGCGCCCGCTGGCCTCGGAGGGCGACGGCCTGTTCTCCGGAGTGCTGCCACTCGATGCGATCCCCGAGTACACGCTGCTGGTGCGGTACGCGGACGGCGAGCACGAGACGGCCGACCCGTACCGTTTCCTGCCCGCCCTCGGTGAGCTGGACCTTCATCTGATCCGCGAGGGCCGGCACGAGCAGCTGTGGAAGGCGCTCGGTGCCGAGCCCATGGAGCACGAGGGCGTGACCGGCACCCGGTTCACGGTGTGGGCGCCGAACGCCCAGGGCGTCCGGGTCGCCGGGGACTTCACCTGCTGGGACGGGACGGCCCTGCCGATGCGGTCCCTGGGCGCCTCGGGGGTGTGGGAGCTGTTCGTGCCCGGTATCGGGGAGGGCGCGCTGTACAAGTTCGAGATCACCTCGCGCTACGGCGGCCGTTTCCTCAAGGCGGACCCCATGGCGCGGTACGCGCAGGTCCCGCCGGACACGGCGTCCGTCGTGCACGCCTCGCACTACGAGTGGGGCGACGACGAGTGGATGGCGCACCGCGGCGATCTCCCGGTGCACGAGGCACCCTTCTCGGTCTACGAGATCCATCTCCCCTCCTGGCGGCACGGGTTGACGTACCGTCAGCTCGCGGAGCAGCTGCCGCCGTATGTGAGCGGTCTGGGATTCACCCACGTCGAGTTCATGCCGGTCGCCCAGCACCCCTTCGCCGGTTCCTGGGGCTACCAGGTCACCGGGTTCTATGCGCCGATGTCGCGGCTGGGTACGCCCGACGACTTCAAGTACCTGATCGACGCCCTGCACAGGGCCGGCATCGGCGTGATCATGGACTGGGTGCCCGCCCACTTCCCCAAGGACGACTGGGCGCTGGCGCGGTTCGACGGGGATCCGCTGTACGAACCGGGGGACTCGCGGCGGGCCGAGCACCCGGACTGGGGAACCTACGAGTTCGACTTCGGGCGCATCGAGGTGCGCAACTTCCTCGTGGCGAACGCCGTCTACTGGTGCGAAGAGTTCCACATCGACGGTCTGCGGGTGGACGCCGTGGCCTCCATGCTCTACCTGGACTACTCGCGCGACTCGGGCCAGTGGACGCCGAACGTGCACGGAGGGCGCGAGGACCTGGACGCGGTGGCGTTCCTGCAGGAGATGAACGCGACCGTGTACCGGCGGGCGCCCGGCGTGGTGACCATCGCGGAGGAGTCCACGGCCTGGGACGGGGTCACCCGCCCCACCGACAGCGGCGGGCTGGGCTTCGGCCTGAAGTGGAACATGGGCTGGATGCACGACTCCCTCGGCTACATCGAGCACGAGCCGGTGCACCGCAAGTACCACCACAACGAGATGACGTTCTCGATGGTGTACGCCTACAGCGAGAACTACGTCCTGCCCATCTCGCACGACGAGGTGGTGCACGGCAAGCAGGCGCTGGTGTCGAAGATGCCGGGCGACTGGTGGCAGCGACGCGCCAACCACCGGGCGTACCTGGGATTCATGTGGGCCCACCCGGGCAAGCAGCTGCTGTTCATGGGGCAGGAGTTCGCCCAGGGTTCCGAATGGTCCCAGGAGCACGGGCCGGACTGGTGGCTGGTCGATCCCGGATACGGCGCCGAGGCCGACCACCGCGGGGTCCGCGACCTGGTGCGCGACCTCAACGCCGTCTACCGCCGCACCCCTGCGCTGTGGCAGCAGGACACCCGGCCCTGCGGCTTCCAGTGGGTGATGGGGGACGCCGCCGAGGACAACGTCTTCGCGTTCCTGCGGTTCGCCACCGACGGCAGCCCGCTGCTCGCGGTCTCCAACTTCTCCCCCGTCGTACGTCACGACTACCGCCTCTGGGCGCCCGACGAGGTGCCCGCCTGGCGGGAGATCCTCAACACCGACGCGCTGCGCTACGGCGGCAGCGACGTCACCAACCCCGACGACGTCAAGGTGGAGGAGGGGAGGATCACGCTCACCCTGCCGCCGCTCGCCACGATCTGGCTGACTCCGCTGCTGTGACCGGCCAGGCGGGGTACTCGGTGCTCGTCCCAGCCGCAGCCCGGCCACAGAAAGGCGGCCACACGTGCGCACCGTCGGAGTGGAGGAGGAGCTCCTCCTGGTGAACCCGGAGACGGGCGAGCCCAAGGCGCTGTCCGCCGCGGTGCTCGCCCGTGCGGCGCGGGACGACACCTGCGAGGGCGTGTTCGAGAAAGAGCTGTACAACCAGATGCTGGAGTTCAACACGCATCCCCAGGCCGACATGGCGGACCTGAACGAGGAGATCGTGCGCTGTCGCCGGGAGGCCGCCCGGCACGCCGGGGAGATCGGGTGCACGGTGGCCGCGCTGGCCACCTCGCCCCTGCCCGTCAGCCCCACCGTCACCAAGGGAAGCCGCTACCAGTGGATGGAGGAGCAGTACGGCATCGCCGTTCAACAGCAGCTCGTGCTCGGCTGTCACGTCCATGTCTCCGTCGACTCCGACGAGGAGGGCGTCGCGGTCCTCGACCGCATCCGGCCCTGGCTGTCGGTGATCTCCGCGCTCAGCGCCAACTCACCGTTCTGGCAGGGCAGGGACACCCGCTACAACAGCTATCGCAGCCGGGTGTGGCAGCGCTGGCCGTCGGCCGGACCCACCGAGGTCTTCGGCTCGGCCGAGCGCTACCACGGCCGGGTGGCGGACATGGTCGCGAGCGGGGTGATCCTCGACGAGGGGATGATCTACTTCGACGCGCGTCTGTCCCGGCAGTACCCGACCGTCGAGGTCCGGGTCGCGGACGTCTGCCTGCACGCCGGCACGGCCGCCCTCGTCGCCACGCTGACCCGCGGGCTGGTGGAGACCGCCGCTCGGGAGTGGTGGGCCGGCCACCCGCCCCTCGACCACAGCGTCAGCCTGCTCCGTCTGGCCGCCTGGCAGGCCGCGCGCTCCGGTCTCACCGACGAGCTGCTGCATCCCGTGACCATGCGGCGGCAGCCCGCCGGGAGCGTGGTGCGGGCGCTGCTGGAACACATCGGCGACGCGCTCGCCGACAGCGGCGACCTGGAGCGTGCCCAGGAGACCTGCGTCCGGCTGCTCAAGGGCGGCACCGGCGCACAGGTTCAGCGTGAACTCCTGGCGCGCAACGGCAATCTGCGGGAGGTCGTCACGGGCTGCGTGCGCCACACCCAGGCCTGATCATCACGGATCCGCAACTTCGCAGGATCCGGTCACCATCCGCACCCACCTGGGCTAGATTCGAGCACCGTCGACAACGGAACTCGTCGGCATGGTCACCCTCCGTACAGCTCAGGAGCAGCGCATGCGCGACTTCGCCCTCGCTCCCCCCACCGTCTCGCCCCTGACCGGCGGACTGGCCGACACCGTCTTCGACACGGCAGCTCACAACCCCACCCTGCCCATGCTCGCGCGCCGCCCCATCCCGTCCTCCACCACCTGGGAGGAGTTGACCGCCGTGGAGGTGCGGGACGAGGTGGTCGATCTCGCCAAGGGGCTGGTCGCGTCCGGCATTTCGCCGGGCCACCGTGTCGCCATCATGGCGCGCACCCGGTACGAGTGGACGGTGCTCAGCCATGCCCTGTGGGCGGTCGGTGCCGAGGTCGTACCGCTCTTTCCGACCTCCTCGCGCGACCAGGTGGAGTGGGTCCTGCGGGATGCCGGCTGCGTGGCCGTGGTGGTGGAGGACGAGCAGGCGGTGATGACTGTCGGCTCCGTGTGCGGGGCGCTGCCGCTGCTGCGCCACGTCTGGCAGTTGGACGCGGGGGCGCTCGACGACCTGCGGGAGCGCGGCAGGTTCATCCCGCTGGCCACGGTCGACTCGCTGCGCCGCATCGTGCTCCCGGACTCCACGGCGGCCATCAGCTACACCTCCGGCACCACGGGCCGGGCGCTGGGCTGTGCGCTCAGCCACCGCAACCTGGCGAGCGTCTGCGACACCCTGCTGAGGGGCTGGGGCCACACCGTGATCCCGCCGGGTGAGCAGCAGGCCTCGGTGCTCGCCTTCCTGCCCTTCTCGCACGTCTACGGCCTTCTGGTGCAGACCCTGTGCATTCGCGGCGGCATGGTGATGGCACACGAGCCCGACATGAGCGAGGAGGCGCTCTCGGCGTCCCTGCTCTCCTTCCGGCCCACCTATCTGTGCGCGGTTCCCTCGCTCCTGGAGAAGATCTACAAGAACTTCCTGCGAGTCGCCCAGGAGGCGGGCCGCGGTGCGCTGTTCGAGCGGGCTGCGGACACGGCGAGGGATTTCGCCGCGGCGCTGGAGCGGCAGCGGCTGGGCGGCGGTTCGGGGCCCGGTTTCGATCTGCGGCTGCAACACGCCCTGTTCGAGCGGACGGTGTACCGCAAGCTGCGCGCCGCGGTCGGCGGCCGGGTGATGCGGGCGACGTCCGGCGGCTCGCCCCTCAGCCGTGAACTGACCCTCTTCTACGAGGGCATCGGCATCTATGTGAACGACGGGTACGGCCTGACGGAGGCCGCCGGCGGCGTCACCGCGCAGCCGCTGGGCCGGGAGCTGTCGGGCACCGTCGGGCAGGCGCTGCCGGGCAACGAGATCGCCGTGGCCGAGGACGGCGAGATCCTGGTCCGCGGTCCCTCGGTCTTCCAGGGCTACATCAACGCCGAGGCGGCGACGCGGGCCGTCCTGCGCGACGGCTGGCTGGCCACCGGCGACCTCGGGCGGATCGACCCGCAGGGCTATCTGACCATCACCGGCCGCAAGAAGGACATCATCGTCACCAGCAGCGGCAAGAACGTCGCCCCGGCCGCCCTGGAACAGCGACTGAGGATGCATCCTCTGATCCACCAGGCGGTCGTCGTCGGCGACAACCGGCCCTGTGTGGGGGCGCTGATCACCCTGGATCCGAAGTTCCTGGCGTACTGGCGCGGCTCCCTGTCGCTGCAGAGCGACATGCCGAGCCGGGAGGCCCGCGAGGAGAATGCGCTGCGCGAGGAGATCGGGCGGGCCGTGGCCGCGGCCAACAGCGCCGTGTCGCGCTCGGAGTCGATCCGGGTCTTCCGGGTGCTGCCGGAGCAGTTCGACATGTCCAACGGGCTCATGACGCCGTCCATGAAGCTGCGCCGGGACGCGATCGTGCGGCACTACGCGTTCGAGATCGACGCGATGTACCAGGCACGCACCCGCGCTCCCCGGCAGACCGTGCCGGACGAACTGTCGAGCTGGGACGAGGCCGACGACGTGTTCCGCTGACCACTGGCTGAGCACAATCCCGCCACTTTCCGCGCAGCACGTGATCCAAAAGGTTCACTCCTGACCGGTGCGTTTCCGCACGCGGACGGGCATGGTGGTGCTCGACGCGTTCGTCTGCCTGCCGCACCCAGCTGGCGGAACGGCTGGGGCCACGGTGGGATCGATGTGGTGCAAGCAGCGATCCAGGGCATGCGAAGGGCGTTGGATGCAGACCGCCTGGAGCCGCAGAGAGGGATGAACACCGTGACACGACCCAGGATCCTGGTGGTTGGCGCAGGTTTCGCCGGCGTGGAGTGCGTACGCCGGCTGGAGCGGAAACTCGCGCCCGACGAAGCGGAGGTCACCCTGGTGACACCGTTCGCCTACCAGCTCTATCTGCCGCTGCTGCCCCAGGTCGCCTCCGGGGTGCTGACGCCCCAGTCGATCGCCGTCTCACTGCGGCGCAGCAAGAAGTACCGCACCCGGATCATTCCGGGCGGAGCCATCGGCGTCGACCTGAAGGCCAAGGTCTGCGTCATCCGCACCATCACCGACCGGATCGTCAACGAGCCCTACGACTACATCGTGCTGGCCACCGGCAGCGTCACCCGCACCTTCGACATTCCGGGTCTGACCGAGCACGCCTTCGGTATGAAGACCCTCGCCGAGGCCGCCTACATCCGCGATCACGTCATCTCCCAGCTCGACCTGGCCGACGCCAGCGACGATCCGGCGGAGCGGGCCTCGCGGCTGCAGTTCGTGGTGGTCGGCGGCGGCTACGCCGGCACCGAGACCGCCGCCTGTCTGCAGAAGCTCACGCACGCCGCGGTCAAGCGCTACCCGCGCATCGATCCGGCGCTGATCAAGTGGCATCTGATCGACATCGCCCCGAAGCTGATGCCCGAACTGGGCGACAAGCTCGGCCGCAGCGCCCAGGAGATCCTCAAGCGGCGCGGCATCGACGTCTCGCTGGGTGTCTCCATCGCCAAGGCGGGCCCCGAGGAGGTCACCTTCACCGACGGCCGGGTGATCCCCACCCGCACCCTGATCTGGACCGCCGGTGTCGTCGCGAGCCCGCTCATCGCCACGCTCGACGCGGAGACGGTACGGGGCCGGCTCGCCGTCAACGCCGAGATGAACCTGCCCGGCCACGACGGCGTGTTCGCGCTGGGCGACTCCGGCGCGGTGCCGGACAAGGCCAAGGACGACGAGTCGGCGATCTGCCCGCCGACCGCGCAGCACGCCATGCGGCAGGGCAAGCACGTCGCGGACAACGTCATCGCGACCCTGCGGGGAAAGCCCCTGACGCCGTACGTCCACAAGGACCTCGGGCTGGTGGTCGACCTCGGCGGCAAGGACGCCGTCTCCAAGCCGCTCGGCATTGAACTGCGCGGTCTGCCCGCCCAGGTGGCCGCCCGCGGCTATCACTGGATGGCTCTGCGCACCAACGTCGCCAAGGTCCGCGTGGCGACGAACTGGACGCTCAACGCCCTGGCCGGCGACGACTTCGTCCGTACGGGCTTCCAGGCCCGCAAGGCCGCCACGCTGAAGGACTTCGAGTTCACCAACGCCTATATGACGCCGGAACAGGTGCGCGCGCATGTCGAGGAGACGGGCCGCAAGGAGACCTGAGCCGGTGCGCACGCTCCGGTCACGTCATGCGATGCTGAGAACCGGATCATGACGTGAAGCGGGAGTGAGTACGGCGGCGTGAGGGCAGCGGAAGGGTCGGTCCGGGCACGGCTGCGAGATCTCGTCGCGGCCTCCGATCCCGGGTTGCTCCGGCTGGCCGCGGGCCTGAGAACGGTCGGTGCCATCGCCCTCACGCTGGCCGTGCTCTCCCTGCTCGGCGCCGACGTGCGCCATCTGGTGGCGGGCGCCATCGCGGCGATGGTCTCCACCTTCGCCATCCGGGAGAAGCAGCGCGGCCGGCAGGCCGTCACGCTCGCGCTGGGCCTGGTGGTGGCGCTGGCCTCCGTGTCACTGGGTGCGGTCCTGCACTCCCGGGTGGTGGGCGGCGACCTCTTCTTCGTCGCGCTGATCTTCTGCGCCGTCTACGCCCGCCGCTTCGGCGACCGCGGCACCACGCTCGGGCTGATCGGCTTCCAGGTCTACTTCATGTCCCTGTTCGTCGGGGCCACCGTGTCGGCGCTGCCGCAGCTGTGGGGCGTGGTTGCCGTCGCCGTCACCTCCAGCGCCGTGGTGCGCTTCGCGCTCGTACCGGAGACGCCCGCGGGCATCCTGGAGCGGCTGCGGGAGGCCTTCCGCGCCCGGCTGGCGCAGCTGGTGACCGCGCAGCTCGCTCTCCTCGACGCCGGGCCGGACGAGATCGACAAGGCGCTTCAGGACGTACGCGACGGCACCGCCCGCCTCCACGAGACGGCCATGATGATCCAGGGGCGGCTGGAGGAGGGCACCGCCGACGAGGCCGTGGCCCGGCTCGTGCAGCGCCGCATCGCGGACGCCGAGATCGCCGCCGAACGCCTCGGACTGCTGCTGCTGACCGCCCGCAGCGCCGAGCGGGCGGACACGCTGACCCTGCACCTGCCGGGCGCGCCCGTCCCGCCGGGCGGCCGGCTGCCCGTACAGGACGAGTCGACCGCGGCCCTGCGCCGCGACCTGGAGGCGCTGCGCCTGCTGGTGCTGCGGCCGGTCTCCGAGGACCTGGGAACCGGCCTGTCCCAGCTGCGCAATCGGCTCCTCGGCTATCGCGACGAGGAGAACCTGCCGAAGGCCTCCCCCGCCCTCCAGGACGTCTTCCGCGGTGTCGGCGAGGCCGCCCGCGCGGTGCTCGGACTTCGGATCGCTCTCGGCGACCCGCAGGACGACGCGGACGACACCCCGTCGACGGCCCGCTCGCGCGAGGAACTGGACGCGGAGGACGCGGCGATCGACGCGGGCGAGGAAGCCGCCGAGGAGGCGCCGACGGGCCTGCGGCGGCCCACGACGCGCGCTGCCGTTCAGGTCGCGCTGGGATCGGCGCTGGCGATCGTCGGCGGTGAGTTCCTCTCCAGCCAGCGCTGGTACTGGGCGGTGCTGACCTGCTGGATCGTGTTCATCAACACCGCTTCGACCGGGGAGATCCTGGTCAAGGGCTACCGGCGGCTGCTGGGCACGGTGCTCGGCGTGGTGGCCGGTCTGCTGCTCGCGGGGCTGGTCGGGCACCACACGTGGACGGCGTTCGCGCTGGTGCTGCTGTGCGTGTTCGCGATGTTCTACACGGCGCCGCTGTCGTACACGCTGATGTCCTTCTTCGTCACCGCGGCGCTGGGCGTGCTGTACACGCTGCTGCACACCTACAGCCTGTCGGTGCTGGTGCTGCGGGTGGAGGAGACGGCGCTGGGCGCGGCCTGCGGGATCATCGCGGCGGCGTTCGTCCTGCCGGTGCACACCGAGCGCCGTACCAACGACCTCCTGGTCACCACCCTGGACCGGCTCGCCGACGTCACCGAGGCCGCCGTCGACCAGCTCAGCGGCGGGGAACCGGTCGAGCTCCTCGACAAGGCACGCGACCTCGACCAGGCACTGGCCGACCTGCGCACCGCCACCCAGCCGCTCACCCACCCGGTCACTCCACTGCGGGCCAGGCGCAACACCGCCCGCTATGTCGTCGCGCTGCTCGAGACCTGCGCGTACCACGCGCGTTCACTGGCGGCGATGGCCGAGCTGCTGCCGACGCATCCCTCGATCGCGGCGGATCCGCGGCTGCGGGGGGCCGGCAAGCGCATCCTCCGCAACATCGGGACGATCGCGGCGAGGGTCGCCGACGGACGGGCCGCCGTCGAGGTCGAGACGGGGGCGAGCATCGCCTCGCTCCTGGAGTCCGACCTGCCCGGCGGCTCGCGCTACGGCCGCATCACCGACCGGGTGCTGCGGCATCTGCAGCGCCTGGACGAGGCGGTGGTGGGCCTGGCCCGGCCGCTGAAGGTGCCGGTGGCAGCGCCGAAGCGGTGAGCGCCCCGCCCTCAGAAGTCGGTGGGCAGACCGCTCACCTCGGCGATGCCACGCAGCTCCTCGTCCTGGCGGTGCCGTTCCCGGATGTAGTCGGCGATCTCACCCAGCCGAACCGGGTCCGAGGCGGTGTCCGCATCGGTGATCACCCTGATCGGGCCGGTCCCCTCGAGGTCGATCTCGACGACCTCGTTGTCGAGCCGGCCGGTCACGGCTGCGGCGATGACCAGGGCGGCCTCGTCACGGACCTCCTGGGACAGTCCCTCCCCGTGGTCCTCGCCGAGCGCGAAGTCCACGGAGGGCATGCGCTGTTCCTCGATCGCCCGCAGGACCGGTTCGACCACGTCCAGCAGTTGCCGGAAGTCCTCCGTGTCCATCCGGGTGCGCAGGAGGCCGAGGTAGAGATCGACGGGCCGGTGCTCCGGTGGAAACTCGGATTCGCTCATCAGATCCTTGTTCCCCGTGTGGCGCGTGTCAGACCTTCCGCCAGCGAGCCAACGCGAACGAGAACAACCCGAACAGGGCGAGACCGGCCGCGACGCAAGCCAGCAACGACGGACCCAGCGGAGTACGGGCGAACGAGCGCAGGGTGTCGTCGAGCCCCTTGGCCCGCTGCGGGTCGTAGTCGACCGCGGCGCGCACGGCGAAGGTGCCCGCGGCGGCGAACACCAGGCCGCGCGACCCGCCGCCGGCCACGCCGGTGACATCCACCAGCCGCCGGGCCCAGAGGGACATCTCGCCGAGCTTGAGCAGCTTGCGGTAGTCGCGCCGTACCGCTTGTACGGCGATCCACACGCCCGCCACGATGATGCCGGCCCCGACCGCGCCCACGAGCCACTGCCCGGCGGGCAGGCCGAGGACCCTGGCCGTGACGTCGCGCGACTGCGCGTCACTCGATCGGCTGCCGCCGCCGCGGGGGCCCGCGGCGAACGTCAGCACCGAGTAGGCGACCACCGCGTAGAAGACGCAGCGGGCGACCGCGAGCAGCCGCTTTCGTGGCGTGCGGCCGTCCGGGCCGACCGATCCGAAGACGGCCTCCGACAGCCGCCACACCGCCATGCCGGCCAGCCCGAGACCGAGCGCCCACAGCAGCACGGTGCCGAACGGCTGCCCGGCCAGCGTGGCGAGGGCGCCGCCGCGGTCCGCCTGACGGCTGCCGTCGCCGAAGGCGATCTGCAGCGCCAGGACGCCGACCAGGAGATAAATGACCCCGCGGGCGGCGAGTCCCGCCCGGGCGGCGCCCTCGGTCACCGTGCCGCGCGCCGCCCGCTCGGCACCGAGCCTGCCCGTCCGCGGCACGGCACTGGAGTTCACGGGTGCCTCCCGGGCTCCGTCGGGCAGGTGGGCTGCCCGATGGCCGGACCGCGCTCCGCCAGGCCGGCGACCTGGACGTCGACTTTTCCCATGCCTGGTGTCACCGGACCCCGACCTCCGGCGCCTCCGATCTCGGCGGGGTGGCCGCGAGCAGTCGGTGGGCCGCTTCCAGGGCCCGCCCCACATTGCGCGTGCCGGTCGACACGCACAGGGTGTAGGCCAGGTCCTCGGCCCGTGGGCTCGGCCCGCCGCCGTGCTCGGCCTCCTCGGCCAGCGCGGTCTCGTACTCCTCGACAAGCCTGCGCAGGACGGCAGGATGAGGGATCAGCATCGGTCCTCCTCCTCGCTGCGGGCCGCTCAAGCCGCGGCCGCCCGCCCGTTGCCGGCCGCCTGCCCCAGCGCCTCGGCCCGCACCCGGGCGCAGCTGCGGCTGATGAGGCGGGAGACATGCATCTGGGAGATGCCGAATTGGTCGGCGATCCGGCTCTGTGTCATGTCCTCGAAGTAGCGCATGTAGAGGATGGCGCGGTCGCGTTCGGGCAGACGCCGCAGGCCTTCCTTGGCGGCTTCGCGGTCGATCACGACGTCGTACGCGGAGTCCGCAGCGCCGAGGGTGTCGGCGAGGCTGTAGCCGTCGTCGTCGCCCGAGAGTTCGGCGTCCAGTGACAGGGTGCTGAAGCTGTCGAGGGCCTCCAGGCCGGAGTTGACCTCGTCCTCGGTGAGCCCGGTGTGGGCGGCGATGTCGGCGGCGGAAGGTTCGGAGCTGCCCGGGGTCTGGGTCAGCTCGCGGCGGGCCACCCGCACCTTGTTGCGGAGTTCCTGGATCCTGCGGGGCACCCTGAGGGCCCACATGCGGTCCCGGAAGTGGCGCTTCACCTCGCCGGTGATGGTGGGCACGGCGTAGCTCTCGAACGCTCCCCGCTCGGGGGCGTACCGGTCGATCGCCTTCACCAGGCCGAGTGCCGCGACCTGGCGCAGATCCTCGAGGGACTCGCCGCGGTCGCGGAAGCGGCCGGCGATGCGGTGGGCCATGGGCAGCCAGGCCGTGACGAGTTCGTCGCGGACCGCCTCCCGCTCGGGGCCGTCCTCCAAGGTGGCGAGGCGGGCGAAGAGGTCCGCCGTGTCGGGGGCGTCGTCGTGCCGCCGCCGGGTGGGGGCGGTCGTCCGGGCCTGGGTGCCGGAAGTGCTGGTCGACATGTCGATAAGCATGCGGATTCGCTCCTGAACGAGGGGTTTCAGGGACTTACCGCGGGAAGGCCGACGCCCGGACCGAGTGAGGGCCCAGGGCAGCCATATCGCTCCCGCTGGCGCGCCTCCGGTCCGAAGCACGAACATCCGTATGCCCGGGGGTCGAGGGAACAAACGCCGCGTCGTCGAGGCCTTCAGTCGAAGGGGACCACGGCCGTGATGCACTTGCCGCCGGCGGGCAGTTCCGACACGCGTACGTCGCGGGCCAGCCGGCACACGATGGGCCAGCCGTGGCCGCCGATGCGGTGCCGCCGCCGTGGGTCCGTGGGCTGCCTGGTCACCGGCAGCCGGTCGCTGCGGTCGCTCACCGAGACGCGCACGCCCGTTCCCAGGACATCGACGCGGAAGTCCGTGACGCCGCCGCCGTGCAGGATGGCGTTGGTCGTCAGCTCGGTGGCGACGAGCAGGGCGTCCCCGAGGGCCTCCTCGTCGCAGTGGGTGTGGGTGGCCCTGCAGCGTTCCGTGACCGCCCGCTCGACCGCCCTGCGCGCCTCGGCGGGCCTGCACGAACACGGCGGTCCGGTCCGCTGCGCGCCCAGTCGCCCGAGGGCGGATTCGGTCATGTGCTCCTCGCACATCGCGTGGCTCCCTGATTCGGTGAAGAACCGGCCTCCATGTGCGCGGGGAGGGAAGCCGGACCCTGCCTCACCCGCGGCCGCCGCAGTCCGGGCCGGCGCCAAGCACCTCTCGGACACGGCTGTTCCCCCGCCCGTCAGCAGCGATTCCGCCCCCGCTGCGCGAACACCGCAGGTCTCTTTGTTCGGCTCACCTGCGCGGGCCCCGCCAAACCTCCCGGCGGAAAGTACGTGCCCCGGCCATTGGGGGGTACGCGGATGTCATGACCGATGTCGTGGACTCAGACGAACTGCTGCGCCGCATCCAGCGTGCGCGGGCCTGCGCGCAGCAGGAGGAGCGCCGGTGGCGGGCACGGGACGAGGGCTTGCGGGCGGACGAGCCGGAGGCGGCGCGCGAGGCCGCCGTACGGACGCTGGCCTACGAAGCCGTCCTCAGGGTGCTGGACGAGATCCTGACCCCCGGTAAAGCCGGCTGACCGGGCCGGCGGACCGGGCGGGCTCTTGCTTCGGCCGCTCGGTGTGCGCCCGATTGGCGGTGCCCGAGGGCGGGAACCCGGGTGCGCATGACAGTCGATCACAGCCGAGCGCCCATTCTGGAAGCACTGGCCGAATACCACCGCCGCGGGCGGTTGGGGTTCACGCCTCCTGGCCACAAGCAGGCCCGCGGCGCCGATCCCGCGGCGCGGGAGGTGCTGGGCGATGCGGTGTTCCTCGGTGACGTGCTGGCATCGGGCGGGCTGGACGACAGGCTCACCCGGGGGCGCGTGCTGGACCGTGCCGAGGAGCTGATGGCCGATGCCGTGCACGCCGAGCACACCTTTTTCACGACCTGCGGCAGTTCGCTGTCCGTCAAGGCGGCGATGCTGGCCGTCGCGGGACCGCACGAGAAGCTGCTGGTCGGCCGGGACGCCCACAAGTCGGTGGTGGCGGGGCTGATCCTGTCGGGCATCGAGCCGATCTGGGTCGAGCCGCGCTGGGACCCGCAGCGCCACCTGGCGCATCCGCCGTCCCCGGACGACTTCGAGGCGGCCTTCGAGGCCCATCCCGACGCGAAGGGCGCGCTGGTCACCAGCCCGACGCCGTACGGCAGTTGCGCAGATCTGCGGTCGATCGCCGAGGTCTGCCACCGGCGCTCCGTGCCCCTCGTCGTGGACGAGGCCTGGGGCGCTCATCTGCCGTTCCATCCCGATCTGCCGACGTGGGCGATGGACGCGGGCGCGGACATCTGTGTGACGAGCATCCACAAGATGGGCAGCGGGCTGGAACAGGGCTCCGTCTTCCACCTCCGCGGCGACCTCGTCCCGCCGGAGCTGCTGAAGATGCGGGCCGACCTGCTGGGCACCACCAGCCCCTCGGTACTGATCTACGCCGGCCTCGACGGCTGGCGCCGCCAGATGGCCCTGCACGGCAAGGAGCTGATGGGCGGCGCACTGGACCTCGCGGCCGAGGTCCGTGCCGCCGTCGAGGAGATCGGCGGGATGCACGTCAACGACCGGGAGGACTTCTGCGGTCCGGGCCGGGCCGACGACCTCGATCCCCTGCCGGTGATCATCGACATCAGCGGGCTGGGCATCACGGGGTTCAGGGCCGCGGACTGGCTGCGCGAGCAGCGGGCCCTGGACGCCCATCCGGTGGACCACCGCCGCATCGGCGCGCAGATCACCCACGGCGACGACCGGCAGACGGCCGGCGAACTGATCGCCGCGCTCAAGGACCTGGCCCGGGCCGCGCCGGGACTCGGACCGGGCCCGCGGGTGGACGTGCCGTCTCCGGCCGAACTGCGCCTGACCCAGGCCATGCTGCCCCGGGACGCCTTCTTCGGCCCCACGGAGAACGTGCCCACCGAGGATGCCGCAGGCCGTGTCGCAGCGGAGATGATCACGCCGTACCCGCCCGGGATCCCGGCGATGCTGCCCGGCGAGCGGCTCACCGAACCCGTGCTGCGGTATCTGCGCACCGGTCTGGAGGCGGGGATGTACCTGCCGGACCCCAGCGACCCGGAGCTCGAGACGATCAGGGTCGTGGCGGCCGGTGAAGAGCCCAAGAAGTGAAACCGGTCACTTGACCCGGTTCTGGGTGAGTGAAACAGCGACAGATGGTTTAAGGTTCATTCATACGTGGTGACGGAGTCGACCGTACCGTCCTCCTCGCCACCGCTTACGGCCCTGGCTGGCCTCCCCCGTCCAGCCAGGGCTTTTTCATGTCTCGGCGCCTCTTGGCAGGAACTGCTGTCCGCCGAGGTGCTCGGGGCGCCGGCAGCGGCTGAAATGAGCGTAGGGAAAGCACCGGAACCGATCCCCGGCGAGGAGCCCCGCGCCATGACCAAAGCGATAAAACTGCTGACCGCCCTTCCCCCGCCCCAGCGGCAGAGCCTGATGACGCTCGCACACGAGGTCTCCTTCCCGGAGGACACCCGGATCTTCGAGGCGGGCGGCAAAGCCGACCGCTTCTGGGTCATCCGCTCGGGCGCCGTCTCGCTCGACCAGCGGGTCAACTCGCTGCAGCGGGTGACCGTGGCGAGCCTCGGCTCGGGCGATCTGCTGGGCTGGTCCTGGCTGTTCCCGCCACACGAATGGGACTTCGGCGCGGAGGCCTTCAGCCCCGTCCGCGCCTATGAGTTCGACGCGGCGGCGGTACTGCGGCTGTGCGAACAGGACACCCAGCTCGGACTCGCGCTGGTGCGCAGCGTCGCGGAGATCCTCGCGCACCGGCTGGAGATGACCCGGGGCAAGCTCATGGAACAGCACTCGGGCCGCGGACGCAGCGCGCTCTAGGCTCTGCCCGTTACGGCGTGTTGCAGCCACCCGAGCAGCGTCAGATGCGGTAGCGGCGCAATGCCGGGATCACCGCGGTCAGGGCCAGCATCACGGCGACGACGAGCAGGCCGCCGCCCGCCACGGCCGCGCGCGGGCCGAAGGCCGAGCCCGCGGTGCCGTGCAGGACGTCGGCCAGGCGCGGGCCGCCCGCGACGACCACCGTGAAGACGCCCTGCATCCGGCCGCGCATCTCGTCGGTGGCGGCGGACAGCAGGATCGCCCCGCGGAACACCATCGAGACCATGTCGGCGACCCCGGCCAGGGCCAGGAAGGCGGCCGCGATCCACAGGTTGCCGCTCAGCCCGAACCCGGTGATCGCCGCGCCCCAGGCGACGACCGCGCCGATCACCATCCAGCCGTGCCGGCGGGCCCGGGAGAACGTGCCCGAGAACAGACCGCCCAGCACCGCTCCGATGGGGATCGCCGCGAACAGCAGGCCGAGGGCGAGCCCTTCGCCGTACGATCCGTAGGTCTGGGCGGCGAGCTGCGGGAACAGGGCGCGGGGCATACCGAGGACCATCGCGATGATGTCGGCGAGGAACGACAGCAGCAGCACCTTGTGCCCGGAGATGTAGCGGAAGCCCTCCGCTATCTCCCGTACGCCCGCCCGTCGCTTCTCCGTGCCCGACAGGGGCGGCAGGGAGGGCAGCTTGTAGACCGCCCACACCGTGACGCACAGGGCGAGGGCGTCGATCAGGTACAGCTCCGGCAGGCCGACGACCGGGATCAGGGCGCCCGCGAGCAGCGGTCCGACCACCTGCCCGGTCTGCATGACGGTCGAGCCGAGGGCGTTGGCCGCCGGAAGCTGGCCCTCGGGGACCAGGCGGGCTATGGAGGCGTTGCGGGCGGGGGCGTTCAGGCCCCAGAACGCCTGCTGCATCGCGAGCAGCACCATCAGCGCGGTCACGGACTCGAGCCCGGCGAAGGCCTGGAGCCAGAACAGCAGCGAGGTGACGGCGATGCCGCTGTTGGTGATCAGGAGCAGCTTGCGGCGGTCCATGCTGTCGGCGACCGCGCCGCCCCACAGCGCGAACACGATCAGCGGCAGCAGCCCCGCGAGGCTCGCCGCGCCGACCCACGCGGAGGAGCCGGTGATGTCGTAGATCTGCTTGGGCACGGCGACCGCGGTGAGCTGGCTGCCGACGGCCGTGACGATCGTCGAGGACCACAGCCGGCGGTAGGCCGGAATGCGCAGCGGCCGGGTGTCCATGGCCCACCGGCGCCAGCCGCGCCGAGGCGGGTCGACCACGACCGGGTCCGGTGTCTGCGGTTCGGTACTGCTCTCGCTGGTGTCCACGGGCTTCCTGGTTGCTCGATACATCTTTCGGGTCCGGGTTCACTATCCCAGTACCGTCCAGGAGTTCGGGACGCGCTGTCTCAGCTCGTGGACTTCACACCATGGACTTCACGCCCTCGCAACGAGCATGCCGCCCAGGACGAGCATCGTTGCGGCGACGAGTCCGTCCAGGACCCGCCAGGCCGCGGGTCTGGCCAGGAAGCGGCCGAGCCCGCGGGCGCCGAAGCCTAGCGCGGCGAACCAGCACAGGCTGGCGAGGGCGGCGCCGAGGCCGAACGTCCAGCGCAGCGGGCCCCGGTGGGCGGCGATCGAGCCGAGCAGGAACACGGTGTCGAGGTAGACGTGCGGGTTGAGCCAGGTGAGCGCCAGGCAGGTGAGCACGGCCCGTCTGCGCGAGCCCGTCGTCTCCCCCTCGGTCCGCAGGGCGCCGCCCGGCTTCAGCACCCGGCGGGCGGCGAGGGCGCCGTAGCAGAGCAGGAAGGCGCCGCCGATCCAGCCGACCGCGGTGAGCGCCTGCGGGTAGGCGATCACCACCGCGCCCACGCCGCCGACGCCGAGCGCGATGAGGACGGCGTCGGACAGGGCGCAGATGCCGACGACGGCGAGGACCGCGTCGCGGCGGATCCCCTGGCGCAGGACGAAGGCGTTCTGGGCGCCGATGGCGACGATGAGTGAGAGGCCGGTGCCGAAGCCTGCGGCCGCGGCGGTCAGAGCAGTGGTCATGGCATCGACGCTACGGAGCCGATCACTGCACGTACAGCTAAAGATTCTTACGTATCATTAGCCATCATGAAGGCCGAACTCACGGAGCTGCCGCTCGACCAGGTGCGGACTCTGCTGGCCGTGGTGGACGAGGGCACGTTCGACGCGGCGGCCGCGGCGCTGCATGTGACGCCCTCGGCGGTCAGTCAGCGGGTGAAGGCGCTGGAGCAGCGCACCGGCCGGGTGCTGCTGATGCGCACGAAGCCGGTGCAGGCGACCGAGTCGGGCGAGGTCGTGGTGCGGTTCGCCCGTCAGCTGGCGCGGCTGGAGCGTGATGCGCGCGCGGAGCTCGGCATGAGCGGGGCCGGGGAGCCGACCCGGGTCTCGATCGCGGTGAACGCCGACTCGCTGGCGACCTGGCTGCTGCCGGCGTTGACGCGGGTGCGGCACGAGCCCCGGCTCTGTTTCGAGCTGCGTCGCGAGGACGAGACCCGTACGGCGTCACTGCTGCGGGAAGGCCTGGTGATGGCGGCGGTGACGTCGTCCGCCGAGCCGGTCACGGGCTGCAGTGTGCGGGCGCTGGGGCGGATGCGTTATGTGCCGGTGGCCAGTCCTGACTTCGCCCGGGAGTATGTCGGCGGGCCGTTGCGGGAGGCACTGGCGGTGGCGCCGACGGTGGCCTTCGACCGCAGCGACGATCTGCAGGACGCCTTCGTGCGCAGACTGCGACGCGGCAGACGTGGTGCCAGTGCGGTACGGCACTTCGTGCCGACCTCGGAGGGGTTTGCCGAGTCCGTCGCGGCGGGCCTGGGCTGGGGTCTGGTGCCCGAGGTGCAGGCCGAGCCGCTGCTGCGGGCCGGGCGTCTGGTGCGCCTCGCGCCGGACCGGGCCCTCGACGTGCCGCTGTACTGGCAGCAGTGGAAGCTGGACTCCCCGGCGCTCGCGGCGGTCGCCCGGGCGGTGACGGAGGCGGCTGCCGGGGCACTGCGTGGCGGGGCCGACAGCCACCACTGACTTGCGTGATGCAATCGACGTACGATGGGGGCGTGCTTCCTCGTACATACGAAGGTCAGGTCTGCTCGATCGCCCGGTCGCTCGAAGTAGTGGGCGAACGCTGGACGTTGCTGATCGTGCGGGACGCTCTGCGCGGCACGCGGAGGTTCGAGGACTTCCGCGCCGGCCTCGGGATCGCGCACAACGTGCTCTCCGACCGGCTGGGCAAGCTCTGCGAGGCCGGGATTCTGGAGCGGCGGCTCTATCAGACGCGCCCGGAGCGGTACGAGTACGTGGTGACCCAGGCGGGCCTGGATCTGTGGCCGGTGATCATGTCCCTGCTGCTGTGGGGAGACGGGCACCGGGCGCCGCAGGGGCCGCCGCTGGTGGTCGTGCACCGCGGCTGCGGCGGCCGGCTGCGGCCCGGGCTCACCTGCTCCGCCTGCGGGAAGCCGCTGGGGCCGTACGACTGCGACATGCGGCCCGGGCCGGGTGCTCAGCCGGCGGATTCCACGGTCAGTCCCGCGAGCCCTGCATAGTAGGCGAACCTGAACGGGCTGAAGAGCTGGTGCCGTTCGACGAGAGCGTGCAGGATCCGGCCGCGCAGCTCGGCGAGCGACGGTTCGTCCGGGTGGCTCAGCAGGGCGCAGTCGACGATCCTGAGCGCCGCGGCCGGCTCGCCGCGAGCCAGCAGTTCCTCGCCCGCCGCGGCGAACGCCTCGGCGCGGCCGCCGGCCAGCAGGTCCAGCGCTGCGGCCCACTGTCCCCGGCCGATGGGGTCCACGCCTTCTCCGTCCGCCTTCCAGTAGCCGGTCCGCTGGTCGTGCACGCGCTGGATGAAGCCCTCGCGCATGACCAGGTACGGCAGGATCGCGGCCGGATGCCCGCGCAGCACCTCGGGAAGGTGGTCACGTTCCAGCAGGTCGGTCAGCGACCGGCCCGCGACGATGTCGTCCGCGACGACGGCGTGCAGGTCCCGCAGGGCGGCGAGCAGACCGGGCAG
Organism: Streptomyces sp. NPDC001604; assembly: GCF_042893475.1. Classification (NCBI taxonomy): domain Bacteria; kingdom Bacillati; phylum Actinomycetota; class Actinomycetes; order Kitasatosporales; family Streptomycetaceae; genus Streptomyces; species Streptomyces sp. NPDC001604. The sequence goes on along the minus strand of NZ_JBIAUY010000009.1, from coordinate 340,216 downwards.
CGCCTCTACGGTGAAGTTCTCGGTCAGCGGCGGGTGGCCGTGGATCAGCAGCCGGGGGCGCAGTTCCTGGACCGTCTGCAGTGCGTCGAACAGGCCCTCTGCCGAGCCTTCGGCGAAGAACGGCGCTCCGAGGTACGGCATGCACATGTCGCCGGTGAAGACCACGCCCTCGTCGGGGAGTTGGACGAGGAGACCGTCGCGTGTCTCGCCTCCGGCGATGGGGATGAGGGTGAACCTCCGCCCGCCGACGGTCAGTGTCTCGGGCTGCTCGACGAGCCGGTCCGGCGCGACGTGCGGACAGCGCTCCTGGCCGTCCGGCAGCAGGGCCGCGAAGGGCGGTGGGCTCACGGCCTGCAGCGCGAGTTCGTCGGGGAAGGCGGCCTGGGCGACGACCTGGGTTCCGGGGCCGGCGAGGGCTTCCAGGCCTCCGATGTGGTCGAAGTGCGCGTGGGTGAGGATCACATGAGTGATCGGCTCGGAGGTGACGGCCCGCAGATCGCGCAGGGCCGCTTCGACGTGCCGGGGGTGGCTCGCCGCGTCGATCGCCACGATGCCGTCGTCCGTGACGACGAACCCGAAGTCGGCGAAGTCATAGCCCTGGGCGACGTGCACGCCCGGCGCCATTTCCACCAGCCGTGGTGCGGTCATGCGCAGGCCGTCCTCCGCGCTGACCAGGTAGTCCGTGACGAGTGACAGGTCGGGGGCGTGTCCGATGCGCTCGCGCGCGGCCCGGGCCTCCTCGGTACGGCCCTGGCAGGCATAGGCGCAGGCCAGGGCGGCGTGCACGGAGTGCAGGAACCCGGCGGGGAACTGGTCCCGTACGGCGAGCACGAACTCCAGGTCGGCGATCACGGTGCCGGCCCGGCCCGCGCAGTCCGGGAGGTTGGCGAGGGCGGTTCCCCTGAAGTACTGCGGCAGCCCGAGACCGCGTTCCGCGGCCGCGTCGAGCCGGGCGATCGCCTTCTCGTCCGGTCCGTCGAGGCGGGCCTGGAAGACTCCCGCCAGGCTTTCCAGCAGCGCCGATTCGGGACGTTCGGCGCTGAGCGCGGTGAAGTAGTCGTACCCTTCGCGGAATTGGCGGGCCGCGAGCATCTGCTGGGCGAGCACGGCGGTCGCCCGGTCGGGAATGCCGGGCCAGCGCACGGCACGGCGCAGGGCGTCGGTCTCCTTCATGGCCTCTCCTTCAGTGACGTCATGGTGCTTCCTTGAGTGGCGTGAGCTGCTGTTCCCCGGCCTTGTCGGCCTCCGGCCGCGGTGCCCGGACGTGGCCCAGGGCGAGTGAGACGACGGCGGTGAGCCAGCCCGCGCCGGTGATCATGAGCCAGGCGTGGCGGAAGCCGCCGAGGGCCTGCGGTCCGGGTGTGCCGAGGAGGGCGACCAGCGCCGCGACGCCCACGACGGCGCCCAGTTGACGCAGGGCGGATGTCATGCCGATGCCGGTGGCCAGGCTCGGCGGCGGCAGTTCCAGGACGGCGGCGCCGCCGAGGGCGGGCAGGGACAGTCCGACTCCGACGCCGGTGATGGCCGCCGCCGGGAACAGGACCGGCCAGTAGTGCGGCCCGGCGGTGGCGGTCAGGGCCAGCAGGAGCGGGCCGGTGCCGAAGAGGAGGGTGCCCGGCACGGCGGCGACACGCGGTCCGTACCGGTCAGTGAGCCGGCCGGCCAGTGGGGCCATGAGGGCGGCCATCAGGGGTCCTGGTGTGACCGCGGCTCCGGCGCGCAGCACCGGCCACTGCCACACGCTGGTCAGGAACAGCACGTTGCACAGCAGCGAGGCGAAGAACCCGGCGCCGAAGACGAACGTGCCGAGCGTGGCCACGGTGAAGGAACGGAGACGGAACAGGCCGAGGTCGGCCACCGGTGTCGGATGGGCCACCGACCGCACGACGAACAGCGGCAGCAGTACGGCGGCGGTCCCGAACGCGGCGAGCACTCCGGCCGAACTCCAGCCCCAGTCCGCGCCCTTGACGATGCCCAGCGCGAGGCCGCCCACGGCGCCGACCAGCAGCAGCGCACCGAGGGCGTCGGGAACTCCCTGCGCCCGCTCGTCGCGGCTCTCGCGCAGCAGCCGTGCGGCGGCCACGAGTGCGGGCAGTCCGATGACGAGGTTGACGAAGAACACCGCACGCCAGCCCTGCCAGTCCACCAGCAGCCCGCCGAGCGAAGGCCCCACCCCGGCGGCGACCGCGCCCGCGGCCGTCGACAGGGCGATGGCGGTGCCGCGCCGCTCGGGCGGGAACTCCGGCAGCGTCAGGCTCAGCGAGGTCGGCAGCACGGTCGCGGCGCCCAGGGCCTGCACGACCCGGGCCGCGACCAGGGCCGGCACCGACGCGGCCAGGCCGCTCGCCACGGACGCCGCCAGGAACAGCAGCAGCCCGGCGAGAAAGAGCCGGCGGCGTCCGTACCGGTCGGCCAGGCGGCCTGCCGGTACGAGGGCGGCGGCGAACACCACGCTGTATCCGTTCAGCACCCACGACAGGTCGGCGAGGGAGTCGCGCGGGAAGGACCGCCCGAGGTCGGTGAACGCGATGTTCACGATGGTGACGTCCAGCAGGGCCATGAAGACCACGGCCGAGGTGACGACGAGGACCTTCCAGCGACGCTGCATGTTCCGCCTCCGGCACCGAGCAGTCGATTGTTTGATGCAATCGACTCCACCGACTATAGAGAGGTGACTTGCATCAAGCAATCGAGTGGCCGGATTACGTCAGGAACCCAGTGCCGCCAGCTGCGCCGCGGCGCTGTCCAGCAGCATCTCCAGTGCCGTCGGGTAGGCGCTGTCGACCATGCGGGCCGCCAGCAGGGGTGCCGCCTCGGCGATACGGGGGTGTGTGGTGCGGGGCAGCCGGGCGTACGTCGAGCGCCACATGCCCTCGTCGGCGCGCAGGGCGGCGCTGGGCAGGGCGAGGGCGGCGGCGTCGAGGGCGGCGAAGGCCAGGGTCTGGTCGATGAAGGCGTGGTAGATGCGCACGGTGTCCGGCAGCGGGAATCCGGCGGTGCGCAGGATGTCCAGCACGGCCTCGTCGGCGGCCAGTTCGTTGGCCCGGCCGGTGACCCGGCTGGTGGTCAGCACCGCGGCCTGTGGGTGCGCGAGGTAGGCGGCGTGGATGCGCAGGCCGACCGCGCGCAGGTCGGCGCGCCACTCCCCCGTGCGGCGCCAGCCGTCGAGGGCCTGGCCGATGAGCGCGTCGCCGATGGCGAGGGTGAGCTCGTCCATGCCACGGAAGTAGCGGTAGAGGGTGCTCGGGTCGGCGTCCAGGGCAAGTCCCAGGCGGCGGGCGGTGAGGCCCGCGCTGCCGTGTTCACGCAGCATCCGCAGCGCGGTCTCGACGATCAGCCGCTCCGACAGCACCGTGCCGCTCTTCGTGGGCCGTCGCCTGCGCCGCTTCTCCTCGGGCACCACCGGTTTGGGCATGACAACCTCCCGATGCCCTTATGCCAACGCCATTGACCTTACGTGAACCGGCGGCGTTGTATCTCCGGCGGGGCCCCTCGTCATCAACCCTCCGGACAGGGAGATCTGTCATGCGTGTCCTGCTCGTGGGCGCCGGCGGTGTCGGCACCGCCATCACCCGGATCGCCGCCCGCCGCTCGTTCTTCGAGGCGATGGTGGTCGCCGACTACGACCCGGCGCGGGCCGAGGCGGCGGTCGCGGCCCTCGACGACGGCCGCTTCTCGGCCGCCCGTGTCGACGCGAGCGACGAGTCGGCCGTGGTGGAACTGCTGCGCCGGCACGGCTGCGACGTGCTCCTCAACGCCACCGACCCGCGCTTCGTGATGCCGCTGTTCCGCGCGGCGCGCGCCGCCGGCGCCACCTACCTCGACATGGCGATGTCCCTGTCGCACCCGCACCCCGAGCGACCGTACGCGGAGTGCGGCGTCAAGCTCGGCGACGACCAGTTCGCGCAGGCCGAGGAGTGGACGAAGGCGGGCACGCTGGCCCTGGTCGGCATGGGCGCGGAACCTGGTCTGTCGGACGTCTTCGCCCGGTACGCCGCCGACGAACTCTTCGACGAGATCGAGGAGATCGGCGTGCGCGACGGCGCGAACCTCACCGTCGACGGCTACGACTTCGCCCCGTCCTTCAGCATCTGGACCACCATCGAGGAGTGCCTCAACCCGCCGGTGGTCCACGAGGCCGGGCGCGGCTGGTTCACCACCGAGCCGTTCAGCGAGCCCGAGGTGTTCGACTTCCCCGAGGGCATCGGTCCCGTGGAGTGCGTGAACGTGGAGCACGAGGAGGTGCTGCTCGTCCCGCGCTGGGTGGACGCGCGCCGGGTCACCTTCAAGTACGGGCTGGGCCGGGAGTTCATCGAGACGCTGAAAACGCTGCACCTGCTGGGCCTGGACCGCACCGAGCCGGTGACCGTGCCGAGCGCCGCCGGACCGGTCTCCGTCTCGCCCCGGGACGTCGTGGCCGCGTGCCTGCCCGATCCGGCGACACTGGGCGAGCGGATGCACGGCAAGACCTGTGCGGGCACCTGGGTGCGCGGCGTCAAGGACGGTGCGCCGCGCGAGGTGTACCTGTACCACGTGGTCGACAACCAGTGGTCCATGGCGGAGTACGGCAGCCAGGCCGTGGTGTGGCAGACCGCCGTCAATCCGGTCGTGGCGCTCGAACTCCTCGCCACCGGCGCCTGGTCCGGGTCGGGCGTCCTCGGCCCGGAGGCGTTCCCGGCCCGCCCGTTCCTGGATCTGCTGACCGCCTACGGCTCCCCGTGGGGCATGCGCGAGCAATGAGCACCGGATCTGCGCGATTTCCGTCGTTTCACTCCCGCATCGACAGGTGACTCGAAACCGAGTAAGCCATTCGCGAGGGCACGTACGACTTCGATCGCAGGTGACATTTCATGGACAACTGGCGAGACCAGGCCGCGTGCCGAAACGAGGACCCCGAGCTGTTCTTCCCGATCGGCACCTCAGGCCCCGCGTTGATGCAGACCGAGAAGGCGAAGGCGGTGTGCGCCCGCTGCCCGGTCCGGGAGCAGTGCCTTGAATGGGCGCTGGGCCACGGGGAGATCCTGGGTGTGTGGGGCGGCACCGGCGAGACGGAACGGCACGCCATGCAGCGCAGGCGCCGCCGGCGCGCGGCCGCGCGCAACGGTTAGGGCCTGTCCGGGCGCCTCAGCTCTTCGGGGCCGGGGCGCCCGGCAGTCGCAGGGTGAACACGGCGCCTGCGCCCGGTTCGCACGCGGCGACGGCAGTTCCGCCGTGGGCTGCCACCAGATGACGCACGATCGGCAGGCCGAGGCCGCTGCCGCCGGTGCGGCGGCTGCGGGATTTCTCGGCCCGCCAGAACCGGTCGAACACGTGCGGCAGATCATCCGGCGCGATGCCCGTGCCGGTGTCGGTGACGGTGAAGACGACGTCTTCGCCGTCGCGGCGGGCTGCCAGGGTGACGGTGCCGTCGGAGGGCGTGTGCCGCAGAGCGTTGGAGACGAGGTTGCCCAGCGCCTGCCGCATGCGCACCGGATCCGCGTCGAGCCACGGGCTGCCGTGCTGTTCGGTGCGTACGGTGACGCCGGCCGCGTCGGCGGCGACCCGGTGGGCTGCGGCGACCTGGTCCAGCAGTTCGTCGGCGCGGACCGGTTCGCGGTGCAGGCGCAGGGTGCCCGCGTCGGCAGCCGCGAGGTCCTGGAGGTCGTCGATGATGCGCTGCAGCACCAGCGCCTCCTCGTGCAGTGAGCCGAGCAGCGCGGGATCTGCGTCGACGAGGCCGTCGCGGGTGACCTCCAGCCAGCCGCGGATGTTGGTCAGCGGGCTGCGCAGTTCGTGCGCGATGTCGCTGACCATGGCCTTGCGCTGGGCCTCCAGCCGGGCGCGCCGCTCGGTGAGGTCGTTGAACGCCTCGGCGAGGATGCCGGTCTCGTCGCGCGTGGTCACCGGCACCCTTACATGCATGTCCGGCGGTTGCTGCGCCGCCTCGGTCAGCGCCCGCAGGGGCCGTACGAGCCGGGTGGCGACGACGGCCGTGACGGCGAGGGTGACGGCGAGGACGAGACCGGCCGCACCAACGATCTTGGCCTTGTTGGCCGGGGACATGTCGAAGCGGGGCGGGGTGGTGTCGTCGCCGCCGAGGTACAGCTCGGCCACGGGTGCGACATACGGGTCGAGTTGGGCGCGCAGGGCGTCGTCGGTGCAGTTCTGCGCCGTCTGCATCGCCTTCGCGTCGCCCGCCTTGGCGAACTTGGCGATGGCGTACCGGCTCACGGGGGTCTTGCCTGGGGGACTGAGCATGAGGTATAGCGGTCTGCCGAGGTCCAGACCGTGCTGGTGCAGACAGGCACGGGCGCCCTGGGTCAGGTCGTCGAGCGCCTTCTTCTCGGTGCCTGTGGGATCGCTGAACAGCCCGTAGCCGCAGTCCTCGGTCGGATAGTCAGGGGCCGCGGTGCCGTCGGAGTTGACGATCATGGGGCGGCCGCTCGGGCTGTGCTCGACCTTGGTCTCGACGCCGTACCGGCGGTAGCACGTGCGCTGTTTCTCCGCGATCGCGTCCAGTTGGGCGCGCTCCTTCGCCGTGAGCCGGTAGGGGCCCACAGCCCGGGGGTCGATTCCGCTGAGCTGGGCGCCGGTCTCGGTGTAGGTGTCGGTGTGCAGGGGGTCGACGGTGGCGGCGGCGCCGAGCGGCAGGGAGGTGCCCTTGCGCGCCGAGTCGGCGATGAGGGTGCGCTCGGGGGTGGTCAGGGCGATGCGCCGGCCCATGGTGGCGGCCAGGGACCGGACGGTGGCCCCGACGCCCTTCCAGTCGGGGTGCGTTGCCGCATACCCGCTGAGTTCCGCGAGGATCCGCATGTCGTCGGCGAGGTCCTGGCCCTGTTCCTCACGCAGGGCACGGGTGGTGGTCTCCACCGCCAGCCAGGCCGTCGCCGCCACCGAGCACACCGCGATCAGCACCGACGCGATCAGCAGCCGCACCAGCAGCCGCTTGCGCAGCGGGATGCGGCGCTTCACGGACGGCCGCCGCTGAGCTTGTAGCCGACCCCGAACACGGTCAGCAGCCGCACCGGCCGGCGCGGGTCGGCCTCGATCTTCTTGCGCAGGTTCATGATGTGGACGTCGACGGCCCGCTCGGTGGAGGCCCGGTCGAAACCGCGGGTGCACTGCAGCAACTGGCGCCGGGTGAAGACCCGTTCGGGCTCCGCGGCCATGGCGAGCAGGATCTGGAACTCGGCCGGTGTGCACTCCACGGGTACGCCGTCGCAGCGCACCTCGTGCCGTTCCGGATCGACGGCGAGCCCGGCCGCCCTGACGACGGGGTCCTCCCGCACGCCGGCCGTCCGGCCACTGCGCCGCAGCACGGTACGGATGCGGGCCATCAGCTCGCGCGGGCTGTACGGCTTGGTCATGTAGTCGTCGGCGCCCAGTTCCAGGCCGAGCAGCACGTCGTCCTCCTCGGACCGTGCGGTCAGCATCAGCACCGGTATGTCCTCCTCACCCCCGCGCAGCACCCGGCACACCCCGAAGCCGTCGACCACGGGCAGCATCAGGTCGAGGACCACGAGGTCGGGTCTGAGCCGGCGGGCGGCGTCCAGGGCGGCCGCGCCGTCATGGACCACCGTGGCCGAGTGACCCTCCGCCAGCAGGGAGCGGCGTATGAGTTCGGCCTGCATCTCGTCGTCCTCGGCGACCAGCACATGTGCGCACACGCGGCGGATCCCAGGCGCTTCAGCGGGCGAGGGACTTCGCGTCGCCCATGACGACGACGGGGTGAAGGGCGGGGTCGAGCGTGCGCAGCAGTTCCTTCATGTGCTGCTCCGAGACGCTGACGCAGCCGTGGGTGGGGCCACCGTGGTCGACGTGGAACCAGATGCCGCCGCCGCGGCCCGCGCCGAGGGGCCGGGTCCAGTCGAGGGGCGAAGTACCGGGTTTGCGGTTGTAGTTGATGGCGATCACGTAGTCGAAGGAGCCGGCGAGGGGCTCGCCCTCGAAGCCCGTGCCGGGTGAGGTGAAGGCGCCGGAGCGGTGGTAGGGCAGCCTCGTCCCGGGATCGCCGAGCAGCCCACCTGCGTCGGTGAGGCTGTACACGCCGACGGGCGAGCGCAGGTCGCCGCCCGTGTGGTGCTCGGACCAGCCCTTGAGCGCGTTGTGCGCGGGCCAGCTCGCACCGGCCTGCCAGCCTGCCGCGGTGCGCTCGTACAGCACGACCGTGGACAGCGGGGAGTTCCTGTCGCGCCCGGTGACGACGACTGCCTGGCGGGCGTCGGCGGGTATCGCGGCCAGGGTCTTCGGTCCCAGGCCGGGCAGGTGCAGCGGGGCGGCCTGGACGGACATCTCCGGCGAGGGCGGGGCGAGGGCGGCGACGTCCGGTGTGTTCGTGCCGGCCGTGGGGGCGCCGGACGGGTGGCCCGGCGACGCCACTGCCCCGCCGCCGCATCCCGTGAGGAACAGGGATGCGGCGAGCAGGACGACACGGGGTCTATTCATGATCACGGATCGACTGTGACCGACACATGTGAGGAACTCGTCAGGTTCTAGGCTTGGTTCGGTTTCCCCGGACTGTACAGCCACGTGGTGAACAGGTGGTCAAGGTTCTTGCCCGACTTCCGTTCGGCGAGGCGGACGAACTGTGCGGTCGTCCCGTTTCCGTCGCGGTGTTCGGCCGCCCAGGCCCGCAGGATGCCGAAGAACGTGCGGTCGCCGACGGCGGTGCGCAGTTCGTGCAGGGCCATGGCGCCGCGCGCGTAGACGGGGGTGTCGAAGATGTTCTTGCCGCTGCCGGGGTCGCCGGGCGGGAACGCCCACAGATGGTCGCTCGCCGGGTGGTGGTAGAGGCCGTCGAAGGTCTTCTGGGCGCTGTCGCCGCCGTGCTGCTCGCTGTAGAGCCACTCGGCGTAGGTCGCGAAGCCCTCGTTGAGCCAGATGTCCTTCCAGGAGGTGAGCGACACGGAGTCGCCGAACCACTGGTGGGCGTTCTCGTGGACGAGGGTGCTCAGGTCCGGCGCCGAGTCGTACAGCGGGCGCGACTGCGTCTCCAGCGCGTACCCGACGTCCGGCGCGTGGTCCACGATCGAACCGGCGTTGCGGAACGGGTACGGCCCGAAGAGCTTGCGCTCCCACTCCAGGACGGACGGCAGCTTCTTCAGTACGGGGGCCGCCCGGGACGCCTCGCGCGGGTCGACGGCGTTGTAGACGCGGATGCCGTCGCGGGTGGTGTACTGCTCGACCTTGAACTTCCCGATCGTCGCCGTGGCGAGGTAGGCGGCCATGGGTTCGCCCTGGCGCCAGTGGAAGGTGGTGTGCCCGTGCGCGGTCCGCTGCCCGACCAGGACGCCGTTGGCCACGGCGGTGCGGTTCTCGGGGACGGTGACCGTGATGTCGTACGAGGACTTGTCCTTGGGGTGGTTGTTCGCCGGGAACCAGGTCATGGCGCCCTGCGGCTCCCCGGCGACGAAGGCGCCGTCGTCGGTCTTTATCCAGCCGTCGGCCGAGCCGTCGGGGTCGGTCACCTGCTTGGGGATGCCGCTGTAGGTGACGGTGACGCGGAACTTCTCGCCCTTGTGCAGGGGCCGGTGCGGGGTGACGACGAGTTCCTGGCCGTCGCGGCGGTACTGCGCACGGTCGTGGTCGACGGTCAGGCCGGTGACCTTCAGCCCCTTGAAGTCGAGGTCGAAACGGGTCAGGTCCTCGGTGGCGCGGGCCGTGAGAACGGCGGTGCCGTCGAGGTGACGGCTCGTCGGGTCGTACCGCAGGGTCAGGTCGTAGTGGTCGACGTGGTAGCCGCCGTTGCCGGCGAGCGGGAAGTACGGGTCACCGACACCCGAGGCGCCACCGGTGCCGGCGGTCGCGGGCCCGGCGGCGGCGAGCAGCGCCGCGAGGGCGACCGGAACGGTCGCGGTCAGGGCCTCGCGGCGAAGGACGGTGGTGTGTCTGACGGCGTGTCCGCTGGACTGCCTCACATGCGCTCCCGGGGGGTGGCCGATGATCATATGAACCCAGATTATGGGCAGCGCTCCACGGTTTCCTCCTCGATTGGGTCAAGTGATACGGCGTCACCCGGCGCCTGCGCACTACGCTCGACGTCACCCACCACCCAGAAAGGCCAGATCGTGAGCGTTCGCGTGCGTCGCGTCTACGAACCGCCCGAGCCGGACGACGGTGTACGCGTGCTGGTCGACCGGCTGTGGCCGCGCGGCCTGTCCAAGGACGCCGCGCACGTGGACGAGTGGCCCAAGGCCCTCACCCCGTCGACCGAACTGCGCCGCTGGTATCACGCGGGCGAGGGGTCGTTCGAGGAGTTCGCCGACCGTTACGAGGCGGAGCTGGACGCCCCGGAGGCGGCCGAACTGCTCGGTCACATCCGGGAGTTGGCGGGCAAGGGACCCGTGACGCTGCTGACCGCGTCCAAGGAGCCCGAGCAGAGTCATGCCGAGGTGCTGGTCCGGCTGCTGGGTTCGCGTTCGAGGTAGGTCTCGGTGACGGCCAGGGCGGCCGCCATGATGCTCAGTTGCGGGTTCACCTCCGGGCAGCCCGGCAGGACGGAGGCATCGGTGACGAGGACGCCGTCGACGCCTCGCAGCCGGCCCTCGGCGTCGGCCGGTGCCCGCTCGGGGTCACTGCCCGCGGCGACCGTGCCGGCCGGGTGGAAGGCCGACAGGTGCAGGTCCCGCGGGGTGATCCCGGTGAGCAGCGCGTCGAGTTCCGGGAGGGTGCGGGCGCGCGGCGCCCGTGGGATGCCGGTGAGCACCTCCAGGGCCCCGGCGGCGAGGAGGATACGGCCCATGGCGCGTACGGCCGTCAAGAGCCGGGCGCCGTCGCGGGGGTCCAGGCGGTAGCGGACGAGGGTGCGGTCGCGGCCCAGGACCCGGCCGGAGGGCCGGTCGGCGATCATGGCGCCGAGGATGGCCAGCCGGTCGGCCCCTTCCAGTTCACGGCGCAGGGAGCGTCCGAGGCCGGGGAGGACGAAGCTGCTCATGCCGGGCGGGCTCGCGGTCGCCTCGATCAGGATCCCGCGGTCGTGCAACTCCTCGACGCCGGTGCTCTGCAGGACGCCTTCCCAGGAGGTGACCGGTTCCGTGAAGCGGCCGGCGACGCTGGTGGCCGGGTGCACGCTGAGGTTGCGGCCGAGGCGGGGATGACCGCCCAGGCCGCTGCGGCGCAGCAGCGGCGGAGTCTGCAGGGCGCCCGCGGCCGTGACGACGAGGGGGCTGAGGATCTCCAGTTCGCTGCCGTCCGCCCGGCGGGCCAGGACGCCGGCGGCCCGTGGCGGGCCAGGGCGGTCGCGGTCCAGCAGGATCCGCAGCACGCGCGCTCCGGTGACGATGCGCGCTCCGTGGGCGCAGGCGTCGGGCAGCACGGACAGCTGCACGCTCTGCTTGGCGCCGGTGGGACAGCCCACCACGCACTGGCAGGAGCCCCTGCAGCCCGGCGCGTTGCGGCGCAGCGGGCCGGCCCGCCAGCCGAGTCGTTCGGCGCCGGCCAGGGCGAGCAGGCCGTTGGCGCCGAGGACGTCGAGGGGCTGGCCGGCGACGCGCAGGGTGCGTTCGATCTCGTCCAGCCGAGCGGGAAAGCCCTCGGCGAGGCGGAAGCCGTGGCGGCCGCGCCAGCGGTCGAGGACATGCTCCGGAGTGCGGTAGCAGGTGCCGGAGTTGACGACGGTGGTACCGCCGACGGCCCGTCCGACCGGCAGCAGCAACGGCGGATCGCCCAGCGCCGCGGTCGCTCCGCCGTCCCGGTACAGATCGGTGAAGCGGTCCAGCGGTGCGCGGCGGCCGAAGGAGGCCGTCGTGTGGTGCTCGCCCTCCTCCAGCACCACGACGGCGAGTCCCGCCCGCGCGAGAGTACGGGCGGCGACGGCTCCGCCGGCGCCCGATCCCACGACGACGGCGTCCGCGGTGGCCCGCGCGGGCCACTCCCCGGCCGGCATGCAGTCCAGGGGCGGATCCTCGGGCGCAACCGGCGCCCGTGGGGCGGGCGTTCGCTCGGTGGCCGCGGCGAGCAGCACCGGAACCTTGAGAAGATCCAGCGCCGGTACGAGTCCGGGACGCGCGGCAAGGGAGCCGAGTACCATCTCGCGCTCGTCGGCAGTGAGGGCGGCCAGCCGGCGCCCGCTGTGCACGACGGCGTACGCGTCCACGGCGAGCGCGGCGCCCTGCACTGCAGCTCGTACGGGCCCGGGCAGTGCGGACAGAAACCTCTCAAGCCTGCCAGGCACCCGCGCAAGCCACTCCTCGCCCCCCGTGTCGCCAAGCAGAGCGGCCACCAGCCCCCGCCCGCTCACCGGTCCCCCACCTCGGCGTGTGCGGTGCCCTGGAGCGTCCACGTGGCTTCGGGGCGCCAGTGGCCCCACCAGCGCTCCAGGAGGATCTCCGCGTCGGCGCTCTCGCTGTTGCGGCACACCGCCGGGGCGCCGTCCGGGTCGCGGTAGTCCAGGGCGAGCGTGCGCTCGGCCGGCTGGGTGACCTCGATGCGGATGCGGCGCAGCAGCGTGCGGCCGGTCACCGTCCACTCCGGCAGTCCGATGCGGGCCCGGAACCGTCCGATGCCGAACAGGCCCACGGCGGAGCGCTCCGCCCGGCGCGGCCAGGTGCGGTCGCCGTGTCGCAGGCGCAGGAAGACGAGCGGGGGCAGCCTCCGCAGTACGGGCCGCGTGGACACCGCTGCGATCGCCTCGAGGACGTCGCCGTCGCCCAGTTCCGCGTGGAGCCACGCCCAGCGACGGGCGTTGCCGTGGCCGTGGATGCGGGCCGAGGCGCCGGGAGCGCCGCGCAGACTCAGCGTCTGCTTTCCGTCGCTGAAGGTTCCGTCGTACGTGGCTCGGGCCGCCGGAAGCATGTGGGCGGCGGGGAGCAGGAGGTGCCGCCAGGACCAGCGGGGAAAGGTGAACAGGGGTGCGGCCAGGGGACGTTCGGCAAGGTCCCAGTGGAAGTCTCCGGCGGTTCCGGTCAGTTGCCCCGGGGCGACAGAGACGCCGGGGGCTGTGTATCCGTGCGTGGGGTTGTTCCAGGGGGCGGGCCCGAAGCGGGCGTGGCGGACCTCTCCGCCGGGCGGGAAGGCGGCGGCCCAGCCGTGGGCGTACGGTGCGGATCCGTCGGTGGGCGAGACCAGTTCGTGGTGGAGCCAGATGCCGGTGCCGGTGGTGGGGTCGGTCAGGGTGGTGTACCAGACCTCGGTGCGGCCGGGGCTGCCGTCCCAGCGCGGTGCGAGGAACTGGGCCGGGTCCTCCTGCCGGGGAAAGCGGAAGCTCAGGAGGAAGGGTGCCAGGCCGGTGGTGACGGGGAAACGGAGGGTGCCCTGGCCGGCCCGCACGCCGTCCTCGTACAGCGTGAACGGCAGCACGGTCATCGAGCTCACCGGATGACGCGGGGTGACGGACTTCCAGCCGTCCAGGGTCAAGAGGCGGCCGTCGGCGGTGAACGTGAGCCGGTAGCGGATGCGGCGGCGGGCGAGCGGCGAGATCTCCAACTCGCCCGTGGCGTCCGGGTCGTCGGCCAGTCCGCCGATGCGTACACGGCCGCCGAGCCGGGCCCGGGTGGTGCGGTGCGGGCGCAGGACCTCGTCGGCCTCGGCCCGCAGGTCGAGACGGATACGGCGGACCGGGTCCCGGCCGTCGAGCCGGACCGTGCCGAGCATGGTCTCCGTGAACGAGGTGCCCCTCATGCCAGTCCCTCCAGCATGATGCGTTCGGTGTCGCGCAGATAGGCGTCGGCCGCTGTATGGGCCTGGCGGCTGTCGCCGGACGTCACCGCCTCCACCACGGGAGCGAGGCGCCGGTGGGCGGTTCCGGCGTCGGTGAAGGGCCCGCGCAGGGCGGCGCGGACGGGGAGGTAGGCGTTGAAGAGCGTGTTGGTCAGCAGGACGTAGACCCGGTTCCCGGTCGCCCGGGCGAGGGCGCGGTGCACCTCGACGTCGGCCAGCTGCACGGCGTCCGCGCCGTCCGCGTCCCGTACGGCCTCCAGGAGGCGGCGCAGTTCGGCGTGGTGGGCCCGGGTGGCCCGGGCCGCCGCCCGCTCGGCGATCAACGCGCCCACGGACCGCCGTACTTCGAAGATCTCGCGGACCCACTTCGCGTCGTGCCGCACGAGCATCGGCAGGAGGTCCGCGCCGCCCAGCCGGGCGTAGTCGCGGACCTTGGTGCCGACGCCGTGCCGGGTCTCCAGCAGGCCGGCCTGGACGAGGCGGCCGAAGGCGTGTTTGAGGGTGGTGCGGGTGACGCCGTAGCCGTCGGCCAGTTGACGCTCCGGGGGCAGATAGCTGCCCGCCGGATGGCGTCCGGCCAGGATGTCCTCGCGCAGCCGGGCCTCGAGGACGTCCACGATCGTCTCGCGGGGCAGTGCCTCCACGGATGCCTCCTCGCAGCGAAGCAGTGGATGAGTGGCTCAGCCACTGAAGCAGCGGAGGTGTCCGTGGGTCAATCCCCTTGCAGCCGCGGTCTGTTCCTGCGCGGACGTGGCAGGGGGCGGTCGGGCTCGTTCCCCGACCGCCCCCTGCCGCGCGCCCGTGCTCAGGCGGTCTGCTTCGCCGCCGCCCGGCCGGCTGCCCGCCCGGAGAAGAGGCAGCCGCCGAGGAAGGTGCCCTCCAGGGCGTTGTAGCCGTGCACGCCTCCGCCGCCGAAGCCCGCCACCTCGCCGGCCGCGTAGAGACCGTCGATCGGGTTGCCGTCGACGCCCAGGGCGCGGGAGTCCAGGTCGGTCTGGATGCCGCCGAGCGTCTTGCGGGTGAGGACGTGCAGCTTGACGCCGATGAGCGGGCCGGCCGCCGGGTCGAGGATGCGGTGCGGGGTGGCGACGCGGCCGAGGCGGTCACCGATGTAGCGGCGGGCGTTGCGGATGCCCTGGATCTGGGAGTCCTTGCTGTAGGGGTTGGCGACCTGCCGGTCGCGCGCCTCGATCTGGCGGCGCAGCGCGTCCGCGTCGAGCAGCGGCTTGTCCGTCAACTCGTTCATCCTGGTGACGAGTTGTTCCAGGGTGGGTGCGGTCACGAAGTCGGCGCCCTTGCGCAGGAACGCGTCGACCGGAGCCGGGGCGCCCTTGCCCAGGCGGTTCTTCAGGACCGCGCCCTTGTCCTTGGCGGTGATGTCGGGGTTCTGCTCGGAGCCCGACAGCGCGAACTCCTTCTCGATGATCTTCTGAGTGAGGATGAACCAGGAGTGGTCGTAGTCCGCGATGTCCGGGGTGGTGCGCAGGTACTTGAGGGTGCCGAGGGTGTCGTAGCCCGGCAGGCAGGGGTCGGGCAGTCGGCGGCCGAGGGCGTCGAACCAGAGGGAGGACGGGCCGGGCAGGATGCGGATGCCGTGGCCGGGCCAGATCGGGTCCCAGTTCTGCAGGCCCTCGGTGTAGTGCCACATGCGGTCGCGGTTGACCAGGCGGACGCCGGCCCCGGCGCTGATGTCGAGCATGCGGCCGTCGACGTAGGCGGGGACGCCGGTGACCATCTCGGTGGGCGGGGTGCCGAGGCGCTCGGGCCAGTAGCGGCGGACGATGTCGTGGTTGGCGCCGATGCCGCCGGTGGTGACGACGACGGCCTGGGCGGTGAGTTCGAAGTCGCCGATGCGGTCGCGGTTGGAGGCGACGCCCCGGGGCGAGCGGTCCTCGGCGAGCACCGTGCCGCGCACTCCGCGGGCGGCACCTTCCTCGATCACCAGCTCGTCGACCTGGTGGCGGTGGTAGAAGGTCAGCAGTCCGTCGCGGGCGGCCTGCTTGGCGTGGTCGACGAACGGCTCCACCACGCCGGTGCCGGTGCCCCAGGTGACATGGAAGCGGGGGACGGAGTTGCCGTGCCCGTCGGCCCGCAGGTCACCGCGTTCGGCCCAGCCGACCGTCGGCAGCAGCTTGATGCCGTGCCCGTCCAGCCAGGACCGCTTCTCGCCCGCCGCCCACTCCACGTAGGCGCGGGCCCAGCGCACCGCCCAGGAGTCCTCGTCGTCGACCCGGTCGAAGCCTGCGCTGCCCTGCCAGTCGTTCCAGGCCAGGTCGAAGGAGTCCTTGATGCCGAGGCGGCGCTGCTCCGGGGAGTCGACGAGGAACAGCCCGCCGAAGGACCAGAACGCCTGGCCGCCCAGGTTGGCGGCGTTCTCCTGGTCGACCAGCGCGACCCTGCGGCCCCGGCTGGTGAGCTCGTGCGCGGCGACCAGGCCCGCGAGGCCCGCTCCGACGACGATGACGTCCGCATCCATGGCGAGGGTTCCTTTGCTCGTTGGGTGGTCCGGTTGAGGGGCTCGTTCGGGGATCTCACCGGGAGGTGTTGCTGCCGTCGGTCAGCAGCGCGGTGAGCAGTTGCTTGAGCCAGCCGCGGGCGCCGTCGACGTCCTTGTCCAGCAGCAGTTGGGTGGTGACACCGTCGTACGCGGCGACCACGGCGTGCGCCGCGCCGTCGATGTCGCCGAGCACGGCGGGCAGTTGGGCGAGGCCCTGGGCACGGGCGAGCCGGTCGGCGACCGCCTGCCGCAGCCGCGCCCGGTGTTCGAGCAGGGTCTCGGCGACCTGCGGGTCGCGGGCGGCGTGCACCAGGAAGTCCGTCTTCACCAGCAGCCAGTCCAGGTCGAGGAGCAGTACTTCGGTGACGCGGTCGACGGCGGCGGGCACGTCCAGGTCCGGTCCGTCCAGGGCGAGGGCACCGGAGACCTGGTCCGCGATGAGGTCGGCGCGCTCCTGGTAGAGGGCGAAGAACAGCTCGTCCAGGCTGTCGAAGTTGGAGTAGAAGGCTCCCCTGCTGTACCCGGCGGCCTCGCAGACCTCCTCGATGGAGACCCGCCCGAAGCCCTTGGCGGCGAACACGGCGAAGGCGGCCTCGAGGAGGTTGGCGCGGGTGCGGACCCGGCGCCTGGTCACACGTGGGGCCGTCTGCTGGGGCGTCATCTTCGACCTCCGTTCGATACAGGAATGTATCCGATACACCGATGTATCGGAAGGTGGGTCCGGCGCCATTCCGATCGACCGTGATAGGAACAGATTTTCGAATAGAGGAGTAGGCTGAATCCGTGGACATGCACCTCCAGGGCTCGCTCTTCGACCAGACCGACGAGCTGCGTCTCGGCTCCCTCGACGGGATCCGCCGGACGCACCTCGGCCTCGGCGCCTGGATCGACGTCCTGCCCGGATGGCTCGCCGGCTCGGACACGCTGTTCGAACAGCTGGCCGCCGAGGTGCCCTGGCGCGCGGAGCGCCGCACGATGTACGACCAGGTCGTGGACGTACCCCGGCTGCTCGCGTTCTACGGTGTGGGCGACACACTCCCGCACCCGGTGCTGGACGAGGCCCGCGAGGTCCTGTCCGCGCACTATGCCGACGAGCTGGGCGAGCCGTTCACCACGGCCGGGCTCTGCTACTACCGCGACGGGCGGGACAGTGTCGCCTGGCACGGCGACCGGATCGGGCGGGGCGCCCGCGAGGACACCATGGTCGCCATCCTCTCCGTGGGCACGCCCCGCGATCTGCTGCTGCGTCCGATGGGGGGCGGCGAGAGCGTGCGGCGCCCGCTGGGACACGGCGATCTCATCGTGATGGGCGGCTCCTGCCAGCGAACCTGGGAGCACTCCGTCCCGAAGACCACACGCGCCGCGGGACCGCGCATCAGCATCCAGTTCCGCCCGCACGGCGTGCAGTGAGGCGGAGAGGCGGCCGCTTCGGCTGCACGCAGGGGGCTGCCTCCGGTGGACGGTGCCGGAGGCAGCCCTTCGGCATGCCCCCTGAGCCCGTAGATTGGCGCGGACCTGCCGCTTCCGGTGCGGGCCGGGTCTGCTTTGCTTGTGCCGTCGGGCAGGGACCTCACCACGCGGGGCAATCATGCAGGCAGACGTACGGCAAGTCGCCGACGGCATTCACCTGGTACACGGCAGCAACACCAACTGGGTGATCCTCACCGAGGGCGACGAGATCACCCTGGTGGACACCGGCTACCTCGGGGACCGGGAGCAGCTGCTCGCCTCGCTGGAGGCGGTGGGCGGTGCACCGGAGGCCGTCGCGGCGGTGCTGATCACCCACGCGCACAACGACCATCTGGGCTCCGCCGAGTATCTGCGCTGCACCTACGGCACGCCGGTGTATCTCCACGAGGCCGAAGTGCCGCACGCACGCCGGGACTTCCTGCAGCAGGTGACCGTCGGGCAGGTCGTCAAGAACAGCTGGCGGCCAGGGGTCCTGCCCTGGTCGGTGCACACCTTGCGCGCCGGCGGCATGGCCCATGTGCCGGTCGCCGCCCCGGAACCGTTCCCGGCGGCGGGCCCGCTGGACCTGCCGGGCCGCCCCGTGCCGGTGCACACGCCCGGCCACACCGACGGCCACACCGCCTTCCATCTGCCGGACGCCGGGGCGCTGATCTCGGGCGACGCCCTGGCCACCGGCCACGCCACCTCGCGGATCCAGGGGCCGCAGCTGCTGCCCGACATGTTCCACCACGAGCGGGCCCGCGCCGTGGCCTCGCTGGACATCCTGGCCGCGCTGAACGGCGAACTGCTGCTGCCGGGGCACGGCCCGGTGCACCGCGGTCCAGTACGTGAAGCGGCACTTCAGGCCAAGGAGCGTGCCCTCTAAGGTGAGGTGACGATCACCCGCGAGGCAAGGACACGCACGCCATGGCACTGCAGATCAGCGCGACGAACCCGGAGCACCCCGCGCTCCTGCTGGCCCTGCCCTGGCACCTGCCCCTGGAGGAGTGGCCCGACGAATACCTCGTCCCGCTGCCGCGCGGCATATCCCGCCACGTCGTGCGCTACGCCCGCGCCGGCGACGAGGTGATCGCCGTCAAGGAACTCGCCGAACGGCCCGCCCTGCGCGAGTACGAGCTGCTGCGCGACCTGGACCGGCTCGGCATCCCCGCGGTGGACCCGCTGGCCGTGGTCACCGGACGCACCGGCGAGGACGGCGACCCGCTGGAACCGGTGCTGATCACCCGGCATCTGCGCGGCTCACAGCCGTACCGCTCGATGTTCGAGACGACGATGCGCCCGGCCACCATGCACCGCCTCATGGACGCCCTGGCCGTGCTGCTGGTGCGCCTGCACCTGGCCGGGTTCGCCTGGGGCGACTGCTCGCTGTCCAACACCCTCTTCCGGCGCGACGCGGGCGCCTACGCCGCCTACCTCGTGGACGCCGAGACCGGCGATCTGCACCCCCAGCTCAGCGGCGGGCAGCGCGAGTACGACCTCGACCTCGCCCGCGTGAACATCAGCGGCGAGCTGCTGGACCTGGAGGCCTCGGGTGCGCTGCACCCGTCCGTCGACCCGGTCGAGTTCGGCATGGAGATCTGCGCCCGCTACGGGGACCTGTGGCAGGAGCTGACCCGCACCTCCGTGTACCCGGCGGGCAAGTACCACTACATCGAGCGCCGCATCCGCCGCCTCAACGAACTCGGTTTCGACGTGGCCGAGATGCAGATCCAGCACTCCTCCAACGGGGACACGGTCACCTTCGTCCCCAAGGTCGTCGACGCCGGCCACCACCAGCGCCAACTCCTGCGACTGACCGGGCTGGACGCGGAGGAGAACCAGGCGCGGCGGCTGCTGAACGACCTGGAGAGCTGGATGGCCACCCAGGACGACTACGCGCCCGGCGATCCCCTCGCGGCCCGCCCCGAGGTGCTGGCCCACCGGTGGGTACGGGACGTCTTCCGGCCCACCGTGCGCGCCGTACCCCTCGAACTGCGTGGCGCGATGGACCCGGCGGAGATCTACCACGAGCTGCTCGAACACCGTTGGTACCTGTCCGAGCGGGCGCAGCACGACATCGGGCTGGACACGGCGGTCGAGGACTACATCGAGAACGTGCTGCCCAAGGCGCGCGAGACCCTGGAACCGGTCACCCCGGAGTGACTCAGGCGTGCGGGACCACGGCCACCGGGCAGTCGGCGTGGTGCAGGACGCCGTGCGTCACCGAGCCGATGCGGGCGCCGACGGCCGTGCGGTGCGCGCGCCGGCCGACGACCATCAGCTGGGCCCGCGCGGCCACCGACAGCAGCACCTGGCCCGCGCTGCCGATCTCCAGGTGCTCGATCACGTGCACGTCGGGGAAGCGCTCCCGCCAGGGCTGCAGTGCGGCGGCCAGTGCCTTCGCCTCGAACGGTTCCAGGCCGCCTGCCTCTTCGAGGAGGTGCATCGAGCCCGGGCTGTACGCGAACACCGGCGGCAGCGTCCAGGCCCGCACCGCCCGCACGGTGGCGCCGCGGGCGGCCGCCGTCTCGAAGGCGAACCGCAGGGTGTCGGCGCTGTCGTCCGGTTGGCCCTGCTGGCCGACCACCACCTCACGTCCGGCGGCCTCGGCTGCCGGCTGGTCGCCCGCGCGCACGAGCACCACCGGCCGCGTCGCCCCGGCGATCACCTGCTGCCCCACGGAGCCGAGCAGGAAGCCGACGACGGGTCCGTGCCCGCGTGAGCCGAGCACCAGCATCTCGGCCTGAGCGGCCGCAGCGAGCAGCGTGTCGACCGTCTCCCCCGCCACGACGTCCGTGGCGACGTCGAGGCCCGGATGGCGCGCGGTGACACTCCGCACGGCCTCGGCCAGCGCGTCCTGCACCCAGCCGGCCTGGGTATCCGGGTCCGCCGCGTCGATCGCCTCGTGCGGCTGGAAGCGCCAGGCCCGCACCACACGCAGCGCCAGCCCCCGGCGAACCGCCTCCCTGGCCGCCCAGTGCAGTGCCGCGATGCTCTCCTCGGTTCCGTCGACACCTGCGGTGATCGGGCGGGTCATGCGGCTGCCTCCAGTCTCGTGATCAGGTCACTCGGACCCAGTCTTCACTACGCTCCTGCCATGGCCTTGGAATGGGAGCAAGTGGTTGTCGACGCGGCCGACCCCCTCACGCTGGGACGCTGGTGGGCCGAAGCGCTCGGCTGGGTCGTGGTGAACGACGCGGCCGACGAGTACGAGATCCGGCCGGAGAAGGACCGGCTGCCGGGGCTGCTGTTCGTCCCCGTCCCGGAGGGCAAGACCGTCAAGAACCGTCTCCATCTCGACTTCCGCCCCGACGACCGGGACGCCGAGGTGGCCCGGCTGCTGGCGCTGGGCGCGCGGCGCGTGGACGTCGGACAGGGTGAGCAGTCGTGGGTGGTACTGGCGGATCCCGAGGGGAACGAGTTCTGCGTGCTCTCGTCGAGGCACCGCTGAGCGGCGGCCCCGCCGTATACCGGAGCGAAGCAGGACGATCGAACATACGATGGGCGGGAGCCGGCGTGGTGACTGCCTTGGCGACAGGGCTCGCCGGCCGCCGGTCCGACCACTCGGGGTGGGAGACGTATGGCACAGGCGTCCGACGCAGCGCGGACCGTCATCATGACCGTGGACGACGATCCGGGGGTCTCCCGGGCCGTCGCCCGTGATCTGCGGCGGCGCTACGGCGAGTCGTACCGGATCGTGCGCGCGGAGTCCGGCGAGTCCGCGCTGGACGCGCTGCGGGAGCTGAAGCTGCGCGGCGACCTGGTCGCGGTGATCCTGGCGGACTACCGCATGCCGCAGATGAACGGCATCGAGTTCCTGGAGCAGGCCCTGGACGTGTATCCGGGTGCCCGGCGGGTGCTGCTGACCGCGTACGCGGACACCAGCGCGGCCATCGACGCGATCAACGTCGTCGACCTGGACCACTATCTGCTCAAGCCCTGGGACCCGCCCGAGGAGAAGCTCTACCCCGTCCTGGACGACCTGCTGGAAGCCTGGCGCTGCAGCGACTTCCGGCCGGTGCCCAGCACCAAGGTGGTCGGGCACCGCTGGTCGGCGCGTTCCTCGGACGTACGGGAGTTCCTGGCCCGCAACCAGGTGCCCTACCGCTGGTACTCCGCGGACGAACCCGAGGGCAAGCGGCTGCTGGCGGCGGCCGGACAGGACGGGCAGCGGCTGCCGCTCGTGATCACCCCGGACGGGACACCCCTCGTCGAGCCGGAGGCGCCCGAGCTGGCCGCGCAGGTGGGGCTGGCGACCACGCCGGCGGCGGACTTCTACGACCTCGTCGTCATCGGCGGCGGGCCCGCCGGGCTCGGGGCCGCGGTGTACGGGGCCTCGGAGGGGCTGCGGACGGTGCTCGTGGAGCGGTCGGCGACCGGCGGGCAGGCGGGGCAGAGCTCGCGGATCGAGAACTATCTGGGCTTCCCGGACGGCGTGTCGGGGGCGCAGCTGACCGACCGGGCGCGGCGGCAGGCGGCGAAGTTCGGCGCCGAGATCCTCACCGCGCGCCAGGTGACGGGGCTCGAGGTCAACGGGGCCGCGCGGACCGTGCGGTTCTCCGACGGCTCGGCGGTCGCCGCGCACAGCGTGATCCTGGCGACCGGCGTGTCGTACCGGCAACTCGACGCGCCGGGCTGCAACGACCTGACCGGCTGCGGGGTGTTCTACGGCTCGGCGCTGACCGAGGCGGCCTCCTGCCAGGGCCACGACGTGTACATCGTCGGCGGCGCCAACTCGGCCGGGCAGGCCGCGATGTACCTGTCCCGGGGCGCCAAGTCGGTGACGCTGCTGGTGCGCGGGCCGGACCTGTCCGCGTCGATGTCGTACTACCTGATCCAGCAGATCAACGAGGCGCCCAACATCTCGGTGCGCGCCCGCACGGTCGTCGAGTCCGCGCACGGCTCCGGCCGGCTGGAGCAGCTCACCCTGCGCGACACGGAGACCGGCGAGACCGAACTCGTCGACGCGCAGTGGATGTTCGTGTTCATCGGCGCGGCCCCGCTGACCGACTGGCTCGACGGCACGGTGCTCCGCGACGAGCACGGCTTCATCCTGGCCGGGCCCGACCTGACCCCGGACGGGCGGCCGCCGGCGGACTGGGAGCTGGACCGGCCGCCGTACCACCTGGAGACCAACATTCCCGGCGTGTTCGTGGCGGGCGACGCCCGCGCCGAGTCCGCGAAACGGGTCGCGTCCGCCGTCGGAGAGGGAGCCATGGCCGTGATGCTCGTCCACCGGTATCTGGAGCAGTCGTGAGCGGGCAGGTGATGCCCTGCAGCCCGCAGGAGATCGGTTCGCTGTTCCTGTTCGAGAAGCTCACCCCGGAGCAACTCGGGCGGCTGTGCAGCGAGGGGCGGGTGGAGCGGTTCGAGGCGGGCCCCGTGTACACCGAGGGCGAGCCCGCCACCTGCTTCTTCGTGATGATCGAGGGTACGGTCGTGCTGTCCCGGCGGGTCGGCGGTGACGATGTCGAGGTGACCCGCACCTCGCAGCCCGGCGTGTACTCGGGCGCCATGCAGGCGTATCTCGGGGACCGGGTGCGGCAGTTGTACAACAACTCCATGCGCGTGACGGAGCCGACGCGGTTCTTCGTGCTGCCCGCGGACACGTTCGCAGCGGTCATGCAGGAGTGGTTCCCGATGGCGGTGCATCTGCTGGAGGGGCTGTTCTTCGGTTCGAAGAGCACACAGCGGGCCATCGGGCAGCGGGAAAGGCTGCTGGCGCTGGGCTCGTTGTCCGCCGGGCTCACCCATGAGCTCAACAATCCGGCGGCGGCGGCCGTGCGGGCCACCGCGACGCTGCGCGAGCGGGTCGCGAAGATGCGGCACAAGCTGGGCGTCATCTCCGCGGGCCCGTATCCGCGCGAGGCCCTGGCGAACCTCATCGAGGTCCAGGAGCGCACCGCCGAACTCGTCGCCAAGGCGCCGACGTTGAGCCCGCTGGAGGCCGCGGACCGGGAGGACGCCCTCACCGACTGGCTCGACGACCACGGCATCCCGGACGGCTGGCGGCTCGCGCCCACGTTCGTGCAGGCCGGTCTGGACATCGACTGGCTGGACCAGGTGGCGGCCGACGTGGATCCGGAGATCCTGCCCGGGGCGATCGGCTGGCTCAACTACACGGTCGAGACCGAGCTGTTGATGGACGAGATCGAGGACTCCACGACGCGTATCTCGCACCTGGTCGACGCGGCCAAGCAGTACTCGCAGCTCGACCGGGCCCCCTATCAGAACGCCGACGTCCACGAACTCCTCGACAGCACGCTGCTGATGCTGTCGGGCAAGATCGGCTCACGGATCCAGGTCGTCAAGGACTACGACCGCACCCTGCCGAAGATCCCGGCCTACCCGGCGGAGCTGAACCAGGTGTGGACCAACCTGATCGACAACGCGGTCCACGCCATCAACAGCACCGGCGGAGAAGGCACGTTGACGGTGCGGACGGCTCTCGATCACGACCAGCTGCTGGTCGAGTTCCGCGACACC
Organism: Streptomyces sp. NPDC001604; assembly: GCF_042893475.1. Classification (NCBI taxonomy): domain Bacteria; kingdom Bacillati; phylum Actinomycetota; class Actinomycetes; order Kitasatosporales; family Streptomycetaceae; genus Streptomyces; species Streptomyces sp. NPDC001604. Next base: position 316,149 of record NZ_JBIAUY010000009.1, on the reverse strand, counting down.
GGGCCCGGCGTGCCGCAGGAGATCCGCGGCCGCATCTTCGACCCGTTCTTCACCACCAAGCCGGTGGGCGAGGGCACCGGGCTGGGGTTGGACATCTCCTGGCGGATCGTCGTCAACAAGCACCACGGCACCCTCCAGGTGGAGTCCGAACCCGGGGACACCCGCTTCCAGGTCCTGCTGCCCCTGACCGCGACGGACGACGACACACCGGAGGAGCCCGCATGACCAGTGCCAACGGAATCGACCCCGCCGTCCCGCCGAGCGGCACCGGGTGCGTCGAGTGCGACGCGGCCGGCGGCTGGTGGTTCCATCTGCGGCGCTGCGCACAGTGCGGGCACATCGGCTGTTGCGACGACTCGCCCGCCAAGCACGCCAGCGCCCACTACCGGGAGACCGGTCACCCGGTGATCCGCAGTTTCGAGCCGGGCGAGGAATGGTTCTGGGACTTCGACACCAACGAGCTGTACGAGTCCGGGCCCGACCTCGCTCCCCCGGTGAGCCATCCCGCGGACCAGCCGGCGCCGGGCCCTGCGGGGCGGGTGCCGGAGAACTGGGCGGAGACGCTGCGCTGAGCGCTCCGCTGGTTATGCGGTGAAATGTCTGCGGACGTCGTGGCTGGTCGCGCCCACGCGGCGGAGCCGCACATCGATACAGCCCCGCGCCCCTTTGGGGCGCTCCCGAAGCGCAGCGGACCTGTCAGTGGCGCGTGCCAGGATGGATCCGTGCCGCAGACCATGTTCACCACGCCGCTGATCGGCCGGGACGAGGAGATCGCCCGGCTCGCCGGGACACTGGAGCGTGCCCGGGGCGGGGAGGCCCGGGCCGTGCTGCTCGCCGGGGACGCCGGGGTGGGCAAGACCCGGGTGCTGGACGAGGTCGCGGCGCGTGCCGCCCGGGCCGGGATGACGGTCCTCACCGGTCACTGCGTCGACCTCGGTGACGTCGGGCTGCCGTATCTGCCGTTCACCGAGATCCTGGGCGCGCTGGCGGCCGACGAGCGGTTCGTGGACGCGCTGGCCCGGCATCCGGTGGTGGACCGGCTGCGGGGCGCGGGCCCGGACGCGGTGCGGGACGAAGGAGATCTCTCCACGCGTCCGGACAGCGGCGGCGGGCGGCTGCGGCTGTTCGAGGGCATCGCGGGGCTGCTGGCCGACCTGTCGGACATCGCTCCGCTGCTGCTGGTCCTGGAGGACCTGCACTGGGCCGACCAGTCCTCCCGCGACCTGCTGCGCTTCCTGCTCAGCCGCGGCATCCTGCAGCGGCCGGCCGGCGGCGCGCCCACGCACCGGCTGGCGGTGTTCGCCTCCTACCGGGCGGACGACCTGCACCGCCGCCACCCCCTGCGCCCGCTCCTGGCCGAGCTGGTACGGCTGCCCGCCGTGGAGCGGCTGGAGCTGCGCCCCATGGCGGACGCCGAGGTGACCCGGCTGGTGCGCGCGCTGCAGGAGCGCCCGCTGCCGGAGGCCACGGTCCGCGGGATCGTCGAGCGCGCCGAGGGCAACGCCTTCTACGCGGAGGAGCTGCTCGCCGCCACGGACACGGGGGCGGGCGGCGTCCCCAGCGGCCTGGCCGACGTCCTCCTCATCCGCATCGAGCAGCTGTCCGACACCGCCCAGCAGGTGCTGCGCACCGCCGCCGTCGCCGGGCGGCGCGTGGAGCACGACCTGCTGCGCGAGGCGGTCGGGCTGCCCGAGGACGAGCTGGAGGCGGCCCTGCGCGAGGCCGTCGGCCGCCAGCTCCTGGTCCCCGGTGACGCCGACACCTACGCCTTCCGGCACGCTCTGGCCCGGGAGGCGGTCTACGCGGATCTGCTGCCCGGCGAGCGGGCCCGGCTGCACGGCGCCTTCGCCCGGCTGCTCGCCCGACGCGGGCACCCCGCGGAGAGCGCCGCCGAGCGGGCCCACCACTACCGCGAGAGCCATGACCTGGCCGAGGCGCTCGCCGCTTCCCTGGAGGCGGCCGAGCACGCCGGCCGGGTGGGCGCGCCCGCAGAGGAGCTGCGGCACCTGGAGACCGCCCTAGACCTGTGGGCCTCGGTCGACCCGGCGGCCCGGCCCGCGGGCGAGGGCATCGACCGGGTGACGCTCACCCTGCGCGCCTCGGCGGCGGCCGCGCACGCCGGTGAGTCGCACCGGGCGGTGTCCCTCACCCGGGCCGCGCTCGCCGGCATCGGCCAGGACACGGACTCCGAACTCGCCGCCCGGGTCCGGTACACCCTGGCCGGCAACCTGATGAGCGTCGACAGTCTGACGGCCGCGTTCGCCTACAGCAGCGAGGCGCTCGCCATGATCCCCGCCGAGCCGCCGACCCGGACCTGGGTGTGGGCGGCGGCCACGCATGTCATGGCGGCCCGCCAGATCGGGGACGAGGAGACGGCGCTGCGGGTCGCCCACCAGGCCCTGGACGTGGCCGAACAGCTGCGGGTCACGGACGCGCAGGCCGACCTGCTCATCTCGCTGGCGGTCCTGGAGGGCGGCGGCCGGCGCACCGTCGAGGGCCGCGAGCGGCTGAAGGAGGCCCGGGAGCTGGCCCGGCGGGCGGGGAACGCGCCGGTGGAGATGCGGGCCCTGTTCAACCTGGCCGTCGGCTGCTTCGAGGCAGGTGACCTCGAAGGCTGTCTGCCGTGGGTGACCGAGGGTCTGGAGCGCGCCCGGCGGGCCGGGCTGCTCTCGTCGCCGTATCCGCTGGAGATGCGCTATCTGCATCTGCTGGCGCTGTACACGCTGGGCCGCTGGGACGAGTGCGTGCAGGGCGCGGCGGCCGATGCTGCCGTACTGCCCTCGGCGGGCGGCTATGCGATGGGGCCGGCCCTGTATGTGGCGCTGGCCCGTGGGGACATGAGCGCCGTCGAGCGGGCGCGGGCCCTTCTGGAGGGGCCCTTCGACTGGATGGCCACGCTGGTCGCGGGCATCGCGCTGACCGAGGCCGCCGTGCTGCGCGGCGAGCCGGAGGCGGCGGTGGAGCGGGCCCGGGCGACGGTCGCAGCGCTGACCGACGAGGCGGGCCACCTGCCCTACGCCTCGGTGCGGTTCGCGGCGCTCGCCCTGACGGCGGTCGCCGACGCAGCTGTGGAACTGCGCGCGTCCGGCGGCGAGTGGCACCGCTGGAAGGACACCGCGGACGAACTGGTCGAGCTCGCCCGGCAGACGGCACTGCACGGCGAGGACGGCACCCCGCAGGGGCCCGAGGGGATGGCCTGGCTGGCCCGCGCCGAGGCGGAGTGGCTGCGGGCGCTGTCCGGGCCGGACGCGGCGGCCTGGGAGAAGGCGGTGACCGCGTTCGGCTTCGGGGACGTGTACGAGCGGGTCCGCTGCCAAGTGCGGTTGGCCGAGGCCCTGTTGGCGGCCGAGCGGCGCGAGGAGGCGGCCGTGCAGGCCCGCGAGGCGCGAGCGGTGGCCGAGCGGCTCGGCGCGGCACCCCTGCTGGAGCGGATCGACGCTCTGCTACGCCGCGGCCGTCTGGCCACCGCCCCGTCGGACGGGGAGCGCCCCTCGCCGCTGACCGCGCGGGAGCAGGACGTGCTGCGGCTGCTCGCCCGGGGCCGCAGCAACCGGCAGATCGGCGAGGAGCTGTTCATCACCGGCAAGACGGCCAGCGTCCACGTGTCCAACATCCTGGCCAAGCTGGGTGCTTCGAGCCGTACGGAGGCGGTGGCGATCGCCTACCGCCAGGGGCTGATCGCACCGGAACCGACGGCATCGGGCTGACCTCAGTCGGCGGGGTGCCGGTCGGCACAGTCGAGGCTCGTCAGGTCGACGGCGTCGGCCAGGGCCCTCATGCCTGTGTCGTTCGGGTGCAGATGGTCGCCGCCGTCGAGGACGGGACGGACGCGCTCGGGGTCATCGGGGCTGCGCAGGACGTGATCGAAGTCGGTGACCGCGTCGAACTCGCCGCTGCCGCGGATGAACCGGTTCACTTCCTCGCGTACCTTCTCACCGGCCGGATCCCATTCCGGCCAGCCCTTGTACGGGGCGACGGTCGCGGCGACGACGCACTTGCCGGCCGCGTGCACCCGCTGGACGATCTCGCGGTAGCCGGCGATCAGGTCCTGGGCGGTGACCCCGGTATGGGCCTTGATGTCGTTGACGCCTTCGAAGAGGAAGACGGTGCGGACACCCGGCTGGGAGAGGACATCGCGCTGCAGACGCTTCAAGGCGCTCTGGCCGCCGCCGTCCGCCAGGACCTGGTTGCCGGAGATCCCTTCGTCCGCCACGCCTTTGACGTGGCCGGCTGAGGACCGCAGCCGGCGGGCGAGGTAGTCGGGCCAGCGGCGGTCGAGGTCGGTGGTGGACTGCCGGCCGTCGGTGATGGAGTCGCCGAGGGCCACGACCGCTGCGGTGCCGGCGGAAGGGCGTACGGAGACGGCGTCCAGGTAGAACCAGGAGCCGATCGTCTGCGTCCAGTGGGCGGCGCCGTCCTCGGCGGTGTGATCGCCCTTGCTCGTGTAGGACGTCTGCAGGGCCATCCCGTGACCGGTCGCGGGTCCGGCCGCGTCGGGTGAGTGGATGCTGACCACGAGGTCGGTCGCCGCGGGCAGCCGTCCGGGCAGCGGATCGCTGAGCGCGGCGGCCCCCGCGGGGACGGTGACGGAACGGGCACCGCCGAAGGTCAGCCGGTGATTGCTGCCGGGCACCAGTCGGGCGCCCTCCTGACGGATGCCGGCGTAGACGCTGTCGAAGGTCACCGGCCGGTCCCCGAAGGCGTTGGAGAGCCGGATCCGCAGGTCGCTTCCGGCCGTGCTGGTGTGGACGACGAGCCGGTAGCCGCGGTCGGCGACCGCATCGTCCATGCGCTCGGCACTCGCCCCCCAGGTGATCACCTCACGGCGGTCCGCGGGCGCTCCCACCACGGTGAACGGGGCCTGGTCGTCGGTCGCGTGCACCGGGGTCGCCTGGATGGCACCGGCCAGCAGCAGGAGGGCGCCGAGTCGGCCGGCCCGGGCGGAGCGGGCCTTCACCGGGCGAGGTCCTTCGGGGTGACGGAGCCACTCGCCGAGCTTGTCGCGGGCCATCCACTCCTCCAGCCGGACGGGCTTCGGGCTCACCTGCGGGAGACACAGCCTTGTGCGCATTGTCGCACTTGAGTTCGGGCCACTGCAGGGCAGTGATGACCGGGCCCTTCGGAAAAGGGTAGATGTGCCGGATCCGGGCGCCCCTCCTGACAGGGGCGCCCGCACCGGTGTCACGGTTCCGCGGTCAGCGGTGTGCGGCCGGGGTGTTGGCCGAGGTGACGCTCACGGCGGCCCAGGCCTGGTCCACCGTGTTGTACTCCGTGCTGTTGGCACCGTAGAGGTCCTTGGCCGCCTTCAGCGTCGCGTTGCGCGCGTCGTGGAAGTCGGTCGTGGAGACCATGTAGCGGGTCAGGGCCCGGTAGAAGATGGCCGTGGCCTTGGTGCGGCCGATGCCCTTGACCGTCGAGCCGTCATAGGTCGGCGAGTCGTACTGGACGCCGCCGATCGTCTTCCGCCCGCTGCCCTCGGCGAGCAGGTAGTACGCGTGCGAGGAGACTCCGGAGCCGGCGTGCACCTCGGTGTCGTACGCCTCGGGCGACCAGTAGTCGATGGTGCCCTCGAGCCGGTCGAGCGACGGGTGGTCGAGGCGTCGCAGGAACTTCTGGGCCAGGCCCATCTTCTCGCCGATGAGGTAGTCCGGCTTGTCCAAGGCGTTGTTCGCGAAGAACTCGACGTTGGAGCCGAAGATGTCGGCGAGGGACTCGTTCAGCGCGCCCGGCTCGCCGTACTGGTTGCCCTCCTCGTCGACGCGGGTGGGCTCCAGCTTGGCGGTGGCGTCGACGACGCCGTGGGTCAGCTCGTGGCCGCTGACGTCCAGGGCCACCAGCGGCTTCTTGAACTGGTCGCCGTCGCCGTCACCGTAGAGCATGCAGTCACAGTCCGAGTCCCAGAACGCGTTGGCCACCTTGTTGCCGAAGTGGACCATGGCGTGGGCGCCCTTGCCGTTGTTCTCGATGCCCTTGCGACCGAACGTCTTGTTGTAGAAGTCCAGGGTCTTGGTGATGCCGTACTGGGCGTCGGCGGCGGCGGTGTTGCGGCTGGTGACCCTGCCGTTGCCGAAGACGTCGTTGGTGGTGGTGATCTTCTTGCCGCGGCCGAAGTTCTCCAGTTCCTGGCCCTTGGCGTCCCGGGTCTCGGTGCCCCAGCGGGTCGGGTCCTTGAGGAGGTAGGTGGTGCGGGCCGTGCGGGTGGTGGTCAGCGGGACCGTGCCGACGAAGAGGGACTTGCCGGTGCCGTGGGCCGTCGACGGGTAGCGGGTGGCAGCGGCCGCGGAAGAGGCCGACGCGGCCGCGAGTCCGGCCGTCCGCGCAGCGGCGCCCGTGGCGGGGTCGAGCTTCTCGCCGCGCTCGCGCAGGGTGTCGAGCAGCGCGGGCGAGAGGAACTCGTCGCTGTCGGGGGTGTTGCTGCGCACCTTCCCGGTGACGGCGTCGATGACGACCGTCCGGGAGCCGCCGGCCTGGGTGGTGCTGCTGTCACTGACCGGCACCTGGTAGGCGAGGGCGGATGCGCCGTCACGGGCGTCCACGACGAGCTCGGCGGTGCCGGCGTCACCCTTGGCGGCCGCGGCCGCCTTCTGCTGGGCCTCGGCGGCCGACAGCTTGGCGGCGGTCGCTGCAGCGGGCTTGACGGTGTGTCCGGCGGCCCGGGTGACACCCGCGTACGTCAGCTGCCTGGTGAGGTGGACGACGAGGTCGCCGCCGAGCACCTGCATGCCCTGGTGTGCCCGGGTGAACCGGACGTGCCGGGCGCCCTCCGGGTCGATCATGACGTCCTCGGCCTGCAGTTCGTCGCCCTGGGAGACGCCGGTCGCGGACGAGTGGGCGAAGGCGGCGGCGCGGGCGGCGGCCACCACGGACGCGGCCGAGGTGCCGGCGGTGGCAGCGGTGCCGGCCGTCCCCGTGGTGGTGCCGAAGGCGGTGCCGGCCAGGCCCGTGGCGGCCGTCGTCACGACGACGGCAACCGCCACGCTGCGTATGTGCGGTCTACGCACTGATGAGGGTTCCTTCCTTGCAAGGCGGCCGGGATCACCAACCGCCTTGACGCATGGCGCCGTTGAGCGCCATGGGGGCTGGTCGGGCCCCGGCGAGAAACCCTTTCGGACGAGTCATGTCCATGTAAAGACTAAAATATCGCTTTCCGTGCGATACATGGCAATACTTTGCAAATCCACATCGCTCAGTGATCAGTGGGTGACCAACTGTGCGTCGACTGTGGAGATGTGACGACACGGAAGAAAGTTGCCTCGCGTGAATGTGACTCATCTCGCATCCAAGGGCACGGTCCTGGGAACGGTCGTGCTCTCCCTGCTCGCGGTCCCCTCGTACGCCACCCCCACCGCGCCGCTGCCCAAGCCCGACCTGATCGGACTTCAGAGCCACCTCGTCACCGCGCTGAAACAGGGCGCACCGGGCGCGGTCGCCCGGCTCGACGACCACGGCAGGGTCGAAGGGGCCGCCATGGGCGTCGCCGACCGCAGGAGCAGACGCACGATCAGCCCCGCCGACCGGTTCCGCATCGGCAGTGTCACCAAGACCTTCACGGCCGTCGTGCTGTTGCAGCTGGCCGACGAGGGCAAGCTTCGGCTCGACGCCCCGGTCGACCGGTATCTGCCGGGGCTGCTGCCCGACCGCACGATCACGGTGCGCGAGATCCTGGGCCACCGAAGCGGCCTGTACGACTACACGAACACGATGTTCGCGAAGACGGTCCCCGGCTTCCAGGAGGTCCGCGGCAAGGTCTTCACCTACCGTGAGCTCGTCGAGCGCTCGCTGCGGCACCCGCGCACCAGCGCCCCGGGCGCGTTCTCGTACTCCAACACCAACTTCGTCGTCGCCGGCATGCTCATCGAGAAGCTGACCGGCCACTCCGTGCGGACCGAGTACGAGAACCGCATCTTCAAGCCGCTGAAACTCCGCGACACCTTCTACGTCCACCCCGGCACCCAGATCCCCGGCCGCCACGCCAGGGGCTATCTCGCCCCGGACCAGAAGGACGCGCCCCTGATCGACGCGACCGAGCAGACGATGTCCTGGGCGCAGACGGCGGGCGCGATCATCTCCAGCACCCGGGATCTGAACACCTTCCTCTCCGCCCTGCTCGGCGGCCGGCTGACCTCGCCGGCGCAGCTGCGGCAGATGGAGCGCATGGTGCCGGTCAGCAGCACCCAGGGGTACGGGCTGGGGCTGGGGCGCCGCGACCTGTCCTGCGGGGTCTCGGTGTACGGGCACACGGGCGTCGTCCAGGGCTACTACACGTACGCGTTCGCCACGAAGGACGGCCGGCGCAGCTTCACGGCTGTGGCCACCACGTCCAACAACGTTGCCGTGCTCAACACGATGCAGGGCACGATGGAGTCCGCGTTCTGCGGCAAGCAGGCGAAGGTGCGGCGCGCCGCACCGCCCGTCGAGCGCCACGAGGACATCGCTCCCGGGATCGCCCGGAACTGAGCCGGTGGGAACCGGGCCGCCCCGGTGGACGTTGTCCGGTGGAGCCCATCGAGGGATGAGCGACGACACCGGGGCGGCGGGATGAGCGAGTTGGTGCCCGGGGGCAACATGCCTGTCCCGGACGGTGCCTTGACCGTCCGGGTGCCCGGCCCCTTCGACGTGTCCGCGCTGATCACGGACGACGGTGGCAGGGTCAGCGGCGACGGCGACTTCGTGTTCTACAACCAGCCCTCCGCCCCGGGCGCCCGGCTCTACGGCGACACCCTCACCGTCGACCCGCGGAGGCTGCGCCCGGGAGCCACCAGGGTCACGGTGGTCGTCAGCCCGGCCGAACCCGCCACTCCCCTGGCCCGCCTGCCCGCGCCCACGCTCCACGTGGCGGCCCCCGGCGGCCGCCCACTCGCCCGCTTCGCCCCGCCACGACCGGGCCAGGAGACGGTGCTGCTGCTCGCGGAGATCTACCGGCGGCCCGGCGGCTGGAAACTGCGGGCCCTGGGGCAGGGCTACGCCGACGGGCTCGCCGGGCTTGCGCGGGACTTCGGCGTGGACGTCCTCGACGAAGGGACCGGGACGGCGCCCGCGACACCAGGTGGGCACCCCGGCTCTGCGACGCGAGGTGCACCCGTGGGGCATGCCTCGGCCCCGACACCGGCGTCCCCGCCCACAACCGCGGCCTCTCCCTCACGCCCCACGGCCCCGGCGGCACCGCGCGCCGGAACCCGGCCGCCGCCCTCGACACCGCCGCTCCCCCGGGCCCACTCCCGCTCCCCCGCCCAGGACGGCTTTCTCGACCTGGTCAACTCCGCCCGTACTGCGGCCGGTTCACCGCCCGTGGCCCTCGACACTCGCCTCATCTCGGCGGCCCGTGCCCATGCGGCCGCCATGGCCTCCGCAGGCCGCCTCGGTGTCGAGGGCAGCGACGGCCTCTCCCTCTACCAGCGCGTCACGGCCGCCGGGTACACGTATCTCACCGTAGGCGAGCACCTGGTCTCCGGCCCGCGTACACCCGCGGAGTTCGTCCGGTACTGCCTGAGCGAAGAGCAGTCCGGCCGCACCCTGCGCGACCCGGCCTTACTGCATGCCGGGCCGGCGTACGTCGGCGACGGCCGGTCGGGAGACATCTACTGGACCGTGCTGTGGGCCAGGCCGCTCACCCCGGGCGACCTGGCGCGGACGGCGGCCGAAGTCGTCGCCCTCACCAACCGGGAGCGCGCCGGCGCCGGTCTGCCGCCCCTGGCCACCGACCCCCTGCTCACCGCTGCGGCGCAGGCGCACAGCGCGGACATGGTGGCCCGCGCCTTCTACTCGCACACTTCGCCGGACGGAACCCGGCCCTGGGACCGGGCCGCCGCCGCGGGTGCACGACGGCGCTCGATCGGCGAGAACATAGCCTGCGGTCAGCGCTCACCCGCCGAGGTCGTCGACGGCTGGATGAACAGCCCCGGCCACCGTGCCAACATCCTCAAAGCCGACTTCACCCATATCGGGATCGGTTTCGCGGGCGGCGGCCCGGCAGGCATGTACTGGACCCAGCTGTTCGGCGCCTGACCACCGGAAACCGTCCCCTCCCGCGATCTTGGCGGAACCGAATCCTCCGGGACAGGATGCCCACATGAAGGGTTCCCTCTTTTCCAGCGAGCACATGGTCCAGCCGGCCACCGCGCCCGGCATGACGATCGAGAACGCCAAGTGCATCAAATACGCGGTGAACGGCGAGATGCTCGCCCGCCAGGGTGCGATGGTCGCCTACCGTGGCAACCTCCAGTTCGAGCGCAAGGGCCAGGGTGTGGGCGGCATGCTCAAGCGCGCGGTCACCGGGGAGGGGCTGCCGCTGATGGCGGTGCGCGGGCAGGGCGAGGCCTGGTTCGCGCACGAGGCGCAGAACTGTTTCATCGTCGAGGTCGACCCCGGCGACGAGTTCACCGTCAACGGCCGCAACGTCCTGTGTTTCGACGCCTCGTTGTCGTACCGGATCGCGACGGTGAAGGGTGCGGGCATCGCGGGCGGCGGCCTGTTCAACAGTGTCTTCACCGGACATGGCCGACTGGGTCTGGTGTGCGAGGGCAATCCGCTGGTCATCCCGGTCTCGCCGCAGTTCCCGGTGTACGTGGACACGGACGCGGTGGTCGGCTGGACGGCCGGTCTGCAGACCTCGCTGCACCGTTCGCAGTCCATCGGATCGATGCTGCGCGGCGGCAGCGGGGAGGCCGTGCAGCTGATGCTGCAGGGCGACGGTTACGTGGTCGTGCGGCCGAGCGAGGCGACGCCGCAGAAGGCCCAGCAGCACTGAGCCCCACGGAGTGATCTGCGCCTCAGGAGCAACCTCTCCGGGGCCGACGACGTCTTGATCCCCAACAGGCGACGCCCTGGCCCCATGGGTCAGGGCCCATTTTTCGACGCTCTATACACGCCATGTATACGCGAATTGTATAGATGGTGTGTATACCGGCCACTGAAAGGGATTCATGTACGGCAAGGCATTCGCCCCGGAATACCAGGGCGCCCTGAACACCCTCTCCGTGAACTCCTCGCTGACCGACGTACTGGCCGCCGGCACACGGGAGTTGAGAGCGGCCGAGCAGGCCGGGCGGCACGGAGAGGTGGCCCGTTCCGGCCTCGCGGTGGCCGAGGCGCACCGCCGACTGGGGCAGGTGAGGGACGCCGACCGGGCGTGGAAGGCGAGCTACCGTGCGGCCCGTGCGGCCGGGGACACGGCGGCGATGGCCTGGGCGCTGTGGAGCGGCGGTACCCTGGCCCGGCAGCGGGGCGCCTTCCCCCTGGCCTGGCGGCTGCTGGGGCTCGCGGCGGAACTCGGCGAACGGGGCGGCGACGTCGTCGTACGCGGCTACTCCCTCGCGGGACTCGCCGAGACCGGCCGCATCCAGGGCGACTACCAGGCCGTCCGCAGACTGCACGAGCAACTGCTGGCGGAGGCCCGGCGGCGCGGCGAGGCGCGGCACACGGTGTGGGCGCTGGAGGGCATCGCGCAGATCCACCGCAACACGGGTGAGTACGACACCGCGTACGCGCTGTTCGAGGAGGCGGCCGAGATAGCCGCGCGCGCCGACGACCGGCGCGGCCACGCCTGGGCGCTGCGCGGGCTCGCCGACATCGTGTCCGTGCGGGACGGGAACGTCGAGCGGGCGCTGGCGCTGCTGTCCGAGGCGGAGAGCACCTGCCGGGCGATGAAACTGTCCAGTGCGCTGGCCTACAACCACAAGATGCGCGGCAACGTCCTGTACCGGGCGGGGCGCTGGGCCGAGGCACGAGACCTGTACGAGCAGGCTCTCGCGGAGTTCCGTGCGATGAGCGAGCCGCGCGGGCAGGCACTGGCGCGTCTGGGACTGGCCAAGTCCCTGGCCCGGCTGGGCCGCGACCGTGCCGAGACCGCGGCCGAACTGGCGGAGCTGGCAGGGGAGTTGGAGCGGATCGGGCTGCGGCACGCACGGGAGATGGTGACGCGGGCGCAGCAGGAGTTCGGCGTGACCGCGGAGGTCGTACGGTGACGGCGCTTCCCTCGACGCTGCAGGCACCGGCCGACACACCCCAAGCCCTCTATCGTTGCCGCGAGTTGGTACGCCCCGCGTTGGTGGAGGCCGTGGGGCGCATGCATCCATGGGTGGGTGAGATGGCCTCCTACTCCTTCGGCTGGTGCGAGGTGGGCGGTACGCCGACCGGCGCCTCCGGCGGGAAGGGCGTGCGGCAGGCGCTGGCCGTGCTCGGAGCCGAGGCCGCGGGCGCGGACGGGCGGGCCGGGGTGCCCGCGGCGGTCGCCGTGGAACTGGTGCACACCTTCTCCCTCCTGCACGACGACATCATGGACGGTGACGCGGCCCGGCGGCGCCGACCCACCGTCTGGAAGGCGTACGGCACCGGGCCCGCAGTCCTCGCGGGCGATGCCCTGTTCGCGCTGGCCGTCGAGACCCTCGCCTCGGCACCGGGCGGGCCGCAGGCGGTGCGGGTGCTGTCGGTGGCGCTGGGTGACCTGGTGCGCGGCCAGGCGGACGACCTGCTGTTCGCCGCGCGCCCGTGGACGGGGCCGCAGCGGGTGCGGCCGGCGGAGTACCGGGCGATGGCCGAGCACAAGACGGGCACGCTGCTCGGCTGCGCCGCCGCACTCGGTGCCCTGCTCGGCGGTGCGGCGCCTTCGGTGGTCGACGCTCTGGACCGTGCCGGGCGGCACCTCGGGATCGCCTTCCAGGTCGTCGACGACGTCCTGGGCATCTGGGGCGACCCAGCGGTCACCGGGAAGCCCGTGCTCGGCGATCTGCGGGAACGGAAGAAGACGTTCCCCGTGCTGGCCGCACTCGACTCCGGCGCCCCCGCCTCCCGCCGACTGGCCGCACTGCTGGATGCGGGCGGGGACCCCGCGGAGGCGGCCGCGCTGATCGAGACGCTGGGCGGCCGGACGCAGGCGCTGGCCGAAGCGCGTGCGCACATCGCCGCGGTGAGGGCGGCTCTGACCGAAGTCCCCCTGCCGCCACGGCCGGTGGAGGAGCTGCGGTCCTTGCTGGCGTATCTGGTGCGGCGGGATCTCTGAGAGGGTGGCGGCGCCTGCTCGCAGGCCGCCGTCGCCCTTCGCCCGCCATGAGCGGCCAAAGCGTTTGACCTGAGCCGTCTCCGCCGTCAGGGTGCGAAGGGGTACGGACCCTCGTCTCCCCCGTGCCGGGAAGGGTGACTGTCTTGATCGGGATATCCGAGGTCGAAGCCGTGGCCGAGCGCATCGCCGGGCACGTCGTGCGGACGCCGACGCTGCCGAGCCCGGGACTGGCCGCGCTGCTCGGAAGCCCGGTCACCGTCAAGCTGGAACTGCTGCAGCGCACCGGTTCGTTCAAGGCGCGCGGAGCGACGGCGAAGCTGCTGTCGCTGAGTGCCGGCGAGCGTGCCGCCGGAGTCGTGGCGGTCAGCGGCGGCAACCACGGGATCGCCGTCGCGGTCATGGCCGCCGCCCTCGATGTGAAGGCCACGGTGGTCATGCCGCGCTCAGCACCCGCCCGCGCGATCGAGATCGCCGAGGCCGCGGGAGCGTCGGTACGGCTGACGGACGCCATGGACGAGGCGTTCGCCCTGATGAAGCGGCTCCAGGAGGAAGGGCTGACGCTGGTCCATCCCTTCGACGACCCGGTGGTCGTGGCCGGGCAGGGCACCGTCGGGCTGGAGTTCGCCACCGACGCGGGTGACGTCACCGACGTGCTCGTCAGCATCGGGGGCGGCGGACTGATCTCCGGTGTCGCGACGGCGTTGCGGGCCCGGCGCCCCGAGGTGCGGATCTGGGGCGTGGAGACCGAGGGTGCCCAGGCCATGTCGGAGGCGCTGACGGCGGGCGGCCCGGTGCCGGTCGCCCTGTCGTCCCTCGTGAGCACGCTCAGCGCACCCTCCGTTTCACAGCTGACCTACGACCATGTGTCCGCGCTGGTCCACGAGGTCCTCGTGGTGCCGGACCGGGAGGCCGTGCAGGGCACGCTCGACCTCGCCGACCATGCCAAGGTGTGGGCCGAGCCCGCGGCCGGCTGTCTGCTGCCCGCGGCCCGGCAGGTCCTGCAGCGGGTCGGTGAGGGCGCACGGCTCGGACTTGTCGTGTGCGGGGGCAACGCGACGACCGGCGATGTCATGGGGTGGGCGAAACGCTTCGGAGCGGGCTGAGTTCGAGTCGTTGTCCGCTGAATGAACAAATGCCCGCGGGCGCCGATGATTTGCGGATCCTTTGAACGCACCCCGTCGCGCTCCCCGTACCTCTGTGAAAGGTGAGACGCACGGGTACGACGAGGGATGGCCATGGTCAAGGCGCATGTCTTCACGCACGAGTTGGTCGCCGGAAGGTACCGGCTCGTCGATGTCGTCCACCAGGAGACGAACCGCATCTGCTGGTACGGCAAGGACGTCAACGTCGGACGGGCCTATCTCCTCACCCAGATCGCGCTCCCGGACGACCCGGACGCCGAGACCGCGCCCCGCGCGACGGCCCGTGTCATCCGCATGTCCGAGACCATGGGGATGATGTGCCCCGGCGCGGTCGCGACGGTCGTCGACGCCGTGGAGCAGGACGGCACGCTGTGGACCGTGACCGAATGGATCGACGGGACGCCCCTGAGCGAACTCGTCGCCCAGCAGGGCACGTTCAACTATGTGCGGGCGGCCCGTATCGGGCTGGAACTGCTCGAAGTGCTGGAGGCGGCGCACGGCGAGGGCATCACCCACGGCGAACTCAGCCCCGGCCAGGTCTATGTGCAGGAGCGGGGCGGGATCGTGGTCACCGGCTTCGGCCTGGCCGGCGCGACCCTGGCGCCGAGGCTCTCCGCACCGTCGTACGCCTCCCCCGAGCAGGCCCGTGACGAGCGCATCGGGCCGGCGGCCGACCTGTGGGCGCTGGGCGCGATCCTCTACACGATGGTCGAGGGACGTCCTCCGTTCCGGGACCGGGACCGGCCCGAGGCCACCTTGAAGGGCGTGGACCGGCTTCCGCTGCGCACCCCGGTGCATGCCGGGCCCCTCACCCCCACCGTGCAGGGGCTGCTCCGCAAGAACTCCAGGGAGCGGCTGACCCGTTCGGTGGTCCGCGAGGCCCTCACCCGCGTCCTGACCGAGGACCCCGACACGCTCTCGGCCACCGTGGCGCGGCCCCGGCTGCGCGGTGTGTACACCGCCGCCTGCCATGCCGCCCCCGGCTGGAGCAGACGCACCATGGCCATCGGGACCGCACTGGCCGTGCTGACCGTGACGGCCGCCGTGCTGGCCGCCACCGATCAACTGCCGGGCACCGGCACGTCCTCGACCGACACCGCGCCCCAGCCGGCGGTCTCCGCCACGGCATCCGCCACGCCGCAGGACAGCCGCACCGACAGCAGGAACTCCAGCCCGTCCGCATCGCCCACGCCGACCGCGTCACCGACGACATCCGCGCCCTCCCCCTCGTCCTCCGCATCGGCCGGCGCGCTGCCGCCGGGTTTCCACCGCTACACCGCGCCCGAGGGCTTCTCCGTCGCCCTCCCCAAGGACTGGAAACGGGTGAACACCTCGCGGGTCGGCGACCTTTCGACCCGCGTGACCTTCGGCGCGGACGGCGATCCCCGCACCCTCGCGGTCACCTACAGCACCGTCGTGGGCCCCGACCCGGTCGCCGTCTGGCGCGACGACGTCGAGCCCCGGCTGGAGAAGGACGACGGCTTCCAGCGGATCGGCGAGATCAAGGCCACGACGTACCAGGGCCACAAGGCCGCCGACATGGAGTGGCTCTCGGAGGCCGACGGCACGCGGGTGCGCACCTTCGGGCGCGGTTTCCTGCTCGGCGGCGGCCGTGGCTTCTCGCTGCGCTGGACGACTCCGGCCGCCGACTGGGACGACGCCGCCAACCGGCAGGCGCTGGACACCTTCCTGCGGACCTTCCGGGTGACGTCAGGCTGAGGTCCGGGGCGCGCGCAGCGCTCGCAGCGGGGGGCTGTGCAGCGGAGTGGTGTGCCACCGCGCTGTGAAGGTGCGCTCCGGCAGCGAGCACGTCACGGTCAGCCGGTGCGGTGTCTCCAGGAACACGACGTCCACGACGAGGCTGTCCGCCTCGGTCCATCCGCCGCTCACGGCGATCGGCAGCGGATCGTCGGTGACGGTCCAGCCGTCCTCCTGCACCTGCAGGTCGAGTTCGTGCCCGTCCTCGGTCAGGCGCAGTGCCCAGCCGTCCGCTCCCCTTCTCACCCCGGCCCCGGTCAGCTTCGGCTGGTCCGGGCAGACGCCGCCGTACGGGGTGAACTCGGCGCCCGCCCAGTCCTGCGGCCGCTCCGGCGGTGCGGGCTTTCCCGCGGCAGGGGGCAGCGCGAGCCGCGTCAGCCGCTCCCGCAGGGCCGTGTCCTCGTGCTCACGGCCCGGCAGCGGTTCGGGGCCGAGGGCAGGCAGAAGGTGCTGCCAGGCAAGGTCGAGCACCTGCTGCATCTGCTCGGTCGCCGCGGTCGTCGCGATCACGGCGTCGTGCTCGGGCAGCACGAGGCAGAACTGCCCGTACGCGCCGTCACCGCGGTAGCCGTGCCGGGAGGTCCAGAACTGGAAGCCGTAGCCCTGCTGCCAGTCCGACAGCGCACCCGCGGCCGTACCGTCGCCGTTGCCGATGTGCGGGCGCGTGGCCTCGGCCACCCATCCCTCGGGCAGCAGGCGCCGCCCCTCCCACACCCCGTCCTGCAGATACAGCTGGCCGAGCCGGGCGACGGCGTCGGTGGTGGCGTGCAGCCCGCTGAAGCCCAGTTCGCGTCCGGCCCGATCGCGCAGCCAGGCCGTCTCGCCCACCCCGAGCGGGTCCAGCAGCCTCGGGCGCAGGTAATCGGTCAGCGACTGACCCGTGACGCGCTGCACGATCGCGGCGAGGGTGTAGGTGGTGGGCTGGTTGTAGGCGAAGACGGTCCCCGGCTCCCGCTCGGGCGGCAGCAGCAGGAAGCCGCGCACCAGGTCCGCGCGGTCGGCGGCGAGCGCCCGGTCGAGGGTCTCCGCCTCGTGCCCGCTGGCCATCGACGCCACGTGCCGTACCAGCATCGCGCGGCTGCGCGGGTCGGTGATGTCGGCGTCGAACTCGGGAAAGTACGAGATCACCGGGTCGTCGAAGCGCAGCGGCCCCTCACCGGCGGCGATCCCGGCGGCCGTCGCCGTGAAGCTCTTGCTGAGGGAGTACAGCAGGTGCGGTCGTTCCCAGGTGTACGGCGCCCACCAGCCGGAGGCCACGAGCCGGCCGTGCCTCATGATCATCAGGCTGTGCGGCTCGATGTCCGGAGCGGCTTCGAGGGCGTCGAGGAAGGCGTGGACGCCGGTGGCGTCGACGCCTTGGGCGGCGGGGCTGCCGACGGGCAGCGGGCGGGCGCTCATGAGGGCATCCTCCCTGCTGACCCGCGCTCGATCGAGGGCCGTTTTCAGCTGCCTGTACCGGGGACTCGGCGGACATGGTGCAAATCGGATACACGATGATGACCGAGCAGGCCGGCCCCCGTGACCTCGTCGACCATCTGGTGCGGGCCGAGGGCGCCGGCTACGACTTCTCAGTGACCTCGGACCACTACTTCCCCTGGCTGCGCTCGCAGGGTCACTCGCCGTATGCGTGGAGCGTGCTGGGCGCGGCGGCCCAGGCGACCTCCACCATTCCGCTCATGACCTACGTGACCTGTCCCACCGTCCGCTACCACCCGGCGGTGGTGGCGCAGAAGGCGGCGACGATGCAGTTGCTGTCCGAGGGCCGCTTCCGGCTGGGCCTCGGCTCCGGGGAGAACCTCAACGAGCATGTGGTGGGCGGCGGTTGGCCGTCCGTCGACGTGCGCCACGAGATGCTGGAGGAGGCGGTGGAGATCATCCGGGCGCTCTTCAAGGGCGGCCATGTCAACCATCGCGGCACCCACTTCGACGTGGAGTCGGCCCGGCTGTGGGACCTGCCGGACGAGCCGCCGCCCATCGGCATCGCCGTCTCCGGCGAGCAGTCCTGCGCCCTCGCGGGCAGGCTCGCCGACCTGGTCATCGCCACCGAGCCCAAGGCGGGCCTGCTGACCGCGTTCGACGAGCACGGCGGTGCGGGCAAGCCGCGCGTGGGCCAGCTGCCCGTCTGCTACGACCCGGACCGGGACACGGCGGTGAAGCGCGCGCACGCGCAGTTCCGCTGGTTCGGCAACGGCTGGAAGGTCAACTCCGAGCTGCCGCACCCGGATGCGTTCGAGTCGGCGACGCAGTTCGTCACCCATGACGACGTCGCCTCGTCGATCCCGTGCGGCGACAACCCGGACGACTTCGTCGAGGCCGTACGGCCGTACGCCGAAGCCGGCTTCGGGGAGATCGCACTGGTGCAGATCGGCGGCGAGTCCCAGCCCGCGTATCTGGACTGGGCGGAGAAGACACTGCTGCCGGCGCTGCGGGACGCCTTCGGCTGATCGCGGAAGTCCGGCGGGCGGGTCCGGATAGGCTGCCGGTCTGCACTTTTGCAGTCCGACCAGCTTTGCACAGGAGAGTCGTCCGTGACCCTAGCGATCGTCCCGTCCGAGTCGTCCCCCGCCCCGCTGTCCGACCTCGTCGCGCGGGACGCGCGCGAGTTCGGCGTGTACGCGCGGACCGGAGGCTGGGCCTTCGGCCTGATGGTGGCGCGCAGCGTACGGCCCGGCGGGCAGGGCGCGGAGGAGACGCCGAAGGTGTCCGCGAAGGAGTTCGCGGAGCTGGCCGGGTGCTCCCCGGAGCGCGTCATGCGCTACTACAAGGCCTGGGACCGGGCCGCCGACGACGGCATGGTTCCGCACTTCGAGGCGCTCGCGCCGGGCCAGGAGGTGGAGCTGCCGGACGCGGACGTGTGGCTGAGCTACTACGTGTCCCGCAACAGCGCGACCTCGGAGCGGGGCACCGCCATCGCGGAAGCCGCCGAGGCGGAGGGCATCCGGCCGACGAAGGCGCTGGAGGTCGCCGAGAACCCCACCGCCCTGCGCGCCGCGATCCTCGCCGACCCCTCCACCGCCCGGGCGGCCCGGCAGGCGCTGCTCGACCGCGTCCGTGAGGACCCGGAGCTGCAGGCCGAGTTGGCGCGGGACGTGGTCCGTACCGATGACCTGAAGAAGGCCGTCGCCACCGAGAGCCGGGCCGCCGACCGGATCGGCTATGTGCGGCAGATCGCCGAGTCGGGGCAGGTCAAGACCCCGGCGGGGCAGACCATCGACGCGCCGGTCGACCTGCGCCAGGAGGCCGAGCGGCACCTGTCGCTCATCGACGAGCTCGAGGACGACGAGGACGCCGGCGAGTGGGCCGGCGAGGCCTACGACACGATGAAGTCCCTCGTCGCCGAGGCCGTGGAGGCCGATCCCGAACTGCGGGTGCAGGAGCGGCGGACGAGGTTCTACAGCAGCCTGCAGAAGGCGACGAAGGCGTTCGAGGAGCTGACCTTCGACGATGTGCAGGACTTCGTCGAGGACGACATGGTCCAGCGTCTGGAGGAGCTCCAGCAGGCCATCGTGATGTGCCTGAGCGCGCTGCGCGGCGACAAGGGCTGAGGATCCGGGCCCGGGCGGGGCTGAGTAGCCGTACTCATGCCGCCGTCCGCCCGCTCGGCCAGCATGGGGGCTTCCACGAGGAGGAGCCCCCATGACTGCTGTCCTGCACTCCGCCGTCCCGCGACGGCGGCTGCCCGCCCTGCTCGCCGTCACCGTGGCACTGGGTCTGGCCGCCTCGGCCTGGGGTGCGCGCGATCGCACCACCTGGTTCCTGGAGACGGTGTGGGTGCTGGCCGGGTTGCCGCTCGTGGTGCTGACCTGGCGCCGCTTCCCGCTGACGAACCTGCTGTGCTGCTTGCTGGCCGCCCATGCGCTGGTCCTGGCGGTGGGCGGCCACTACACCTACGCGCAGGTGCCGCTGGGCGACTGGGTGCGGGACACCTTCGGCCTGGCCCGCAACCCGTACGACCGTTTCGGCCATCTGATGCAGGGCTTCGTACCGGCCGTTCTGGTACGGGAGTTGCTCAGCCGTACCTCGCCGCTGCGCGGCAGCCGCTGGCTGGCGCCGCTGACCGTGTGCGCCTGCCTCGCCTTCAGCGCCGTCTTCGAGATGCTGGAGTGGCTGGCCGCGGTGACCGGCGGGCATTCCGCGGACGCCTTCCTGGCCACGCAGGGCGACGTGTGGGACACGCAGTGGGACATGTTCTGCGCGCTGATCGGCGCCACGGTCTCGGTGCTGGTGCTCTCCCGCCTGCACGACCGGCAGCTCGACGCACTGGGCGTCACTCCGTGTGGCGGTACCGGGTCCACAACGGCACCCCGTACCAGCACAGCACGTACCACGCGACCACTCCCGTGACGATCCAGGGCACGGCCGCGTTGTGGGTGGCGACCCGGAGGATCAGCAGCAGCGAGGAGGTCATGGTGGCGAGCAGGAGCGCCAGGCCGACGAAGGTCAGCCGGGAGGCCCACTCCACGGCCTGCGGCTTGACCCGCCGCCCCGACACCAGGCGGTGCAGGGAGACCGGCCCGATCAGCGCTCCGGTCGCGGCGGCGCCCAGCACCACGGTCACGATGTAGATGGTCTTGTCGGTGTGCTCCAGTGAGTCGTACTTCTGCTGGAACACCACGGTGAGCAGGAAACCGAACAGGATCTGCACCCCGGTCTGGGCGACCCTGACCTCCTGGATCAGCTCGCCCCACTTCCGGTCGGCCCTCTCCTCCTCGGTCTCGTGCCGCCCCCACTCGTTCACTTCTGCTCTGCTGTTTGTGGCCGGCAAGGTTCCTCCCGGCTCGATCGCCCCGGATGTCTACCCGACCCGGGTTCCCTGTTCGCGCGGGATTGACCGGGCCGTGCGCAATCGGACCCTGTTTGGGCGATCAACAGACGGTTACACGGAGCGCATGGCGTACGACGACCACCCGAGGAGTCCGACGACCATGTCCGGCAGCGAGCTCACGGTCACCGTCAGCGGCGGCACCGCCGCGGACGCACGCGCGGTCGTGCGGGTCCTGGAGCCCGCCTTCGGAAAGCCGAAGGAGGAGCTTCCCGCCGCAGACGAGGTCACCGTCCACACGGCGCGGTTCGAACACGATCCGGCAGGCCGGCCGTCCGAGCCCGGCCCTGTCGGCCATCTGTCCGGGGCGGTGACGCTGACCGTGCAGGGTTCCCCCGTGGCGGTGGCGCAGGCGCGCGAGACGCTCACGCACGCCTTCACGGCCCAGGACCAGGGCTCGGTCTCCGGCGACCAGGAGCAGGAGTGGCAGCTGCTCCTGGAGCCGTGAGCCGATTGCCGCGTTACCAGCGGGCTTCCACCTGCTCCTTGATCCGGCGGTCGTAGAGGTCGCGGATCGCGGTGAGCGTCTCGTCCGTGAGCGGCGGAAGCTTGGCGGCGGCCGCGTTGGCGCGGGCCTGCTCGGGTGAGCGGGCGCCGGGGATCACGGTGGTCACGCCGGGCTGCTGCACGATCCAGCGCAGCGCGAGCTGGGCCGGCGTGTACCCCTCGGGCGCGAGCGCGGAGAACTCGGCGGCCGCCTCGACGCCCGTCGTGTAGTCGACACCCGAGAAGGTCTCGCCGACGTCGAAGGACTCGCCGTGCCGGTTGTAGGTGCGGTGGTCGTTGGCGGGGAAGACGGTGTCCTTGGTGTACTTGCCCGACAGCAGACCGGAGGCGAGCGGGACCCGGGCGATGATGCCGACGCCGGCCTCCTGCGCGGCCGGGAGGACTTCGTGCAGCGGCTTCATGCGGAAGGCGTTGAGGATGATCTGGACGCTCGCCACGTTCGGCCGTGCGATCGCGGTCAGCGCCTCGGCGCAGGTCTCCACGCTGACCCCGTAGGCCGCGATGCGCTCCTCCTCGACCAGGGTGTCCAGGGCGTCGAACACCTCGTCCGTGGAGTACACGGGTGTGGGCGGGCAGTGCAGCTGTACGAGGTCGATGCGGTCGACGCCGAGGTTGCGACGTGAACGGTCGTTCCAGGCGCGGAAGTTGTCGAGGACGTAGTTCTCGGGGATCTGCTCGACGCGGCGGCCCATCTTCGTGGCGACCAGCACATGCAGGTCCGGCCTGCCGCTGAGGAACGCGGCGATGGTCTGCTCGCTGCGCCCGTCGCCGTACACGTCGGCGGTGTCGAAGAAGGTCACCCCCGACTCGGCCGCCGCCTCCAGCACCGCCAGGGCTTCCTTGTCGTCGACGTCTCCCCAGTCGGCTCCCAGCTGCCATGTGCCCAGACCGACGACGGATGCATGCTGACCCGACCTACCGAATGTGCGCTCTTCCATGGGGGCAGTCTGTCATCCGTCACGCCTGCGCACGGAACCGACCGCTCCGGAGAGCCACCTGTGAAACTTTCACTCGGACGAGTGATGGTATTGGACAGGAATCCTGCACGTGTCAACGGGCCCCTAGCGTGAACCCGTGACTGACTGTTCAGCGAGCAACTTATCGTCCGGGTCGTCGGAGAACTCGTCGTTGAGCCGCCGCGGCTTCCTTGCGGGCGCGGCCGCGCTGGCCGCCGCTCCCGTGCTGATCGCGGCCGATCCGGCGGTCGCCGCGCAGGAGCTGCCGGACTTCCCGGCGGATGTCGCCCTGTACCGCTCGGCGTACCGCAACTGGGTCGGTGAGATCACCGCGGACGGGCTGTGGGCCTGCGCCCCGGCCGCCGCGGATCAGGTGGTCGCGGTGGTCAACTGGGCCTGGCGGCACGGCTGGAGGGTGCGTGCCCGGGGTTCCGCGCACGGTTGGTCGCCGCTGACGATCACCGAGGGCACCGCCTCAAACGCTCCCGTCCTCCTCGTGGACACCGCCCCTCATCTCGCCGGCCTGTCGCTGCACTCGGCGACCGCGGTGCGCGCCGGCACCGGCGTCACGATGGAGGCCCTGCTCACCTATCTGGAGGCGCACGGCCTCGGGGTCACCGCTGCGCCCGCTCCCGGTGATCTCACCCTGGGCGGCGCGCTCGCCGTCGACGCGCACGGCACCGCCGTACCGGCGCGGGGCGAGCAGCGGCCGCCCGGGCACACGTACGGCTCGCTCAGCAATCTGGTGCTGTCGCTGACGGCGGTCGTGTGGGACGAGAGCTCCGGTGCGTATGTGCTGCGGACGTACCAGCGCGACGAGGCGGACTGCGCCGCGCTGCTGACCCATCTGGGGCGTGCGCTGGTGACGGAGGTCGTGCTGCGGGTGGGCGCGAACGCCAATCTGCGGTGTGTGAGCCGTACGGACATCCCGGCAGCCGAACTCTTTGCGGCGCCCGGCTCCGAGGGACGCACACTCGCGAGTTACCTCGACACGTCGGGACGGGTGGAGGCGATCTGGTTCGCCTTCACGGAGTTCCCCTGGTTCAAGGTGTGGAGCGTGGCGCCGACGCGGCCGCTCACCTCCCGGCATGTGACATCGCCGTACAACTATCCGTTCTCCGACAACGTCCCGACCGTGGTGGCGGACCTGGTCGGGCGGATGACCTCGGACGCGGCCTGGTATCTGGCTCCGGTGCTGGGCAACGCTCAGTGCGACGTGGCGGCGCTCGGGCTGGTGGCGACGCTGTCGGCGGACATCTGGGGGCCGTCGAAGAACACCCTGCTCTACATCAGGCCGACGACGTTGCGGCTGACCGCGAACGGCTACGCCGTGCTCACCACGCGGGCCCAAGTGCAGCGTGTGGTCGCCGAGTTCACGTCCTTCTACCGGGAGCGGCTCGCCGCTTACGCGGCGCTCGGCCGCTTCCCGGTGAACGGTTCGGTGGAGATCCGGGTGACCGGCCTCGACGACCCGGCCGATGCCGGACTGGACGGTGCCCGCGCCCCGTTGCTGTCGGCGCTGCGGCGGAGCGACACGCACCCGGAGTGGGACACGGCGGTGTGGCTGGACGTCCTGACGCTGCCGGGCACGCCGTATGCGGAGGCCTTCCTGCGCGAGCTCGAACAGTTCCTGCTGCGTGCGTTCGACGGGGAGCACGCGCTCACCCGGGTCGAGTGGTCCAAGGGCTGGGCCTACACGGACGCGGCCGCCTGGAGCGACGAGGAGGTGCTGGGCACGACGGTGCCCGCGTCGCTGGGCGAGGCGGCGTGGGGGCAGGCGGCCGGCATCCTGGACCGGCTCGACCCGCACCGCGTGTTCGGCAACGGGTTCCTGGACCGGTTGCTGCATTGAGCGGTGCCGTTCTTGTGGTGCAGCCGGGAGCCGGTCGTGTCCCGGGGGCCGACGGTCCCGAGCGGTTCGCGGCTACGGCCGCGGGGTTGCTCCGCCCGGTGTGAGGTGCGCCTGCAGCGCGGGGGCGTAGCGGGCCACGATCTCCTCCAGTGCGGCGCCCCGCACATGGGTGCCGCGCGCGATGCCGTACATGACCCCGAGGCCCAGCAGGTTCGCGACGGCCAGCTCGGCGCGCAGGCCCGCTTCGGGGCCGTCGAGGCGTTCGGTGAGGCGGTCGGTGACCTGGGTGCGGAAGTTGGTCCGCAGGATGTCGCCCTGTGCGCCGTGCAGGGGCGCGAACACGATCCGCAGGAGCGGGTCGGCGCCCTGCTGCGACTGGCTGACCAGCACATGGCGGACCATGTGCCGGCCGAGCTCGTCGAGCGGCGCGTCCAGCAGGGCGTCGGCGTCGGTCTCGAAGGACATGACGCGGGCGAAGAGGGTGTCCTTGTTGCCGAAGTACTTCAGGATCAACGGCGGGCTGACACCGGCCCGTTCGGCGACCGCCTTGAGCGTGATGTCGGCGTGGGCGTGGCGGGCCAGCAGGTGCCGGGCCGCCTTGAGGATGGCCGCCTTGGTCGCCTCGGCGTCCCGGCGGGCGGGCGCGGAGGTGGTGGGGGGAGTGCTCACGGCACTCATGCTCCCTCCAGCGCCTCGTCGTGGGGATCCCGGATCCTCCCGCGGGCCCGGCGTGTCCCGCCCGTCGTCGCGTCGCCGGGGATGGTGAGGGCTGCGGCACCGGCCGTCAGGGCGACCGCGCCGGCGATGCCGAAGGCGAGCAGATAGCCGTGCAGGGTGGGCACGGGGACTGAGCCGACCAGGCTGGTGTGGTGGACCAGTACGGCGGCGACGGCGGCGCTGGAGACGGCCTGGCCGATGGTGCGCATCAGGACGTTGACGCCGTTGGCGGAGGCGGTCTGCTCGGCGGGCACGGCACGCAGGATCAGGGTGGGCAGGGCCGAGTAGGCGAGGGTGGTGCCGGTGGACACCACCGTCGCACCCAGGATGATCATCCAGAGGTCGCGGCTGTCGGCGATGCGCACCGCGTAGCCGCAGGCGATGACCGCGGCCCCGAGGGCGAGGGTGATACGGGGGCCGCGGGCCGCGGAGATGCGGGCCGAGACGGGTGAGAACAGCAGCATGGTGACGCCGCCGGGCAGCAGACACAGGCCGGTCTGCACGATCGACAGCCCGAGTCCGTACCCGGTGGCCTCGGGCGCCTGCACGAGCTGGGCGGTCACCAGGGAGTTGGCGTAGAAGGCGAACCCGGTGAGCAGCGCGGCCACGTGCGGCAGGCCCACGCGCGGCCTGGACACCAGCCGCAGGTCGACCAGCGGGAGTTCGGTGCGCAGCTGCTGCCACCACCACAGGGCGAGTACGACGACGGCGCCGAGGAAGAGGCCGACGACTCGTGCGCTGCCCCACCCCCACTGCCCGCCCTGCGACACACCCAGCAGCAGGCACACCAGTCCTGCGGCCAGCCCCAGTGCGCCAGGCACGTCGAAGCGGCCGGGCTGCCGCACGGGCGACTCCTTGACCGCCCACCACACCGCCGTCACGCCGAGCGCGCCGAGGGCGCTGGTCAGCCAGAACATGGTGTGCCAGTCGGCGTACTGCACGACCAGCGCGGCCAGCGGCAGGCCCAGGGCGGCGCCGATGCCGACGGTGGAGCTCATCAGCGCCACCGCGGAGCCGCGGCGCTCCGGTGGCAGCTCGTCGCGCAGGATGCTGATCGACAACGGCACCACGGAGGCGGCGGCGCCCTGCAGGGCGCGGGCCGCGATGAGGACGACGATGTCGGACGACAGGGCGCACATCACCGAGCCGACGGTCATCAGGACGAGGGCCGAGATCAGCACCTTGCGCTTGCCGTACATGTCTCCGGCCCGGCCGAGCACCGGAGTGAGCACGGCGCCGGACAGCAGGGTCGCCGTGACCATCCAGGAGACCGTGCCTGCGGAGGCGCCCGTCAGCCTCGGCAGATCGGGCAGGAGCGGTACGACGACGGTCTGCATGACGGCCATGAGGATGCCGCCGAACGCCAGCACCGGAATCGTGAGCCGGTCACGGACCATCGGAGCTCCAAGTGGTTGAAACCGGAAACAAGAGGTGAATGACGATTCACCATAACGGGTGAATGGCAATTCACCCAAGAGGAATCTTGCGCACGGTCGGCAGCGGTCGTTGATCACCGATACGGATCACGCCAGTTCTGCGAGGTGAGACAGGCCACTTGCCGCACAGGCACCCGCGAAGGATCACCTCAAACAGGGGACACTCGGGAAGGAATTCCCCGTTCCGGTGGCCGGTGGGCCGACATCTCGGCAAGATCGACTTCGTTCAATCTTGCATGACATGTACACAATTGTCCTGATCGTAGCCAACCACTCTCGGGGGATTTCTCCCGTTCGCCGCGGGGCCGATAGGCATTCCGGGTCGTCAATCGAACGCACCCCGGAGATCCCGTATGCCGACCCTGACCCGACGCCGCGCGCTCACCGCGGCGGCCGCCCTCACCGCGGCCGCCGCCGCGCACACCGCCGCCGCTCCTGCCGCATCCGCCGCAGACCACATGCACCACGGCTCCCCCGAACCCTTCGACGAGGTCTACAAGGGCCGCCGGATACAGGGCCGCCCGTCCTCCATGGGCGGCCACCACCACGGCATGGGTTACACCGTCCTCGTCGACGGGGTCGAACTGCACGTGATGCAGAACGCCGACGGCACCTGGATCAGCGTCGTCAGCCACTACGCCCCGGTGCCCACGCCACACGCGGCCGCACGGGCCGCCGTCGACGAGCTGCAGGGCGCCCGGCTCGTCCCCCTCCCCGCCAACTGATCCGTCCGCAAGCCCTTTGGGAGCACCCGCACCATGACCGTCCGCAAGAACCAGGCGAGCCTGACCGCCGACGAGAAGCGGCGCTTCGTCGCCGCCGTCCTCGCACTCAAGCGCAGCGGCCGCTACGACGCCTTCGTCACCACCCACAACGCCTTCATCCTCGGCGACACCGACAACGGCGAACGCACCGGCCACCGTTCACCGTCCTTCCTGCCCTGGCACCGAAGATTCCTGCTGGAGTTCGAGAGCGCACTGCAGTCGGTGGACGCGTCGGTCGCGCTGCCCTACTGGGACTGGAGCACCGACCGCTCGCCGCGTTCCTCGCTGTGGGCACCGGACTTCCTCGGCGGCACCGGACGCGCCCGCGACGGCCAGGTGATGGACGGCCCGTTCGCCGCGTCCGCGGGCAACTGGCCGATCAACGTGCGCGTGGACGGGCGTACGTTCCTGCGCCGCCAACTGGGTGCGAATGTACGGGACTTGCCGACCCGTGCCGAGGTCGAGTCGGTGCTCTCCACCGCGATGTACGACATGCCGCCGTGGAACAGCGCCTCGGACGGCTTCCGCAACCACCTGGAGGGCTGGCGCGGGGTGAACCTGCACAACCGGGTCCATGTCTGGGTCGGCGGACAGATGGCCACCGGGGTCTCCCCCAACGACCCTGTGTTCTGGCTGCACCACGCCTACATCGACAAGCTGTGGGCCGAGTGGCAGCGGCGCCACCCGGGTTCAGGCTATCTGCCGACCGCCGGAACACCCGACGTGGTCGACCTCGACGAGACGATGAAGCCGTGGAACGACGTACGGCCCGCCGATCTGCTGGACCACACCGCCCACTACACCTTCGACACCGACTGACGGCCGGAGCCCGGCGGTTTGCCCGGCAGGTCAGGGGTACCCGCGCCGGACGCAACTGATGTAGAACGAAGGAGGGGTTCACCCGTGTCGCAGGTCGAGGAATCCATCGAGGTCGGCGTCCCGGTGCACACCGCCTACAACCAGTGGACTCAGTTCGAGACGTTCCCCGAGTTCATGAACGGCGTGGACCGCATCGAACAGCGCACCGACACGCTCACGCACTGGGTGACCAGCGTCAACGGCGTGCACCGCGAGTTCGACGCGGAGATCACCGAGCAGATCCCGGACGAGCGGGTCGCCTGGACGACCGTCGCCGGTCAGGCCCGGCAGGCCGGGGCGGTGACCTTCCACCGCCTCGACGACAACCACACCAAGGTCATGCTGCAGATGGACTTCCATCCGGACACCATCACCGAACAGGTCGGCGACAAGCTCGGCTTCGTGAAGCGGCAGACCAAGGGCGACCTGGAGCGCTTCAAGAAGTTCATCGAGTCGCGCGGACAGGAGACCGGCGAGTGGCGCGGCGTGGTCAGCTGACCTGCGCCCGGTCCTGAACGGTGTGCCGTACGGCCCCGGCCCTAACCGGCCTCCGCCGTACGGCACTCCGGGTGCCCCCAGCCCTGCCCGTTCTTGGCGATGGGCTCACCGGCCGCGTAGGAACGGCCGCACAGGCAGCGGCCCGGGAACTTCGCCTTGATGGTGCGGGACGACGAGCCCGTACGCTGCCGGGACGCGGCCGGCTTGCGGCGCGGGGCGCTCGCCTTCGGGGTGTCCGGGGAGGGCGGCGGCGCCGGTGAACCGAGGTCGCTGCCCGCGGGCTCCTGGACCTTGGCGGCCTGGCTGGCGGCGCGGTCGGCGAAGTCGTTGAGCGGGTCGCCGTCGACCTGGTGGGCGGGCACATAGCGGAATTCGACCGTGCGGCCGTCCAGCAGTTCGTCGATGCGTACGACCAGTTCCTGGTTGGCGACCGGTTTGCCGGCGGAGGTCTTCCAGCCGTTGCGCTTCCAGCCGGGCAGCCAGGTGGTGACCGCCTTCATGGCGTACTGGGAGTCCATCCGGACCTCGAGCGGGACGCCCGGGTCGGTGGCCGCCAACAGGCGCTCCAGGGCGGTGAGTTCGGCGACGTTGTTGGTTGCCGTGCCGAGCGGCCCCGCCTCCCAGCGGGCCGGGGTCTCGGAGTCGTCGGAGACCACCCATGCCCAGCCCGCCGGTCCCGGATTTCCCTTCGAAGCCCCGTCGCACGCGGCCACCACACGTTCACGCATGGCCTCGATCATGCCACGGGCGCACAGGGACCTCGACCATCGTCCAGCAGACGCCCACGCCGGCCCTAGACGTCCTTCGTCTTGGGCAGCTCTCCCTCTGTCCTCGTGATGTCGATCACCGAGAAGTTCGCGCCCTGCGGGTCGCTGATCGCCGCGAACCGGCCGTAGGGGCTGTCCATCGGCCCGAAGCGCAGCGTGCCGCCGAGCTTGGTCGCCTTGGCGACCGCGTCGTCACAGTCCGGGACGACGAAGTAGAGATTGAGGTAGGACGGCACCTCGGGCGGGAACTCCTCGCCCATCTTCATCCGGCCGAGGACCGTGGTGTCGCCGAGGTTGAACATGCGGAAGTCGACATTGTCGTCGACGATCTGCTGCGCCGTGTACGGGAAGACGGCGCTGAAGAACGTGTCCGCCTTCTCGGGTTCACGGGTGAAGACCTCGGCCCAGCCGTAGGCGCCCGGCTCGGCGGTCGCCTCGAAGCCCTCGTGGGTGCCGCCCTGCCACACCCCGAAGACGGCGCCACTGGGCTCGCGGGCGATGCACATGGTGCCGAAGTCGCCGACCTGCATGGGTTCCATCAGCACCTCGCCGCCGTTCTCCCTGATTTTGGCGGCGGTGGCGGCGGCGTCCGGTGAGGCGAAGTAGAGGCACCACTGCGAGGGGGCGTCCTGGCCGGGCATCGGCGGTACGACGGCGGCGACCGCCTTGCCGTCCGCATAGGCCTGGGTGTAGTTGCCGTACTCCGACGACGCCTCGCCGAAGGTCCAGCCGAGGACGTCACCGTAGAAGCTCTTCGCTCCCTCGACGTCGCCGAACATCGCGTCGGCCCAACAGGGGGTTCCCTCAGGTTGTACGGCCATGGCTGCGGCCCTCTCCCGAATCGGCGGATGGTCCGTTTCCTCACGCTAGTCATGCATGCGGCCGAGCGCGCGCCGAACGCCGGGGTCCGTTTCAGACTGGACGGACAGGCCCTCGGCACACTTTCGACACGGCGGACGGGGTGCGGAATGGCGGACGGGACAATGCGTGCGTGGTCGGTGGTGACACCGGGGCCGCTCACGGAGCACGGCCTGCATCTCGTGGAGAAACCGGTACCCGTGCCGGGCGAGGACGAGCTGCTCGTGCAGGTGCGCGCCTGCGGGGTGTGCCGCACCGACCTGCATGTCAGCGAGGGGGACCTGCCGGTGCACCGGGCGGGGGTGACGCCCGGGCACGAGGTCGTGGGCGTGGTGGCCGGGTCCGGGGCGGCGGTCACCGGCTTCGCGACCGGGGACCGCGTGGGGGTGGCGTGGCTGCGGCGCACGGACGGCACCTGCGGGTACTGCTCGCGTGGGGCCGAGAACCTGTGCCCGTCCTCGCGGTACACCGGCTGGGACGCGGACGGCGGGTACGCGGAGTACACGACCGTGCCTGCCGCGTTCGCCCACCGCCTGCCGGAGGCCGTCGACGACGTGGCGCTCGCGCCGCTGCTGTGCGCCGGGATCATCGGCTACCGGGCGCTCAGGCGGGCGGCGCTGCCGCCGGGCGGACGACTGGGGCTGTACGGGTTCGGGGGCAGCGCCCACCTGTGTGCGCAGCTCGCGCTGGCCGAGGGCGCCACCGTGCACGTGATGACCCGCGGGGCGGCGGCGCGGCAGCTCGCGCTCGGCCTGGGCGCCGCCTCCGCGCAGGACGCGTACGCCATGCCGCCCGAGCCGCTGGACAGCGCGATCCTGTTCGCACCGGTCGGCGACCTGGTACCGGTGGCGCTGCGGGCCCTGGACCGCGGGGGCACCCTCTCGATCGCCGGCATCCACCTCAGCGACACACCGCCCCTGCACTACGAGAGCGATCTGTTCTACGAGAAACAGATACGGAGTGTCACCTCCAACACCCGCGAGGACGCCCGGGAGTTCCTGGCCCTGGCAGCCCGCCACGGCGTCCACGCCACCACCCACCCCTATCCACTGACACGGGCCGACGAGGCCCTGCGGGACCTCGAGGCCGGGCGCTTCGACGGGGCGGCCGTACTGGTGAACGACCTTTGACCCACTGCTGGAGATCCAGGTTCTTGTCATCGCAGGGTGGTCAGCGCTGCCTCTTGGTACGTGGCTCCGGCGTTCCAGAGCAGGAAGGAGTTCATGCCGTCCCCGGCCGCGGCTCTGATCTGGTCGGCGACTTCGGTGGGGCCGTAGTGGACGCCCAGGGAGAAGTCCTGGAGCCAGGGGACGATCGTGGCCCTGGTGCCCTTGACCTGCTTGGCGAAGTCGGCCAGCGACCGGTCGACGATCTCGTACGGGCTGTCGTTCGGATTGGCGACCCCGTACTCGCCGGCGGCCCAGTGCGAGGGGTAGACCATGGGAGCGATGTAGTCGGCGTGTCGGGCCATGGCGGGGATGTCCTGGGCGATTTCGGTGGGCCGGGTGGCGGCGATGCCGAACACCGAGACCCCGAGGTATTTGCCTTCGGGCTGGATGCGGCTCTGGGTGTCGGCGACGAACTCTGCGATGGACTGTTCGGGGGTCTGGTCGCCCAGGCCGGGGAAGCGCATGGTGGAGAGCTTCCCGTCGGGGCGGCGCACGTAGTCGTACAGGATGTCGTCGAAGCCCAGCTTGGCCGCTTCGGTGGCCAGGGCGATGTTGTACCGGCGGACCTCGGGATCGGCGAAGTTGGTGAACGAGAGTGTGCCGTAGTGGCCGCCGTCGTAGGGGCTGCCGTCAGGGGCCTGGACCAGGCGGTGGTCCTTGCCCTGGCGGTAGGACGCCTGGGCGAGGACGGGGTCCCGGAAGGCCACGATCCGGCCGATGACGCGGGCTCCCATGCCGTGCAGGGTCTCGATCACCTCGTGTGCGTCGTAGCGGTTCTTCACGGCCCCGATCTCGCGGGCCAGCGGCACGGAGGAGTCGTAGCCGACCTCGCCGTTCTCGTCCTTGATGTCGAGCTCGACGGCGTTGAGCTTCTTGTCCTTGACGAGCTGGAGAACCGGGTTGCGGACCTCGGTCGAGGACCAGCCGATGGCGGTCAGGTGCGCGGCTCGGGTGAGCGGATAGGGCACGATCGCGTTCACGTGCTCGCGGGTGACGTTGCCGGCCGCGTCGGTGGCCGCCACCTCGATCCGGGCGGGGGGCTTTTCGAACCGGCGGGAGAAGGTGCCGTCGTCGCCGACGGCCACGGGCGCACCGGCTACGGAGAGCTTCACCTGGCTGGCATCCTCGACCCGGCCGCGTACCGTCACCGGTGCGCCGGGCCCGGTGGCTCGGGTGGGCGAGAGGTGCAGTTTCGGGGCGGTGGTGTCCACGGTGAACGTCCGGGACATGTCGTCCAGGAACGGCAGGCCACTGCGGGATGTGGCCGTCAGTTCGTGCTTCCCCTCGGCGAACGAGGGGATGTCGAGTATGAGGCGGCCGCCGGCTTGGTGGGTGTGCACCGGATTGCCGTCGAGCCGCACCTCCAGCCCGGCCAGGTCGGCCCCTTCCTCGGCTGTGACGGCAAGGCGCGGATTGCGGACGTCGGCTCGGCCCAGCACACCCTTGCTGCTGAGCCCTTCGACCCGGATCCGGCTGGAGGAGGACTGAATCGCGAAGGCCCCTACCGCCGCGCAGACCGGGACCAGGAGGGAAATGGCTATGACGGTGAATCGCGTTCGGAGTCGGTTTCCGCGCATGTTCACTCTGCCGTTCTCGAAAGAGGGTTCCTTGCGATATGACATAGCCGCCACGCCGTCCACCCGAGATGTTTCGAGCGGGTAATCATGCATTCGGCCCATCGTGCCGGGTGTGCGTCACGGTGTTGCCCGAGGCTTGGAAGCGGCGGGGAGCATCTCGTTCACATCCGGAGGCATCATGCGCCCATCCCACCGAAGCGGCGGCGCGGTCGTCGTCGCATCGGTCATCCTGCTGGCCACGGCCTGCTCGGCGGCCCAATCCCCGCCGGCAGGACGCCAGGACGGGCCGTCGGTACAGGCACGCAAGGCCGGCGGGCAGGCCACGGTTGCCGACCCGGCCGCAGTGCAGGCCGACGAGCTCGGTGCGGTGCCGGTGCTGATGTACCACCAACTGGTGGCCGAGCCCAGGAGTGTGTACGACCGCACGCCGCAGGATTTCCGCGCCGAGCTGGAACGGCTGGCCCGGGAGGGATACGTACCTGTGACCGCACGGGAGTTCAGCAGTGGGAAGATCGACATTCCCGCCGGTACCCACCCGGTGGTGCTGACCTTCGACGACTCGACCGTCACCCAGTTCCGTCTGGACGCGGATGACCGGCCCGAATCCGACACCGCGGTGGGCATCCTGCTGGACACCGCCCGGAAGCACCCCGGATTCCGCGCCGTGGCCACTTTCTTCGTCAACGCCGACCCGTTCGGCGAGCCAGGCGGCCGAAAGTCGTTGGACTGGCTCGTCAAACACGATTTCGAGGTCGGCAACCACACCCTGCGGCACACCACGCTGGGGACGGTGGACGACGACACCGCCCAGCAGGCCATCGCCGACAACCAGAGGGCGATCACCCAGGCCGTGGCCGGCTTGTCGGTGGTGTCGATGGCACTTCCCAACGGTTCGATGCCCCAGTCCCGGCAGCTGGCGCTGCAGGGAACCGCCGACGGTGCGCACTACCGGCATCAGGGCGTCTACCTGGTGGGAGCCGGCCCCGCCCCTTCCCCCTTCTCCACCGCCTTCGACCCGGGCGCCATCCCGCGGATCCGCTCCCAGGGGGCGACCGGCCCGGAAGCCCAGTTCACCTCGACGGCCTGGCTCGACAAGCTCCGCGACGGCACGGTCGAGCGGTACACCTCGGACGGAGACCCCAAGAAGATCAGCTTCCCCAGGTCCGAGGCGACCCGCCTCGCCCCGGCTCACCGGCAGTACGCCCGGGCGTACTGAACGGGGAAAGACCTCGGGAGCCGGTGCCGTGCGCTACCGCCCCCTCCCTTCAGCAGGACGCCGAACTACGCGTCAGCCGGCCCTAAGACCGAGCGCCAGCGTCAGTTCAAGGACCCGGTGTGGGGATGCGAGATCCGGAAACAGCTCCCGTAGCTGCGACATCCGGTACCGGACCGTCTGCGGGTGGACGAACAACGCCGCCGCCACCTCGTCCCGCCTCCCCTGGTGCAGCAGCCACTCGCGCAACGTCTCCTCCAGCCGCTGTGCGGTCGCGACGGGCAGGGTCCGCAGCGGTGCGAGGGCTCGGGAACGCAGGTCTGCGAACGCGTCCAGGTCGGCGCTCAGCACCAGCTCGGGCAGGTGGTCCTCGGTGTCGCGGATATCAGCGGAGAGGGAGCGCGCGCGCAGGGCCCGTGCGTACGAGGCGGACGCACGGGTCCACGGCCGGGCCGGGCCGACCACGGCGGTGCGGTCGGTCAGCTGCCGCAGGAGATGTGGTCGGTCGGCATCGGGAACGAGCAGCACACCGGTGGCGTCCGGCAGGTCGTCGAGGACGAGGGTGCCCGGGTCGAGCGCGCGGTAGGCAGGCCTGGCCTGGTCGGCGGGCAGCAGGACCGCGGTCAGCGAAACCGGAGGCTGCCACCCGGCCCGTTGAACCGAGGCCAGCAGCACGTCCGGGCTCGCGCCGGCGAGGAGGTCGCGGGCCAGGTGTTCCAGGTGGCGCTCCTGGGCCCTGCCCCGGGCGGCCAGTTCGTCGGCGTGGCCCGCGGCGCTCGCGGCGGAGAGCTCGTCGATGTAGGCGAAGGTCAGCTCGGCGAACTTGGCGACCTCGGCGGCGGGCAGGCCCGCGGGTACGGCACCCGCTGCCAGGCATCGCCAGGCCACGCGGGCGCCGACGCGGTAGGCGCTGAGCAAGGCGTCCATCGAACGGCCGTCGCGCACCTCGCCGCGGCCCAGCTCGTACGCCGCGTCACCGGCATCGCCACCTGTGGCCTTCCCGCTCGCGAGGTCCAGGTAGTGCCCCAGGGCGGTGCGGACGGCTCGGCGGATGGTGGCGCCCATGTGGCCCGTAAGGGCGTTGGCGTAGGAAGGGACCTCGTCGATGATCGCCTGGACGACCTCGTCGGCGGTCGTCCTCAGCTCGGCCCGAAGTGCGGCGACCGTCGTCTCGTCCAGGGCCAGTTCACTGGCCCTCTGGATTGCATGGCTCACGTCTTTGTTCCCTGCGAACAATTCAACCGACCAGATTCACGTCCTGCGGTCAGGACTTTACGCCTTGAGGCGCAGCAAGCTGGAGTCATGATGAGTGCGGCCCTCCGCGGCAGGGCGTGGAAACTGCTGGAGATGGTCACGACGCCGCTGCTGCCGTCGGACTACCTCGACCTGGTCAGCCCGCTGCGTGCGGGCGCCGACCTGCGTGGGCGCATCGAGGCGGTGCGCCCCGAGACGCGTGACGCCGCGACCGTCGTGATCAGACCGGGACGGGGCTGGCGCGGCCACACGGCCGGTCAGTACGTGCGGATCGGGGTCGACGTCGACGGGGTGCGCCTGTGGCGTGCCTACTCCATCACCTCGCCGACCAACCGCCCGGACGGCCGCCTCACGATCACCGTGAAGGCGATCCCTGACGGCAAGGTCAGCAACCACCTGGTCCGCCGGGCGAAGCCGGGCACACTGATCCAGCTCGACCAGCCGACCGGTGACTTCGTACTGCCGCAGTCCACGCCCGCCAAGGTGCTCTATCTGACGGCCGGCAGCGGCATCACGCCCGTGATGGGCATGCTGCGCGACAGCGAGTTCGACGACGTCGTCATGGTGCACTGCGCGCCACGACCGCAGGACGTGATCTTCCGCAACGAACTGCACGGCCTGGTCACGGACAAGAAGCTGCGGCTCATCGAGGTGCACACCGACACAGACGGCCAGCTCGACGTCGCCCGTCTCGACGAACTCGTGCCCGACTGGGCCGAGCGCGAGACCTGGGCCTGCGGGCCCGCAGGCCTGCTCGACGCCGCAGAAAAGCACTGGAGCGAGCACGGGGTACCGGAGCGCTTGCACACCGAACGCTTCCGCCCCGGCATCGTCGTCGCCGGCGACGGCGGCGAAGTCACCTTCAGCACCACCGGCAAAACCGTCGACGCCGATGGCGCCACGCCGCTGCTGGACATCGGCGAGGAGGCCGGCGTGCTCATGCCCTCCGGGTGCCGCATGGGCATCTGCTTCGGCTGCATCTCGCCGCTCAAGGCGGGTGCCGTCCGCGACCTGCGCACCGGCGAGATCACCGAGGCCGAGCCGGGCGTCCTCATCCAGACCTGCGTGTCCGCCGCGGCGGGCCCCTGCGACATCGAGCGTTAGGAACACCTTGACCGCCATCGACCCCACCGCCCACCTGACCGCGGAGCAGATCGAGGAGCTCGGCCGCGAGCTGGACGCGATCCGCGACGAGGTGATCGCCGGCCGCGGCGAGAAGGACGCCGCCTACATCCGCAAGGTCATCTCGGCGCAGCGCAAGCTCGAGCTGGCCAGCAGGGGCGTGCTGCTGTTCTCGATGTTCCCGCCCGCCTGGCTGCTCGGCACCGCCGGACTGTCCGTGGCGAAGATCATGGACAACATGGAGATCGGCCACAACATCCTGCACGGCCAGTGGGACTGGATGCGCGACCCCAAGATCCACTCCACCACCTGGGAATGGGACCACGTCTCGCCGGCCGACCAGTGGAAGCACTCCCACAACGAGCTGCACCACACGTACACCAACGTGATCGGCAAGGACAACGACCTCGGCTACGGCATCATGCGCGTCGACGAGGACCAGAAGTGGCAGCCGTTCCACCTCGGCCAGCCGCTGTGGAACTTCATCAACGCCTGCTTCTTCGAGTACGGCATCGCAGCCTATGACCTCGAGCTCGGCAAGAACCTGCACAAGCGCCGCCGCAACAACCCGGAGTTCCGCGCGCGGGCCAAGGCCGTGGGCCGCAAGATCCGCAAGCAGGTGCTCAAGGACTACGTGATCCACCCGCTGCTGTCGGGCCCGTCGTTCCTCCCCACGCTCGCCGCCACGTTCACAGCGAACCTGGTCCGCAACCTCTGGTCCCACTCGGTGATCATGTGCGGGCACTTCCCTGAGGGCGTGCAGGTCTTCGAGCGCCGGTCCATCAAGGGCGAGACGCGCGGCCAGTGGTACCTGCGCCAGATGATGGGCTCGGCGAACATCAGCGGCAGCAGGGCCATGCACTTCATGACCGGCAACCTCTCGCACCAGATCGAGCACCACCTGTTCCCCGACCTGCCCAGCAACCGGTACGCCGAGGTCGCGGTCAAGGTGCGCGCGCTGTTCGAGAAGTACGAGCTGGAGTACGTCACCGGGCCGCTGCCCAAGCAGGTGTTCTCCGCGTGGCGCAAGGTCTTCCGGCTCTCGCTGCCCAACAAGAAGCCCAAGGTCCAGACGCCGAACCGCGAGCGGGAGCTCGTCGCAGCCTGATTCCCGATACGGGTTCAGAACTTTCGGCCGTACCGGCGGCGTCCCCGGGTTCGGTGAGGGCTGTCGCGGACGGTGGGCGGCCGCGACATCGGGCCGTACGACACGGAATCCGGGCAGCCCGGCGGGCGGCTGCGCTGCCTGGACGTGCGCCGGCGCGCCGCCGAAGTCACATGGGACCCTGGCCCCGTCTGGGCACAGGATGATCAGCGCAGTCGCTCCGGTGGTCGATGAGTCACGCGACCAACCCTGCGGAGCAAGGAGCACAGCACTGGCCCGGGGACGGCCAGTGACGCCCGCTACCGCACACCTGTTGGCGCCCTGCCTCGGCCACGTCTTCGCCGTCAGCGCGATCAACGCCGTCCGCATCGACCGACGGCTGACCGGCACGCCACTCGGCGGCACGCGCGCCCCTCACCTCGAAGCCCTCATGCGCGCCGCCTGACAGTCCCCTTCGCAGAATTCCCAGCAGAGTCCTGAAGACCGACGCACTGCGCATGGGTTCCGTGGCGAGGGATGCGACGGCGGGGGCGCACGGGGTGGGAAGAGGGGCGCGGGAGTGCGGAGGCCTCGGAACGCTGCCTCGTTCGCGAGGTTTGCGTTATCAGGAGATGAAACCGCCCCCTTCGCGCCGTACCGGGGCATCCGCGGGGCTGTTTGCCTTGTACATACGACGCCGGGCTGTCGTCCACGGCGGCGTCGCCTTCCACCACGACCACTCCACTCACTCCTGTACGTCGCCAGGTACGTCCCCAGGGAGGGAATGTGTCCGCCCCCGAAAGCGCCACCGAACCCGCCACCGAGGAACCCGCCCCCGCACCCGACGGTGAGGGGCAGCTGACCAGTCTCAGCACCCAGGCGGCGCGCCAGCTCGCCACGACGACCAAGTCCGAACCGCAGATGCAGGCCATCAGCTCGCGCTGGCTGCTGCGGACACTGCCGTGGGTGGACGTCAAGGGCGGCACCTACCGGGTCAACCGGCGTCTGCAGCTGCGGATCGGCCGCGGGCGGGTGCAGTTCGAGCAGAACGGCGCCGACGACATCAAGGTCATCCCCGAGACACTCACCGAACTGCCGGTGCTGCGCGGCTACTCCGACACCGACGTCCTCAAGGAGATCGCCACCCGCTTCCGGGTCCGCGAGGTGCGGGCGGGACAGGTGCTGTTCCAGGCAGGGCAGCGGGTCACGGAGGCCTATCTCGTCGTGCACGGCAGGTTCACCCGCTTCACCGAGGGCAAGTACGGCGAGGAGGAGATCATCGGGGTCGTCACCGACGGCGACCAGATGGGCGACGAGGCCATCGGGCAGTCCAGCCCGCTGTGGCTGAGCTCGGTGCGGGCGGAGACGGCCGGCGTACTGCTGGTGCTGCCCTGGGACGTCGTCACGGAGTTCAGGGACCGGGTGCCGTCCCTCGCCGCACATCTGGAGGCGTTCGCGGCGCGGCAGAAGCTGCCGATGAACCGCAAGGGCGAGGCGGACGTTCCCGTACAGGCCGGTCATGTCGGCGAGCCGACGCTCAACGGCGGCTTCGTGAACTACGACCTCGCGCCGCGCGAGTACGAGCTGTCGCTCACCCAGACCGTGCTGCGGGTCCACACCCGGGTCGCCGACCTCTACAACAACCCGATGAACCAGACCGAGCAGCAGCTGCGCCTGACGGTCGAGGAGATCCGTGAGCGCCAGGAGTGGGAGCTGGTCAACAACCGGGAGTTCGGGCTGCTGCACAACGTCGACTACGGCCAGCGCGTCAGCACCTTCACCGGGCCGCCGACCCCGGACGACATGGACGAGCTGCTGGCCATGCGCCGCAAGACCAAGGTGTTCCTCGCCCATCCGAAGGCGATCGCGGCCTTCTTCCGGCAGTGCAACCGGCGCGGCCTGGTGCCGGGCACGGCGAGTGTCGAGGGGCACGAGATCCCCGCCTGGCGGGGGGTTCCGATCTTCCCCTGCAACAAGATCCCGATCAGCCGCGATCACACCAGCAGCATCATCGCGCTGCGCACCGGGGAGTCGGACCAGGGGGTGATCGGGCTCTACCAGACCGGCATCCCCGACGAGTTCCAGCCGGGCCTGAACGTGCGGTTCATGGGCATCGACACGGCCGCGATCATCCGCTACCTGGTGACCGCCTACTACTCGCTGGCCATCCTGGTGCCGGACGCGGCCGGGATCCTGGAGAACGTCCAGATCGGCCGGACGGCCGACTGAGGGTGGAGTACGCAATGAGCACGTCCGCCGTCTCGTCCTCGCTGCCGGGGCCGCCCAATCTGGCCCGCGCCGTGCGCACCCGGCGCGGCGGCGCGATCCCCGGCCTCAAGTACCGGCAGGTCGCCCCCGCCGACCCGGCGAAGGTGGAGGAGGTCGACCGCAGGCTGGAGGCCTGGGCGCACGGCCTCGACCTGTTCCCGAAGGCCTGGTCCGGGGACTTCTCGGGCTTCCAGTTCGGCCGGGCCGTGGTGCTCCAGCATCCGGCGGCGGCCGATCTGGAACGCCTCACCGCCGCCGGCAAGTTCCTGCTGGCGGAGAACCTCGTCGACAGCTGCTACTGCGAGGAGGACGAGGGCAGGGGCGGTGCCCGCCGCGGCCTGGGCGGCCGGCTGATCCTGGCCCAGTCGGCGCTCGACCCCTTCCACAGCACGCCCGCGCTGCAGGAGCAGTGGGCGCTCGGAGTGCAGGCCGACGGACCGCTGCGCTCGTACCACTGGGCGATGAAGGACTACGCCGCCGTCGCCACCCCCAGTCAGACCGACCGGTTCGTGCACGACATGGCGCGGCTGCACCTCGGTTATCTCGCCGAGGCCGCGTGGGCGGAGATCCGTTACGTGCCGCAGGTGTGGGAGTACCTGGTGATGCGGCAGTTCAACAACTTCCGCCCCTGTCTGTCGATCATCGACGCCGTGGACGGCTACGAGCTGCCGGAGGCCCTCTACGCCCGCCCGGAGATCCAGCGCATCACGGCACTCGCCTGCAACGCCACCACCATCGTCAACGACCTCTACTCCTTCACCAAGGAGCTGGCGAGCGACCCCACCCACCTCAACCTGCCCCAGGTCCTCGCCGCCAACGAGCGGTGCGGGCTGAAGGCCGCCTATCTGAAGGCAGTCGAGATCCACAACGAGATCATGACCGCCTTCGAGGACGAGTCCGCCCTCCTGTCCGCCACCTCGCCCCTCGTGGAGCGCTACGCCCGGGGCCTGTCCGACTGGGTGGCCGGCAACCACGAGTGGCACGCCACCAACACCCACCGCTACCACCTGCCCAACTACTGGTAACGCCCGCAGTGCTGACACTCCGTCAGACGCACCACGAGGAGTCCTAGTTGACCATCGCCCCCCACGCCGACACCAAGGCGGCACCGGTGCCGACCCAGTCCACATACCAGAACCGCGTCGCGGACTACTGGAACGCCGAGGAGAACCCGGTCAACCTCGAACTGGGCAAGATCGACGACCTCTATCACCACCACTACGGCGTCGGCGACGTCGACTGGACCGTGCTCGACGAGCCCGACCCCGATCTGCGCCGGGGACGGATCACCACCGAACTGCACCGCCTGGAACACGCCCAGGCGGAGCTCCTCGCCGGCCACCTCGGCCCGCTCTCCCCCGCCGACCGGGTCTTCGACGCCGGCTGCGGGCGCGGCGGCGGCAGCGTCGTGGCGCATCTGCGCTACGGCTGCCACGCGGACGGCGTGACGATCTCCGCCAAGCAGGCCGCCTTCGCCAATGAGCAGGCCCGCAAGCGAGGCATCGACGCCCAGGTGCGCTACCACCACCGCAACATGCTCGACACCGGCTTCGCCACCGGCGCGTACGCGGCGTCGTGGAACAACGAGTCGACCATGTACGTCGAGCTGGAGCTGCTGTTCGCCGAGCACTCCCGGCTGCTGCGCCGCGGCGGGCGTTACGTGGTGATCACCGGCTGCTACAACGACACCTACGGCCGGGCCTCCCGCGAGGTGTCCCAGATCAACGCCCACTACATCTGCGACATCCACCCGCGCTCGGAGTACTTCCGGGCGATGGCCCGCAACCGTCTCGTCCCCGTCCACGTCCAGGACCTCACGGCCGACGCCATCCCCTACTGGGAGCTGCGCCGTCAGGCGGACCACCTGGTCACGGGCATCGAGGACACGTTCCTGACCGCGTACAAGAACGGCAGTTTCCAGTATCTGCTGATCGTCGCCGACCGGGTGTGATGCCCTCGGTCAGCCCGTAGGGGCTGACCCGCGCCGGGGGCGCACGTACCGGCACGGGCTCGTGCGATCCATGCGGCATCCCCGCATCGCACGAGCCCGTGCCGGAACCCCCCCGAGCGGCTCCCCCTTGAACCGTGGGCATTTACTGTTCTACCTTCGCCACATGGTCGGGGCATCAACGCCCGCTCATGAGCGGCACAACGGGCGGACGCCAGACGGTCCGGGTGATGCGGTATGCGACCGCACCTCGCTCTGATCGAGGACGACCCCGACTTCGCACTGATGTGCCGTTCCTATCTGGAGCGCGCGGGCTTCACGGTCACCTGGGCCATGGATGCGCGCGCCGGAAAGGCCGCCCTCCACGAGGGCGGCGTCGATCTCGCCGTTCTCGATCTGGGGCTGCCGGACGGCAGCGGCCTGGAGCTGCTCCGGGCACTGCGGTCCACGAGCCGGCTGCCGGTCATCGTCGTGACGGGACGCGGTGCGGAGGCCGACCGGGTGGCGGGCCTGGAGATCGGTGCGGACGACTACCTGGTCAAGCCGTTCTCCCAGCGGGAACTGGTGGCCCGTATCCACGCCGTGCTGCGCCGCTCGCAGCCGCCCGAGATGCCGAGCGTGCTCCAGGTCGGCGCGCTGCGCATCGACTCCGCCGCCCGTCTGGCGTCCGTCGACGGTGTCCAGCTGTTGCTGCGGCCCAAGGAGTACGCGCTGCTGGAGATGCTGGCCGCCGCACCGGGCCGGGTGTTCTCGGCGGAGCAGCTGCTGGAGCGGATCTGGGGCACCTCGTGGCAGCAGGCCGCGACCGTGGTGGAGCACGTCTACCGGCTGCGCGGCAAGCTGGCCGGGCTGCCCGCACCGGCGCCGCGGATCACCACCGTCCGGGGCTACGGCTACCGCCTCGACCCCTGAGTCACCGCTTCGGCCGCGGAGGTCCGACCATGCCCGAAGTGCCGGACTTCCGGAGCCTGTTCGACGCGACGCTGTCCCCACTGCTCATCCTCAGCCCCGACTTCACGATCGTCGAGGTCAACCGCGCCTATCTCACGGCGACCCGTACCGAGCGGAGCATCGTGGGCCGCCCCGTCTTCGACGTGTTCCCCGACAACCCGGACGACCCGTCGGCCGACGGTGTCGCCAATCTGCGCCGTTCACTGCAGACGGTGGTGGCGAGCGGTCGTACGGACACGATGGCGCTGCAGCGCTACGACATCCCGGCGGGCGAGGAGGGCGGCTTCACCGAGCGGTACTGGAGCCCGGTCAACACACCGGTGCTCGGTGACGACGGGCAGGTGCGCTACATCATCCACCGGGTCGAGGACGTCACCGAGTTCGTACATCTGCGGCGGGTGGGACGGGAGCAGCAGCGCGCCGTCGCCGAGGCGGAGATGCGGGCCGAGGGCATGGAGATCGACCTGTTCGTACGGGCCCGTGAGATCCGCGAGGTGAACGAGCAGCTCAGCCGGGCCAATCACGAACTGGACGCGGCGGGCCGCAGGCTGCGGGAGGAGCAGCAGGCCAAGGACCGGTTCATCGCCACGCTCTCCCACGAGCTGCGCAATCCGCTGGCGGCCGCCACCGCGGCCACGGAGCTGCTGGCCCTCGACATGCCGGAGGGTCATCCGGCGCTGGCCGTCCTGGAGCGGCAGCTGAGCACCCTGGCACGGATGAGCAACGACCTGCTGGACGGCACGCGCGCGGTGACCGGACGGCTGGAGCTGGTGTGCGATCCGGTCGACGTGCGGTCCGTCGTACAGGGCGCGTGCGCCGACATCCAAGGCCTGTTCGGGCACGAGAACCGCACGCTGACGGTCGGGCTGCCGGCCGAACCGGTCATGGTGGACGGCGACCGGCTGCGGCTGGCCCAGGTCCTGACGAACCTGCTGTCCAACGCGCTGAAGTACACCCGGCCGGGCGGCCGCACCGAGGTGGGCCTGACGGCCGCCGACGGGCAGGCCCGGCTGACCGTGCGGGACGACGGCATCGGCTTCTCCCCCGCCCAGGCCGAGGAGCTCTTCGGGGTGTTCATGCGGGCCGCCCCGGCCGGTCCTGACACCCCCGAGGGCCTGGGGCTCGGGCTCGCGGTGGCACGGACGGTGGTGGAACTGCACGGCGGCCGCATCTCCGCGCACAGCGAGGGGCCGGACAAGGGCGCGACGTTCACGGTGCTGCTGCCGACCACCGACACCACGAGACCGCGTCCGTCACGGCCACCGGCCGTCCACGGCTCCCCGCGCCGGCTGTCCCTCCTGATCGTCGAGGACAACGCGGACCTGGCCGCCACCTACCGCACCCTGCTGGAACGCCAGGGCCACCGGGTCACGGCGGTGCACACGGGCCAGGACGCCCTCACCGCCACCGAGACGCAAGCCTTCGACGTCGTCCTGTGCGACCTGGGCCTGCCGGACATCGACGGCTACGCGGTCGCACGGGCCCTGCGGGCGCGCCCGGACGGCGGCAAGCTGGGTCTGATCGCGGTGTCCGGATTCAGCCAGGGCAGCGACCGCGCCCAGTCGCGGGCGGCCGGGTTCGACGCCCACCTCGCCAAACCGCTTCCGCTGACCGACCTGCTGGACCTTCTGGAGCGGCTGGAGCGCCCGGACGGCGCCTGAACTCACCCCGGTGTCTTCCGCCTTGGGCCCGCCTGTGCTTGCCTGGGGAGCCGTTTTCGGTTGCCGGGGCTGGAGTTGCCGTATGCGGAAGCCGTGGATCGTGGGGATGCTGCTGACCGGA
The DNA here is from genome assembly GCF_042893475.1 of Streptomyces sp. NPDC001604. NCBI lineage: Bacteria > Bacillati > Actinomycetota > Actinomycetes > Kitasatosporales > Streptomycetaceae > Streptomyces > Streptomyces sp. NPDC001604. The sequence continues at coordinate 271,849 of NZ_JBIAUY010000009.1, read as the reverse complement.
GTGCTGCTGCTCGGCGCGTGCGGCGACCCGTCGTCCGGCCCGCAGGAGGCACCGCCCTCCCCCGCCGTACCGGGAGCGTCGGCGTCGACGACCCATCAGCAGGCCCCGGCCTCGCCGGGTGCACCCGCCGTGGCGCCGCGCGTGCTGTATCTCGGGGATTCGCTCGCGATGGAGGCCCAGAACGTGCTCGGGCAGGAGCTGCGCCGGGACCTGAGGGCGAAGTACACGAGTGCTCCGTACTCGGGCACGACCCTGTGCGACTACCTGGAGGGCACCGGGGCGAGGTCGCTGGTGCCGGACGCGGACAAGGCGGCGGCTCTGGTCCGTGCGCAGCATCCGGACTATGTGGTGATGCAGTTCTGGGGCAACGCGTGGGGCTACACGTGGTGCATGGACGGCATCACCTACAACGCCTCGCAGCAGAAGTACTTCACCCGCTACAAGGCCGACCTGCGCCGGCTCACCGAGCAGATCGCCGCGGCGGGCGGCAGCAGGCGTCCACGGATCGTGTGGGTGCTGCAGGGCCCGGACCCGATCACGCCCGACCGGGTCCGGCGCGTGAACCGGATGTACGAGCAGCAGGCCGCCGCCTCGGGCGACCTCGTCGCCGACGCGGGCGCGACGGTCAGCCCCGCCGGTGCCCGCTACACCTGGTCCCAGTACCTGCCGTGCACGGCCTACGAGCACGAACACCGCGACTACTGCACCCAGCCGGGCCGCGACCGCACCGCCCTCCACCTCGACAAGGACTATCTGCACTTCTGCCTGGCACCGACGACGTCCACGCCGAAGCCGTGCCCGGTGCGCTCGCCCGGCATCCTGCGGATCACCCGCGAGATCACACGGGTGATCGGGGAACAAGACCGCACACGGTGAGCCGAGCGCCGGCGAGCACGGCGACGAGCGCCACCGAGGTGGCGGCGCTCGCCCGGGCCACTTCCGCCCGGCGGACGAGCAGGTGCGGCCGGCCCGTCCTCCACCCCGCGCAGGGCGGACCGGCCGTCACCCGGGAGTGATGGTCACTCGCCCGCGTACGCCCGCTCCAGGGCCGCGATGTCGAACTTGCTCATCGCCATGAACGCCTTGGTCGTGCGGGACGCCTTCTCCTGGTCCGCATCGCTGATCATGTCGATGAGCCTGTCGGGCACGACCTGCCAGGACAGGCCGTACCTGTCCTTGAGCCAGCCGCAGGGGCCGGGCTCGCCGCCGCCCTCGGTGAGCTTGGTCCAGTAGTAGTCGATCTCCTCCTGGTCCTTGCAGAAGATCTGGAAGGAGACCGCCTCGTTGAACTTGAACTGCGGGCCGCCGTTGAGCGCGACGAACTTCTGGCCGTTGGCCGTGAACTCCACCGCCAGCACCGAACCGGCGGGGCCCGCGCCTCCCTCGACGTTGCGGCCGACCCGGCCGATGCTGGAGTTCTTGAAGATCGACACGTAGTAGTGCGCGGCCTCCTCCGCCTGGCCGTCGAACCAGAGACACGTGGTGAATCCGTCGGTGGTCATGAGCACCTCCTGGGGCGTGGAACGCGGTCACCTGTACCGACTGATCCTCGCCGCGGAACTCATCGGTCGGACGGCCGATTGACCCGTGTGGCCGCACCCCCGTACCGAACTAGGCTCGCGGCCATGACGTCTTCGCCCGCAGAGACCGCGGACAGCGGCATCCGGCCCTTCCGCATCGACATCCCGCAGAGCGACCTCGACGACCTCCATGACCGCCTGGACCGCACCCGCTGGCCGGACGAGCTGCCCGGCACGGGGTGGGCCTACGGCGTGCCGGCCGACTACCTGCGCGAGCTGCACCACTACTGGCGCACCTCATACGACTGGCGGGCCGCCGAGGCGCAGCTCAACGAGTGGCCGCAGTTCACCACCACGATCGACGGCTCGAAAGTCCACTTCGCCCACGTCCGCTCCCCCGAGCCGAACGCCACACCGCTGATCATCACGCACGGCTGGCCGGGGTCGATCGTCGAGTTCCTGGACGTCGTCGGGCCGCTCGCCGACCCCCGCGCGCACGGCGGCGACCCGGCCGACGCGTTCCACGTCGTCGTACCGAGCATCCCCGGGTTCGGGCTGTCCGGTCCTGCCAGCGACACCGGCTGGGAGGCGGGCCGGGTCGCCGACGCATGGGCCGAGCTGATGCGACGGCTCGGCTACGAGCAGTTCGGCGCGCAGGGCGGCGACTGGGGCGCCGCCATCTCCCGCGAGCTGGGGCGCGCACACCCGGACCGCGTGATCGGCGTGCATCTCAACCTGCTCCCGGGCGCGCAGCAGGCCACCGAGCCGACACAGGAGGAGCTTGACGAGCTCGGCACGGAGGAGCAGGAGCGTGCGCTGCTGTCCTGGCGCCGGTGGAGCGAATGGTCACGCGAGGGCACGGGCTACGCCGTCCTGCACGCCACCCGGCCGCAGACCGTGGCGTATGCGCTCAGCGACTCGCCCGTCGGTCAACTCGCCTGGATCGTGGAGAAGTTCCGGGAGTGGACGGACTCGGCTCTGCTGCCGGAGGAGGCCGTGGACCGGGACCGGATGCTCACCAACGTGATGCTGTACTGGCTGACCGGGACCGCCGGTTCCGCCGCCCGCATCTACTACGAGCGCGCCCATGCCACGGGCCGTGTCGCCCGCCCGGACGAGCCGTCGACCGCACCGACCGCGCTGGCCCTCTTCCCCGCCGAGCTCCAGATCCCGCTGCGCCACAAGGCGGAGCGCACGGAGAACATCGTGCGCTGGACGGAATTCGACCGCGGCGGGCACTTCGCCGCGATGGAGGAGCCCGACCTGCTGGTCGGGGACGTGCGGGCGTTCTTCCGGCAGCTGCGCGAGAAGGGCTGAGCGCGGGCTCTGCCCGTGGCGAATCTGCCACGGGCAGAGAAACCGCATGCGGGGCCGGGGCAGGGCCAAGAGTGGAGTCGACGGCATCACCGCTCGACGGGAGAGACCATGACTCCACTCACCACGCTCGCGCCCCGCGCCGAGGAGGGCGACACCCCGCCCAGCCGGCTCGACGACCATCTCGCGGCCCAACTCCTCGGTCAGCGCATCGTGTTCCTCGGCACCCAGGTCGACGAGGTCTCCGCGAACCGGGTCTGCGCGCAGCTGCTCCTGCTGTCCGCGGAGGACCCGCGCACCGACATCAGCCTGTACATCAACAGTCCGGGCGGCTCCGTGCACGCGGGCCTCGCGATCTACGACACGATGCGGCTGATCCCCAACGACGTCTCGACGCTCGCCATGGGCTTCGCGGCCAGCATGGGCCAGTTCCTGCTGTGCGGCGGCACGCCCGGCAAGCGGTACGCGCTGCCGAACGCGCGGATCATGATGCACCAGGGCTCGGCGGGCATCGGCGGCACCACCGCCGACATCGAGATCCAGGCGGAGAACCTCGAGCACACCAAGCGGACCATGGAGCGGCTCATCGCCGAGAACACGGGCCAGTCCCCGGAGACCATCGCCCGGGACGGCGACCGCGACCGCTGGTTCACGGCCGAGGAGGCCAGGGAGTACGGCATGGTGGACCGGGTCCTGGAGTCCCTCGCGGATGTCCGTCCGGCCGCCTCGAAGCGACGGATGGGGCTGTGACATGGGCAACTACACGATTCCGTACGTCGTCGAGCGCACCGCGAACGGCGAGCGCTCCTCCGACGTGTTCAGCCGGCTGCTGTCCGAGCGGATCATCTTCCTCGGCACCGAGATCGACGACGGCGTGGCCAACGTCGTCATCGCGCAACTGCTCCATCTGGAGTCCTCGGCGCCGGAGAACGAGATCTCGGTCTACATCAACTCGCCCGGCGGCTCGTTCACTTCGCTGATGGCGATCTACGACACCATGACCTTCGTGCAGGCGCCGATCTCGACGGTCTGCGTCGGCCAGGCGGCCTCCACGGCGGCCGTACTGCTGGCCGCCGGGGACCCCGGGCGGCGGATCGTGCTGGAGCACGCGCGGGTGTTGCTCGGTCAGCCCGCCGCCGGTGGCAGCCGGGGCATGATCTCCGACCTCACGCTCCAAGCCAAGGAAATGGTCCGGATCCGCTCCCAGGTCGAGCAGGTGCTGGCCCGGCACACCGGGCACGACATCGCGACGCTGCGCGCGGACATGGACCGCGACAAGGTGTTCACCGCCGAGGAGGCGGTGGCCTACGGGCTGGCCGACGAGGTGCTGAGCCGACGCCTCGCCACGATCTGACGCACCGGCCCGCAAGCGTCCCGTCAGGCGGCCAGGCAGAGTCCGTTGTACGGCGAAGCGGACGTCCGGCGGCTCCGGTCGGACTGCCGGGCGGCGATCCGGACGAGCTCGCCCTGCGCCCGTGACAGCAGGTCGCCGAGGCCCAGCCCGAGGGCGTGGGCGGCGGCCGCGAGGACCTCGGAGGAGGCCTCCTTGCGGCCGCGCTCCACCTCGGAGAGGTACGGCATGGAGATCCGGGCCTCGTCGGCCACGTCCTTCAGGGTGCGCTCCTGGGCGAGGCGTTCACGCCGCAGGACATCGCCGACGAGGTCCCGCCACAGGGGCTCCCTGGGCGGCGGGGGCGAGGCGGCGGGCCGCTCGCCCTGCGGGCTGCGCAGCGGAATGACATCGGCTTCGTTCGGCGCTTGGCTGCTCACGGCTTCAGACTAGATTCCCTCGCCTCGGTTCGACGGGAAGAGAGCGGCGTTCCGCTCTGGGTGGAATCACCGAGGCGGCGTCTGCGGTGACGATCTGTATTCGGTCCCGGTCACGGGCATGTCCCGGCGCAAAGCGGGTACGCGCCCCCCAGAGGGCACGACGTAGACGACGTCGAACCGTGACTTCGTGGGAGAGGAAATGGACACCGCCGTGGGACGGTCGAAGGCTGAGGTCGTCGCGAAGACCGCCGGGACCAGCACGGGTGATGGACCACTGCCGGGGATCGCGGAGCCGCACACCGTGGCTCCGCGGGACGCGCGGGAGCTTTCTCGTCAGTTCTTCCAGCGCCTCGCGGAGCTCGAGGAGGGTACGCACGAATTCCAGTACGCACGCAACACGCTCATCGAGATGAACATCTCGCTGGTGCGGTTCGCAGCCGGGCGGTTCCGGGGACGCGGCGACGACATGGAGGACATCGTCCAGACCGGCATGATCGGCCTGATCAAGGCGATCGACCGGTTCGAGCTGTCCCGTGAGGTTGAGTTCACCTCGTTCGCGCTGCCGTACATCGTCGGCGAGATCAAGCGTTTCTTCCGTGACACCACCTGGGCGGTGCACGTGCCGCGCAGGCTGCAGGAGCTGCGTGTCGAGCTGGCCAAGGCGCGCGAGGAACTCTCCAGCCGGCTGGACCGGGAGCCCACGGTTCCCGAGCTCGCCACCTTGATGAACATCCCCGAGAACGAGGTGATCGAGGCGCAGATCGCGGCCAACGGCTACAACTCCTCCTCCCTGGACGCGGCGCTCACCGGCGACGGGCCGGAGGGCGGCGAGGCGGTGCTCGCCGACTTCATCGGAGTGGAGGAGGACGGGCTGCGGCTCGTCGAGGACTTCCAGTCGCTGGCGCCGCTGATGGCGGAACTCGGCGAGCGGGACCGGCAGATCATCCACATGAGGTTCGTGGAGGAGGCCACTCAGGCGGAGATCGGCGAACGGCTCGGCTGCTCGCAGATGCATGTGTCCCGACTGATCAAGCGGATCATCGCGCAACTGCGCGAGGGAATGCTGGGCGAACTCGGCTGCGCGTGAGGGCCGGCCGGTCGCATCCATGACCGCCGTGGCCGCCGAAATCGGCGGCCACGGCGGTCATGCGCTGGTCAGGCTCACAACGGCCGACACCCGCTTGCCGACCGGCACCCGCTCCACGGTGACCTGCCTCGCCAGGACATGGACTATCTCCAGGCCGTGCCGGCCGACGCGCTCGGGATCGCGCGGGAAGCGGCGCGGCAGGGCGGCGCTGCTGTCGTAGACGCACACCGTGATCGAGGTGTCGGTGCCTTCGAGCTCCAGGATGTACGGCCCGTTGCTGTGCCGGTCCGCATTGGTGACCAGCTCGCTCACGACCAGCAACACCTCGTCCTCGATGCGGGCGTCGATCCTGGCGCACCACTCGGTGCGGAGCCGTCCCACGAAGTGCGCCGCGAAGGACCGGGCCTCGGCGATGCATCCCGGTTCGCCCGTGTAGTGCGCCGCCCGCCGTAGCGGTTCCACGGGCACGTCGAAACCAGTCGGTATCACTGCCCCGCCCACGTGCTCGATCATGCATGTCTCTCTCGGAAGCCGGCCTGGCCGGACGCTGCTGCATCAGTCCTGCTACCCCGAGCCGCGCCCGGCAGTCCCCGTCCGGGCCGATGTGTCCCCTAACACGTGGAACGCCGGTCATGTGGTGCTCGGCCCTGGAGCACTGTACGTGCCGGTGTCCCCTGGTGACGCCGGTTCGGTCGTTCCGGGCTCGGTGGAGGGTGACTCGGAACTGGGCGTCGGGGTGGAGGGGGAGGTCGACGTCGACGGGCAGGGGCTGGGCGTGCCGGTGACCACGCTGGGCGCGGAGGCGCACGTGGAGGACGAGGACGAGGGTGCCGTGGGCGTGGACACGCTCACCGACGGGGAGGGCTTGACCGGCGGCTCGGTGCGGTGGTCGTGGTGACCGGTGTCGCCCCGGTGCCGGGAGATCCATTCGTCGTGGTCGGGGTCGTAGATGACGAAGATGTTGATGATCTGCGGTGCGGGGGTGACCACGACGACGTTCGAGGGGCGGTACGACGGCCAGCTGTCACCGGTCTGCTTAGGGGTGGTCTGCTGGGCGACGGGCGGCGTCAGCGGGTTGCCGCAGGCGCAGCGCACGCGTGGCACGCCGTGGCCGTCGACGAGGACGGCCGTGCCCGCCTGCAGGACGGCCTGGTAGCCGGTGGCGGCGCCGTCGCGGTAGCCGTGGTTGGTGACGCGGGTGTCCATCCGCAGCTGTACGGGGGTGAGCGCACGGAGGTAGGCGGGGACCCGGGAGGGGGTGACGCCGGCGACCGAGGCGAACGCCGCGTTCTTCGGCGGGGCCGCCTGGAGGGCCTTGATCTGCCGCTCGACGTCGCAGCTGGAGACGTTGCGGGTGCCGCCGTACAGTCCGGGCGCCCCGCCGCTCACCGCCCGTACCGCGTTCGCCGGAGCCGATCCGGTCGCCGGAGAGGCGGGGACGGCCGGGGCGGAGCTGTCCTTTGCCGTCGACTGCGTGAACGGCTCGGGGCCGGTCTTGCCCGCGGCCTGCAGGAAGACCTCTCCGCCCTTGCCCGAACCGCCTCCGGGCCGACTGAGGAGGACGGCCAGGACGACGGCGGCGACCACCACGGTGGTCAGCACGGCGATGCGGGGTGCGGACTTCCACCAGGGCCGGCGAGGCGGTGGCGAGGGTGTGCCGCCGGCGCTGCCCGGTGGCTGCGAGGGTGGGCCCGAGGGGGGCTGGGAGGGGCCCGAGAGCGGGCCGGAAGGGGGGCCTGTGGGGCGTCCGGAGGACGGCGGTTCGAGGCTCACGAGTTCCTCTTCCCGATGCGGTGTCCTGCGGCCTGCCCCGAGTTGGGCCGCTTTGTTACCTGCCGCATCCATTGTGTGCTCCGGTGCGGTGGCGCCCGCAAGCCGACGCGGACGGCCCTCCCGGCGGGCGGGGCGGGCGGGCGCTGCTTAGCGTGGCGAGGGTGAGCCCGCGAACCCCCTCCGACCTGGCCGTCGCCCGCCATGGCTGGGTGCAGGCCGTGGCCGGGGTGCTGGCCGCGCTGATCGTCATGGGCATCGTGGCCGGCCTGGGGTTGTGGGCGGCCGGGGCGGCGGATCTCCCGGACGGCGCGTTCCCGCGGGTGGTCGCGGCGACGGTGGTGACGGCCGTCGGCGGCACGATCGAACTGTCGGGGAACGCGGGCGCGCTGGCCCGGTCCGCGGCCGGCCTGACGGTGATCCCGCTGTCGGTGACGCTGGCCGGGGCGCTCGTCCTCGCGGCGGGTTTCCTGCGCCCGCTGCGGTACCGGGCGGTCGCCGGCGCCCCGGAGCTGGCCGGGTGGGCCGCGCGGATCGCCGTGGTGTGGCTGCTGGCCCTGCTCGGCCTGGCCCTGGGCGCCCGCCAGACCTTCGCGGTCGACGTCGGCAACGGAACCCTCGGCGACATCGGCGACCTGTTCGGCCTCGCACCGAAGGTGGGCTTCAGGACGGATGTGCCGCTGACCCTGTTCTTCGGTGTGCTGTGGCTGGCGGGGGTGCTGGTGCTGGCGCTGCTGGTGTCGCGCGGCGCGCCGCTGCCGGGTCGGCTGCTGCGCTTCCAGGAGTCGGTGCGCCCGGCCGCGTACGCCATGGTCGTGCTGCTGCTGGCGTATGTCGTCCTGGGAGTCGTTGTCACACTGGTCGTCGCGGTGACCCGCGGCCACTTGCCGGAGAGCCTGGCGGTGATCCTGCTGGGTCTGCCGAACCTGGTCTGGCTGGCGCTCACGATCGGTCTGGGTGCCACCTGGACGGGGCGGGTGCAGGGGCCGTTCGGGCTGCCCATGCCGCATGTGCTGGACGAGGTGCTGCGCACGAAGGAGGTCTCCACGCTCAACCTCCGCACGCTCGCCGAGTACGACGCGAGGGTGTGGTGGCTGGTGGCCGTCGACGCGGTGCTTCTGCTGGCCGCCGCGTTCGTGCTGGCGGCGCGGTCCCCGGCCCGGATGCGGGCCTGGCAGCACGCCTTGCACATGGCCGTCGCCCTCGCGCTGACGGTGCTCATGATCTGCCTGCTGGGCCGGATCGACGCGCACTACGGACTGTCGCTGCTCGGCGTCGGGGACCTGGGCGGTGGTCTGTCCGGGGAACTGTTCCTGAAGCCGAAGGTGTGGACCGCGCTGGGCCTGGCCGTGCTGTGGGGGCTGGTGACCGGTTTCCTCGGCGCGCTGCTGGCGCGGCCGGTGCGGCGGCGGGGGAAGACCGAAAAGGAGTGGGAGACATGATGCCGTCCGTGGCAGTGTCCGGTCAGTCGAGGTGCCGAGAGGAAGGGAACGCCATGGCGTTGGCTCTCGAAGACCGCCTGGCCGTCACCGAGCTGATCGCCCTGCACGGCCATCTGGTCGACGGCGGGGAACTCGACCGCTGTGACGAGGTGTTCACCTCGGACGTCGTCTACGACCTGTCGGACTTCGGCCAGGGCGAGGTCACCGGCCTCACCGCCGTCAAGGAGGCCGCGCTGGCGCTGGGCGCGAAGAACCCCGTGGCACATCACGTGACCAACGTGGTGATCGAGGAGGCGGCCGACGGCCGGGTCCGTGCCCGCTCCAAGGGGCTGGGGATCATGACGGACGGCTCGTGCGGGTCCGTGACGTACGAGGACGTCGTGGTCCGCGTCGACGCGGGCTGGCGCATCAGCCGACGCAAGGTCGTGGCCCGCCGCGTACCGCTGGGCGGGCTCGGCCAGGAGGCCTGAGCAGGTCTGGCGAAATGGAACGCTCAGCTCCGCCCCCGGAAGACCGGCTCCGCCCAGCGCGGTGGAGGCCGGGGGCGGTCCCGCTGCGCGCTTGCGGCCCGGAGGCCCACCTCCGTCGGGGGGTGGTCGGTGCCCGGCGCGGCGCCGGTCACCGCACCGCGCAGGGCGGCGACGAACGCGAGGCAGGAGTCGTGGCGGTCGTCCGGGCTCTTGGCCAGAGCCTTGGCGAACACGGTGTCGACGGCCGGGGCGAGGTCGGCGCGGAACTCCGTCAGCGGCGGCGGCTGGTCGTACTGGTGGGCCCACAGCAGGGCCATGTCGTCCTCGCGCCGGAAGGGCTGCCGGCCCGCCAGGCACTCGAACACGACGCAGGCGAACCCGTAGACGTCGCAGCGCCCGTCGACGGGCCGGCCGGAGATCTGCTCCGGGGCCACGTAGTCGAGGGTGCCGACGAACTGGCCGACGGTCGTGAAGCCGGTCAGGGACAGCGACTTCTTCGTCAGGCCGAAGTCGGTGAGGTAGGCGTGCTCGGGGTGGTCGCTGTCGGTGCCGCGGGCGACCAGGATGTTCCCGGGTTTCACGTCCCGGTGCACCAGCCCGTAGTCGTGGGCGGCATCCAGCGCGGAGGCGATCTGCGCGGCGATGCGCAGCGCGGGCACGGGCGCGAGCGGGCCCCGCCGGTCGAGGAGATGACGCAGGTCGCTGCCTTCGACGTAGCGCATGGCGATGTACAGGACGCCGTCCGTCTCGCCGGCCTCGTACACCGGCACGATGTGCGGGTGGTCGATCGCGGCGGCGGCCCGGGACTCGTGGGTGAAGCGCAGCCGGAAGGTGTCGTTGCGGGCGAGTTCGGGGGCGAGCAGCTTGAGGGCGACCGTGCGGTCCAGGCGCAGATCGCGGGCGCGGTAGACGACCGCCATGCCGCCGCGGCCGATCTCGCGCTCGATGCGGTAGCCGGCGACCTGCCGGCCGATCAGTTCGGAGGGCCGGCCCGAGAACAGGCTGGTGTCACGGGCCATCGGGGGTCACGACCTGCGTGGGGGCGTGGCCGGGGCCGGCCGGGGCGGCCCGGGGTCCGTCGTCGGTGGCGTACGTGCTCAGGTGCTTCCCGTCGCCGTACACCCACCGTCCCTGCTCGGTGTCGTACAGCCACACGGACTCGCCGTCGACGACGATCCCGATGCGCAGTCCCTGTGTACGGCTGCGGAAGGACTCCCCGTCGAGGCCGCCGCGGGCCAGTTCCTCGACCGCGCTGCGGTAGCGGGCCAGGGTCTGTTCGGCGCGGGAGAGCAGGGGGCGCGGGTCGGCGGTGCGGTCCTGGGGGCCTCCGGCGGCGGGCGGGTCCTGGGGTACGGCGACCAGGCAGCGGCCGTCGACCCAGGCGGACCAGCCGTTGGCGCACAGCACATGCCCCCAGTCGCCGCGCCGCTCGACGAGCTGGACCGGCAGCAGCGGGTCGAGGGGCACGGTGGGGCGGGCCGGGTCGGGGTCCTCCCAGGCGGGCATGCCGTGCTGGGGGACGACGTGAGTGGGCCGGAAGCCTGGGGTCGCCATCACGACTTCCGCATCACGGCGGGTTCGTGGCGGCGCAGCAGCCGGGAGACGGCGAAGCAGAACACCGCGGAGAGCACCACCAGCATGGCGATGTTCAGCAGCCACACCCCGGCCGAGTGCCTGAACAGCGGGTCGCCGGTCAGGTCGCCGGGCACGATCCGCGCGAGGCCCACGGTGCCGGCCATCGCGCCGAGCGCCCACCGGGAGGGCACCAGCCAGGACAGCTGTTCCAGGCCCGGCACTCCGTGGAGCTTCAGGAGCGCGCCGCAGAAGACGACCTGGACGATGGCGAGCAGCACCAGCAGCGGCATCGTCACCTCCTCCTTGCGCACCAGCGCCGACACCAGCAGTCCGAGCGTCATCGCCGTGAACGCCAGCAGGGCGACGGCGACGGTGATTTCGACAAGGGGCGGCATCAACACGCCTTCGCCACCGGGCGCGTTGAGGTCGACGCCCAGGAGGGCCACCAGGGTGAGCACCACGGCCTGCAGGACCGTGATGGTGCCCAGGACGACGACCTTCGACATCAGGTACGCCGATCTGGACAGGCCCACGGCCCGCTCGCGCCGGTAGATGGTGCGTTCCTTGACGAGTTCGCGCACGGCGTTGGCCGCGCCGGTGAGGACTCCGCCGACGCACAGGATGAGCAGGGCGTTCATCGCCGTCGCCTGCGTGAGCCTGCTGCCGGCCAGGGCGCGGGCCATGGCGCCCATCACGAACGGCAGGGCGATCATGATGGCGAGGAAGGTGCGGTCGGCGCCGAGCGCGGCGGTGTAGCGGCGCACCAGCGTGCCGAGCTGGGCGCCACGGCTGCGGGGCCTGGCGGGCGGGGTGATGACGACCGGGCCCGAGCGGGGGACACGCGGCTGGGCGGTGGCTTCGGTGATGTAGTGCCGGTGGAAGGGCGAGAAGCGGTAGTCGCCGGCCCAGTCGCGGTCGTCGTGTTCGAAGGCCTCGAAGGCCTCCGGCCACTGCTCGAAGCCGAAGAAGGCGAGGGCGTCCCCGGGCTGGCCGTAGTAGGCGATCCTGCCGCCGGGGGCGAGCACCAGGAGCCGGTCACAGACGTCGAGGCTGAGCACGCTGTGGGTGACGACGATGACGGTGCGGCCGTCGTCGGCGAGGCCGCGCAGCATGTGCATCACCGAGCGGTCCATGCCGGGGTCGAGGCCGGAGGTCGGTTCGTCGAGGAACAGCAGCGAGGGCTTGGTCAGCAGCTCCAGGGCCACGCTGACCCGCTTGCGCTGCCCGCCAGAGAGGCTGTGCACCGGCTGGTCGGCGCGCTGCTCGAGGCCCAGTTCGCGGATGACCTCGTCGACCCGGGCCCGGCGCTCGGCCTTCGCGGTGTCCTGCGGGAAGCGCAGCTCGGCGGCGTAGGACAGGGCGCTGCGGACGGTCAGCTGGGCGTGCAGGATGTCGTCCTGCGGGACCAGTCCGATGCGCTGGCGCAGCTCGGCGTAGTCGCGGTAGAGGTCGCGCCCGTCGTAGAGCACGGTGCCGTGGTCGGCGGGCCGCTGTCCGGTGAGGGCGTTGAGCAGGGTGGACTTGCCGGCGCCGCTCGGGCCGACGACCGCGAGCAGGCACTTCGCCCCCACCGGGAACGACACATGGTCGAGCAGGGTCTTGCGGCCGCGGTCGACGGCGACGGTGAGGTCCTGCACGTCGAGGGAGATCTCGCCGGTGTCGACGTACTCCTGCAGCTGGTCGCCGACGAGGCAGAACGCGGAGTGACCGATGCCGACGATGTCGCCGGGGCCGATGGTGGCGGTGGTGACGGGCGAGCCGTTGAGGAAGGTGCCGTTGTGGCTGCCCAGATCGGCGATCTCGTAGCTGCCGTCGGACAGGGCGCGCAGCTCGGCGTGGTGCCGGGAGATCACGAGGTCGTCGACGACGAGGTCGTTGTCGGCGGCGCGGCCGATGCGGACGGTGCGGGTGGGCAGCGGCCGTACGGTGGTGGGCCTGCGGAAGGTGCCGGTCAGGCCGGGCATCGACACCGCGGAGGGACGCTCGGGAACCAGGGTCGGGGGGCTGACGAGGACGACGCACGGGCCGTTGGAGGGGTTGCCGAAGCGGATGACGCTGCCGGGGCCCACACCCCGCTCGTGGATGCGGCGGCCGTCGGCGAAGGTGCCGTTGGTGCTGTTCTCGTCCTCGATGGTCCAGTGGTCGGCCTCGGGGCGCAGCACCGCGTGGTGCCACGAGACCCGTGCGTCGTCGAAGACGATGTCGCTGAGCGGGTCGCGTCCGACGTGGTAGTCGCGGCCCGGGCTCATCACCGTGGAGCCCGCCTCGGTCTCCAGGACGAGTTCGGGCGCAGTCGGCGCCATGGGCCGCTCTGCCATGACGAGAATTCTACCGATTCGTCCCCATGTGCGCCCGGCGTGGCGAGTGCCGCAGGCGCTCAGCCGACGGGCAGGACGAGCGCCGGGATGGTCCGCTGCATACGCAGGGCGTCGACGGACTCGGCCAGCAACTCGTACTCGGTGGTCTCGTCACTGGTCGCGATCCGCACCAGGTGCCCCGCGGCCAACTCGTCGGCGACCAGTTCCTGTTGGGCGATGTTGGCGCACCACGAGCGCAGTACGACCGGTACGTCGGGCACGGTGTCGGCGACGGGGACGAGCGAACTCGGCGGGAAGTGCTCCGCCTCCGGCTGGGGATCGAGACGGTCGGCGATCCAGTTGGCCCGGTCGCGCAGCCACCACAGGGCGAGGGCGAGGGTTGGAGCCCGGTAGGTGCCTAAAGGCACACCGATACGCTCGCCTCCGCAGATCCCGTAAGCGGTGACATGGCATAAGAACTCGTCGTGCACGTTCGCTCCCCCGCTGCTCGCTCGCCTGCCGGCCGGCCTCGCTTTCGATGCGGCTCATGTGCTGTCCGTGATGACGTCTTCGCTCGCCGTGAAGTCCCTTGACTGTTGAGTATGTTCACTACTGAACCACTGTCACCACGACTTTCCGGCCAGTCTCCTGGCATATTCACAGGGGCAGTTGGCCGAAACCCAGCGAATGTTCCATTACCCGAGGGGTAATCGACGATCCCTCGCGGGCCGGGCATGGTGGTCACACCGGATCGCCGCAACCGCGAATCCGGGTCCTGACCAGCAGCTACGACCTCGATGGAGGCTGATTTCCCATGTCCGCGAACACCGACCGTCACGAGAACGCCGTCGCCCGCTACTTCGAGGCCTGGAACGCGGGCGAACCGGAGGCACTGGCGAAGGCGGTCGCCGCCGCCTGGGCGACGGACGGCACCTACGCCGACCCGCTCGCCGCCGTCAGCGGCCACGAGGACATCGCGGCCCTGATCACCGCGGCACACGCGCAGTTTCCGGGTTTCACCTTCCGGCTGACCGGCGCCGTGGACGGCCACCACGACACGGCGCGTTTCTCCTGGGAGCTGGTGAGCGAGGCCGACGGCTCGGCGCCGGTGGCCGGCTCCGACGTGATCACGCTGGACGCGGACGGCCGTATCCGCTCGGTGCTCGGCTTCCTGGACCGGGTGCCCGCCGGGGCGTGAGCCGCGCGATGAGTTTTCGCGCTCGCGGCGGTCTCCCAGGTAGGTGACCACCGCGAGCGGAGGAGCAGTCATGACCACGACCACCGAGCTGGACGAGAGGTTCACCGCCGTCCTGCGCAAGAGCCCGAACGACGGCGGCTGGACCTATCTCGTCTGGCCGAAGAGCGTCGAGTTCTTCGGCACCCGCGGGCTCGTCAAGGTCCGCGGCACGATCGACGGGCGCCCCTTCCGCAGCTCGTTCATGGCCTTGGGCGACGGCACGCACAAACTGCCGGTGAAGGCCGACCTCCGCAAGGCCATCGGGAAGGGCGAGGGCGACCGGGTCACCGTGCACCTGCAGGAGCGGCTCAGCTCCTGACGGCCCTGGGTGGCACCGGGCGCGGCCCCGGCCGGGGAGGCGTTTGAAGGCGCCGGGGCGAGCAGCCGACGCGCTGCCCGAGCCGCGTCGGACAGCACGTCGGCCGCGTCGTACGGCGAGGGGCCTACGGCTGGATGATCGCGTCGATGCGGGCCAGTTCTTCGGCGTCGAAGTCCAGGTTGCGGGTGGCCGCGACGCTGTCCTCGATCTGCTGCGCGCTGCTCGCACCGACCAGCGCGGAGGTCACCCGGCCGCCGCGCAGCACCCAGGCGAGGGCCAGCTGGGCGAGGGTCTGGCCGCGGCCCTTGGCGATCTCGTCGAGGGCGCGCAGCTTGTCGACGAGGTCCGCGGTGACCGCGTCCGAGTTGAGGAAGGGGCTGTCGCTCGCCGCCCGCGAGCCCTCCGGGATGCCGTCGAGGTAGCGGGAGGAGAGCAGGCCCTGCTCCAGCGGGGAGAAGACGATGGAGCCGACCTGGAGCTCGTCCAGGGCGTCCAGGAGGCCTTCCTCCTCGGGCCGGCGGTCCAGCATCGAGTAGCGCGGCTGGTGGATCAGCAGCGGAGTGCCCAGCTCACCGAGGATGCGGGCGGCCTCGCGGGTCTGCTCGGCCGAGTAGTTGGAGATGCCGACGTACAGCGCCTTGCCCTGCTGGACCGCCGAGTGCAGGGCACCCATCGTCTCCTCCAGGGGAGTCTCCGGGTCGGGGCGGTGCGAGTAGAAGATGTCGACGTAGTCCAGGCCCATCCGCGCCAGGCTCTGGTCCAGCGAGGACAGCAGGTACTTGCGGGAGCCCCACTCGCCGTACGGGCCGGGCCACATGAGGTAGCCGGCCTTGGTGGAGATGACCAGTTCGTCGCGGTACGGAGCGAAGTCCGTCTTCAGGAACTCACCGAGCGCGGACTCGGCCGCACCGGGCGGCGGGCCGTAGTTGTTGGCCAGGTCGAAGTGGGTGACGCCGAGGTCGAAGGCGCGGCGCAGGATGGCCCGCTGGGTCTCGACCGGACGGTCGGGACCGAAGTTGTGCCACAGGCCGAGCGAGATCGCGGGGAGCTTCAGGCCGCTGCGTCCGGTGCGCCGGTAGGGCAGGTCCGCGTAACGGTCGGGGTGTGCGGTGTACAACGCGACTCCAGAGGGGTTGGCACACGGTTTCCCGGTTCCCGGAAGGTGAGGGAGGCCGGCACCCCATATCTTTCGCGACCTGCGAGCAGTGGTCCAACAGGAGAATGCGATGGGATTGAGCGGATAGGCTTCTCAATTATGGAACTGCGCCATCTCCAGCACTTTGTCGCGGTCGCCGAGGACCAGCATTTCACCCGGGCGGCAGAACGGCTGATGGTGTCCCAGTCGGGGCTGTCGGCCTCGATCCGGGCGCTGGAGCGGGAGTTGCAGACCCCGCTGTTCGTACGGACGACCCGCAGGGTCACGCTCACGGAGGCGGGGCGGGCGCTGCTCGGCGAGGCGGAGCGGATCCTGGCGCAGGTGCGGTCCGCGCACGAGGCGGTCGCCGCCGTGCAGGGCGTACTGCGCGGCACGCTCGCGCTGGGCACCGAGCAGTGCATCGCGGGGGTGGACGTGGCGGGGCTGCTCGCCGCGTTCCGGCGGCGGCATCCGGATGTGGAGATACGGCTGCGGCAGGCCGGCTCGGGCGCGCTGGCGGAGGAGGTCGCGGCCGGGCGCCTGGACCTGGCCTTCGCCTACCGGACGCAGGCGGACACCGACCAGCTGCGCTCGGTGTCGCTGACCGGTGAGCCGATGACGGTGCTGTGCCATCCCACTCACCGTCTGGCGACGGGCGGCGCGGCGGTCACGCCGGAGGAGCTCGGCGGGGAGGTGTTCGTGGACTTCCACCCGGACTGGGGGCCGCGCCGCACCACCGACACGGCCTTCGCGGCGGCGGGCGTCCGGCGCACCGTGGCGCTGGAGGTCAACGACGTGCACAGCCTGCTGGACCTGGTCGACGAGAACCTCGGCATCGCGGTCGTACCCCGGCACTTCCGGCACAAGCGGGAGGCGCTCACCGCCCTGCCGGTGAAGGGCACCGGCGAGGCGGTCTACGAGACGGTGGCGCTGCTCCCGCCGCCACAGGCGACCAGTCCCGCGGCCCGGGCGCTGATGGCGCTTCTGGAGCAGGGCACGCACGACGGGCCGTAATGCGCGATGGTGGATGCATGCATGCCAAGGACATCCTCATCGACGGGTTCAACCGCATCCAGGAAGAAGTCCACGCAGCCGTAGAGGGCCTGGGCCCCGACGACCTCAACGCCCGCCCGTACAAGGCCGGCAACTCCATCGCCTGGCTCGTCTGGCACCTCACCCGGGTCCAGGACGACCATGTGGCCGACGCCTTCGGGCTCGACCAGGTGTGGCTCGCGCAGGACTGGGAGAAGCGCTTCGGGCTGGATCTCCCGCGCCGCGACACGGGCTACGGGCACAGTTCCGCCAAGGTGGCCAAGGTGCGGGTCGACTCCGGCGACCTGCTGACCGGCTATTACGACGCCGTGCACGAGCAGTCCCTCGGCGCCCTGCGTGAGCTGGCCGCCAAGGATCTCGAGCGCATCGTCGACGAGAACTGGGATCCGCCGGTCACCCTGGGCGTGCGGCTGGTGAGCGTCCTGTCCGACGACCTTCAGCACATCGGACAGGCGGCCTATGTACGGGGACTGGTTCAGAGCGCGGCTTCGTAGCCCGGCAGGACGACGCCCTCGATGAGGGCCCTGCGCTCGTCGAACGGGATGAACGCGCTCTTGAGCGCGTTGACCGTGACCGTGCGCAGGTCCTCGGCCGTCCAGCCCGCCTGCTCCACCAGCAGCGCCATCTCACGGGTCATGGTGGTGCCCGACACCAGACGGTTGTCGGTGTTCAGCGTGACGCGGAAGCCGAGGTCCTTCAGGGCCGTGATCGGGTGCTCGGCGATCGACGTGGCGCAGCCGGTCTGCAGGTTGGAGGTCGGGCACATCTCCAGGGCGATCCGGCGATCCCGGACCCAGCCCGCCAGCCGGCCCAGCTTGCCGTCGACGATGTCCTCGGTCAGGCGCACACCGTGGCCGAGGCGCTGGGCGCCGCACACCTGCAGCGCCTGGTGGATGCTGGGCAGACCGAACGCCTCGCCGGCATGGATGGTGAAGGGCACGCTCTCGCGGCGCAGATGCTCGAAGGCGTCCAGGTGATCGGCGGCCGGGAAGCCGTCCTCGGCACCGGCGATGTCGAAGCCGACCACGCCCGCGTCGCGGAAGGCCACAGCGAGGTCGGCGGCCTCCCGCACCCGGTCGAACATCCGCATGCCGCACAGCAGGGTGCCCACGCGGGCCGGCGTGCCCGCGGCAGCGGCCTTGGCCATACCGGCGGCGAGGCCCTCCTGGACGGTCTCGACGACCTCGGCCATCGTCAGGCCGCCGCGGGTGTTCAGCTCCGGGGCATAGCGCACCTCGCCGTAGACGACCCCGTCCGCGGCCAGGTCGAGGACGTACTCCTCGGCGACGCGCAGCAGGCCCTCACGGCTCTGCATGACGGCGAGAGTGTGCTCGAAGGTGGCGATGTAGCGCACCAGGTCACCGGAGTTGGCGGCTTCGACGTACCAGGCGGCCAGCTCGTCCGGGTCGGTGGTGGGCAGGGCGTGGCCCACCTCGGCCGCGAGTTCCACCACGGTGGCGGGGCGCAGGCCGCCGTCGAGGTGGTCGTGCAGGACGGCCTTGGGCAGGCGGCGGATCACTTCGGCGTCTACGCGCGTTGCAGTCATGGCGAGGGCTTTCCTTGAGCAGTGGTTCCAAGCGGCGGGGCGGAGGGTCGTCAGTCGGCGGGCTGGAGCAGGTCCCAGCGGTTGCCGTACAGGTCCTGGAAGACGGCGACCGAGCCGTAGGGCTCGTGGCGCGGCTCCTCCAGGAAGGTCACGCCGGCGGCGAGCATGTGGGCGTGGTCGCGGGTGAAGTCGTCGGTGTGCAGGAAGAAGCCGACGCGCCCGCCGGTCTGGTCCCCGAGCCGGGCGCGCTGCGCCTCGTCCTTGGCACGGGCCAGCAGCAGGGCGGTGCCCGCGGCCTCGGCGCCGGGCTGGACGACGACCCAGCGGGAGCCGTCGGGCCGGGGCGTGTCCTCGACGAGCCGGAAGCCGAGGGCCTCGGTGTAGAAGCGGATCGCCTCGTCATAGTCGTCGACGACGAGGGTGACCAGGGCGATGCGTCTCATCGGGGCCTTTCGCGAGGTCGGAGAGTGGTTGACGGGTGAGGTTATACGTAAAACCCCGAGGTGCGCCAGTCAGCCTCTGTCAGTGCGGTCGTCTACAGTTCAGTAGACCGTCTACATGGCTGTAGTCACTCGGTCGCGGCGTGCTGTCGCACCCGCACCGACCACACGAAAGGGGCAGCCCACCATGACCGCAGGGCCCCGCGCACACCCGCACGCGAGCACCCCGGTGGGCCGCTTCGCGATACCGGCGCTCCTTCTCCGCCCCAGCCCCACGACGGAAGAGCGCCGCCATGAGCCTTCGCCCCGCGAAGACCACCGCCGACCACCAGCTGCGACCGCCCCGGCCACTTCGCACGTTCGCCCCGCTCCGGCGCCATCTCGGCGCGGCGATCGTCCTGGCCTACGCGGCCGCGGCGCTGCTGCCCGCTCCCGGCCTGTGGCTGCGGCACCCGCATCCGATCGGCATCCCCGGTCTCGCTGAACTCTCCCTGGGGACACCGCAGTCACTCCTCGCGTTCGTGCTGTTCAGCGCCGGCCTCCAGGTGCCGCTGCGTGAGTTGCGGCTGCTGCTGAGGCGCCCGGCCGCTCTGGTCGCCGGGCTCGTGCTGCACGTGGTGGCGCCGTTGTTGATCGTCCCCGGGGTCGCGTTCGCGCTGCGGCACTCCCCCGACCAGGACGGCGGCAGCGGCATGGTCGCCGCGATGATCCTGATCGTCGCGATGCCGGTGGCGGCCGGGGCGACGGTGTGGACCGCCAAGGGGGACGGCGACCAGCCGACGGCTGTCGGACTGGTCCTCGCCTCCACGCTGGTCAGCCCGCTGACGGTGCCTTTGACCCTGGCGGCGCTGTGCCCGCTGCTGCGCGGCGAGTACGCGGGCCGGCTGGCCGACGCGGCGCAGACCGCCGGGCATGCCTTCGCGCTCACCTCGGTCGTGCTGCCCTGCGGTGCGGGCCTGCTGTGCCGGTTGCTCCTGCCCCGGCGGGCGTCGGAGGGGCTCGTCGGCGCCGCCGTCGCCGTGACGCTCCCGGCCTCCCTGCTGCTGACATATGTGAACGCCAGCGGCGTGCTGGGGCCGTTCCTGCGTCACCCGCGCCCGGCGCTGCTGGCCGGTGCGCTGGCCGTGGCGGCGACCGTGTGCGGGCTGTCCTTCATGCTCGGGCGGGTCGCCTCCCACGCCCTGCGGCTGGATGCGAGAACCGGCGCGTCCGTGACGCTGGCCTGCGGGATGAACAACAGCAGCGCCAGTGCCGTCCTCATCACGACGACGCTGCCCGACCGTCCGCACATCCTGCTGCCGGTGCTGGCGTACGGGCTGCTGCAGAAGGTGGCGGCGGGGCGGGTGGTGCGCGGGTTCGGCCCCCGGAGAAGAGGAGGCCCACGGACTTAGGGCTGCAGCCCGAGGTGCGATGCGGGACGCGCCGGTAGCGTCCGGGCATGAAGATCACCGAGCCGCCCCGCAGCGTCGGGCAGCGCAAGCAGGACGTACTGGCCCGACTGGCGCGGGAGCGGGACATCTGGGTCGCCACCGCCGACGAGGGCGGGCTGCCGTGCCTGGTCGCGCTGTGGTTCGCCTGGGACGGGGAGTCGGTCTGGATGTCCACCCGGGTCACCAACCCCACGGGCCGCAATCTGCGCGATGGCGGGCGCACCCGGCTGGCGTTCGGCGACACGCAGGACGTGGTGCTCGTCGACGGGGATGTGGAGACGTTCACCGGGCAGGACGTGCCGGCCGCGGCGGCCGACGCGTTCGTGGCGAAGACGGGGTGGGATCCGCGTCAGGACAGCGCGTCGTACGCCTTCTTCCGGGTGCGGCCGCGTGGTGTGCAGGCCTGGCGAGGCGGGCCTGAGCTGCCCGGGCGGCATCTGATGCGGGACGGCGTGTGGGTGGTCTGAGACGAGGTGGCGCGGCGGCTGAGGGCCCCCCGCCGAGGGCCCCCTCGGCCTCAGTCGGCCTTGCTGTGCAGGGCGTTGAGCCGCTCCAGCTCGTCGGCGGTGAGACGGAGCGATCCTGCTGCCACGTTCTCGGCCAGGTGGTCGGGGTTGCCGGTGCCGGGGATGGCCAGGACGTGCGATCCCTGGTGCAGCGTCCAGGCGATGCGGACCTGGCTCGGGCTCGCGTCGTGGGCGCGGGCGACGGCGAGCACTTCCTCGTCGTAGGTGGTGCTCGCGCCCTTCGCCCCGCCGTCGCCCGCGACGGCGAAAAACGGTACGAAGGCGATGCCCTGTTCGCCGCAGAGGCGCAGGACTTCGTCGGTGGCGGGGTCGTGGTGTTCGAGCCCGTACCGGTTCTGTACGCACACCACCGGCGCGATGGCCTGCGCCTCGGCAAGGTGCCGGGGCTCGACGCCGGATATGCCCAGGTGCCGGATGAGTCCCGCCTCGCGCAGTTCGGCCAGCGCGCCGAAGTGCTCGGCGATCGAGTCCTGCTCGGTGCGGCGGAAGTTGACGACGTCGAGGTGGTCTCGGCCGAGCTGGCGCAGGTTCTCCTCCACATGACCGCGCAGCTGGTCGGGGCGGGCCGGACTGCCCCACTCCCCCCAGTAGTTGCGGTAGGGGCCGACCTTCGTGGTGATGACGAGTTCGTCGGGGTACGGGGCCAGGGCGCTGTTGATGATCTCGTTGGCGGACCGCAGCTGGGAGAAGTAGAAGGCAGCGGTGTCGATGTGGTTCACGCCGAGCTCGATCGCCCGGTGCAGCACGGCGATCGAGCGCCCGCGGTCGCTGGGTGTCCCGTGGTGGAAGGCGGCGCTGCCCGTCAGCCGCATCGCTCCGAAGCCGATGCGGTTGACGGTCAGGTCGCCGAGTTTCCACGTACCCGCAGCGTCCGCGGTGATCGTTTGGGAGGTCATCGGGGGAGTTTCGCACAGGCGCGGCCCCCCGACGCGGGGACTTTGCGGATACGTGTACGAAGTCGAGGGCAACGGTCGACAGGAGAGGCGGTCAGCCGGCGACCCCTTCACCGGGGTCGCCGCCCTCGCCCGCTCCCGTGTAGGCCGCCGTGGTCCGGTCCGCGGCCTCACGTGCCGTTTTCTCGTCCTCGCCGCCGGCCACGTTCGCCGTGTACCAGGCTTCGCTGCTGGACGTCATGAAGCGACGGCCCTCGTCCGAGCCCATCCAGGCCATGAATTCCTTCGGGTCGACGGCCGCGCCACCGCTCCCCAGGTGCAGGGTGAGTCCCCGGACCATCAGGTCCCATCCCACGCCGACCGCGCCCGGGCCGAACTCCGCCCACTTCGTGTCGTCGACATGGGCGATGTGCTCCAACTGGAAGCGCGTGCCGTCCTCTTCGGAGGTCAGATGCAGCTCGATCCAGCTGACCTCGCCGCCGTACTCCCAGGTTGCGGAGAAGCTCTTGGGCGGGTCGCAGTGCTCGATCACACCGCCCGCGTTGCCCTCGAGCTGATAGCGGCCTCCCAGGCGCAGTTCGCCCGTCACGGGCAGCAGCCAGCGGGGGATGCGCTCGGGGTTCGTACAGGCGTCCCACACGTCGTCGAGTGGGGCGTCGTAGGTCCGGGTCACGGTCACGACGCGTGCCTCGCCCGCCTTGAAGGTGCGACGGCCGACCTGACGGCGCACGTCGCTGATGTCATGGGTCACGTCGGTCATGGGTGCTCCTCGGGGTTTCGTCGGCATCCCGGAGTCGGCGTGCGCGTTTGCCGCGCGCCAGCTCGGTGGCCAGGGCGTCCAGATGCGGGGTCCAGAAGCGGCGGAACCGGTCGAGCCAGGCGTCTATGTCCTGCAACGGCTCGGCATTGACCGCGTACAGCCGCCGGGTTCCTTCGGGGCGGACGGTCGCGAACCCGTTCTCCCGCAGCACCTTCAGATGCTGCGACACACCCGGCTGCGAGATCCCGAACTCCTCCCGGATGACCTCACAGAGCGCTCCCGAGGCCATCTCCCCACCGGCCAGCAGCTCCAGGATCCGCCGGCGGACCGGGTCCCCGAGCACATCGAAGGCGTGCATGCGGCGACTATATCAGCAATCGCTTATATAAGCAGAGTCCGATATTTGGGTTCGAAAAACGCCCGGCCGCGTCGCACGGCCGGGCGCTCTCCTCGCCGGATTCAGCTCAGCGGCTTGTGCAGCACCGCCTTGCGGTGGCTGAACGTCTCGATCGAGTAGCGGCCGTGGTAGCTGCCCATGCCGCTCTCGCCCACGCCGCCGAAGGGCAGGTCCGAGACGGTGAGATGGGCCAGCGGCAGGCCGTGACCGAGAGCGCCGGAGGACGTCTCGGCGGCGATCCGGCCTCGGGTCTCCTCGGACTCCGAGAAGACGTACAGGGCGAGGGGCTTGTCGCGGTCGTTGATGAATTCGATCGCCGCGTCCAGGTCCGGCACGGTGACGATCGGCAGGATCGGCCCGAAGATCTCTTCCTGCATGACGGGCGCCTTGGGGTCGACGTCGGCCAGGACGGTCGGTGCGATGTACTTCGTCGTACGGTCGCTGCTGCCGCCGACGACGAGGCGGCCCGAGTCGAGCAGGCCGGAGAGCCGGTCGAAGTGCCGTTCGTTGACGATCCGGCCGTATTCGGCGGAGGCGGAGGGGTCGCTGCCGTACAGCGCCTCGACGGCGCGGGTGAACGCGGGTTCCAGGGCGGCGGCGGTGGCCGGATCCGTCAGGACGTAGTCGGGGGCGACACAGGTCTGCCCGGCGTTGAGGAACTTGCCACGGGCCAGCCGGTCCGCGACGACGTCGAGGTCGGTGCCGCGGTCGACGAACGCCGGGGACTTGCCGCCCAGTTCGAGGGTGACCGGGGTGAGGTGCTCGGCGGCGGCGCGCATGACGATGCGACCGACGGCGCCGTTGCCGGTGTAGAAGATGTGGTCGAGGCGCTCGGCCAGCAGAGCCGTGGTCTCCGGGATGCCCCCCTCGACGACGGCGACCGCGTCGGTGTCGAGGTAGGCGGGCAGCAGACGGGCGAGCGCGGCGGAGGTGGCGGGAGCCAGTTCGCTCGGCTTGGCGACCACCGCGTTGCCCGCGGCGAGGGCGCCGACCAGCGGGGCGAGCAGGAGCTGGGCGGGGTAGTTCCAGGGGGCGATGACGAGGACGACGCCGAGCGGGTCGTACTGCGTCCAGGCGCTCGCGTCCGCGCCGAGGCGGGTCGGGACCGGGGCCGCTTCGGGGCGCAGCCAGTCGGCGAGGTGGTCGAGGGTGTGGTCGATCTCGCGGATCGTGAAGTCGATCTCGGTGCGGTGGGCCTCGGTGGAGCTCTTGCCGAGGTCGGCGTGGAGGGCGGCGGCCAGGTCGGGTCCGTTCTCGGTGAGCATCTCGCGCAGGCGGCACAGCTGGGCGGTGCGCCACTCGACGGGCTTGGTGCGGCCGGTGCGGAAGGTGGCGCGCAGCCGGGCCACGACGTCGGCGGGCTGCTCGGGGGTGGAGTGGTTCACGATGCCTCGCTGCTGGAACGGACAGGGTCAGGTGTATATGGCAACCTTTCATACACCAAAATAAATCCCGTCGCCGGAGGACTACTTTCCGCAGCCAAGCCGTCACCGGTGGGCGAGCGCGTCACGTGCGGCCGAGATCCTGCCGCCGCCGTTCGAGATAGGTTCGTTCGGCCTGGTTCTCCGAGTGCGCGATGGCTTCCTCGTACGCCCGTACCGCCTCCGTGTCGCGCCCCAGGCGGCGCAGCAGGTCGGCGCGGACGGCATGGAAGACGTGGTAGCCGTCGAGGTCCAGCGCTTCGACGGCTTCCAGGGCTCGGCGGGGTCCTTCGGTCTCGGCGACGGCCACCGCCCGGTTCAGGGCCACGACGGGGCTCGGCGCAATGGCCAGAAGCTGGTCGTACAGCTGTCGGATCTGGCCCCAGTCGGTGGCATCGGCTGTGGGCGCGTCGCTGTGCACGGCCTGGATGGCGGCCTGGATCTGGTACGGGCCGGGCTGGTTGCGGCGCAGGCAGCGGCGGACCAGTGACTGCCCCTCAGCGATCAGCTCCCGGTCCCAGCGGCTGCGGTCCTGCTCCGGCAGCGGTACCAGCACGCCGTCCGCGTCCAGCCGGGCAGGACGGCGGGAGTCCACAAGGAGCATCAGCGCGAGGAGGCCGGTCACCTCGGGCTCGTCCGGCATCAGCTCGGACAGGAGGCGGCCGAGGCGTACGGCCTCCGCGCACAGGTCGGGGCTGCCGCCATAGCCCTCGTTGAAGATCAGGTAGACGACCGCCAGGACGCCCTTCAGGCGCTCCGGGAGGTCTGCGTCGCGGGGCACGCGGTAGGGGATGCGGGCATCGCGGATCTTCGCCTTGGCGCGGACGAGGCGCTGGGCCATCGTCGGCTCGGGCACCAGGAAGGCGCGCGCGATCTGCGGTGTGGTGAGGCCGCCGAGCAGGCGCAGGGTCAGGGCGACCTGCGCCTGGGGGGCGAGCGCCGGGTGGCAGCAGGTGAAGATCAGGCGGAGCCGGTCGTCGCGCACGGGGCCCTCCTCGGCCGGTGCGTCGGGAGTGTGCAGCAGGGCCGCCTCGGCATGGCGGGCCTCGCGGGAGGACTCGCGACGCAACCGGTCGATCGCGCGGTTGCGCGCTGTGGTGATGATCCAGCCGGCCGGGCTCGGGGGCACGCCGGTCTCCGGCCAGCGCTGCACGGCCGTCGTGAAGGCGTCCTGCACCGCTTCCTCGGCGAGGTCGATGTCGCCCAGGAAGCGGACGAGGACGGCGACGGCGCGGCCGTACTCCGCGCGGAAGACGGCCTCGACGTCGACGGGAGGGGACATCACTCCTCGGCCTGGTGCATGAACGGGCGCACCTCGATGGGCAGGGTGGTCGCCCAGGTCGCCTTCCTGCCCCACTCCAGCGCCGCGTCCAGGTCGGGGGCCTTGATCAGGCAGATGCCTCCCAGGTACTCCTTGCCCTCGGCGTAGGGCCCGTCGGTGATCAATACGTCGCCGCCCTGGGGCCGTAGCACGGTGGCCGTCTCGGGGCCGTGCAGGCCGCCGGCGAAGACCCAGGCGCCGGCCTCACGCAGTTCCGCGTGGAAGGTGTCGAGGTTGCGGACGATCTCCGCCATGGCCTCGGGCCCGGGCGGCGTTCCGTCGGTCGGTGTGATCACGCTGAGCAGGTAGTACTGCATGACGTCCTCCTTGGCACGGTGCCGTTCTCTCACCTCCTACACGAACGGCACACCCCCGGATCGACACCGCGCACGACGACATCGGGAGAATCTCCGCATGACCGCCGCAGCGCACCCTCTCGTCTCCACCGCCCGCACCCTCGCCGACGACCTCCTCGCCCCGAACGCGGCGCGCGTCGACCAGGAGGGGGTGCCCGCGAGCCATCTCGAGGCCGTCAGGCGGTCGGGGCTGTTGGGTGTGAGCGCGCCGCGCGAGTACGGCGGTGCGGGCGCCCCCGACCCGGTGGCGCGGGAGGTCCAGGAGATCCTGGCCGGGGCATGCTGCTCGACCTGGTTCGTACAGACCCAGCACCACACTCCGGTACGGCTGCTGGCGAAGTCCGAACTCCCGGTGCGGGAGCGGCTGTTGGGTCCGCTGGCCTCCGGTGAGCTGCTCGCCGGGATCGCCTACGCCCATGTCCGTGCCTTCCCCCGGGTGCCCGTGCGGGCCACGGCGGAGGGGGACGGCTGGCGGTTCGACGGCACCGTTCCCTGGTACACGGGCTGGGGGCTGAACGACGTGATGCTGCTCGCGGGCGTGACCGACTCGGCCGAGATCGTCTTCGCCTTCGCCGACGCCCGCGAACAGCCGGGGCTGCGCGCCTCGCAGCCGATGCAGCTGGCGGCGCTCACCGCCGCACGCACGGTCTCGCTGGAGTTGGACGGCCTGTGGCTGCCCGAGGACAGCGTGGTGCTGCGCACCCCCCAGGAGAAGTTCGCCCTCGTCGACCTGCCGCGGAGCACGAACGCCTCGCCGGCCGTCTTCGGGGTGGCGTACGCCGCGCTGCGTGTGCTGGAGGACGCCGGCGAGACGGAAACCGCCCGGGGGCTGCGCGGCCGCCTCGACGAGGTGCGGCGGCAGGCGTACGAGCTGGCCGATCACCCCGTCCCGCACGAGCGCATCGGGGAACGGCTGGCGCTCAAGACGCGGTCGTACGACCTCATGCGTGCGGCCACGACCGCTGCGGTCGTGGCCGGGGGCGGCCGCACCATGGACGTACGCCATCCCGCGCAGCGGCTGGCCCGCGAGGGAATGTTCCTGCTGGTGCAGGGGCAGACGTCGGTGGTGCGGCGGGCGCATCTCGATGCGCTCACGGAGATCCAGGAGGCCTGATGGCGAAGAGTCCGACCGACGTCGTCCAGGCGGCGTTCCGGTGCTACCGGTCGCAGGACCGCGAGGCGGCCCTGGCGCTCTACGCCGAGGACTTCTCCTTCACCAGTCCGCAGGACGACCACCTCGACAGGGCGGCCTTCTTCGAGCGGTGTTTCCCGACCGCGGACCGGTTCGTGGAGCAGCGCATGCTGCATGTCGTGCCCGCCGACGAGGAGCTCGTACTCGTCCACTACGAGTACGAGCTCACGACCGGCGACCGGTACCGCAATGTCGAGGCGATCATCGTCCGGGACGGGCTGGTCCGGGAGGTGCAGGTCTTCTTCGGCGGCAAGGTCGGCGCGAGGGACTAGCTCGCGAACGGCACCTGTGTCGAAGGTGCGGCCGGCTGGGCGAACGGGTGCTGCCACAGGCCCTGCGCGGCCAGGCGCGGCAGCACGCCCTCGCCGAACCAGTACGCCTCCTCCAGGTGCGGGTAGCCGGAGAGCACGAACTCCTCGATGCCGAGGGCCGCATACTCCTTGATCCGCTCGGCGACCTCCTCGTGGCTGCCGACCAGCGCGGTGCCCGCACCGCCGCGGACCAGGCCGATGCCCGCCCACAGGTTGGGGTGGATCTCCAGGCCGTCGCGGTTGCCGCCGCCGTGCAGGGCGAGCATCCGCTGCTGCCCCTCGGACTCGCTGCGGGCGAGGCCGGCCTGGACGGACTGCACGGTCTGCGGATCGAAGCCGTCGAGGAGCCGGTTGGCCTCCGCCCACGCCTGCTCGGAGGTGTCGCGGGTGATGACGTGCAACCGGATGCCGAAGCGCAGAGTGCGGCCCTCCTTGGCGGCGAGCCCCCGGATCCAGGCGATCTTCTCGGCGACCTGGGCTGGCGGCTCGCCCCAGGTGAGGTACGTGTCGACGTACTTGGCGGCGATCTCTCCGGCGATGGGTGAGGATCCGCCGAAGTAGACCTCAGGGACCGGGTCGGGCACCCGGGCGAGCTTCGCGTCCGCCACCTGGAGGTGCTCGCCGTGCAGGTCGACTGTCTTGCCCTCCCACAACGCCCGGACGATTTCCAGGAATTCGCCGGTACGGCGGTAGCGGTCGTCCTTGTCCAGGAAGTCCCCGTAGGCCCGCTGCTCGTGGCTCTCGCCGCCCGTGACGACGTTCAGGAGCAGCCGTCCACCGCTCTGCCGCTGGAAGGTGGACGCCATCTGCGCGGCCAGCGTCGGCGAGACGAAGCCGGGGCGGAAGGCGACCAGGAACTTCAGCCGTTCGGTGTGCCGGCTGACCATGGCGGTGGTCAGCCACGCATCCTCGCACCAGGCGCCCGTGGGGGTGAGCGCGCCGACGAAGCCCAGGTCCTCTGCGGCCTTGGCGATCTGGCTCAGATACGCCACCGTCGGCGGCCGGTCCCGGCCGGAGGCGGTGGCGGGGGTGCCGTGGCCGCCGCCGACGACGTGCCGGCTGTCGCCGTTGGTGGGCAGGAACCAGTGGAAGGTGAGGGACACGTGGGGTCTCCGATCAGAGGTGTCGCTGGTGTCGCTAGAGGAGGCCGTGGCGGGGCGGCCGGGTGCCGTTGAGGACGTACCGGCCGATGTGCTGGATCTTCCAGCGGGTGGGGTCGTGCAGGGTGTGGGTGCGGGCGTCGCGCCAGTGGCGGTGCAGGTTCAGGGAGTTGAGCGCCGCCCGGGTGCCGGACACCTCGAACAGGGCGCTCGTCACCTCCACCGCCGACTGCGCGGCCTGCACCTTGGCCGCGGCGACCGCGATGGACGCCTCGGCCGCCGTGTCGTCGGTGAGGTCGGTGCGCGCCGCGTCCACCGCGCGGGCGGCCTCGCGCAGGAGGGCCTCGGACGCCCGTACCTGGAGGGCGAGTTCACCGAAGCGCTGGATGAGCAGCGGGTCCTCGGCGGCGGTGTCGACACCGCTCTCGAACCAGGGGCGGCTCTTGCTGCGCACGAACTCGGCGGCTTCGGCGAGGGCACCCGCCGCGATCCCTGCGTCGATGGCGGCGTGCAGCAACTGGGCCACGGCGCCGTGCAGTTGCGGCCCCTGGAAGGTGAGGTGGTGGGGGAACACCCGGTCGGCGGGCACCTCGACACCGTCCAGGCGCACGGTTCCGCTGGCGGTCGTGCGCTGTCCCATGCCGTCCCAGTCGTCGATCACCGTCAGGCCGGGCGCTTCCCGGGGGACGTACGCGACATGCAGGTTGTCGTCCTCGGCGCGGGCCAGCACCGGGATCCAGTCGGCGAAGAGGGCCCCGGTGGAGTAGTGCTTGACCCCGGTCAGGAGGTAGGAGCCGTCCGGCTGCGGTTCCAGCCGGGTGCGGATGTCCTGGACGTGCTTGGTGCCCGCCTCGGACTGGGCGTTGCCGAAGCGGCGGCCCCCGAGCAGCTCCGCGAAGAAGAACTTCCGCTGCTCCTCGGTGCCTTGACGGCGGATCACATTGACGTAGGCGAAGTGGCTCTGCGGGATCTGGGCGAGGCTGCCGTCGGCCGAGGCGAGCAGCCGGAAGATCTCTGCGAGGGTCGCTGCGGTGACGTCCGCGCCGCCGTGCTCGGCGGGGACGGTGACCGCGAGCAGCCCGGAGGCGGACAGCCGGTCCAGCTCCTCGCGCGGGAGCCGGCGTTCGGCGTCCCGGGCGGAGGCACCGGCGCGGAACTCCTCGGCCAGGGCACCCGCGACGGCGAGGGCCTCCGCGTCGTCGGCGATGACGTGGGCGGACACGGCGCTCAGCTCGCCGCGGCCAGGAGCCGGGTACGGCCCAGGGCCGTCGAGAACTGGTCGACGACCTGGACGAGGGCCTCGGTGGCGCCCGGCGCCACGGTGAGCCGGCCGTCCTCGTGCACGGTGATGTCCTTGTCGAGGGTGAACCAGCCCTGCACGATGTGGCCGGCGCCCATGGAGGACAGGACCGGGCGCAGCGCGTAGTCGATGGCCAGGACGTGGGCGGTCGAGCCGCCGGTGGCCAGCGGCAGCACGGTCTTGCCGGTCAGCGCGTACTGCGGGAGCAGGTCGAGGAGCGCCTTGAGGACCCCGGAGTACGACGCCTTGTAGACGGGGGTGCCGACGACGACGCCGTCGGCCTGCGCGAACAGTTCGGTGGCCGCGACGATGGCGGGGTGCTTGAAGTCCGCGCCGAGCAGGGCCTCGGCCGGGATGGTGCGCACGTCGAGCGGGATCACCTCGTGGCCCTGTGCGATCAGCCTCTTGTCCAGGTGACGCAGGAGGCGGTTGGTGCGGGAGGAGGCGGAGGGGCTGCCGGAGACGGACAGGACGGTGGCCATGGGTCCTCTTTCAGGGATGCGCGGGAGTGCGCCGGGATGCGTCCTCTTGCGAGGAGGCGGGGCGCCCGCGCGCGGCGGGCGCCCCGGGGAAGGGTCAGGAGTACCAGGTGGGTTCGGGCAGTTCGCCTTCGAGGACCCAGCGGCCGACCTCGCGCCGCTTGTAGGCGACGGGGTCGTGCAGGGTATGGGTGCGGATGTTGCGCCAGAACCGGTCGAGGCCTTCGGAGGTGGCGGTGGAGCGCGCGCCGGTGACCTCGAAGATACGGTTCGCGATCTCCAGGGCGACGTCGGTGGCGCGTGCCTTGACGGCGGCCACCCGCACCTCGAAGTCGCCACGGGTCTGCTCCGTGACGGCGTCCGGGTCGTCGTGCAGCTTCTGCCCCTCGGCGGCGACGGCGTCGGCGAGCGCTTCGACCGCCCACAGCTTGGCGGTGAGGTCGCCGTAGATGTCGATCACGTAGGGCTCGTCGACCGCGCGTTCGTGGCCGCCGTGCAGCCAGGACCGGGACTTGGTGCGGGTGTAGGTGGCCGCCGTCTCCAGCGCGCCGCCCGCGATGCCCAGGTAGAAGTTGACGAAGACCAGTTGGATGGTGGGGACGTTGAGCGTGTTGTACGTGCGCGGTTGGAACTGCTTGTCGACGTAGCCGGCCGCGGAGGACCAGGGGGTGCGCACCCCGTCGAGGGTGACGCCGCCGCTCTCGGTGAGCCGCTGGCCGATGTTGTCCCAGTCGTCGTGGAAGGTCAGGCCCTCGCTGTCGGAGGGCACGATGGCGAAGACGTGGTTGTCCGTGCCCTCCAGGACGCCTTCGAGGACGGTGACGTCGGAGACCTTGCTGCCGGTGGAGAAGGACTTGCGGCCGGTGAAGACGAGGTCGTCGCCGTCCTCGGTGACGGTGACGTCCTTGTCGCGCGGGTTGACGGCTCCCCCGAAGAACCAGCGGCCGCGGCTGGCCTCGGCCTCCACCTGCTCCCACTGTTCGCGGGTGCCGACCAGACGGGCGGCCCAGAACCACAGGTAGTGGTAGCCGAGGAGCTGGCCGATGGAGCCGTCGGCCTTGGCGACCTCACGGACGACGCGGTAGGCGGTGGGCCAGTCCTGACCTGCACCGCCGTGCTCGGTGGGGCCGAGCAGGGTGACGAGCCCGGCGTCCTTCAGGAGCTGGACCTCGGCGTACGGGGTGGCTCCGGCGCGGTCGCGCTCCGCGGCGTCGGTGGCGAGGACGGCGGCGACGTCAGCGGCGCGGGAGATCCAGTCCTGGGCGGTCCGCGGGGCGGGGAGGGTGGTCCAGTCGGTGGGCGTGACGGTGCTCATGCTGATGACCTCTTCTCGCGGTGGGGGCCGGTCAGGCGTGGACGGGGACGGACTCGGGCTCCGCGTCGGGCAGTTGGGCCTCCAGTTCGCGCACGAGCGGCAGCACGCGCTTCCCGAAGTACTCGACCTCCTCGTGGTAGTGCAGGAAGCCGAGCAGCAGGAGGTCCACGCCGAGCTGCTTGTAGGCGACGATGCGCTCCGCGATCTGCTCGGGGGTGCCGATGAGCCCCGTACGGAAGCCGTCGTTGTACTGCACCAGGTCCTCGAAGGAGGAGTCCTGCCACATGCCCTTCTTGTCGCCGGTGGACTGTCCCGCCTGCTTCACCGCGGCGCCGAAGCCCTCGACGGCCTCGGTGTCCGCCTTGGCGACGATCTCGCGGAGCGTGTCACGGGCCTCGGCCTCCGTGTCACGGGCGATGAGGAAGCCGTTGAGGCCGAACTTCGGTGCCCGGCGGCCGACTTCGGCGGCGGACCTGCGTACGTCGTTGATCTGCTCGGTGACCCCGTCGAAGTCCTTGCCGTTGGAGAAGTACCAGTCGGAGACCCGGCCGGCCATGGCGCGGGCCGCGGTGGAGTTGCCGCCCTGGAAGATCTCCGGGTGCGGACGCTCGGTGGTGTTGAGGGGCTTGGGCTTGAGGGAGAAGTCGCGCAGCCGGTAGAAGTCACCGGCGAGCTCGGTGTGGTCCTCGGTCCAGATCTGGCGCAGGGCGCGGATGAACTCCTCGGAGCGGCGGTAGCGCTCGTCGTGCTCCAGCCAGGGCTCGCCGAGGGCGGTGAACTCCCCCTTGAACCAGCCGGACACGACGTTGACGGCGAAGCGGCCGTTCGAGAGATGGTCGGCGGTGGCGCCGAGCTTGGCGAGGACGCCGGGGTGCCACAGGCCGGGGTGGACGGCGGCGATGACCTTCAGACGCTGGGTGGCGAGGAGCAGGGCGAGGCTGAAGCTGGTCGACTCGTGCTGGTACTCGGCGCCGTAGCTGGCCATGTAGCGGACCTGGCTGAGGGCGTAGTCGAAGCCGTTGTTCTCGGCGAGGACGGCGAGTTCGCGGTTGTACTCGTATCCCCAGTCGGTGCGCTGCTCGATCTTGCTGGTGACGAGTCCCCCGCTGACGTTGGGGACCCAGTAGGCGAATTTCACGGGCGCGGCAGGCATGCGTGACTCCTGTTGCGGAATGTTTCCGGGCACGCCGAATTCAAGCCGTGCGAGGAGCATGGCGAATTCAGGCGGAGAAGACGGAAAAAGGCGGCGGATTCAGAGAGGTTGATCAGGCCGCAGCGCAACAGGAGGCGCTGGAGACGCGCGCGAGGTCGACATGGCGTCGCCGCGTGAGGTCCAGTCGCATCTTCATGCCGTCGATCGTGGCAGCCGGCGCTGCGGGCCGTCAAGGAAAACCCGACCGGTCTCGCATCCCGGACCATTGAATTTCACGAACGTGTGACAGGGAAACCCTTGAACACGTCGTGAAACGGGCTGCATTCTGGTGGGCGTGCGGACGGAACAACTGGAATACATCGCGGCCGTGACCCGGCTCGGCTCACTGCGCCGGGCCGCGGAGGAACTACGCCTTTCCCAGCCCGCATTGAGCGAGACGGTGCGCAATCTGGAACGCGAACTGGGCGTCGACCTGCTGGAGCGCAAGCGGTCCGGGGCGACGATGAGCGCGGAGGGCCGGGAACTGCTGCCGCACATCATCGATGTGCTGGACGCGGTGGACCGGCTGCGCAGCGCGGCGGGAGAGCAGCACAGGACCAGCCGGATGGTCAGGGTCGGCACGGTGAACGCCGCCACCGTCCCGCTGCTCATCCCGGCCGTACAGGCTTTCCGAACAGCTCATCCGATGACGCAGGTGGAGGTGGTCGGCGCCCAGCAGTCCGAGATCCACCGGGCGCTGCTGGAGGGCGGCTTCGACCTCGGTCTGGTGAACCATCTGGACGGCGACGATCTGCCCGCCGACTTCGAGAGCACCGAACTGCTGCGCGGGCGCCCGGTGTTGTGTCTGCGGCCGGACAGTCCGCTCGCCTCGCTGTCCGCCGTCACGGTGGACGATGTCCTCGACGGTCCGGAGCCGGTGATCGCGATGCGCTCCGGCTATGTCATGCACCGATACGCCCACCGGCTGCTGCGGGGCCGCTCCCCCGACTTCTCCTTCTCCACCGACGGCGCCGAAATGGGCAAGCTGATGGTGGCCGAAGGACTGGGAGCCACCCTCCTGCCGGACTTCAGTGTCATCGGCGACCCGCTGGAGCGGCAGGGCTCGATCACCTACCGTCCGATCTCCGACGACTCAACGGAGGTTCTGCTGATGCTGCAGCGCCGCCGCGCCGTCTCGGCGCCCCGGGCGGCCCAGGACCTCTACGAGGTGTTCGTGCGCAGGGCGCGCGAGTTGGGCGGCTCCCTGAGGTGAGCGTTGCCGGCTCAGTCCTCGTCGGCCGGCACCACGACGAGGAACGCGTCCGACTTGAGATCCATGATCACCGTCGCCGGCCTGCCCTCGGCGCGGCAGCGCGCCGCGTACTCCTCCGCCGGCCACGATCCGCGCGGAGCTCCCGCAGGAAACCGCTCCAACACCTTCGCGCCCATAGCGGCAGCCACCTCCATGTGTGAGACGTGCGGACACAACCCTTCTATGGTCCGCATGCCCGCGATCTGCACAGACATGTGCGGAGGCAGGAGGCGTGCCCCGCAGGCGTCCTGCCGCCGTGAGCACCCCGCTGACCACTACACATAAAGATGAAATAAGAGCAGAATGGACTTACGCGGCGCTTACCCGCATACCGCACCAGATGCGGTCAGGCCTGTGAGTCAAAGGAGACGAGTCATGGCCAACGTCTCGCCCACCAGCAGGGGGGACATCACCACCCACCCCGATGTTTCCGAAATGCGGGAACGCTATGCCCGCATGCTTGGCGGTCGCGATGTGACGCTCTTGGACGGACCGGTGTTCCTGCTCGGTCTGTACTGCGCCGTATCCCCGTGGATACTCCACTACACGACGAGCCAGCCCCCGCTGGTCACGCACAACCTCGTCGTCGGCATCGCAATCGGCCTGCTGGCTCTCGGGTTCACCCGGGCCCCCGAGCGCATGTACGGCCTCAGCTGGGCGTTCTGCGCGGTGGGCATCTGGATGATCATTGCACCCTGGGTCGTCGGCACCAGCCCGGACACCGGTGTCGCCCTCAACAACATCATCATCGGCGCACTCGCCGTGATCCTGGGGCTGATGTGCGCCGGTACGGCGGCGAGGAGCGCCCCCAGGCCGTAGGAACAGACCCGGAAGGACGGCATGAAGGCCGGTCCGCGCTCTGCGTGGACCGGCCTTCCCTCGCCCGCCACCGGTCAGTGGCCGGGCACGGACCAGGGCTGCTGCGGCAGCGGACTGCCGGTCTCCAGCAGTGACTTGAGGTTGGACAGCACCGCCGGCCAGCCGCGGGAGACATCGGACAGTGCGCCCTCGTCCCAGAGGTCCTCGTGCGTGACGGTGAGGCGGACGATGTCCTCGTGCGGTGCGATGTCGAAGGTCACCCGGGAGTACTTGTCCTCCTGCCCCTCGTGCTGGGGGTCGACCCAGGTGGTGACCAGGCGGATGGGGGGTTCGCTCTCCACGACGGTGCCGACGACGTCGGCGATGCCGGAGCCGTCCGTGCGGAGGTGTTCCCAGCGTGAGCCCTGCCGCCAGTCCGATTCATTGCGGTGACCCCAGTAGGCGGCGGTCAGGTCCGCGTCGGTGAGCGCCTCCCAGACCCTCTCCGGCGTGCTGCGAATGTAGGTGACGTAGACGTAACTGGGCTTGTCGGTCATGGTGGCTTCCTCGGCTCGTCGTTTGACATCGCTCAGCGCGCGCAGGCGCGGGCGCTCGAACTTGTCGATCCACCGCTCCTGGATCTCATGGAGCGGGACCGGGTTGAGGTAGTGCAGCTTCTCCCTCCCCCGCCGCACCGTGCCGACCAGATTTGCGTCCTCCAGGACGCCCAGATGCTGGGTCACCGACTGGCGTGTCATCGCGATGCGCTCGCACAGTTCGCCGAGCGTCTGACCGTTCTGCTCGTGCAGCCGGTCCAGCAGCCGTCTGCGGGTCTCGTCGGCGAGCGCCTTGAAGACCTTGTCCATCCCGGAGTCACTCTCTGATCGCACACTCAACGTTATGCAGGCAATTACCTGCATGTCAAGGAAGGCCGAACCAGATGACGCGACCTGCGGAACTCCCGGGTGGTCCCCGCGCCCCTCAGGGACGCGGGGACCTGCGCGACCAGACCCCACCGGCCCGCGGTTTCCTCACGCGCCCGCGGGCTCCGCGTCCGACACCGCCGGGGCCGCCAGGTACTCCTCCGTGATCTCCTTCGGGCCGAACGGCCACACCTTCTCGAAGCGCGCCCAGAGCACATACGCAACGCAGCCCAGAGCCAGCCAGGCCAGCGACCACTCGATGGGATGGCGGCCCGGCGAGTTCTTGTCCGCGTAACCGTAGATCACACACCAGCCGACGAACGCGAGGATGCTCGGCACCGGGTAGAGCCACATGCGGTACGGCCGCCGCAGGGCCGGCTGGCGCCTGCGCAGCACGCTCAGGGCGACGATCTGGGCCAGCGCCTGCACGATCACCATCACCGTCGTCAGCAGCTGGATCAGTGTCGCCAGGTCCGTGTGCCGGCCGATCAGGAAGCCCACAGCCGTGATCACGCCCATGGTCGCCAGGCCCAGCATCGGGAAGCGGTGCTTGGGGTGCAGTTTGGCGTAGGGGCGGAAGAAGACGCGTTCGCGGGCGGCGTCGTACGGCACCCTCGAGCCGCCCAGCAGGCCGGTGAAGACCGAGGCGAAGGCTGTGATCAGGATGAGGACGGTGACCGTGTCCGCCGCACCCTTGCCCCAGGTCTTCTCCAGGACCGCCGAGGCCACCGACGTGGACGCGATGTCGTCCGGGTTGGTCATGCGGTGCCAGTCGATCACGCCGAGCGTGCCGATCTGCAGCAGCAGGTAGATCGCCATGATGCCGAGGATGGAGAAGATGATCGAGCGCGGCAGAGTGCGGCCGGGGTCCTTGATCTCGGCGCCCATGTAGGCCGTGGTGTTGTAGCCGAGGTAGTCGTAGATGCCGATGGTCAGGCCGCCGGCGAAGCCGAGCCAGAAGTGGTTGCTGCCCAGGTCGAAGGCGTGCGCGGGGTAGGTGAAGGCGAGGTGCGCGCTGAAGTCCGTGGCAGCGGCCAGGATGACCAGCACCACCGAGGTGATCATGACGGCCCACATCACGGCGGTGATCCGGGCGATGTGCTCGATGCCCCGCCACAGCAGGATCACGACCAGGGCGATGATGCCGAGGCCGATCAGGTCGCCGGAGGTCTGCCCGAGGTGGGGAGCGAGATAGCCGAGGTACTGGACGAATCCCACCACGCCGGTCGACATGATCAGCGGGATGAACAGCATCGCCGTCCACACGAACAGGAACGGCATGAGCCGGCCCGTGCGGTACTGGAAGGCCTGGCGCAGATAGACGTAACTCCCGCCGGAGCCGGGCATCGCCGCGCCCAGCTCGGCCCACACCAGCCCGTCCGCGAGCGCGAGCAGCGCACCCGCGATGAAGCCGATCACTGCCTGCGGGCCGCCGAACGCGGCGACCATGAGCGGGATCGTTACGAACGGGCCGATGCCGCACATCTGGCTCATGTTGATGGCGGTGGCCTGGAACAGGCCGACGCGACGGACAAAACCACCGTTGGGTGGCGGACTACCGGACATGAGGACTCCTGAAGCACCGGGCGCTGGGCTGTCCATGACTGACCTTGGCCGGCCTTGGCTCGCCCGGCGAGGCTGTTGGCCGATAAAGTTAAGGAGCCTAACTTGATGCGTCAAGAGGCTCCATGGGACGGCCCCGCGCATACGTGAGAATGGTGCGATGCCCGCCAGTGACGCCGCAGACCAGCAGGAACAGCCCTGGAACCGCCGACGGCTGCGCAGCACCAACGAGCGGTTGCTGCTCGACCGGCTGCGCAGCGGCGGCGCCGCCTCACGCGCTCAACTGGCCCGGGAGACCGGCCTGTCCAAGCCGACCGTCTCCAGCGCTCTGGCCGCACTGGAGACGGCCGGGCTGGTCCACGAGGTCGGCACCCTCGCACCGGAGCGCGGCCGCACCGCCGTGCTGTACGCGCCGGACCCGGCGGCGGGTTACGCCCTGGGCATCGACGTCGGCCGCAGCTGGCTGCGGGTCGCCGTCGCCGACCTGGACGGCAGCGTCGTCGCCCGCTCCGACGTACGCAACCGGGCCCGCAGCTCGGGCACGATGGCGGATCTGGTGGTGGCGACGGCCCGTCAGGTGGTCGGCGGCTCCGGCGTGGCCGCCCAGGAGGTGGTGCACGCGGTGGTGGGCACGCCGGGCGTGTACGACGAGCAGCAGCGCCGGGTGCGCTATGCGATGCACCTGCCGGGCTGGGGGCGCGCCGGGCTCTTCGACCGGATGCGTGAGGAGCTGGGCGTTCCGCTGGAGGTGCACAACGACGCCAATCTCGCGGCGCTCGGCGAGTACACCTACGGCGTCGGCGCGGGCAGCCGGCTGTTCGCGTACATCCTGATCGGCACCGGTCTCGGGATGGGCGTGGTCAGCGAGGGGCGGCTGTTCACGGGGGCGCACGGGCTGGCCGGGGAGATCGGGTTCCTGCCCTGGCCTGGACAGCAGAAGCCGGAGCGGCTGGAGGACGCGGTGTCGGGGGTGGCCGTGGTCGAGGCGGCGCGCCGGTTCGGCATGAGCGGGCAGCTGACCGCGAAGGCGGTGTTCGACGCGGCCCGGCAGGGAAACGACGCCGCGGTCAAGGCGGTTCAGCTGGAGGGCGAGCGGATCGCGCACACGGTGGCGGCGGCCGCTGCCGTGCTCGACCCGGATCTCGTCGTGCTGGGCGGCGGCGTGGGCCACAGCGTGGACCTGCTGCTGCGCCCCGTGCGCGAGCACCTCAGGTCGCTCACCCCGCTGCGGCCCAAGGTCGTGCCCAGCCGGCTCGGCGAGGACGCGGTGCTGCTGGGTGCGGTGGCCACGGCGCTCGGGACGGCGCGGGACCTGGTGTTCGAGCGCCGTTCCGCCGGGTCCTGACCCACTCGGACGCGGGCCGCGGTCATTGACAGGGTCCGTTCGGCGCCCCTAGCGTGACCGCCGTTAGTAAAGTTTCCTAACTTTACGAAGGGGCTGGAGTCTCCGTGAACAGACACCGTCTCGCCACGGCCGCCGTAGTCCTGGGTCTGTTGGGTTCCCTGACGACCAGCGCCTGGGCCGGACCCCATGACCGGGGGACCGCCCCGCCGGACCGGGTCACCCGCGTCTCCGCCGCGCCGGGCAGCGCGACCGCGTTGACGGGCTACACGATCCAGTCGACAGCCAAGGTCTCCGACCCACCGGCCGACATCTCCTCCCCCGGCTACCCGGCCACCGGCTGGTACCCGACGGGCCCCCGCTCCACCGTCCTCGCAGCACTCCTCGCGAACGGCGTGTACGCGGACCCGTTCTACTCGACCAACCAGCAGAAGATCCCCAAGGCCGACTTCCAGGTCCCCTGGTGGTACCGCTCGGACTTCACGGTCGCCGACACCTCCGAGCGCACCTACCTCGACCTCAGCGGAGTGATCTCGGCGGCTGACGTCTACGTCGACGGCCACCAGGTCGCCACGGCGCAGGACGTCACCGGCGCCTACACCCACCACGAACTCGACATCACCTCGCTCGTCCGATCCGGCACGAACACCGTCGCCTTCCGCATCCGGCCAAACGACCCGGACAAGGACCTGACCATGGGCTGGATCGACTGGCTCCAGCCGCCGCCCGACGAGAACATGGGCATCGTCCGCGACGTCCTCGTCCGCCGGGGCGGCCCGATCGCCCTGCGCGACGCGCACGTGGTCACCAGGCTGGACGTGCCCTCACTCGCCTCGGCCGACCTGACGGTGAAGGCGCAGGCCCGCAACGACTCGGGGAAGCCTGTGACCACCACGGTCTCCGGCACCGTCGGCACGACCACCTTCGAGAAGACCCTCACGCTGGCGGCGCACGAGACGAGAGCCGTCGGCTTCGCCCCGTCCGACGTGCCCGGCCTCCACCTGACCTCGCCGAAGGTGTGGTGGCCGGCAGGCATGGGCGGACAGCCCCTCTACGACCTGAAGCTCACGGCGTCCGTCTCCGGCACCGTCTCGGACACCGCGCAGCAGACCTTCGGCATCCGCGATGTGCAGGCGCCGCTGAACTCCGACGGCGCCCGCCAGTACCGCATCAACGGCCGCAGGCTGCTGATCAAGGGCGGCGGCTGGTCACCGGACGAGTTCCTGCGCTGGGACCGGACGTACGTCGAGGACCGGCTGAAGTACGCCCTCGACCTCGGCCTGAACACCATCCGTCTCGAAGGCCACCTGGAACCGGACGAGTTCTTCGACCTCGCCGACCGCTACGGCATCCTCACGCTGCCCGGCTGGGAGTGCTGCGACAAGTGGGAGGGCCAGGTCAACGGCAGCGAGTCCGGCGACAAGTGGACCGCCGCGGACTACCCGGTCGCCCAGGCGTCGATGGCCGCCGAGGCCGCCCGGCTGCGCGACCACCCGAGCGTGATCTCCTTCCTCATCGGCAGCGACTTCGCACCCGACGCGACGATCGAGAAGAACTACCTGGACGCCCTGAAGGCCGCCGACTGGGCGGTCCCGGTGGTCGCCGCCGCCTCTGCCAACTCCTCTCCGCAACTCGGCAGTTCGGGCATGAAGATGACCGGCCCCTACGACTGGATCCCACCGAACTACTGGTACGCCAAACGCGAGGGCGGCGCCACCGGCTTCAACTCCGAGACCAGCGCGGGCCCCGACATCCCCACCCTCGACACCCTGCGCCGCATGATGACCCCGGCCGAACTCGACACCCTCTGGAAGAACCCGAACACCAAGCAGTACCACCGCTCCCCGTCGTCGACCTTCGGCACCCTCAAGCTCTACGACGACGCCCTCACCGGCCGCTACGGCGCGCCGACGAGCCTGGCCGACTACGTCCGCAAGGCGCAGCTCGCCCAGTACGAGAACGTCCGCGCCCAGTTCGAGGCGTACGAGCGCAACGCCACCGACTCGTCGAAGCCGTCGACCGGGGT
The DNA here is from genome assembly GCF_042893475.1 of Streptomyces sp. NPDC001604. Taxonomy (NCBI): domain Bacteria; kingdom Bacillati; phylum Actinomycetota; class Actinomycetes; order Kitasatosporales; family Streptomycetaceae; genus Streptomyces; species Streptomyces sp. NPDC001604. Next base: position 230,976 of record NZ_JBIAUY010000009.1, on the reverse strand, counting down.
GGTGTACTGGATGTTCAACAGCGGCTGGACCTCACTGCACTGGCAGCTGATGGACCGCTACCTCGACCAGGGCGGCGCCTACTTCGGGGCGAAGAAGGCGAACGAGCCGCTGCACGTCCAGTACTCCTACGACGACCGCTCGGTGGTCGCCGTCGACAACCGGCACTCGGCCGCCTCCGGGCTCACCGTCCGGGCCACGCTCTTCAATCCCGACGGGACGCAGAAGTACGACAGGACCGTCACCGGGGTGAAGGTGAGCGGGGACGGTGCGCACAGCACCGCACTCACCCTGCCGACGTCGGTGACCGGGCTGGCGACCACCTGTCTGGCCCGTCTGACGCTGAACGACTCCTCCGGCAGGGAGGTCAGCCGGAACGTGTACTGGCTGTCCTCCAGGCCGGACACCCTCGACTGGGCCCACACCGACTGGTACTACACGCCGACGACGAGCTATGCCGACCTCAAGGGCCTCAGTGCCATGGCGCAGGTGCCGGTGGAGGCGACGGCGTCGACGGAGGTGTCGGGCGGGACGGCGACCACGACCGTGACCCTGCGCAACACCGGCAGCGGGAAGACGCCCGCCCTGTTCACCGACGTCCATCTCGTCGACGCTCAGGGCAAGCCGGTGCTGCCCGTCGAGTGGTCGGACGACGAGGTCGGCCTCTGGCCCGGCGAGAGCGTCACGCTGACCGCCACCTACCGGACTGCGGATCTGCACGGGTCAGTGCCGCAGGTGCGGGTCTCCGGGTGGAACACGCCGGAGCGGACGGTCCCGGCCGCATGACCGTGCGGGGCCCGGCGCGGAAGCCGGGCCCCGCGGGCGTCAGCTGACGTTGAGCGCCGTGTCGTCGATGACGAAGGACGTCTGCAGCGTGGAGCCCTCGGTGCCGGTGAACTTGAGGGTGACGGTCTGGCCCGCGTAGCTCGCCAGGCTGAAGCTGCGCTGGGTGTAGCCACTGGCGGCGTTCAGGTTCGAATACGTCGCCAGCGTTCCCAGCACGGTCCCGGAGCTGTTGAGAACCTGAACCTTGAGCGTGTCGTACGCCGTGCTGGTGCTGGTCTCCGCCGTGTCGACGTGCAGATAGAAACTCAGGGCGGCGGTGGTGCAGCCGGACGGGATGGTCACCGACTGGGAGAGCGTGTCGGTGGTGGCGGTGCCGTAGCCGTCCAGCCAGGCGTAGTAGGAACCCGTACGGGCCGACTCGCCGCTGGAGTTGGTGATGACGCCGCTGGAGGCGCTCCAGGTGGTGTTGCCCGACTCGAAGCCGTTGTTGCCGAGGAGCTGGGCGGCGGTGCAGGTGCCGGAGCCGCCGCCACCGCCCCCACTGCTGCTGCCGTCACCGGCGAGCCAGGCGGTGGCGTTGAGGGCGAGGGCGGCGTTGGTGGCGCTGGAGTCGTTCCAGCCGTCGTAGAGGGTGTTGCCCGACTGGCCGGTGCCGTCGTCGATCGGCGAGCTGTCGCCCCAGAAGGCGACCCGTCCGCTGCCGAAGGTGCTGGTGAGGAAGAAGGCGCCGGTGTTGCCTGAATAACCCGTCCGGTAGAGCAGGCCCTTGACGGAGGAGTTGTCCGAGGGCTTGAGGGTGGCGGTGGTGCCGTTGGCGATGAGGCTCTTGGTGACGGTGCCGAAGGAGCCGTGCAGCACGGGGTTGGTGCTGTCGCTGATGGCGGCCGGGTGGTCGGAGCTGATGTTCAGCGAGTCGATGGAGAAGCCGAACGGGTCGGTCGAGTCGACACTGTTGTTGGTCATCAGGTCGTTGAGGATCTCGACCGCGTCCTCACCGTCGTTGTTGCGGTCCGCCCCGGTGTGGTCGGAGATCATGAACAGTCCGCCGCCGTTCTTGACGAAGGTCATGATCGCCGTCTTCTCGGCGGTGCTGAAGAGGGTGTTGGGCTCCGGCAGGACGAGGGTGTCGAAGTTCGACAGGTCGGTGGCCGACGAGCCGCCGTAGGTGAGGGCGCCGGTGGCGGTCTTGAGGCTGTAGCCGCCGGTCTTCTGCAGGGCCACGCCCCACGAGGACAGGGCGCCCGTCCAGTCGGTCTCCGAGGACGGGGACGAGTCCTCACCCAGCGGGTCGGGCTTGCTGGTGGAGATGATCCAGTCGGCGTTGCCGGCCTCCTCGGCGTGCCCGTCGTCGAACAGGATGCGGTGTGTGGTGGCCGCGTGGGCGGGTGTGGCGATGACGGTGGCCTGGGCGGCTGCGGCGGCGGTGAGCAGGCCGAACGCGGCCAGGGCGGTGGTGAGTCTTCGGCGGGATCTGGTGAGTGCGAGCATCCGGCGTACCTCCGTGTGGGGTTGGGGAAGGAGCAGGCGGTGCGGGGCCGGACCTACGCGCGTAGACACCCGACGTCTGCGCGCGTAGACATTCGGCCGCACCACTGACGGGCGGCCGATCGGTTGAACCGTACATGGCAGAAGTGGGGCTGAACAGAAGTCACCGGGGCCGGCGGACGGAGATTGACCCGGCATTGACCCGTGGTTGAAGCGGAACGGACTGTCCCCCGCGACAGTGGGCATCCGGATAGTGCGGGGGCCTTGACAAAGAGGGGCGGAGATGGAGATCTCAGGCATCATCAGTGCCATCGTGATCGGCATCGTCATCGGTGTGCTCGGCCGGCTGGTCGTCCCGGGGCGGCAGCACATCGGCATCGTGCTGACGATTCTCGTGGGCATCGTGGCCGCACTGATCGGATCGGCGATCGCCAATGCCTTCGACGTGGCCGACACCAAGGGCATCGACTGGATCGAGTGGCTCATCCAGATCGGCCTCGCCGCACTCGGCGTCGCCGCCCTGGACCGATCGAGGGCCCGCCGCTGACCCGACGACCGCGGTGGCACAGCGGCCGTTTCGAGCCCGGGCGGGAGCGTCGCACGCCTCGCCCGGGTGCGAGCGGTGCTGCTCGGCGGCCGACGGGGAGTAGCCGAATCGTGTGTTCCTAGTTCTCCACGGCCAGGTAGCGTCACGGGAGGCGTACGGGCCCGGAGCCAGGCCCGCCGACGCGGCTCCCCTCGGCGATCGGCGGGCCTGCCGCCTCGACCGTGCGCCCTCAGCGGGAGAGTCGGGCACATCGGGAGGCTGTCCCCCGGGGCGGCTGTTCCCCTCTCCAGAGGTTTCCAGCCGGAGTGGCCCGTGAGGCGGGGCCGTTCGGCCCTGGACAGGGTCCGAACGGCCCTGGTTGGAACTCACCGCCGGGCCGCCAGCGCGGCGAGGCCTTCACGGCTGGACGGGTATCGGGGCGTCCAGCCCAGTTCCCGCTCCGCCTTCGCCGAGGACACGCGCATGCCGGTCAGGAACATGGTGTGCGCGTACGACATCGGCTTGGTGAACCACAGCGGCACCGTCATCGGCTTGGGCAGGCCGAACTGCTCGGCCACGTGCAGGAGATGGGCCCGGAACCCGAGCGGGGTGCGGTCGGTGATGTTGTAGGCCTGGCCGGGGTGGCCGTGTTCGACGGCGGCGACCACCGCGCGTGCCGCGTCGGTGAGTTCGATCCACGGCAGGACCCGGCCGTGGTCGGCGGGGGCGGGCAGCTGCCGCTTGCGCAGCATGGGCAGGATGGCGTCGGTGCCGCCGGGGCCGTAGAACAGGCCGAAGCGCAGCGAGATGCCCGCCAGACCGGTTGCCTCGAAGGTGAGTTGCTCCTTGATGCGCATGCCTTCGACGTGCCGTTCCAGTTCCGGCGTGGTGCCGCGCGGGCCGAACGGGTCCTCCTCGGTGATCACATGCTCGCCGAAGTCCCCGTAGCCGTAGCCGAAGACCATCGACTCGCTCACGAAGCGGGAGGCACCGGTGACCTGCGCGGCCTCCACGAGGTGGGCGGTACCGGCGATGCGCAGGGCGTCGGTGGCATGCATGTCGCGGTGGCGCATGGGCGCCTTGCGCAGGGCGGTCGCGGCGTGGATGACGGTGTCGAAGTGCTGCCCGTCGACGGCGCGCAGCAGCGCGTCGCGATCCATGAGGTCGGCCCGGACGCCGTTCTCCGGTCCCCGGCCGAGGCCGGTGACCTTGTGGCCGGCCTCGGTCAGGGCACGGGTGACGTGACCGCCGAGGACGCCGCTGGCGCCGGCGAGGAGGATGCTCTGGTTCTTCTGGTTCGTCGTCATGACCGTGCGACGGATCGGGCGGCCGCGGATGTGACATCGCGGTCGTTGCGGCCCCGGCTACGGCCCGTGGATGTACGGCGTCGTCGTGGTCAGCGGCTCGAAGCCCAGGCGTTCGAGGATGGGCCGGCTCTGGCTGGAGGCGTCCACCTGGAGGTAGCGGTAGCCGCGCTGGGCGGCGGCGCGGGCCCGGTGGGCCACCAGGGCGCGGTAGATGCCGCGGCCGCGCCAGGCCTCGACGGTGCCGCCGCCCCACAGGCCGGCGAACCGCGTACCGGGCACGAACTCCATCCGAGCCGCACTCACCGGCTCCTCGCCGGCGAGGGCGACGGTGGCGACGATCGTCTCCGGCTCCCCGGTGAGCCGGGCAAGCAGCTGGTGGCGCAGTCGGGAGCCGTCGGTGCCGAAGGCCTTCTCGTGCACGTCCGCCACCAGGTCGACGCCCGCCGCGTCGGTGACCGGCAGCAGACGGATGCCCTCGGGCGGCCCGGCGTCGAGGTCCAGGCCCGCCACCTCGGCGATCATCAGCGTCTCCTCGGGCTCGGGCTCGAATCCGGCGGCCCTGAGCCGCTGTCCCAGATCCGCCGGCCGGTCGTGCCCGTACAGCTTCCACTCGAACTCGCGGCCAAGGCCGGAGAAGTACGCGACCTGCTCGGCGATCGCCGCGTCGGCGCCCGTCTCGTCGAGGCCGGACCAGATGACACCGTTCCAGCCGTGGGCCGAGGAGACCTGGCGGACCACGCTGCCCACCCGCTCGACCCGCGCGTCGGGGCCGTCGGGCCGGGCGCCTTCGCGCATGTCACGGTCGAAGAGGGCGAGCACCCCGGCATGATCCATGTGCTCACTCCAGCATCCAGGGGCGGCTGCGGCAACAGGTTTAAGGGCTCCCCTGCGGCCGTACTGCCGCCAGGTACGCTCGGTGGCGTGGCCCTGGAAAAACGGGGCCCGGGGCGCTGCCCTGTTCCGCACTCCCCCCTGATCACGGCGGCCCTCGTCACCGTGGCGCTCGCCCTTCGGCACGCCTTCCCGATGAGACGAAGCGCCGAGGCCCGCACGCCACGGTGGTGACGGCTCGGTGCTCGGCGAGGATCACAGCCAGGAGCGGACCGTGTCCCTGCCGTCGTTGCAGCAAGCGTCCGCCTGGCCGTTGGGAGCACGCCGACGCGCCCGGCGGTCGCGTCCCCCTCCTCCCGAGATGCACTCGTCCGGCGGCAGTGCCTACGATCTAGAAAGCCAGGACGACCAGACCAGGTGGACGGCCCGGTCTCCTCCAACGGGGGGAGGCGCTTGCCCTTGCTGCCGGCAAAGCGGCTGATGGCCGCACATATAGCGCTGGTGGCCGCCGCCACGGCCGTCTACCTGACGGTGCCCGCTGCGCGCGCCCCCGTGTGGGCCGTCATCGGCCTCTCGGGCACCGCCGCCGTGCTCGTCGGCAGCAAGGTCAACCGGCCCGCACACCGCTGGCCCTGGTGGGTGCTCGCCGGCGCCCTGCTCACCTTCATCGCGGGCGACACCTACTACAACGTCGTGGAGGAGTACTTCCACGCCTCCAACCCGTTCCCCTCCCCCGCGGACGCCTCGTACCTCACCACCTATCCGCTCTTCGCCATCGGTCTGTCCGGCCTGGTCCGATACCGCTGGGCGGGCCACGACCTGCCGAGCCTGCTCGACGCGCTGATCATCACCGCGGGTCTGGCGCTGCCCGTGTGGGTGTACCTGGTGCAGCCGCTCGCCACCGTGCAGGGGCTGACCTGGCAGCAGCGGGCCATCAGCATCGCCTACCCGCTCGGTGACGTCCTGGTCCTGGCCCTGCTGGCAAGGCTGCTGACGCCGAATCCGGTCGACCGGCACAACCGGTCGGTGCAGTACCTGGTCGTCGGGACGGTGACACTGCTCGGCTTCGACATCGCCTACGGGATCCTGCAGCTCAACGAGAGCTGGCAGACGGGCACGGTGCTGGACTCGGGCTGGATCGTCTTCTACACCGCCTGGGGCCAGGCCGCGCTGCACCCGGACATGGTGCAGCTGACCGCCGCCCTGCCCCAGCAGGGATCCCTGCTGCCGCCGCCGCGACGGCTGGTGATGCTGGCCGTGGTCACGCTCATCGCGCCGGGAATCCTGCTGTACGAAGGGCTGACGCGCTCGGCGCACGACGCGGCCGTGATCGCCGCGTTCTCCGGTGTGCTCTTCCTGCTGGTGATCCTGCGGCTGGCGGGGATGGTGGTGGCCCACCGCAGGGCGGTGACGCGTGAACTGACGCTGCGCAGGGCGGCCGCCTCGCTGGTGTCGGCGGTCCGGCAGCAGGAGGTCGCACGGTCCTGCGAGGCCGCGGTCGACCGGCTCCTGGGCACCATGGTCGGCCACCGGACCCTGCTGCTGCCCGCCGAACGCGCGCCGGATCTGGCGCCGCATCACGCGCAGATCGTCCACGCCCGCGACCTGGGTACGGACACCGGTGCCGAGCTGGACGAAGCGGCAACCGTCCTGGTCTGCCTGATGATCCCGCCCGACCGCCCGTACGGAGACGTCCCGGGCGTCCTGCTGGTCGCCGGGCCGGCCGAGACGCTCGCCGAGACGCGGGGCTCGATGGAGATCCTGGCCTCCCACGCGGGGCTGGCCATGGAGCGGATCGCCCTGCGCCAGGAGATCGTCCGCAGGGAGAGCGAGGCCTACTTCCGCACTCTGGTGCGCAACACCTCTGACGTCATCCTCATCGTCGAGGACGACAACACCATCCGGTACGCCAGCCCCTCCGCGGCGACCGTCTTCGGCACCAGCGACGTGGTCGGCGAATCGCTGCCCGACCTCGTCGACCCGCGGGACCGGCACCGTGCGGCGCGTGAGCTGACGGCTGTGCGGGAAACCGGTCCGCGGGCCACCCACGACCACTGGTGGGTGCGCCACCGGGCGGGCCGCGTCGAGGTGGAGGTGCGGTGCAGCGACTTCCGGGACGAGCAGACCGTGGCCGGGCTCGTCGTCACCCTGCGCGATGTGACCGAGCAACGCCGGCTGGCCCACGAGCTGACCCAGCGGGCCTTCCACGACTCGCTGACCGGCCTGCCCAACCGCACCCTGCTGCTCGAACGGATCGAACGCGCCCTGCTGCGCGGCCGCCGCGAGTCGTCCATGACCTGTCTGCTCTTCATCGACCTGGACGACTTCAAGCAGGTCAACGACACGCTCGGGCACTCGGCCGGCGACCACCTGCTGATCGCCGTCGGCGACCGGCTCTCCAAGACACTGCGGCGCACCGACACCGCGGCCCGGCTGGGCGGCGACGAATTCGCCGTCCTGATGGAGGACGCCCGTGAACCGCTGGACGCGGAGCTGCTGGCGGCCCAGGTGATCCAGACGCTGACCAGGCCGTTCGCCCTCGCCGACGAGTCGGTGACGGTCTCCGCCAGCGTGGGGGTGGCCACGGCCCGCGACAGCACGGACGCGGAGGAGCTGCTCAGCCACGCCGACCTCGCGCTGTATGCGGCCAAGTCGGCCGGCAAGCGGCAGTGGCGGCGCTTCCAGCCGCTGCTGCACACCCGCATGGTCGAGCGGCACGACCTGCAGAGCCGGCTCGCCCAGGCGGTCGCCGGCCACGAGTTCGCCCTGCGCTACCAGCCGGTCGTGGACATCTGCGCGGGCGAGGTCGTCGGCTTCGAGGCCCTGGTGCGCTGGCCGAAGGCACCGCACCGGCCCGTCACACCCGAACAGTTCATCTCGCTGGCCGAGGAGACCGGGCACATCGGGGTGCTGGGGGCGTGGGTCCTGGAGAACGCGGTCAGCGACATCGTGGGACTGCAGCAGCTGGCCGGCCCCGCAAGCCCGCCGTACGTCAGCGTGAACGTGTCCGCCCGCCAGTTCCGGGACGTGGGCTTTTTGGACCAGGTCGGCCGGGCGCTCCGCACACCGGGCCTGGCCCCCGGTTCGCTGCAGCTGGAACTGACCGAGACGGTGCTGCTGCGCCGCGACACCCAGATCCAGTCGGTGCTGCGCTCCCTGAAGGAACTGGGCGTGCACATCGCGATCGACGACTTCGGGACGGGCTTCTCCTCGCTGCGCTATCTGCGGGACTTCCCCATCGACGCGCTGAAGATCGACAAGACGTTCATCGACGACATCGCGCGCGACGCGCAGCAGGTCGCGCTCGTCGAGGGCATCGTGCGGATCGCCGACACCCTGGACCTGCAGGTGATCGCCGAGGGCATCGAGGACCCGGCGCAGCGCGACCTGCTGGCCGGCATGGGGTGCCGATTCGGGCAGGGCTATCTGTTCGCCAAGCCGATGACGGTGGAGCAGAGCGAGCGCGTGCTGCGGGAGAACGAGGGCCGCTGCTACGCGCCCGGCAACGGCGCCACCAAGACGGTGGCCGTACCCGCGGCACGGCCACCGTCCCGGGAGCGCCGGGCGGCACTGTGGGCGGACCTCGAACACCTGCGGCGCACCAGCCCGATGAGCGACGCGGTGCTGGACGAGGTGCGCGGCCGGCACATCCGCAGCCGTGGCCACTGGCTGGTCGACTTCGCGTCCTGCAACTACCTCGGCTTCGACTGGGACCCGGAGATCATCGCCTCCGTGGAGCCCGCCCTGCGGCGCTGGGGCACGCACCCCAGCTGGTCGCGACTGCTGGGCAGCCCGCGCCTGTACCCGGAGATCGAGGCACGGCTAGCGGACCTGCTGGGCGCGCCGGACACACTGCTGCTGCCGACGCTGACCCTGATCCACGCCTCGGCGATCCCGGTGCTGGCCGAGGGCGGCCATGTGTTCGTGGAGGCGACGGCGCACCGGACGGTGTACGACGGCTGCGTGGTGGCCCGCGGCCAGGGCGCCACCCTGCACCGCTTCCACGCGGAGCGCCCCGACGAACTGGAGACCCTGCTGGCCTCGGTGCCCGCGGGCCTGCCGCGGCTGGTGTGCCTGGACGGCGTGAACAGCATGACCGGCAACGTTCCCGACCTGCCCACGCTGGCCGCGGTCTGCCGCGCCGGGGGTGCGACGCTCTACGTGGACGACGCGCACGGCTTCGGGGTGCTCGGGGAGCGCGGCCCTGAGGAGCTGTCCCCCTACGGCTCGCGCGGCAACGGCGTGGTACAGCACACCGGCGAGTCGTACGACGGGATCGTCCTGGTCGCCGGTTTCTCGAAGGCGTACTCGTCGCTGCTCGCCTTCCTCGCCCTGCCCACCGAGCTGAAGAACCGGCTGAAGACGGCCGCGGGACCCTATCTGTACTCGGGGCCCTCGCCGACGGCCTCCCTGGCCACGGCCCTGGCCGGACTGGAGGTCAACGAGCGCCGCGGGGACGTGCTGCGCGCCGAGCTGTACCGCAGGTCCGCACGGGTGCTGGATCACCTCGACGGACTGGACGTCAGGACGCTGAACAAGGACCGGCTGCCGATCATCGAGATCCCGCTGGCGAACGCGGACGACCTCGACGCGGTCGGGGCGTTCCTGTGGGAGGAGGGCATCTACGTGACGCTCGCGGCCTACCCGCTTGTGCCGCGGGACCGGGTGGGCTTCCGGATCCAGATCACGGCACTGAACTCGGACGAGGACATCGAGCGGCTGAACGGCACCCTGACCCGGCTGGCCGCGCGGTTCCCGCTGAGGGCGAAGGTCTGACACGGCCATGAAGACACACAACGACGATGTCGACTGGGACCGTTGGCCGGTGGCGGACTACCTCGCGGAGAACTACCGCGATCTGCACCCCTCCGACGCGGCGGTCATCACCCACCATTCGGCGTTCTACCGCCGCTTCGCGCCGGGCTCTGTCGAGCGCTCGGTGGAGTTCGGGGCCGGACCCAACCTGTATCCCCTGATCCTGGCGGCCGCCGCGAGCCGCCGGATCGAGGCCGTCGACGCGGGTGCGGGCAACATCGCCTACCTGGAGCGCCAGATCCAGTGCGGCCCGGACGCCAGCTGGCTGCCGTTCCACGCGCTGTGCCGACGCCTCAACCCCGACCTGCCGGCCACGCTGGCCGGGGCGCTCGCACATGTCAACGTCGTCCACGCGGACGTCAGGGAGCTGGAGCCCGCCGGGTACGAGCTGGCGTCCATGCACTTCGTCGCCGAGGGCGCCACCGAGGACTACGCGGAGTTCACGGACTTCTGCCGGGCCTTCGTCCGCTGCGTGGTCCCCGGCGGGCACCTGGTGGCCGCCTTCATGGAGAACATGCCCACCTACCGCATAGGGCCGGTATCGCGCTGGCCGGGCTGCCCGGTGGACCCGTCCATCGTGACCAGGGTGTTCACCCCCATGACCCGCGACCTGTCCGTCAGCCGCATCGACGCCGACCCGACCCTGCCGGACTACGGGGACTCGGGCATGGTGCTGCTCACGGCGGTGGCGCGTTAGCCGAGTTCCAGTGTCGTCACGCCGAAGACGCGGTGCTGGGCGTAGGGGCGCACGGGGCCCGTGTACATGCGGGCCGTCTCGAAGGAGGGGGTGAGCCCTGCCCGTTCGGCCAGGGCGATGCCCGGCGCGTTGGTCTCGGGCACGTCCACGGCGACCTCGCTGCCGGCCGCCTCGGCGGTCAGGGCGGTGAACAGGGCCTGCGCGTCCTCGGGGGTGTCGGCGAAGAGCGGGCCGATGCGGAGCGAGTCGTGGCCGGGACGGATCACTCCGTAGCCGGTGACGCGGTCGCCGGTGCGGCGGACGAGGGCGCGGTGTCCGGTGCCGGTGAGCCAGTGGGCCAGGAAGCGGGGGCGGTCCGCCGGGGAGCAGGCGCTGTCGTAGGCGGTGAGGTCGGCCAGGTCTGTCTCCTGCACACGGTGCACGCCGGCCGGGGCCTCGGCCGCGGGTGCGGTTCCGGTGAACCGGACGGTGCGGTGCGCGAGTTCGAAGCCGGAGCGGCGGTAGTTGTCCTGCTGGGCCACCACCCCGTCGAGACCGATGGTGCGGCTGCCCGCGTGGGCCAGCGCGGTCTTCCAGGTGGTGAGGCCGTGGCCACGGCCGCGCAGGTCGGGCCGGACGAGGTAGCAGCCGAGGAAGGCGTAGTCGGGGCCGTAGTTGACCACGGAGATCGCCGACACGGGTTCGCCGTCGATCCGGCCGAGGAAGAAGCCGTCGGGGTCCTGCGCGAAGAAAGCCTCTTCGTCGGCCGCTCCCGGGTTCCAACCCTCGTCCGCGGCCCATCCGCTGATCACCGGCCAGTCCTCGGGTCCGGCCTGGGTGATGACGAGGTCTTCGAGGGCAGCGGAGGTCATGCGCGCGCTCCATTCCGTGGGGGGTACGGCGGACATGGGAGCGCGGTGATCGACCGCGCCCCGCAGCATCCTTGCGGATCTTGCGGGGCGCGTCACGGTGTGATTGAGCCGTTGACCGTGCGGGCGGGCTCAGCGCTCCGAGCGTGGGCGGAAGCGGCGGCGGAGGGCGGCTCCGCCCAGCACCAGGGCGGCGCTCGCCACGGCGGCGGGCAGTGTCCGGTCGGTGCCGGTGTGGGCGAGGGAGGCCGGCGCCTGCCGTGGTGCGGCGCGCTGCACGGTCACGGGCTGCGGATGCGCACGGGCCGGTGCGGGCTTGGTGCAGTGGTGGGTGTGGCCGCCGGAGGTGTTCGTGGACGTGTTGCCGTCGGCCGCGTTGCCGATGCCGACCACGTCGGCCGTGTTCCCGCTGACGTTGACCGGGACGTGCACCGGCAGCTGGACGGTGTCACCGGAGATCACGCCCGGCGAATCCTTTCCGCTGCCGTGGGCCCTGCTGCCGCCGGCGGAGGTGCCGCCCGCACCGTGTCTGCCGCTCGCGCTCTTGTTGCTGCAGCTGTTGCCCACGGCCGGGTTGAGGAGCCCCACCACGTTCACGGTGTTCCCGCACACGTTGACCGGGACGTGCACCGGCAGTTGGACGGTGTCACCGGAGATCACGCCCGGCGAGTCGGCGGACGCGCCGTCCGCCGTGGCTCCGGCATACGCCGGAACCGTCAAGGCCATCGCTCCCGAGGCAGCGGCGACGGCGATCACACCGTTTCGGGTAACCCTTCTCATAGGTTCCCTGCCTTCCAGACATGGTCGCGGGCACATACCCGCGCCGGAGAAGCGGGCACTGGCCCGCACCGGATAAAACGCGAGGGAAACCATCCGAGTTATGGCTTATCGGGCTTTCACTCCATCGAGCGGCCCGGTTGTCGAACGGGCGGCAAAACCGCCGTGTGCGCGGGGAAGGTGCGCACGATAAGGCATCCTGCGCGGTCCCGCCCGCCCGGAGGCGCGCCCTGCGGCATCCGCTTATCGTGATCGAGGGCGCCGTTCTCCCCGGTCCCCGGCGGGCGCCCCGGGAGGCATTGATGCTGGTCAAGCTGTCAACGCGGCCCGCTGTCCGACGCTTCGCCGTCACCGGAGCCGTAGGCCTGTCCCTGCTGGCCGCAGGGCAGCCCACGGCGAGCTCGGACGGCTCCGGGCCCGACCTGTCGCGGTTCTACCGGCAGCAGCTCACCTGGTCCGGGTGCCAGGGCGACGACATGCCCAAGGATCTCCAGTGCGCCAAGGTCACCGTCCCCCTCGACTACGCCAGCCCGAAGGCCGGCACGCTCGACCTGGCCCTCGCCCGCTACCGGGCGACGGGCAAGAAGCGGGGTTCGGTGCTGCTGAACTTCGGCGGCCCCGGCGCCGGGGGCGTCAGCCAACTCGCCTCCGGCGGCGAGGACTTCATGAGGCTCACCAACGGCTACGACGTGGTGACCTTCGATCCGCGCGGGGTAGGCAGGTCCTCGCCGGTCAGCTGCGGAGACGGCTCCGAGGAGGCCTCGGCCGCGGCCGACGGGATCGCGGAGAGCAACGATCCGCGGGCCGTGCTGCGGCAGTTGAAGGAGGCGGCCGCCGAGTGCGCGAAACACTCGGGTCCCGTACTCCCCCACATAGGCACGGTGAACGCCGCTCGCGACCTGGACGTGATGCGTGCGGCGCTCGGCGACAAGAAGCTCAACTACCTCGGCTTCTCCTACGGGACCCGGCTCGGCGCCGTGTACGCGGCCGAATTCCCCAAGAAGGTCGGGCGGTTGGTCCTCGACGGAGTGGACACGCTGACCGAACCGATGTCCGAACAGGGAGTCGCGGGCGCCGAGGGACAGCAGACGGCCCTGGACGACTTCATCACCTGGTGCACCAAGGACATCGCCTGTCCCTTCGGCCAAGAACCGCGAGACGCCCGTGAGCAGGTCGTGCATCTCGTCGACTCCCTCGACAAGGACCCGTTGCCGACGGACTTCGGCCAGGAATTCACCGGGCAGGATCTCGTGGGGGCGATCAGCCAGGCGCTCTACAGCAAGGACCTGTGGCCGTCGCTGGAGCGCGCGATCGCCGAGCTGGTCGAGGACGGCGACGCGCGCGGGGTGCTGGGCTTCTCGTCCGGCGGGGCCGCGCTTCCCTTCCGGCAGCACGCCGGGGGCGGCCTGGTCGACGAGAACGAGGTCCCGCTCGACAATCTTCCGGCGGCGCTCATGGCGATCAACTGCGCGGACGATCCCGATCGCCCCGGCGTCGACCGGATCGTCAAGGACCTCGGCCGGCTGCGCGCCGAGTACGAGCAGGCCTCCCCGGTCTTCGGCCGCTACCGTCTCACCGAGCTGCTGATGTGCTACGGCCGTCCCAGGGGCACCGACTTCATCCGCGACCGTGTGCACGACGTCCACACCCCGAAGATGCTGCTCGTCGGCACCCGCGGCGATCCGGCGACGCCGTACCGCTGGACCGTGGAGACGGCGAAGCGGCTGGGCCCCTCGGCCGTGGTCCTCGACAACAAGGGCGAGGGCCACACCGGTTACGCGTCCTCCAAGTGCGTGCAGGGCAAGGTCGACGACTTCCTGCTCTACGGCAGCCTGCCGCCAACCGGCAGCTCGTGCGGTCCGGAGGGCGACGAGACCCCGGCCACCTGAGGTGTCAGCTCTCCCAGGATGCGAGCTGCTGCAGCGCCCCCGCCGTCCGTACGAACCCGTCCTCGCCGAGCAGCGCCCGCAGTTCCGCGTTCAGGCGGTCGACCTCCGGCTGTGCGGCGCGCAGGGCGGCGATGCCCGCCTCGGTCAACTCCAGCCTCACGGCCCGGTGTTCATGGAGATGCTGCTGCTTGAGCAGGAGGGCCGCCGCGGTGAGCCGTCCGACGAGGGCGGTGACGGCGGATTCCCGCAGACCGAGGATGCGGGCCAACTCCTGCTGGGTGAGCCCGGGCTGGTCCTGCACCGCGAACAGCGCGCCGAGCTGGGCGGTGGTGACGCCGGCGGCGGCCAGACAGCGGCGGTCGACCGTCGTGCGCAGCTGGTGCGCCGCCCGCTGCAGCAGGAAGTAAAGACGCTGATCAGGCTCGGACATGGGCCGATCTTGACAGACGGCACATGCCCGCGCCACCCTCACTTCACTAGTGAAGTGAGCTGGAGAGGTGAGCAGGACGATGGATCTGGACCTGGCCCGCAAGATCCTCGCCCAGCAGCCTTTCAGCAGGCTGCTGGGCGCCCGGGTGACGGAGTTCGGGGACGGCGAGGCCACCCTCGAACTGGACGTCCGGGAGGAGCTCCTCCAGCAGTACGGCTTCGTGCACGGCGGGGTGCTCTCCTACGCGGCCGACAACACGCTGACCCTCGCCGCGGGCACCGTTGCGGGGGCGGGGCTGATCACGTCCGGGTTCACCATCGACTACCTGCGCCCCGCCATCGGCGAGATCCTGCGCGCCCACGGTCACGTGGTGCGGGCCGGCCGCACCCGCGTCGTCACCCGCTGCGACCTGATCACGGTCGACGCCACCGGGGCGCAGACCCTGTGCGCCGTGGCGCAGGGGAACATCGCGGCGATCGAGCCGAACGGCGAGCAGCGGTAGGCCGGAAGCCGGAATTGTTCTGATTGCCCAGCACCGCCGCCCCTAATGCCCTTTGGGGGAAACAGCCCTATCGTGCTTGGTATGGAGCACGACCTGAGTCCCTCAACCCTCTCCGAGCTCCGGCGCCCGCGCGCCTATCCGGCCGTGTCGGTGCTGACGCCCACACACCGCCGGGAGCCCGAAAACGCCCAGGATCCGGTCCGGCTGCGCAATGTGGTGGCCGAGGCCAAGAAGCAGCTGGAGTCCGATCCCGCGGTGACCCGCGAACGGCGCTCCGAAGTGGTCCGTCAGCTCGACCAGGCCCTTCAGGAGGTGGATCTGGCGCATGCCGAGGACGGCCTGGTGATCTTCGCCGCCCCGGGTGAGCACCAGGTGTGGTCGCTCGCCCGTACGGTGCCGGAGCGCGTGGTGCTCTCGGACACCTTCCTGACCCGCAACCTCGTCTCCGCGCAGGCGGCCGAACGGCCGTTCTGGGTCCTGTCGGTCTCCTCCGACCGAGTCACCCTGTGGAGCGGCGGCACCGACCGCGTCACGGAGGACCGAACCGGCGGATTCCCCATGACCAGACGCCCGGTGAACTTCGACGCCGAGCGGCAGGAGCGCATCGGCGACATGCCGAGCACCTTCCGCGACGAGGACACCCGCCACTTCCTGCGCGAGGCCGACGCCGCGATGGGCATGGTCCTGCGCGAGCAGCCGCGGCCGCTCTACGTCACGGGTGAGCAGGCGGCCCTGTCCGCGATGGACGAGGTCGGCAGCGTCACCAAGGAGGCGGTGCACGTGCCGCACGGCGGTCTCGCACACGGCACACCCGACGCCGTATGGCAGGCGGTACGGCCGAAGGTCGCCGCCGAGGCACGGAAAAGCACCGAGGCCGTGGCCCGGGAGCTCGAAGCCGCCCGCGGCCGCAAGGCGTTCGCCGCCGGTGTCGACGAGGTCTGGCAGAGCGCCCGCGAGGGCCGCGTACGGCTGCTCGCGGTCGAGGAGAACTACCGCGTGACGGTGCGCGACGTCCTCGGCGGCCATCTGATCCCGGCCGAGAGCGGCGACCTGGACTCCCGCGAGGACATTGTGGACGAGATCGTCGAACAGTGCCTGGAGACGGGTGCGGACGTCCGCTTCGTCCCGGACGGGATGCTGGGCGACGCCCACGGGATCGCGGGAATCCTGCGCTACTGAGCCCCGCCCCCTCGGCGCGGGCCACCGCTCGCCGATTGGCCCGCGACCCGGGCACGACACCGCTGGCAGACTGCTGTCTCCTGGTGCCGTGCCTCGAGGAGATGTTCATGCAGGTCGCCGTGGTCACCTTCGACGGATTCAACGAGCTGGACAGTTTCATCGCCTCCGCGCTGATCAACCGGTGCCGGAAGGACGGTCTGGAGGCCTTCATCACGACGCCCGAGCCCGTGGTCGTCTCCATGAACGGCGTCGAGGTGACCGGGCAGCGCCCCATGGAGTTCGTGACCGAGGCCGATGTCGTGCTGATCGGCAGCGGGGTGAAGACCCGGGACGTGGTCGCCGACGACCGGCTGATCTCCCGGCTGCCGCTCGACCCCGCACGGCAGTTGATCGGTGCCCAGTGCTCGGGCGCCCTGGTGCTCGCCCGGCTCGGGCTGCTGCATTCCATGCCCGCCTGCACGGACAGGACGAGCCGGCCGTTCGTCGAGGCCTGCGGCGTCTCCGTGCTGGACGCGCCGTTCCATGCCGAGGGGAACATCGCCACGGCGGGCGGCTGTCTGGCCTCGCAGTATCTCGCCACCTGGGTCATCACCCGCACGCTCGGGGAGGAGGCCGCCCGCGGCGTCCTCGACTACGTGGCCCCGGTGGGCGAGAACGAGCAGAGCGTCGAGCGCGCCCTGCGTGCCGTCCGCGCGGGCGAGGCCGCACTGCGCTGACGGCCCGCGAACCGGCACCTCAGACACTGCCGAACAGCGAGTTCAGCCCCTCCTCGACGGCCGCGCCGACGTCCTCCTGCCCGGCCGCCACCACGGCATAGCTGCGCAGCAGGAACCGGCGCAGGGCCGCGGTGTCGAACTGGAGCAGGGCCAGGCCGCAGGGAGAGTGCAGCTCCATCACGGTACGGACCTGTCCGCACGGCCAGATGTGCACGTCGCCGTGCCCGGCGGGACGGCGCAGACCCTCCTGCAGCAGGGCGCGGCCGAAGGTCCAGGTCACTCCTGTGCCGTCCAGGGAGACCTCGGGCGGGAAGTCGAGGTGCACGGCCAGCGGGTCCGTGGCGGCATAGCGCAGCGTGGCGGGAACCGCGAGCTCCCGCTCGTCGGCGGTGATGAGAAGGCCGCGGGCGGGCTGCTCGAGGGTGAGTTCCATGGTCGGTCTCCACTGCGGTCGGAGGTCGGCCGGATTACCGGTGTGCTTGTACGACCCCGCAGGAGGCGTTTGCATTACGTCGAAGCGCTTGCGAATTTATGTGACGTGCGTCACTCGACGTGGCTTAGAACAAGTGGGCGTCGAACGCACGGCTGAACGCGCATCCGAAATTCACAACAACCCTTCAAATCGCGTACGCTGCCTACGACTTGACCAGCCTGCGACGTACGCCGTTCGCACCGCACGACCACTCCGTGAAGACTGTGGCATATGCCAGAAGCACCACCGTATCGTGTGTTGCCAAATCCCTTACGGCGCGTCGCGGGCTGTGCCACAGTCGTAACGGTCCTTCAAGCCGCCTGCCCCGGTCGAACCGTCCCCGCATCGGAGTGCGTCATGCCGTCCCACCTCTCTGCGGATCACCCAGCCGCCCAGCCGCCAGGACGCGGCTCGGTCGAGGCGCTGATATCGCAGACGCGACGGCTCAAGGGCGATGTGGACGCCGTACGGCAGGACGCCCGCGGCGACGGCTCGGACCCGCAGGAGCGGTGGCAGCGCGCTCTGTGCGATCTGGCACTGCACCAACTCAGCGACCTCGACACCCACTTGGGGCAGCTGCGGGACGGGCCGCCACCCGTTCCCTCCGCGCCCCGGCACGACTCGCTGCTCAGCCGGGTCGGCAGCGCCGAGTGGAACCTGCTGACGGACGAGGCGACCTGGTCCGGCGAGCTCTACCAGATCCTGGGCCGCGACCCCGCCACCCCCGCACTCACCCTCGACGAACTGCCCTCCCTCGTGCTGGACGAGGACCGCGCCAAGCTGACCGCCATGGTCACGGACTGCCTCGTCGACGCCAAGCCCATCGACGGCGAGTTCCGCATCGTGCGCCCGGACGACGAGGTGCGCACGGTGCACATGATGGGCGAGCCCGTGCTCGACACTGACGGCAGCACCGCCTCGATGTGGGCCGTACTGCGGGACGTCAGCGAACTGCGCCGCAGCCAGAAGGTGGTGAGCGAGACCCGTGACTCGCTGCAGCGCCACCAGCACCGCGCGCAGACCGAGCACCGGCTCGCGGTCGAGTTGCAGGAGGCCGTGCTGCCGCCCTGGCGCGGCTCCCTGCGGCTCCCGCAGCAACGGCCCGAGACCCTGGACCTGGCGGCGCACCATCTGCCGTCCTCGACCAGTGCCCTGATCGGCGGCGACTGGTACGACGCGCTCGAACTGCCCGACGGCCAGACCCTGCTGAGCGTGGGTGACCTGACCGGGCACGGCGTGGCCGTCGCCTCGGGCATGGCGACGCTGCTGGGCGCCGTGCGCGGCATGGCGATGGCCGGCACCGAGCCCGGGCAACTGATGGCCTGGCTGAACCAGTTACTCGACGCCACCGTGCAACCCGCCCTCGGCACCGCCGTCTGCTGCCGCTACCGACCCGAGACCCGCACGCTGGCCTGGTCACAGGCAGCACACCCCGCCCCACTGCTGTTCCGCAACGGGACGGGGCGCAGGCTGCATGCACCGAACGGCGTCCTGCTCGGCGCGACCTCGCAGGCCTCCTACCAGCAGGCGGAAGAGACCCTTGAGCCGGGCGATCTGCTCCTGCTGCACACCGACGGGCTGGTGCCCGGGCGCGGGAGTACGGACACCGTGGCCGTGGACCAACTCCTCGACCTGGCCCCCCGCTTGGCCGAGGCAGAGACCGCGCAGGACTGCGTACGGATGGTCGTGGAGGAGTACGGCGAGGCCGACCGCGAGAACGACGCGTGCCTGCTCGCCGCCAAGGTGAGGTGAACCGCCCGGGTGCCCCGGTGAGATGAAGCAGCGACAGCTGCACAGGCCCCCTATGCCCGTGCGCTGTTGCCGCCCTTCGCCGTCCTGGGCAACGCGAGTTTGATCTCCTCCCGCAGCTCGTGGATCTTCGGGTAGCTGGAGTACTCGGCGGTGAGCCGGTACATCTGGCGCAGCCGGTCCCAGGTGCGGTGGGAGGAGTTGGAACCCATCGACATCAGAGCGAGGCGTGCATAGCGGTCGGCCTGTTCGGGGTCGTCGGCGATGAAGCAGGCCGAGGCCATGGACAGGAAGTCGAAGATCTTCGACCGCTGCCGTCCGTCGACCCTGAGGGCCAGTGCCTTCTCCGCGTAGTGCTGGGCGTGCACGGCCGCTCCCGGCTCGTGCTCGGCCAGGGTGCGGTAGGCCAGGGCCTGCATGCCGTACAGGTCCTCCTCCTTGAACATCTGCATCCAGCTCGGCGGCGGCACATCGCCCCGGTCGGAGACGAAGAGGTCCTCCGCCCGGCCGAGGGTGCGGCGCATCGCCTGGCCCTTGCCCATCGATGCCTGTGCCCAGGCCTCGATGGTGTACAGCATCGCCCGGGTGCGCGGCAGCACCTCGTCGCCGGAGCCGGACTGGGCGAGCTTCATCAGGTCCAGTGCGTCGTCGGGCCGGCCCAGGTGCACCATCTGGCGTGCCGCCCGGGAGAGTGCCTCTCCGGCGCGGGGCCGGTCGCCGCCCTCTCTTGCGGCATGGGCGGCGATGACGAAGTACTTCTGGGCCGTGGGCTCCAGGCCGACGTCGTGCGACATCCAGCCCGCGAGGACGGCGAGATTGGCGGCGACCCCCCACAGGCGTCGCTGGAGATGGTCGGGGTGACGGTAGGCGAGCATGCCGCCCACCTCGTTGAGCTGGCCCACGACTGCCTTGCGCTGCAGCCCGCCGCCGCGGGCGGCGTCCCAGGCCCGGAACACCTCGACCGAGCGCTCCAGTTCCTCGATCTCCTGCGACCCGATGGGAGCGGCCTCGTAGCGGTCGAACCCGGCTGGGTCCGCGTGCAGGGGATTGTCGAAGTCGGGAGCGTCGGCGGAGAGGGTCGGATCGGTGTGCAGCCAGTCGTGCATGGCGCTGCTGAGTGCGGATCCTGCGGTGAGCGCGACACCCGCGCCCACCAAGCCGCGTCGGTTGAGCATGAGGTCCATTCCCGTGAATTCGGTGAGGACCGCCGCGGTCCGCTCGGGCGCCCACGGCACACCGTCGGGATGTTCCACAGTCCCGGCGTCCTGCCGTTTCCCCGCACGCCCGTGCCGGACCAGACCGAGGTCCTCGATGGTCACGACACGGCCGAGTCGCTCGGTGAACAGAGCCGCCAGCACCCTCGGCACCGGATCGCGCGGGATCTCTCCCATGTCGATCCAACGCCGCACGCGGGAGGTGTCGGTCGACAGCTGGGGGTGGCCCATGGCCGCCGCCTGCCGGTTGACCAGCCTCGCGAGTTCACCCTTGGACCAGCCGGCCAGGCCGAACAGGTCCGCAAGGCGGGTGTTGGGTTGTCCGCTCACGTCAAGCCCCCAGGTTCTCGGCTGAGTTGACAGTAGCCCGGTGCAAGTTGCCGGGCGACTATTCGCCAGGGTTCGCCAGGGTTCGCCAGATGGTGTGCCACTGGGCATCGGGTGTCAGGTAGGAAAGCGCCACCCCGACCCGGTCGCCTTCTGGAACAAGGGATGCATTCCCCAGGGTGCACCCGGGGCGCCGGGCCGGGGAGCGCATTGTCGTCGCAGGCACACGAAGGGATCTGTTTCGCCCATGTACGCAGCATCGTCCTCCGTGTCCGCCCCGCCCCGGTCGCTGCATTCCCGCCCGGCGGGCAGCGGCCCCTACCTCGATCCCGCCGCGCGTCCGGCGGCCCCCGCGCTCGGCGCGGCCCGGACGCGGCGCGTGCCGGGTCTCGGCACCCAACCGCTCAGCGGGAGACTCGACTTGTCCGGCCCCCAGGGCGCCCAGCTGCGGACGGCGATCGCCTCGGTGCACCGGATCTGTCCCGAGTTCGCTCCGGTGCAGGTGCTGCGCCGCAGCGGCCGGTCCGTGCTCCTGGTCGGTACGACGGGGCGCAGCACGGCCGTCGCCAAGTGTTTACTGGACCACTCCCCAGCCTGGGCCGAGCGGATCCGCCATGAAATAGCGGCATACCGCTCGTTCGTCCGGCACCGCCCGCCGGTGCGGGTGCCGAGACTGATCGCGGCGGACCCGGACAACTGCACACTGGTCATCGAGCGGATGCCGGGGCGGGTCGCGGCACTGCAGCGGCACCCGATCGAGGCCCCGCCCCGTGCGGACATCAGGGCGGCCCTCGGCGCGATCTGCCGGCTGAACGCGTGGCGGCCACCGGCGGGCACCTTCGACGCCCCGCTCGACTACGCGACCCGTATCTCCCGCTACCACGAACTGGGCCTGCTCACCGACCGCGACATGGGCGACCTGCAGAAGCTGCTGCACGGCATCGCGCACTCGGCGGGCCGGCAGGGCATGGGCCAGTTCTGCCACGGAGACGCGCTGCTCTCGAACATCCTGCTCTCACCGGCCGGTCCAGTGCTGGTGGACTGGGAGCACGCGGGCTGGTACCTGCCGGGCTACGACCTGGCCACGCTGTGGTCGGTGCTCGGCGACGCACCGGTGGCCCGCCGTCAGATCAGCCAGATCGCGCAGTCGGCGGGCCCGGCCTCACGGGATGCGTTCCTGGTGAACCTGATGCTCGTACTGACCCGTGAGATCCGTACCTACGAAACAGCCGTGCAGCGTTCGATGCACGACACGACCCCGGCGGCACCGGGAGTGGCCCACCCGGGTGCTGCGCCGTCCGGCGAGGAACAGCGGCTGCTGCTCAGGCGGCTGCACGACGACTGCCAGCTGGCCCGTCGGGCCGTACGCGCGGCGGTCGGCACTCGCTGACGGGGACGAAGGTCCGCGGTGCGCCCAGGACAGCGGCGTACCGCGGACCTTCGTATGTGCGCACCTACGCGGCAGACCTTCCGGAAAAGCCTGCGCGCAGGGCCATTGGTGTAAGCCACTGACGCCCCGCAGGCCCGCACACCGCCGCCGGGGAAACTCCTCCACGCTCGTGTTGACATGGGAAATCTCCTGCTTCTGGGCATGATTGACGGATCGTCGGCCAGCGGGTACCACTGACCCACCGCTCGGCCCTGCACGCCCCGCCACGCTCGTCCGTCCCAGGAGGCTGCATTGCGAGGATCTGCCACCGACCCCACGTCCGCACCCGGCCACAGACGCGCCCGCAGAACTGCCGGCGCCCTCGCCGCTGCGGCCCTGCTGCTGCCGCTGCTCGGGGCGGCCCCGTCCGACGCCAGGCCCGCCGAGGACCGGCTGCAACAGGCGTTCGCCTCGGCGTCCGCCGAGTACCACGTGCCGCAGAGCGTGCTGCTGGGCGTGTCGTATCTGCAGTCCCGGTGGGACGCGCACGGGGGCGCGCCGAGCGTGTCCGGCGGTTACGGCCCGATGCACCTCACCGATGCCCGTACGGCGATCGCCCGCACCGCGCGCCACAGCGACGGCACGGGGGACGCCCGCGGGGACACGGCCCGCGCCGCCCTGCACCCGGACACCAAGGTGCCGGAGAACTCCGAACTCCCGCCCCGGCTCAAGACGTTGCCGAGGGCGGCCGGCCTGACCGGGCTGAGCGCCGAACGGCTCCGTACGGACCCGGCCGCCAATGTGGCGGGCGGTGCCGCGCTGCTGGCCGCCGAGCAGCGGGAGCTGGGTGAGCCGCTCAGCGCGGACCCGGCTCAGTGGTACGGGGCGGTGGCCCGGTTCTCGGGCGCGGAGGACACCGGGACGGCGGCGGCCTACGCGAACGACGTGTACGAGGTGATGCGTACCGGCGAGCAGCGGACGACGGACGCCGGGCAGCACGTCGTGCTGACCGCCCAGCCGGATCTCGCCCCCGACACCGCGCAGCTGGAGAAGTCCGGCCTGCGCACCGTCTCCGCGGGCGGTACGGAGTGCCCGAAGTCGGTGTCCTGCCAGTGGATCCCGGCGCCGTACGAGGAGTTCGGGGACAACGACTACGGCAACCACGACCTGGGCGACCGCCCCGCCTCGCAGAGCATCCGGTACATCGTCATCCATGACACCGAAGGCACCTGGGACGGGGTCCTGAAGCTGGTCCAGGACCCCACCTACGTGTCGTGGAACTACACCCTGCGCTCCACGGACGGCCTCATCGCCCAGCACGTCAAGGCCAAGGACGTGGCCTGGCACGCGGGCAACTGGTACATCAACGCCAAGTCGATCGGCCTGGAGCACGAGGGCTTCCTCGCCGCGCCCGACGCCTGGTACACGGAGGCGATGTACCGCGCCTCGGCGCGCCTGGTGCGGTATCTCGCGGCGAAATACCGTATCCCGCTGAACCGGCAGCACATCCTCGGTCACGACAATGTGCCCGGCCCGACGACGTCGACCATCCCGGGCATGCACACCGACCCCGGCCCGTTCTGGGACTGGCGGCACTACTTCGAGCTGCTGGGCCATCCCTTCCGGAAAACCGCAGGCAAGAGCGGCGGGCTGGTGACGATCCGGCCCGACTACGAGGCCAACCAGCCGGAGTACACGGGCTGCGTCACCAAGGACGAGCCCTGCGCTGCGCACGGCTCGAGCGAGGTGCGGCTGTACTCGGATCACGACGAGCACTCGGCCCTGATCAAGGACGTGGGTCTGCACAAGAACGCCGACTCCACGATCGACGTCAATGACGTGGGTTCCCGTGCCTCCACCGGCCAGCAGTTCGCGGTGGCGGGCCACTACCGGGACTGGACGGCGATCTGGTACCTGGGCCAGAAGGCATGGTTCAAGAACCCCAAGAAGCACCGGACCGCGGTGGACGCGTCGGGTGACGTGGTCACCCCGAAGCCGGGTCTGGACAGCGTCCCGGTGTACGGGCGGGCCTACCCGGAGGCCTCGGCGTACCCGGCCGAGGTGCCCGCGCAGGCGGTGTCGCCGCTGCCGTACACACTGCCGAAGGGGCAGAAGTACGTGGTCGGCGACAAGGTGCCGGGCGAGTACTACTACGCGGTCACCTTCACCACCGACTCACACCGGGTGGTGGTCGGAAAGGACCTGTACTACGAGATCCAGTTCGGACACCGGGTGGCGTTCGTACGGGCCGCGGACGTGCAGGTGGTGCGGTCCCGCCGGTAGCCGGTGTCAGCCCTGCTGGAACAGCTCCGCCGGGAGCGGCTTCAGCAGGGCGTACAGGTCGTCGGTGATGGGGCGGTCCCAGGCGGCGATGGTCACCAGGACGTTGTCACTGCGGTCGAACTGCACGCAGGAGATGCGGGTCTCGGAGAGCTTGAGGCGGCGCACGATCAGGAGGTTGTCGCCCTGCATGACCGGCATGTCCTCGACGCCGACGACGCTCACCTCCTCCTCGTTCTCCAGCGCGATCAGCAGCTGGGCCACCTCGAAGGGGATCTCGTCCTCGGCGGTCTCGCGGGCCGGGGAGCCCTCGGGCAGATTGCCGATGATCATCGCGGGGCCGCGGCCGCCGAACAGGTCGTAGCGCAGGAAGACGCCCTGACAGGTGCCGTCGGGGGCGGGCAGCAGGCCGGCGCCCAGATTGCCGGGCCAGTCGCCCGGGTCCATGGCCAGAACGTCGAAGTCGGGCCCGGCGGGGGTGGCGCTGCGGCGGCGGAGGAACGACATGTCGCCAATGGTACGTGGACCCTGCCGGTTGGTGGGGCGGGGGCGGTCGTCGTTCGGGTGCGGGTTGTGGAGGTCGATCGCGCCCCCGCGGCGGAGCCGCATATCGATGCAGCCCCGTACCCCTGGGCGGTTTCCTTCGGATCAAGCCCCTCCTGATACCCGTGGTCAATAAGATCTCGGACCTGTCGGGCGGGCGACCGACGCCGAGCCCCCTTCGCGCTGTCTGGGAGAAGCATGACAAGCAGGTTCACCGAGTTGACCGTTGACTGCCATGATCCGGAGAGGCTCGCGGCCTTCTGGTGCGAGGTCCTGGACTTCAAGGTGATCGACCGGAGCGAGGGCAAGGTCGAGATCGGCTCCTGGGTGCCGACCGTCGAGGAGATCCGGGCCCGCCAGATGCCTCCCACCCTGATGTTCATCCGTGT
The DNA here is from genome assembly GCF_042893475.1 of Streptomyces sp. NPDC001604. Lineage (NCBI taxonomy): Bacteria > Bacillati > Actinomycetota > Actinomycetes > Kitasatosporales > Streptomycetaceae > Streptomyces > Streptomyces sp. NPDC001604. Next base: position 205,847 of record NZ_JBIAUY010000009.1, on the reverse strand, counting down.
GCCCGAGGGCAAGACCGTCAAGAACCGGCTTCACCTCGACGTCAGCCCGATCGACGGCAGCACCGCGGACGAGGTGAACAGACTGCTCGGTCTCGGCGCCGTGAAGGTGGACGTGGGCCAGGGCCCGGACCGCAACTGGGTGGTCATGGCTGACCCCGAGGGCAACGAGTTCGACGTTCTGCGCACCCTGGCTCCACAGGACTAGCTAGCCCTGAGGCGCCACCCCTGGTGTTGGCTGTCCGGGGCCCAGCGCTGCGCCCAGGCCCGTGATCTCTGTGCCCATCTTTCGGTAGACGGCGGAGAGGAGGCGGACGACCGTTGGCATGTCCAGGTGCAGTTGGTCGGCGATCTCCGCCTCGGTGCAGCCCTCGGCGGCCAGGGTGGCGACCGTGCGTTCCCGGGACGTCAGGGTGTCCGTCTCGGTGCTGTGCAGGCGGCGGGGGCGGAGGCCTGCTGCGGCCAGTTCGTCCCGGGCTGTTTCGGCGAGGCCGTCGGCGTTGCACTGGACGGCGGCGTCGAGGCCTCGGTAGAGGTGTTCGGCGGCGTCTCGGGGGCGGCCGGTGCGGCGGAGTTCGGTGCCCAGGGCTACGAGTGCGCAGGCGAGTTCGTAGGCGGCCGGGGAGCGCTCCAGGTGGGCGACGGACTCCTCCAGGTATTTGATGCGGGCCGAGCCGGAGGAGACCTCGGCGGCCGTGCGCAGGGCCTGGCCGATGGCGGACGGGGTGCCGAACTGGCGGGCGCGGGCGAGCGCTTCGAGGGCGGTGGCGACGGCGCGTTCGGGGGTGTCGTGGCTCTCGGCGCGGGCGAGGTGGAGCTGCCAGGGGCACCAGGCGGGGTTGCGCATGCCGCGCGGTTCCAGGCGGCGGCCGGCGGCGGCCAGCTCCTCGGCCGCTTCCTTGGTGAGGCCGCGGGCGAGCAGGAGTTCGCCGTGCACGGTCTGGGCGTCGGGGAAGACGACGGCGGCCGGGAAGGGTGCCCCGAAGGAGTAGTCCTCGGCGATCTGCGCGGCCTCGGTGATGCGGCCGCGGGCGAGGAGGACCTCGATGAGGATGCCCACGGCGTACCAGTGGGCGGGGGTGCCGGGGCCGACGCGCTCGGCCAGCCGGAGTCCGGCCATGACGAAGTCCTGGGCCTCGGAGAGCCGGCCGCGGCGGTAGCGGACGTAGGCGAGGAGTGTGTAGGCGAAGGAGAGGTGGGCGCCGCGCCAGCCCTGGCGTTCGAAGTCGGCGATGCCGCTCGCGAACAGCTCTTCGGTCCGCCCGGGCCGGTCGGCGTACATGAAGGCGAGGGCGACCAGGACGGGCACCTCGAAGCCGCGGTCGGGTTCGGCCCAGCCGAGGCCGCCGGTCAGGGCGCGTTCGGCGTGGTGGAGGGCGACACGGGCGGGTTCGCCGCGCAGGACCGCGTCCCAGGTGCGCAGGCCGATGATGTAGCGCTCGGTGAGGTCGCGGCCGCTGAGGCGGTCGGCGAGCCGGGTCAGGCGGCGGGAGCGGGAGGGGTGGTCGGGTTCGTCAGCGCGGAAGGCGTCCCACATGAACTGTTCGGCAGTCATGCGCAGCTTGACGCGGGCGTCGTCGGTGACGCGGATCTCGCGGGCGAGCGTGTCGGAGGCCTCGGCGAGGCGGTCGCTGTGGGCGAGGACCTGGGAGAGTCGGTAGACGATGTGCTGGCGCAGACGGGCGTCGGCGATGGGTTCTTCCAGGGCGGCGCGCAGGTGGTTGACGGTGGTGGCGGGTTCGGTGAGCAGGGAGGCGGAACCGAGTTCGTAGAGGACTGCGGCGCGGTCCTCGTAGGGCGGGGGTTCGCGCAGGGCGCGGGCGAGGTAACTGCGGGCGGCGTCGGGGGCGCCGGCGCGGAGGGTCTCCTCGGCTGCGGCACGCAGTTGCTGGACGACCCAGTTGTCGCCGTCGGGGTGGGTCTCCAGGAGGTGGCGGGCGGCGGCGGAGGGCCCCTGTCCTTCGTTGATCACGCACCAGGCGGCCTGGCCGTGCAGGGCGACGCGGACGCCGGGCGGGATGGCCCGGTAGACGGCGGTGGCGATCAGGGGGTGGACGAACTCGAGGGTCTCGGCGCCGGTGAGGATACGGGCGCCGCGCAGGGCGTCGGCGGCGTCGGCGGCCTCCTCGTGGCCGAGTCCCGCGACGGCGGCGGCGAGCAGCGGGGGGATCTCGGTGCCGAGGACGGCGCAGGCCCAGGCGAAGCGCACGGTGGAGGTGCCCAGGCGTTCCAGGCGGGCGACGAGCCCGCTGCCCTTGACGGCGGCGGCGAGGTCGCGCAGCAGATGGGCGCCGGTCTCGGTCGGGGTGAGGCCGCGGTCGCGCACCTTGGCGACGAGCTCGACCGTCTCGAACGGGTTGCCGGCGGTGACGGCCCAGCACTCACGGCAGAACGCGTCGTCGGCGTGCGCACCGAGTGTCTCCCGTACGAGGCGGGCGACGGCGGCGGCGCTCAGCGGTTCCAGGTCGAGGGGGCGGCCGCCCGCGCGCCCCGGTAATCCCTTGAACGACTCGGCGTGGTCGGGGAGTTCGTCGGGCCGGTAGGCAACGACGACCAGCAGCGGGAGCTGTTCGGCGCGGGGCGCGAACGCGGCGAGCCAGCGCAGGGATTCGGAGTCGGCCCAGTGGGCGTCGTCGAGGACCAGGACCATCGGGGCGCGCAGCACGGCGAGATGGGTGAGCACCCAGTCGAGGCCGTCGCGCAGGCCCTGCTGGTCGGGCGGGGCGCCGTCGGTGGGGGCGCACAGGCCGAGGGCGGGGCCGACGATGTCGTACCAACTGCCCAGCGAGGCCCGCAGTTCGGTCTCGGCGGACCCGGCCAGTTGGGGCTGCAGCAGTTGGCGGGCGACATGGAAGGCGACGCGCTGTTCCTGGTCGCCGCCGCGGGCGGACAGCACGGTGCAGCCGCGGGCGGCGGCGCGCCGGCGGACCTCGGCGAGGAGGGTGGTCTTGCCGATGCCGGCCCGCCCGGCGAAGGCGAGGAGTGCGCCGCGGGGGCGGTCGGACGGTTCGGCGCCGTCCCTGCGCAGCCCGGTGAGCTCTCCCAACGCCTCGTCCACTGCGGCGAGTTCACTCTCGCGTTCGAAGATGGTGCGGTTGCTCCGCACGCTGCGCTGCCCCATGGCGTACCCCCTGCCACGGTGGTACGCCCGCGCGGGGAGCGGGCGCGCTCCGTGACCTACAGGCACCTCAGCGTACGCCTCGGGGGCGTCGCGCGACCCGGTCTGTGGATTTCTGACCGAACCGCTTCAGGGACTGTTTCCCCGCGGTGGAGTCTGTCCTGAACACCGGAACATCTCCATGCGTATCCCCCATAGAGGGTCTCCCTCCACAGATGCTGACAAGCCAGACGAGTGGCGGGCAGACCCGGAAGGGGATGAGCCACATGGCACTCACGGCACGCAGGGCCCGTACGACGCGTACGGCACTCGGGGTCACGGCGTCGGCCTTCGCCGCCGCTCTCGTTCTGGCCGCCTGCTCCAGCGGGGGCGGGGGAGGTGGCTCGGCTTCCTCCGGCGCCTCCTCGGGCGCGAGCAAGGCCTCGGGGACCCGGGTGACGGTCACCGAGACCGAGTACGGGCTGAAACTGTCCCGGTCGTCGTTCACACCGGGCACCTACACCTTCGTCGCCGACAACAAGGGCAAGATCACGCACGCCCTGTCCATCGACGGCCCCGGCGTGGAGGACGCCAGGACCAAGAACATCCAGGGCGGCCAGGAGGCGAACCTGACGGTGACCTTCAAGAAGGGCTCGTACGACCTGTACTGTCCGATCCCGGGTCACAAGCAGCTCGGGATGAACAAGAACATCCAGGTCGGCTGAGCTCTCACGCCCCCGGTGGGTCTTGTACCGGTCGTGGTGGCGAGCGACGCATGCGCGGTTTCCGCAGCAGGGCTTGCACCACTCCTGGCGCGGGTGCTCCTTGAGGAGGCAGCGCACGCAGCCGCTGCCGGTCGGGGCCGGCGAGGAAGGCGACCGCGGCCTGGGCGAGGGTCGCCGTGAGGTCGTGCGCGCCGTCGGCCACCGTGGTGTGGACGGCGGGGTCGGCGCCGTCGGGCCGGTGGAGCACGGGGACGGTCGGGGTGCGGGCGGCCGCGGCGTTGAGGCGTGCGACGGCTTCGGGCACGGGCAGCAGACGGGCCGCGTGGGCGCGGCTGGGTTCGGCGGGGCGTACGGCGTGGGCAAGAGTGCACGGACTGCCGCCCGCAGCTCGCGTACGGCGGTGAGGCTCGCCCGGTCGGCGGCGCAGGCCGCGGGGTCCGGCACGATCTCGGGGTGGGCGAGGACCCAGGTGGTGAGCCCTGCGGGGTCCGCCAGGTCGTCGGCGCCGCCGCCGTGTCCGTCGTGGCGGACGGTGAGGGCGAGGTCGAGAGCGAGGCGGTGTCCCGCGCGAGCGGTTCCTGCACGCGTCTGACGGTAGGTGCGCCGGTTTCCACTAGCGCCCGACGGGGACGGTTCATGACGGAAGTGCGTCGGCTGCTGCGCGAGCTTGAGGTGTTCGCGGGCGAACTCCCGCGGGGACGCGCCGGCCGCATGCCGTGACCGTATCGACGGCCGGTGCGGCGGGAATCCGACGGCTCGGACGCTGTTCCTCAAAGGCCCTTCGCGGCCCACACCTTCTGCCGGCCGCAGCAGGCCCGCAGGTCCGGCTCCCGGGAACCGTCCTGGTGCGGCCCTGCACCATGTCGACGCCCACGGCAGCCGCCTCGAGGGGCGCGGGGAACTGCGCGACAAGCCCCCACGCACCTGCACCGCCCCCGCGCACCGCCGGCGGTCACGTTCCACCGCGGGACCAGCCCGGCGCCGGCCCTCACTCCTCCCCCATCACCGGCGGTACCACCGCCACCGGGGCCGCCGCGTGCAGCAGGACCGCCTGGGCGACCGAGCCCATCATGCGGGCGGGGGCCAGCAGACGGCGTCGGTGGCGGCCCACGACGACCAGCCTGGCGTCCTTGGAGGCCGCGACCAGCTGGCCTGCCGCGTCGCCCGGCATCGCGTAGGTGTCGACGGGGACGTCGGGGTGTCTTGAGCGGTGCGGGGTCAGGAAGCCCTCGGCGAGGGTCCAGGTCTGGTTCTCGATGGCGTTCTGGTCGACCATCGGCGGGGTGAGTTCGCCGGGGGTGGTCCAGGTCTGCACGGGCCACATGTAGGCGGCGACCACATGGAGGCGGGCACCGCGCAGCCCGGCCTCGGTGAAGGCGAAGTCCAGGGTCGCCTCGTCGGGGCTGTCCACCTGCAGGCCGACGACCACGCGCGGGCCGGGCTCGACCGGTACGTCGCCGTGCACCTCACGGCCGGGCCGTGGCACCACCACGACGGGGCACTCGGCGTCGCGGGCGGCGGCCATGCCGTTGGAGCCGAGCAGCAGGCTGGCGAAGCCGCCGCGCCCTCGGGAGCCGAGCACCAACAGCTGGGCACCGGCGCCGAGTTCCGGCAGGAGGGCGCCCGGCACCCCCTCCAGGCCGTGGTACTCCACGGCCGGCAGGTCGGTCCGCCCCTTCAGATACGCGCGCACCTGGCCGAGCACCGGGTCGTCGCCCGGCTCCGGCGGCCCGGCGGCAAGGATGTCGGGCTGCACCCAGGCGGCGTACTGCCGCACATGGACCACCCGCAGCGGCACCGCCCGTCGGCGGGCGTCGTCGAGGGCCCAGTCCAGGGCGCGCAGGCTGTCGTCCGAACCGTCGACCGCCGCGATGACCGGCAGGGTGCTGCTCATGGGTTCCTCATCTCCCGGAGACGGCCTTCCCTTCCCGGGGCCAGCCTCGCTCAGGCATCGGCCCGGGAAGGGCGCTCAAGGTCGCGTGTCCGCAAAGACGGGTGGAACACCCCCGGATCGGCCCGTCGGCTCAGCCGCACGGCCGCCGGGTCAGGTCAGGTCGAACTCTCCTTCCCGCGCCCCCGACACGAACGCGCCCCATTCCGCGGGCGTGAAGATCAGGGAAGGGCTTTCCGGGCGGCCGCTGTTGCGCATCGCGATGAATCCCTCGACAAAGGCGATCTGGACATCCCCCAGGCCACGGCTGCTCGAGTGCCAATCGGCGTTGCTCAGGTCCAGCTCAGGCTTGTCCCAGCCCGCAAGCGGGTGCTGCTGGATGGTGCTCTCGGCCACGTCCGTGCTCCTCCCGATTCGTCGTCCGCGGCCAGCCTAGCGATCGGTTTCTGATGTCAACAGGCCACGTGAGGGGGACCTTTCCGGAGTCTTCTACGTCTCCGGGGGTTCGCTCCCCACGAGCCACATCGAGAAGAACTGCGATCCGCCCCCGTAGGCGTGTCCGAGGACCCGACGGGCCCCTTCCACCTGGTGTTCTCCGGCCTGTCCGCGCACCTGGAGCGCCGCCTCGGCAAAACGGATCATGCCGGAGGCGCCGATGGGGTTGGTCGACAGGACACCGCCCGACATGTTGACGGGCAGGTCCCCGTCCAGCTCGGTCACCCCGGATTCGGTGAGTTTCCAGCCCTCGCCCTCCTCGGCGAAGCCGAGGTTCTCCAGCCACATCGGCTCGTACCAGGAGAACGGCACATAGATCTCGGCGCCGTCGATCTCGCGGCGCGGGTCGGTGATCCCGGCCTGGCGGTAGACGTCGGCGGCACAGTCCTTGCCGGCCTGCGGCGACACGGCGTCCTTGCCGGCGAACAGGGTGGGCTCGCTGCGCATGGCGCCGCCCAGCATCCACGCGGCCGGCCGGGGCGCACGGGCCGCGCCGGCCCGGTCGGTCAGCACCATGGCGCAGGCGCCGTCGGAGGACGGGCAGGTCTCGGAGTAGCGGATCGGGTCCCACAGCATGGGCGAGGCCTGGACCTTCTCCAGGGTGATGTCGTGCTCATGGAGGTGGGCATACGGGTTCTTCAGGGCATTGCGCCGGTCCTTGTACGCCACCAGCGAGCCGACCGTGTCGGGCGCGCCGGTGCGCCGCATGTACGCGCGCACATGCGGGGCGAAGAAGCCGCCTGCCCCGGCGAGCAGCGGCTGCTGGAAGGGGATCGGCAGGGACAGGCCCCACATGGCGTTGGACTCGGACTGCTTCTCGAAGGCCAGCGTCAGCACAGTGCCGTGGACGCGCGCCGCGACCAGATTGGCGGCGACGAGCGCCGTCGAGCCGCCGACGGATCCGGCGGTGTGCACCCGCAGCATCGGTTTGCCCACCGCGCCGAGCGCGTCGGCGAGGTAGAGCTCGGGCATCATCACGCCCTCGAAGAAGTCGGGCGCCTTGCCGATGACGACGGCGTCGATGTCGGCCCAGGTCAACTCGGCGTCGTCGAGGGCTCGTTGGGCGGCCTCTCGCACAAGTCCCGCGATCGACACGTCCCGCCGCGCCGCCACGTGCTTGGTCTGGCCGATGCCTACGACGGCCACGGGCTCCTTGCTCATCGCGGATCCCCTTCGAGTACGGCGACCAGGTTCTGCTGCAGACAGGGCCCGGAGGTGGCGTGGGCGAGCGCCCGGTCGGACTCGCCCCGGTGGATGCCGGCGGCGGCCTCACCCATGCGGATGAGCCCGGCGGCCATGATCGGGTTGGCGGCGAGGGCCCCGCCGGACGGGTTGACCCGCACCTCGTCGCCGAGCCGCAGTGCCTTGCGCAGCACGATCTCCTGCGAGGGGAAGGGTGCGTGCAACTCGGCGGTGTCGACGGGCCGTTCGAAGGCCCCCGCTTTCTCGGCGGCCAGCCGGGTGGAGGGCGAGTCCGTCAGGTCGCGGACACCGAGTCCGTGGGCTTCGATGCGGTGGTCGATGCCGCGGATCCAGGCGGGCCGTTCACACAGTTCCCGGGCCCGCTCCCCCGCCGCGAGGATCACGGCGGCCGCGCCGTCGCCGATCGGCGGGCAGTCTCCGGTGCGCAGGGGCCGTACGAGGTAGTCCCCTTGCGGCACCGAACCCCGCAGCTGGGCATGGGAGTTGGCGGTGGCGTCCGCACGGCTGCGGGCGGCGACGGCGGCGAGCGCGGGCTCGTCGGTGTCGCCCGCATCGATCAGGGCCTGCGCCTGAAGGGCGGCCAGGGCGACGGAGTCGGGCCACAGGGGGGCCACGTAGTACGGGTCGAGCTGCCGGGTCAGGACGTCGCGCACGGAGCCGGGCGAGGACTTGCCGTACGAGTAGACGAGGGCGGTGTCGGCGTCCCCGGTGAGGAGTTTCGTCCACGCCTCGTACAGGGCCCAGGCGCCGTCCATCTCCACGTGCGACTCGGAGATCGGCGGCCAGGCGCCGACGCCGTCGAGGGCGAGGGTGAAGGAGAACGCGCGCCCGGCCAGGTAGTCGCTGGAGCCGGAGCAGGTGAAGCCGATGTCGGCGGTCTTCAGCCCGGTCTGGTCGAGGACGTCGTGCAGCACCGGCATGAGCATCTCGACCTCGGAGAGCTCCTCGCTGGTGCGGCGGTGGTCGGTCTGGGCGAAGGCCACCAGTGCTATGTCACGCATCACAGCAGCTCCTTGTACGTCTCGTAGTCCGCGTCGGGCTCGCCGGCGGGCCGGTAGTGGTCGGGGTAGCGGGCCCCCTCGGTCCACACCGGTTCGACGCGCAGACCCATGCGCACCTGGTCGTAGGGGATGCCGCCGATACGGCCGTGCAGCGCGAGGCCGGCGCCGTCGAGGGCGATGTGGGCGTAGACGTACGGCACTTCGATGTCCAGGTTCTTCGCCTTGATGTTGACGATGCAGAAGGTGGTGACCGTGCCGCGCGGCCCCACCTCGACCTGTTCCGACGTGGCGACGCCGCAGGTGGGGCAGGCGCCCCTGGGCGGCACGTAGACCTTGCGGCAGGAGGGGCAGCGTTCGCCGACGGTCCGCCGCTCGGAGAGGGCGTTGATGTAGGCGGTCTGGGCGCGGCCGGGCGAGTAGGTGTAGTCGAGGCGGGCGTGGGCGACGATGCCGCTGATCGCATCCTCGAACTCGCCGGTGTGGCCGCCGGTTCGGGCCGGTTCGCCGTCGTGGGGCTCGAAGCAGGCGATGTCGGTGATGGCGCCTTCGCGTGCTTCGGACCAGCGGATGCGGACACGCATGCCGGTGCGTACGGCGTCCGGTCCGGGAACGTCGAGGGCGTGCAGCAGGGCGGTGTCGGCCCCGTCGAGACGGACCAGGACCCAGGCGAAGGGGGTGTCGAGGGGCTGTCCGCGGCGGGGTTCGTGGTTCCAGGCCCAGGTGGTGACCGTACCGGTGGGTGCGACCTCGACCAGGTCGCGGATCTCCTCGGCGGTGACGGGGTCGTACTCGACGGGCGGGACGAGGACACGGCCGTCCCCGGTCCTCACCCCGAGGACGACACGCTCACGCAGACCGGTCAGAAAGGCGCTCTGCACGGGCCCGAGGGAGCGGGTGAAGGGGAATTCGACGGCGAGGGGAGCCTTGAGGACTTCGGCCACCGGGGCTACCTCCTTGAGAGAACGACGGTCAGGACGCGCCCCTTCAGGGGCACGGGGCTGTGACATGTGCGGCTCCGCCGCGTGGCCGCGACCAGCCACATCCGGCCCGCAGTCTCCAAACCGGCCTGAGCCGGCGCAGCACTACGCGCGCCTGTAAACGGGCAGCCGTTTCTCCGCAAAGGCACGCGCCCCCTCCCTGGCATCGGCCGTGTCGAAGACCGGCCACCCCCGCTTGAGTTCGGAGGCGAGCCCGTCCGTCTCCGTCATCTCGGCGGTCTCGTAGACGGACGCCTTGACGGCCTCCACGGCGAGCGGACCGCAGGCGTTGATCTGTTCGGCGATCTCCAGAGCCTTGGCGAGGGCGGTGCCGTCGGGCACGACATGGCCGATCAGGCCGATGTCGGCGGCCTCCCGGGCCGTGTAGGGGCGCCCCGTGAGCAGCATCTCCAACGCGTGGGTGCGCGGGATCTGCCGCTGCAGGCGCACCGTCGAGCCGCCGATCGGGAACAGCCCCCGCTTGACCTCGAAGAGCCCGAACGTCGCCGACTCCCCCGCGACGCGGATGTCGGTGCCCTGGAGGATCTCCGTGCCGCCCGCCACGCAGTAGCCCTCGACGGCGGCGATCACCGGTTTGCGGGGGCGGTGGTGGCGCAGCATCGCCTTCCAGTGCAGGTCCGGGTCGGCCTTGAGGCGGTCCCGGTGGTGCTCGCCCTCCATGCCCTGACCGGCCAGGGCCTTGAGGTCCATGCCGGCGCAGAACGCGCCGCCCGCACCGGTCAGCACGACCGAGCGGACGGCATCGTCCTCGTCGGCCTCGATCCAGCCGTCGTAGAGACCGACCAGCATGGACAGCGAGAGCGCGTTCTTGGCGTCCGGCCTGTTGAGCGTGAGCACCAGTGTGGCGCCTTCGCGCTGCACGGTGAGGTGTTCGGTCCCACCCATCACCCATCTCCCCTCTCAAAGAACGAGAACAGGTTGCAGTAGGCGGGGAGCCACTTCAAGGGTTTTCTGACAGACAGTCAGATTTCTTCGCGCGGGCCCTTCACAGTTGCCGCCCGCTTTGCTCTGATGACCGGCGAACCGACGGATGCGCCTTTCTTCGCCATGGCTGTTCTTCGTCATGGCTGCCGGGGTCAGGAGGAGCGGTGGAGTACAACCTTGCCGACCTGTTCGAGTCGGTCGTCGACGTGGTGCCGGAGCGCGAGGCGCTGGTGTACATCGACCACCCGGGCACGGGCGCGGAGCGACGCCTGACGTACGAGGAGCTGGACGCGGCGGCGAACCGTATCGGCCACCATCTGATCGACGCCGGGATCCGCCCCGGCGAACACCTCGGGCTGCATCTCTACAACGGCATCGAGTATCTGCAGACGGTGTTCGGGTGCCTGAAGGCGCGGATCGTCCCGGTCAACGTCAACTACCGTTACGTAGAAGACGAGTTGGTGTACCTGTACCGGGACGCCGATCTGGTGGCGCTGGTCTTCGACGCGGAGTTCGACGAGCGGGTGGCGGCGGCGCTGCCGCAGTGTCCGAAGCTGCGGCATCTGGTGCGAGTGGGCGGGGCGCAGGGCGGGGTTGCTGCCGTTCCCTTCGCCGAGGCCGAGGCGGGCGGGTCGCCGGAGCGCGGCTTCCCGGCGCGCTCGGGCGACGACCAGTTCATCATCTACACCGGCGGCACCACCGGGATGCCCAAGGGCGTGATGTGGCGCCAGGAGGACCTGTTCTTCTCCGGTCTGGGCGGGGGCGCGCCCACCGGTGAGCCGATCAGGAAACCTCAGGAGCTCGCCGAGCGGGTCGCGGCCGGTGGCTCCGGGATCACCTTCTTCCCCACTCCCCCGCTGATGCACGGCACCTCCACCCTCACCTCGTTCATCGGCTTCAACTTCGGGCAGCGGGTCGTGATCCACCGCAAGTTCGTGCCCGAGGAGGTGCTGCGGACGATCGAGAAAGAGAAGGTCACCAGCATCTCGCTGGTCGGCGACGCGATGCTGCGGCCGCTGATCGACGCCCTGGCCGGACCCATGAAGGGCACGGACTGCTCGTCGGTGTTCAGCGTGTCCTCGTCCGGCGCGGTGCTCTCCGAGACGGTGCGCCGGCAGTTCCAGGAACTGCTGCCGAACGCGATGCTGCTGAACAACTACGGCTCCTCCGAGTCCGGTTTCAACGGCACGGCGACGGCCGACTCCGGGGCCGGGCAGTCCTTCCGCATCCGCGTCAACTCTCGTACGCAGGTGGTCGATCCGGCCACCCACGAGCCGGTCGCCGCGGGCGAGGTGGGCCGGGTCGCACAGTGCGGCCACGTCCCGCTCGGCTACTACAACGACCCGGAGAAAACCGCCGAGACCTTCTTCGAGAAGGACGGCGAGCGGTGGGTGCTGCTCGGCGACATGGGGACAGTGGACGAGGAGGGCGTGGTCACGGTCCTCGGACGCGGCTCGCAGTGCATCAACACCGGGGGCGAGAAGGTGTACCCCGAGGAGGTCGAGCAGGCCCTGAAGTCCCATCCCGACGTGTACGACGCGCTGGTGGCCGGGGTGCCGGACATGAAGTGGGGCAATCACGTGGCGGCGGTGGTGCAACTGCGCGAGGGCGCGCCACGGCCTTCGCTGGAGGATGTGCAGTCCTACTGCCGTACCCATCTCGCCGGTTACAAGATCCCGCGGCAGCTGGTGATCACCGAGGCGATACGGCGGTCGCCCAGTGGCAAGGCCGACTACCGGTGGGCCCGGGAGGTGGCGGTCGCGGCGGACCGCTAACCGCTAGCCGGAAAGCCGGGGCCCGCAGTGGGCCGTGCGGGGCGGCGGGCGTACTCTTTGCGCGCGGTTGACCCGGGTGTTTGAACGGAGGGTGACGCAGGGCCGTACGCGAGGTTGGCGGCTCGGCCCTGCGGGCCCGGTCCGCCGTGCCATCAGCGGTTTCGCACGGAAGGACCCACGGGTGTCGCACCTCACGCCCCCTCGTCAACTGCCGGAGACGGACGCGGACGCACCGGACAGGACCAGAGCCGAGGAGGCCTCGACCGCTCCCGTGGCGACCGACCCGGAGCCGGCGCAGGTGGTGGCGGCCGGCGCGGCGGACGAGACGCCCGGGCCGGCGACGAAGGAGGCGGGCGAGCCGGCCGGAGACTCTCCGGCGACGGAGACGGACGGCGGCGCGAAGGACGAGAGGGAGCCGGCCGAGGCCGTCGTCCCCGACACGGCTTCGACCGGCGAAGATTCCGCCGACGAGGAAGCCGACGCCTCCACGTCCACCACCGACGAGCCCGACCCGACGGGCGCAGCCGGCTCCCCCACCCGCCCGGGCTGGTTCGGCTGGCGCCGTCGATACCCCCGTACGGCGATGGGCGTGCACATGGGCACGACCGTTCTGGCCGCTGTGCTGGTGTTCGTCGTACTCCTCGTGCCCAACCGCCTCGACTGGATCACTGTCCAGTCGTTCCTCCGTCTCCCGGTCGAGGTGATCTTCCTCGCGGCCGTCCTGCTCGTGCTGCCGTCGAAGGGGCGGCGGATCACGGCCGTGATCCTGGGGGCGTTCGTCGGGCTGTCCGGCGTTCTGAAATGCCTCGACATGGGGTTCCGGCAGACCCTGGCCCGGCCGTTCGACCTGGTCTTCGACTGGGTGCTGCTGAGCGACGGTGCGGACTGGGTGAAGGACTCCTTCGGGCGCTCGGGCGAGGTGCTCGCGGTGGTCGGGGTGATCGTCCTGGTCATCGCAGTGCTCACGTTGAGCGCGCTCGCGATGGTGCGGCTGGCGAACGTGCTGGCCCGGCACCGGCCCGTCGCCGTACGCTCCACGCTGGTCCTCGGCGTCGTGTGGATCCTCTGCTTCACCCTGGGCGTGCAGTTCGGTGGTGTCACGCTCGCCACCAACGGCTACGCCCAGTACCTCGCCAACCGTGTGCAGTACGTCCGCGACGGCCTCGGTGACGCCGACGTCTTCAAGAAGCAGATGGCGGTCGACGCCTACGCGAAAACCCCGGCCGACCGGCTGCTGACCGGGCTGCGCGGCAAGGACGTCATGTTCACCTTCATCGAGAGCTACGGCCGGGTGGCGATCGACGACCCGACGATGGGACCGGAGGTCGACGCGACGCTCAAGGCGGGCGACGCCCGGCTCAAGGCGGCGGGCTTCGCGGCGCGCAGCGGCTGGCTCAGGTCGCCCGTGACGGGCGCCGGCAGCTGGCTCGCCCACTCGACGTTCCTGTCCGGACTGTGGATCAAGAACCAGCAGCGGTACCGGACCCTGACCACCAGTGACCGCGCCACCCTCACCAGCTACTTCCAGAAGACCGGCGCCTGGCGCACGGTCGGCATCGTGCCGGGCGTCCGCAAGGCCTGGCCGGAGGGCAAGTACTTCGGCCTCGACCACATCTACGACTCCACGCACCTCGGCTACCAGGGCCCGTACTTCAGCTGGACGCCGGTGCCGGACCAGTTCAGCCTGGAGGCCTTCCAGAAGCTGGAGCACAGCAAGAAGAACCGCGACCCGATCATGGCGGAGATCATCCTGGCGTCCAGCCACAACCCCTGGTCGCCCATCGCCCACATGATCGACTGGAAGGACCTCGGGGACGGCAAGGTCTTCTACAAGATCAAGAAGGAGGGCACGAACCCCACGGAGGTCTGGAAGAGCGCCCAGCGCGTGCGCACCGAGTACCGCAAGGCCATCCAGTACTCCCTGGACAGCCTGACCGAGTGGATGCAGCGCTACGGCGACGACAGGACCGTCCTCGTCTTCCTCGGCGACCACCAGCCCGTCCCCACGGTCACCGGGGGCACCGCCAACCGGGACGTGCCGGTGACGATCGTCGCCCGCGACCCGAAGGTCCTGGACCGCGTCTCGAACTGGGGCTGGACGGACGGGATCAAGCCCGCGGACAACGCCCCGGAGTGGACCATGAACAAGTTCCGGGACCGCTTCATGACGGCATACGGGCCGCAGGGCGGGTGAGCCGGCCGGCCGACGACGGTTCGGCAGGGGGTCCTTCGGACGGCTCAGCACGACGCGCCGGGGCGGGGTGCCGTCCCTAGGGTCGCAGTGACGGTGAGCGGATCACCGGCCCTGAAGGGGACCCACATGCACATAGCGACCCGCGTGCTGAGCACAGCAGCACTGGCCCTCCTCGTGACCACCGGCCCGACGGCCGTCGCGGCCCATGCACAGACCGACGTGGACTGCAGCGACTTCGCGTTCCAGGAAGAGGCGCAGGCGGTACTCAACGCCAATCCGAGCGATCCGTTCCGCCTGGACGCGGACCACGACGGCATCGCCTGCGAGGACCTGCCGCGCAGGCCCTCGCCCTCGCCCACGGTCACCTCCACCGCCATCACCCCCGCCACGCTCACCCCGGCGCCGGCAACCTCCACGCCGGTTCCGCAGCGAGGGGTGAACGCGGGCGTCGGCGGCGGCTCGGCGCCGGCCGGATTCGACGTGGCGGGCGGCGTCGGACTCACCGTCCTCGCGCTGAGCCTGATCGGCGGTCATGTCGTGCTACGGCGGCGTCGAAGCGCTGCCGCGGCCGGACCGCGCAAGCCGTGACCCGGGCCGCCACGCTGCTCGCCTGCCGGTGAAGCACAGGGGCCGGCCGTCGGCCGGGGACAGACACCCGCGCGTCCCCGGGTCGTGCGGCGGTGTCAGGGCCGTCGTCGGGGTCGCCAGGCAGGCGTTTTGCTCTCCCGGTGGTACCGCGAGGAAATCCACGCCGACACCGCGAACCGACAGCGGGCGGGCCGACGGGCTGTACGGGCGAGAAGACCGGGCGGGCCGCGCGTGCCTTCCAGGAACAACCCGTGCCGTCGCAGCAGGCAGTGCGCCTCCACCACGTCCCAGCCGACCCCTACGGCTCTTCCGGCAGAAGTCCGGTCTGCGCGTCGACCGCGTCGTCGGCAAGGACACCGGCAACAGCCTCCTGGACAACTTCCAGGGCGACGGCGGGTGGCGCTCCGGCTGCTACCAGCACCTGCTGAACTCGCACGGCTGAGCGAAGCGGACGTGCGTAGGGCCCTGGCCTCTCGGGGGAGGACAGGGCCCCTCGCACTCTTCACTCCACCTCAAATGTCACGGCAGCCGGCACATCCTGCAACTCGAGCGGCGCGCCGCCGGGCCCGGTCTCCTACCCGGCCGGCGACACCAAGGCCTCGTCCCGGTCCAGGAACCGGGCGACCCGGCGTGCGAACCACTCCGGGTCGTCCACCCACGGATAGTGCCCCGCACCAGGCTGGACGGTGAATTCGGCGTTCGGGAACACGTCGGCGGCGGCGCGCGCCAGCTCCGGGCGGGGGCCGCCGTCGAGCTCGCCGGCGAGGACGAGGACCGGTGCGGCCACTCGGGCGAGTGCGGCGGTGGTCGCCGGCGGGTCGTAGGCGCCGTCGGAGCCGTAGACGTCGGCGGCATCGTCGTTGAACTCGGCGCCGGCATCGTGCTCCGCCGCCGCGTCGTCCCAGCGGCCGTAGAAGAAGGGCGCGAACGCCGGGTCGAAGTCGGTCTTTCCCGCCAGCCATGCCTCGAAGGCGGGGAACAGGTCCTCGAACCACGGCTCACCGCTCCTCAGGCGGGCCGCGGCCAGCCGGTCCTCGGCGCTGGGCTGCCTTCCCAGTGCCCACGGGATGCAGGTGACCAGGACCAGCCGCGCCACCCGTTCCGGGTGCCGGGCGGCGTACAGCATCGCCAGGCTGCCACCGGCCGAATGGGCGAGCAGGTCCATCCACTCCAGGCCCAGGTGGGCGCGGAGCGCCTCCACGTCGTCCACGAGCCGGTCGCACCGGTAGGTGGCCGGATCCTCCGGTACCGCCGAGTCGCCGGTGCCGCGCAGGTCGAGCAGGACCAGCCGGCGGTGGTCTGCGAGCCCGCCCAGGTCTCCGAGGTAGGAGGAGGCCTGCATCGGGCCGCCCGGCAGGACGACGAGCGGCTCACCCTCGCCCCGGAGGTGGTAGGCGAGCTGGGTCCCGTCGGCTGCGGTGAAGATCGGCATGCGCCGATCTTCCTGTCCCAGGGCCCGGTGGCGCAACGCAGTTGTGGGGGTGCAGCAGAAAATGCGGGCCGTCCTCTTGCCTGCCCCGACCTGGCCTGAATTACTGATCCCGAACAGCTCGACCGAATGATCGGTCGCCCGTATTGATGTGGTTGGTGAAGGAGACCTCCCCATGGTGGATGCGACGGAGCTGCTGGATTCGGGGGAACGGCTCGACGCCGGTGCGCTGCGGGCGCTGCAGCTGGAGCGGCTGCGGGCCTCGCTGCGGCATGCGTACGAGCACGTCTCCTTCTACCGGGAGTCCTTCGACAAGGCCGGCGTCCACCCGGACGACTGCCGGTCCCTGGCCGACCTCGCCCGTTTCCCGTTCACCACGAAGGCGGACCTGCGTGAGAACTACCCGTACGGCATGTTCGCCGTGCCGCAGGACCGCATCCGCCGGATCCACGCCTCCAGCGGCACCACCGGCCGCCCCACGGTCGTCGGCTACACGGACAAGGACCTCTCCCTGTGGGCGGACATGGTGGCCCGCTCGATCCGGGCGGCGGGTGGCCGACCGGGCGACAAGGTGCATGTGGCGTACGGCTATGGCCTGTTCACCGGCGGCCTCGGCGCACACTACGGGGCGGAACGGCTCGGCTGTACGGTCATCCCCGCCTCCGGCGGTATGACGGCCCGCCAGGTCCATCTGATCCAGGACCTCGAACCGCAGGTCATCATGGTGACGCCGTCGTACATGCTCACGCTCCTCGACGAGTTCGAGCGCCAGGGCGTCGATCCGCGCGGCACCTCCCTGCGCGTCGGGATCTTCGGGGCCGAGCCGTGGACCGAGGAGATGCGGCGGGAGATCGAGGAGCGGTTCGCGATCGACGCGGTGGACATATACGGGCTGTCCGAGGTGATC
This sequence comes from Streptomyces sp. NPDC001604, assembly GCF_042893475.1. NCBI lineage: Bacteria > Bacillati > Actinomycetota > Actinomycetes > Kitasatosporales > Streptomycetaceae > Streptomyces > Streptomyces sp. NPDC001604. The sequence continues at coordinate 188,623 of NZ_JBIAUY010000009.1, read as the reverse complement.
GGCCCGGGCGTGGCGCAGGAGTGCGTGGAGACCAAGGACGGGCTGCACATCTGGGAGGACCACTTCTACCCGGAGGTCGTCGATCCGATCACCGGTGAGGTGCTGCCGGACGGCGAGGAGGGCGAGCTCGTCTTCACCTCGCTGACCAAGGAGGCGATGCCGGTCGTGCGGTACCGCACGCGTGACCTGACGCGGCTGCTGCCGGGCACGGCGCGGGTGTTCCGGCGGATGGAGAAGGTCACCGGGCGCAGCGATGACATGGTGATCCTCCGGGGCGTCAATCTCTTCCCGACGCAGATCGAGGAGATCGTGCTGCGCACGCCCGGTGTCGCGCCGCACTTCCAGCTGCGCCTGACCCGGGAGGGCCGTCTCGACGCCCTCACGGTGCGGGCGGAGGCCCGGCCCGATGCCGGACCCGAGGTGCGGGATGCCGCCGCGCAGGCGATCGCGACGGCGGTGAAGGACGGTATCGGGGTGTCGGTCGCGGTGGAGATCGTGGAGCCGGAGTCGCTGGAGCGGTCGGTGGGGAAGATCAGGCGGATCGTGGACCTGCGGTAGCGCGCCGCTGGTTGTGCCGATGTGCGGCTCGCCGTTGTGTCACGGATGGAACCGCCACCGGCCTTCGGAGATGACATCCACCTTGCTGTCCCGGACGCGGACGGCCGTGTCGTCGTCGATGAAGTAGATCGGGAAGTCCGCGCGCGCAGCGATGCGATCAGCCCAGGCGTCGTCCCGCTCGGGGAAATGCGGCGAGTACAGGTGGGGCTTGAGGTACCAGTCGAAGAGGCCGAACGGCGGCTCCACGGTGGTCGCGCCGAGCAGGTGGAGGTCCCTGGTGTCCCCGATGACGTCGGCGGAGTGTGCGGTGAGATTGCGGCTGAAGATCATTGATCCGGCGCTGACACCCACATAGAACCGGCTCTCCAACGCCTGAAGGAAGCCGTCGGCCAGGCCGTTGCCGGTGATGCTGCGCGCCAGGTGGTAGTGGTTGCCGCCCTCGACGTAGATCACGTCGGCGTGGAGCAGCCGGTCGAGCACCAGCCGGCGGGGCAGGCCGTTCAGTTCCAGGACGTCGAACTCCCGCCAGCCGAGGCCGTAGAGCCGGTTCATGTCCTCGACGAACCAGCCGTGGTCTCCGGGCTCGGCGACCGATGCCGTGGGCACGTACACGATGTTCGCCGATCCGAACGGCTTTCCCAGCATGTCCCGCAGCGCATCCCGCAGCGTCTCGTTGCGCAGGCCACTCGCCGTCAGCAGAAGGTTCATCGGGCGAGCCAAGCACGGCCGACGGGCGCGCGCAACGAACCCAAGATCCGCCAATACGCCCGTGCCGCGCCGCGTCGGCGAGGCGCTGAAAATCGCTCGCCCGCCATGAACCGCGTCGTTAGGATCCGGCCGCACGACGAAGGCGCGACTTGCGACCGCGAGGGGAGCCGGCATGCAGATCCCGGGTGTGCGGACCGACCGTTTGGGCTTGCTCATCGACCAGTTCGACCGCGCCAGGGAGATGGCTCAGGTCCGGCTGACGGGGCTCGGCGACGAGGAGTACCTGTGGGAGCCCGCGCCCGGCGGCTGGTCGATCCGGCGCCGGGGCGAGGCGACGACACCCAGGGCGTTCGGGCCTGGCGAATGGGTGCTCGACCAGGGTGCCCCGGACATCCCGGCGAACGAGTACGACGAGGTGGCCCGGCAGGCCGCCGCCGGCATGTCCGTCGCCAAGATCGCCGAGGACTGGAGTGTGAGCGTCGAGCGGGTCCAGGAGGTCCTCGCCCACACCGGGCCGGTGGAGCCCGACGAGGTGCCGGTCCCCACCATCGCGTGGCGGCTGGGGCATCTGCACTTCTGCTTCGCGGGCCAGTGGGAGTGGACCTTCGGTGAGCGGCGACAGGAGCCGAAGCTGCTGGTCGACTTCACCCCTTCCGCCGCGCTGGCCCTCGAGCGTTTCTGGGCGCTGATCGACCGCTGGCGGGACAGCGTCGCCGCGATGACCGACGCGCAACTCGACACGGTCGGCTTCTCGCAGTACCCGTACGGCTCCGACCCCGACGAACCGTTCATCAGCGTGCTCTGGGGCTCCAACCTCGAGTTCATCCACCACATGGCCGAGATCGCGCTCCTGCGTGACCTGTGGCGGTCGCGCTAGCCGGAGAAGCGGTCCCGCAGTTCTCTCTTGAGGATCTTTCCGCTGGCGTTGCGCGGCAGTTCCGTGACGAACTCCACCCGCTTCGGTGCCTTGAAGTGGGGGAGCTTCTCGCGGGCGTGTGCGATCAGCTGGTCCTCGGTCACCTCGCCGCGCGGGACGACGACTGCGGTGACCGCCTCGATCCAGTGTTCGTCGGGCAAGCCGATCACGGCGACCTCCGCGACGGACTCGTGAGTGTAGAGGGCGTCCTCCACCTGGCGTGAAGCGACCAGTACGCCACCGGAGTTGATGACGTCCTTCACGCGGTCGACGATCGTGTAGTAGCCGTGCGCGTCGCGTACCGCGAGGTCGCCGGAGTGGAACCAGCCGTCGCGGAAGGCCTCGGCGGTCTCCTCGGGTTTGTCCCAGTAGCCCTCGCACAACTGCGGGGAGCGGTAGACGATTTCGCCGGGCGTGCCGTCGGGGACGTCCTTGCCGTCCTCGTCGACCACGCGGGCGTCGACGAACAGGACGGGGCGTCCGCAGGAGTCCATGCGGCCCTTGTGCTCGTCCGGTGCCAGGACGGTGGCCAGAGGGCCGATCTCGCTCTGGCCGAAGCAGTTGTAGAAGGCGAGCTTGGGGAGTCGTTCGCGCAGCCGTTCCAGGACGGGCACCGGCATGATCGAGGCGCCGTAGTACGCCTTGCGGAGTCCGCTGAGGTCGCGGGTGGTGAAGTCGGGGCGGTTGGACAGGCCGATCCACACCGTGGGCGGGGCGAACAGGCTGTCCGCGCGGCCGCTCTCGATGAGGTCGAAGAGCCGGTCGCCGTCGGGCGCATCAAGGATGATGTTCGTGGCGCCGACCGCGAGGTAGGGCAGCAGGAACACATGCATCTGCGCGGAGTGGTAGAGCGGGAGGGAGTGCACGGGGCGGTCGCCGGCGCTGAGGTCGAGGGCGGTGATCGCGCTCAGATACTCGTGCACCAGGGCGCGGTGCGTCATCATCGCGCCCTTGGGCAGGGCGGTCGTACCCGAGGTGTACAGCAGCTGTACCAGGTCCTCGGTGCGCGGCTCGGGTCCGTCGTGGGCGGGGGCCGCAGCCAGCCGGGCCAGCAGCGAATCGTCGGCGTCCCGCAGGGGCAACCTCCGTACGTCGTCGGCGAGTCGACCGCTCAGGTCGGGGTCGGTGAGGACCAGCGAGCTGCCGGACTGGCCGACGATGTAGGCGAGGTCGTCGCCGGTCAGGTTCTGGTTGACCGGCACATGGACCAGGCCCGCGCGGGCGCAGGCGAGGAAGCCGATCAGATAGGCGTCCGAGTTGTGGCCGTAGGCACCGACGCGGTCGCCCGGGGCGAGTCCCTGCTCGAGCAGGACGCTCGCCGCGCGGGAGACGGCCCCGTCCAGTTCCTCGTACGTCCACCTGCGCTCGCCGTACTCCACCGCGATGCGCGCGGGGGTGCGTCGGGCGCTGCGCCGCAGCACCCCGTCAACCGTGCTGCCGTGTCCCTGCGTCATGACTGATGATCCTCGGCGCGTGGCCGGGGCAGGTCAAGCACCCGGGAGGCTCAGCACCCGTCCGTCGGCACTCCCAACCACCCCTTCGTGGCGCGCCGGCACCCCGTCGCGTTCGGTCCGTCCGCCGCCGGTCGTCCAAGGCGTCACACGGGACGGGTGCGCCCCTCCCAGTACGGGTCGCGCAGCCGCCGCTTGTACAGCTTCCCGTTCGGGTCGCGGGGCATCTCGGCGATGAAGTCGACGCTCTTGGGCCGCTTGTAGCCGGCGAGTTGCTCGGCGCAGTGGTCGAGGATCGAGGCGGCGAGGGCGGGGCCCGGCTCATGGCCCGGGGCCGGTTCGACGACCGCCTTGACCTCCTCGCCCCAGCCGTCGTGCGGAATGCCGAAGACGGCGGCGTCGGCGACGGCGGGGTGGGCGAGCAGGGCCGACTCGATCTCGGCCGGGTAGATGTTGACCCCACCCGAGATGATCATGTCGATCTTGCGGTCACGGAGGAAGAGGTAGCCGTCCTCGTCGAGATAGCCGAGGTCACCGACGGTGAAGTAGTCGCCGATGCGGTTCTTCTTCGTCTTGGCCTCGTCCTTGTGGTAGGCGAAGCCGCCGGTGTGCATCTTCATGTAGACGGTGCCGAGTTCGCCGGGCGGCAGCCGGTTCCCGTCGTCGTCGAAGACCGCGAGTTCGCTGATGGGCCAGGCCTTGCCGACGGTCCCGGGCTTCTTCAGCCAGTCCTCGGCGGTGGCGAAGGCGCCGCCGCCCTCGCTGGCCGCGTAGTACTCCTCCACGCTGTGGCCCCACCAGTCGATCATCGCCCGCTTCACATGGTCGGGGCAGGGGGCGGCGCCGTGGATGGCGTGCCGCATGGACGAGACGTCGTACGAGCGACGCACGTCCTCCGGGAGCGCGAGCAGGCGGTGGAACTGGGTCGGGACCATATGGGTGTGCGTGCACTTCTCGCGGTCGATCAGCCGCAGCATCTCCTCGGGCGTCCACTTGTCCATCAGGACCAGCCGGTGCCCGATGTGCAGGGACGCGCCCGCGAACTGGAGCACGGCGGTGTGGTAGAGGGGGGAGCAGACGAGGTGGACGTTGTCGTCGTACGGCTTGATGCCGAAGATGCCGAGGAATCCGCCGAGATAGGCCTCCTCGGGGGTCTTGCCGGGCAGCGGGCGGCGGATGCCGCGGGGGCGGCCGGTGGTGCCCGACGTGTAGTTCATGACCCAGCCGAGCTCGCGGTCCGAGGGCGCCGACTCCGGTTGTCCGTCGAGGAGTTCGGCGTACGGGCGGAAGCCTTCGACCGTGCCGACGGCGTACCGGTGGGTGGCCGGCAGCCCGGCCTCCTCGGCGGCGTGGCGGGCGGGAGTCGCGAACCGTTCGTGGGAGATGAGCACCTTGGCGCCGGAGTCGGCGACGATCCAGCCGATCTCCGGGCCGACGAAGTGGTGGTTGACCGGGACGAGATAGAAACCTGCCTGGCTGGCGGCGAGGTACGCGGTGAAGAACTCGATGCCGTTGGGCAGCACGACCGCGAAGGCGTCGCCGCGTTCCAGCCCGGCGGCGCGCAGGCCGTGCACCAGCTGGTTGGCGGCGGCGTGCAGGCGCCCGGCGGTCCAATGCTCGCCGTCAGGGGCGACGAGGACGGTGCGGTCGGGATCGGCGGTTGCCTGGGCCCAGAATCCGGCGGGGGGCGTACTCGTCATGTGCCGCTCCTTCCGGCGATGCGGTTGATGCGGTCGACGGCCTGCTCGAAGCCGCGGGTGAGGTCGTCGAAGACGGCCTGAACGGTGCGTTCGCTGTTCATGCGGCCGACGATCTGGCCGACCGGGGTGCCGAGCAGGGGTTCGACCTCGTACTTCTGGATGCGGGTGAGGGCCTCGGCGACCAACAGGCCCTGCAGGGGCATGGGGAGGGTGCCGGGTCCCGCCGGGTCGTCCCACGCGTCGGTCCACTCGGTACGGAGCTGGCGTGCGGGTTTCCCGGTCAGCGCGCGGGAGCGGACGGTGTCGCCCGAGCCGGCGGCGAGCAGTTTCCGCGTCACCGCGGGCGAGGAGAGGTCGGCCTCGGTGCAGGTCAGCCACAGGGAGCCCAGCCACACGCCCTGGGCGCCGAGGGCGAGCGCGGCGGCCACCTGCTGCCCGCTGCCGATACCTCCGGCCGCCAGCACGGGCAGCGGATCGACGGCGTCGACGACCTCCGGGGTGAGCACCATGGAGGCGATCTCACCGGTGTGGCCGCCGGCCTCGTAGCCCTGCGCGACGACGATGTCGATGCCGGCTTCCTGGTGCTTGACGGCGTGTCGCGCGCTGCCCGCCAGGGCCGCGACCAGCACGTTCCGCTCGTGGGCACGGGCGACCACGTCGGCCGGTGGGGACCCGAGGGCGTTGGCGAGCAGCCGGATGGGGTAGTCGAAGGCGACGTCGAGCTGGTTACGAGCGACCTGCTCCATCCATCCGGTGATGCGCCATCCGGAGGCCTCGCCCTCGGCGAGTTCCGGGACGCCGTACTTGGCGAGGGTGTCCTTGACGAACTGCCGGTGCCCCTCGGGGATCATCGCCTCGACGTCGGCCTCGGTCACGCCCTCGACCTTCTTGGCGGGCATGACGACATCGAGGCCGTACGGCCTGCCGTCGACGTGGGCCTCGACCCAGTCGAGGTCGCGCTTGAGCTCGTCGGGGGCGGTGTAGCGGACCGCGCCGAGCACTCCGAACCCGCCGGCCCGGCTGATGGCAGCGGCGACGGCGGGGAACGGCGTGAAGCCGAAAATGGCGTGCTCGACTCCCAGTTTCTTGCTCAGCTCCGTCTGCATGGGCGCAGGATGCCGCAGTCCTCCGGCCGACGGAAGAGCTTTTCTGATACACCGTCAGATTTATTGCGCGGCAGGCCTTGTTGACATGGTTCACAACCGACACGAGTGTTTCTCGGGTGACCGACGACGCAGCGGAGAGAGACGCGAGCGACCGCCGGATGCCGACGCGTCGCCAGATCGGACGCGCCGCCCTGGCCCTGGGCGGCGCCCTCACCATCGCCCCCTTCCCCGCGGGACCGGCCGCGGCGGCCACGGACTCCAGGCACCACCCCACCCTGCGCCACGGCAGTCCGGAACGCGCCGGGCTGCTCCCCGCCCATCTGCGTCAACTGGTCGTGGACGCCGAGTCGTTCCTCGGTCCCTCCCCCAAGCATCCCTGGTACGCGGGTGCCGTGCTGCTCGCGGGGCGGGGCGGCACCGTGGCGCTGCACCGGCCCATCGGGATGGCGGTGCGCTATGCGGCGTACGACGAGAGGACCGACACCGGCATCGAGTTCCCGCCCGACCGGCAGATCCCCATGGCCGAGGACACCGTCTTCGACCTTGCCTCGGTGTCCAAGCTGTTCACCTCGCTGCTGGCGGTGCAGCAGATGGAACGGGGCGCACTGGAACTGGAGGGGACGGTCGCCTCATACCTCCCGGAGTTCGGCGCTGCGGGCAAGCAGGACATCACGATCCGTCAGCTCCTCACCCACACCTCGGGATTCCGCGACTGGATCCCGCTGTACAAGGCGCCGACGCACGAAGCGAAAGTTCAGCTCGTCCTCCACGAAGCCCCGATCAATCCACCGGGCACCAAGTATCTCTACTCGGATCTGAATCTGATCTCGCTCCAGCTGGTCCTGGAGAGGATCACCGGCCGCACGCTCGACACCCTCCTCCGCCACGAGATCACAGAGCCGCTCGGCCTCGACCGCACCCGCTACAACCCGCCCGCCTCCTGGAAGCCGAAGATCGCCGCCACGGAGGACGAGCGCGGGCCCTGGTCCGGTCTGGAGCGGGGGCTGGTGTGGGGCGAGGTGCACGACGAGAACGCGTACAGCCTCGGCGGGGTCGCCGGACACGCCGGGGTGTTCTCCTGTGCCTGGGACCTGGCCGTGCTCGGCCGGACGCTGCTCAACGGCGGCTGCTACGGCCGGACGCGCATCCTGCGCCCGGAGACGGTGGAGCTGATGTTCACCGACTTCAACACCGCGTTCCCCGGCCACGAGCACGGCCTCGGGTTCGAGCTCTACCAGCACTGGTACATGGGCGCCATGGCCACCCCGCGGACCGCCGGGCACACCGGTTTCACCGGCACCTCCCTGGTGCTCGACCCGACCACCGACTCCTTCCTCGTCGTGCTCGGCAACTCGGTCCACCCGGTGCGCACTTGGCGTTCGGGCTCCGCTCCCCGGGTCGCCGCAGGCAACAACCTGGCACGCGCCGTACCGGTACGCCCGGCGCACGGACGTACCGCATGGTTCTCGGGCATGGCGAACGCCACGACCGCCACGCTCACCCTGCCCCAGCTCGACACGACGGACGGCGGGGTACGACTGACCTCCGCCCTGTGGTGGGACACCGAACCCGCCTCGGACGTCCTCGTCCTGGAGGCCACCACGGACGGCGGCACGACCTGGCAGCCGCTCCCCTTCACGACCGTGCGCCACGGCGAGGAGCCGCAGGAGCATCCGTCGGGCTCGGTCACCGGCTGGTCGAGCCGCCTGTGGCACCGCCTGGCAGCCGAGCTCCCGGCGCACCCGCAGCTGACCCTGCGCTGGCGGTACACGACCGACAAGCTCTCCGTCGGCCGCGGGGTGTACGTCGACGGAATCCGCGTCGAGACGCCGGACGCCGTCCTGTTCGACGAGGCGCACCCGGCGGACTCGGCGCGGATCGTCGCGGCGGGGTGGGTGGAGTCGACCGACTGACGGCGTCCCTCACGGGGAATCCTACGTCGTCCCGCTACCGTGAGTGTTGATCAATACACGGAACGTGGGAGGCGCCGGATGGCCACAAGGGTGACGACCGCCCTCACGGTGGGCATGGCGGTGATGTGCGTGTCCGGTCTGGCGGCGGCACCCTCGAACTCCGACCTGGAGGTGGTCCGGTTCGACCCGGCCGCCGCGCCGCCCGGCGGCCGTACCGTGGTGCACGCCTTCGTCGCCAACAGGGGGCCGGAGCGGACCGGGTCGCCGTTCACCGTGGTCGTGAGGCTGCCGTCGGGCTTCACCGCTCAGGGGCCGTACTTCCCCGAGGACTGCCGCGCCGAGGCCCGTGGCCGCCTGGTGCGCTGCTCCTTCGGGCCGGGTCTGGCGCGGATGCGGACGGCCACCGCGCTGGTTCCGGTCCGGGTGGACGCGGATGTGCCCCCCGGCACCAAGGCCGAGGGGCACGTCCAGGTGGTGAGCGTGGACGACCGCGATCCGCGCAACGACCGTATGCCGTTCACCCTGTCCGTCGACTGCTGATCAGCGGTAGACCTTCACGTAGTCCGCCTGCATGGTCAGCGGTGTCGAGCCGGAGGGCGCGGGGTGGTACTCGCCGGCGCTGACCGACAGGTTGAGGATCAGGTAGGCGGAGAAGTCGCTGCCCACGCCGTGGCCGTCGGAGTAGACCTTCTTGCCGTTGACGTACCAGTCCACCGAGCTCGCGCCGTAGTGGGTGCCGATGGTGACCCACTGGCCGGGCGCGACCGCGGCGGAGTCGGTGTAGTACTTGGAGCCGGAGGTGACGTGGTTGGTCAGCTCCAGCAGATTCGGGTTGTCCGGGTGGTACTCGAAGGAGTCGATCTCGCCGTTGCCGTCCTTCCAGGTCCACAGGGCGGGCCAGGCGCCGGAGCCGGAGGGCAGTTTGACCCGGGTCTCGGCGTAGTCTCCGGTCTTCACCTGGAAGCCGCCGCTGGAGCCCTCGGTGGTGAGCAGGCCCGTGTTCCAGGCCTGCTTTCCGTTCTCCAGGGTGTGCGAGGAGGGCTGGGCGGTGAAGGTCGCGACGCCGCCGGATGTGGTGACCTTGCTCTGGTCCAGCCAGTCGAGTTTGTTGTCGTCCGGGTTGTGGTCGCCGTAGGCGTAGGACGAGCTGTTGTCGCCGACCCACTTCGAGCCCCAGGCGATGCTGCCGGAGAAGTCGTCGGACCAGACCAGGGACTGGCCGGAGACCGGGGAGCCACCACTGCTCGACGTCGCGGTCGAGGCTTTGTTGACGGTCAGCTTGTGCGAGGGCAGGTTGTGCCAGGCTCCGCCGGACTCCTGCCAGAAGCCGAAGATCGTGTACGTGCCTGCCGGCAGGGTGCGCGAGCCGCTGGTGAACTTCGCACCACTCGGGCATATTCGGACATTCGACGCGTTCCCCGGGAAGTCCAGGTTCTTCCCGGCCGCGTCCCGGACGCCGACACCGAGGGTCTTGGCCGTGAAGCAGCTGGAGGAGTGCACGGTCAGCTTGGCCGACGCGGCGACGCCCGCGGTCATGGTGGACGGCGTCAGGCTGTCCTGGGTGACGGAGGGGGCCGCGAAGGCCTGGGGGGCGACCGGCAGGAGCAACAGCGCGGCTGCTGCTCCGGCTGCGCCCAGGCGGGCAGGAGAGAGGGAGTGGCGCATGGTGGGGGCTTCCTCAACAGCGCCTGCGAAGGGGGCGGCTTGTGCACGGCCCGTGCGCAGGACTCGGTGTTCCGGCGGCTGAGGCCACCCGGGAGGACTCCCGAAGGCTAGGCGGACGGGCCGTTCGTGTTCAACGAGATCTCACTCACACTGAGTGATCAAAAAGGAGTCACGCGTTCCGCCGGCTCGCTCTCGCGGTCAGCACGGGCTGGTAGAAGCCGCCGGCCTGCGGAGCGTGCCAGGTGATGTCGGCGAAGCCGGCCGCGGCCACGGCGTCGGTCACCTGGGTCCGGGTCAGCGCCCAGGAGGTGGTGCGGCGTACCCGCACCTCCCACCCCTCACCCTCGGGCACGAGCTGGAAGTACTCCTGGTCGTAACGTTCCCCGTCGTCGTGCCAGTGCCACAGCTGGAAGGTGATCGACCGGCCGTCGGCGGCGTGGGACACCTGGGGAGGTGCGGCCGTGGGTCGAGTCCTGCGGAGCTCGTCATAATCACGGAGCGTGAGCAGAAGCAGCCCGTCGCTTCTCAGTACCCGCTGCATTTCGTGGAGGGCCGCCCCCACGTCATGCGCGGTCAGCAGATGCGCGAGCGAGTTGTCGGCACAGACGACGCCGTCGAACTCCCCGTCTCTGAAGGGGAGTTGCCGCATGTCCGCCGCCATGGCCGGAAGGACGACGCCGCGGGCTGCGGCCTCGATCGCGGCCCGGGTCGCGGCCGCTGGGCTCAAGTCGCTGCCGACGACGCCGTGTCCTGCGCGCGCCAGCCCGATCGCCTGGGTGCCGATCCCGCAGGCGCAGTCCAGCAACCGGTGTGGCCCGGGGCCGAGTTGACGTCCGAGGAGGCCGTCGAGCACGGCGGCCTGGCGGTTCATGCTCGCGTCCCAGTCCGGGAAGATGCGGTGGTAGTCGGCAGCGAGCGAGTCGTAGAAGTCCCGTGCGGATGAGCCGCTCACCTCAGTCGCCGCTCTCTTCCAGGACCGCCATGGCCGCGTTGTGCCCGGGTACCCCGCTCACTCCCCCGCCCCGCACCGCGCCCGCCCCGCACAGCAGCACGTTCGCGTGCCGCGTCTCCACGCCCCAGCGGCCCGTGTCGTCCTGGGCGTAGGGCCAGGCGAGTTCGCGGTGGAAGATGTTGCCGCCGGGCAGGCGCAGGTCGCGCTCGAGGTCGAGCGGGGTCTTGGCCTCGATGCAGGGGCGGCCGTCCGCGTCGGTCGCCAGGCAGTCGGCGAGAGGCTCGGCGAGGTGGGCGTCGAGCCCGGCGAGGGTGGACTTCAGGAGTTCTTCGCGTACGGAGTCGTTGTCGTGCTCGAAGAGCCGGGCGGGTGTGTGCAGGCCGAAGAGGGTGAGGGTCTGGTAGCCCTGGTCGACGAGGTCGGGGCCGAGGATCGTCGGGTCGGTGAGGGAGTGGCAGTAGATCTCCGAGGGCGGCGCGGCGGGGAGCTGTCCGGAAGCGGCCTGGGCGTGCGCGGCGGCGAGTTGCTGGTAGCCCTCGGCGATGTGGAAGGTGCCGGAGAACGCCTCGCGCGGGTCGACGGAGCTGTCGCGCAGCCTCGGCAGCCGCTTGAGGAGCATGTTCACCTTGAGCTGGGCGCCCTCGGCGGGGGCCGGCGGTGTGTCACCGGTGAGCTCGGCGAGGGCCTGCGGGGAGGCACCCACGAGGACGTGCCGGGCGGCTGCAACGCCTTCCCCGTCGGCCGTGCGGTAGGTGATCTCGGCGGTCCGCCCGTCGGTGTCGATGCGTACGGCCTCGTGGCCGGTGGCGATGACGGCGCCCGCGTCCCGGGCCGCGGTGGCCAGGGTGTCGGTCAGGGCGCCCATGCCGCCGACGGGGACGTCCCAGGCGCCGGTGCCGCCGCCGATCACGTGGTAGAGGAAGCAGCGGTTCTGGGCCAGTGAGGGGTCGTGGGCATCGGCGAAGGTGCCGATGAGGGCGTCGGTGAGGACGACGCCCCGCACGAGGTCGTCGGCGAAGCGGTCCTCGATCGCGGTGCCGATGGGCTCCTCGAAGAGCGTGCGCCAGGCCTCCTCGTCGTCAATGCGGCGGCGCAGTTCGTCGCGGGTGGGCAGCGGTTCGGTCAGGGTCGGGAAGACCCGCTCGGCGACGCGGCCGGTCATGCCGTAGAAGCGCTGCCAGGCCTCGTACTCGCGATCGGAGCCGGTGAGCTTGGCGAAGGCCTCCCGGGTGCGCCGCTCGCCGCCGCCGACCAGGAGCCCGGTGGGGCGGCCGTCCCGTTCCACGGGGGTGTACGAGGAGATGGTGCGGGCCCGGATGCGGAAGTCGAGGCCGAGGTCGCGCACGATCTTCTTCGGCAGCAGGCTGACCAGGTAGGAGTAGCGCGACAGCCGCGCGTCGACACCGGCGAAAGGGCGGGTGGAGACCGCGGCGCCCCCGGTGTGGTCCAGCCGCTCCAGCACCAGTACGGACCGTCCGGCCCGGGCCAGGTAGGCGGCGGCGACCAGGCCGTTGTGGCCCCCGCCGACGATCACGGCGTCGTATGTCCGGTGTCCCTCGTGTGCAGCCATGGTTCTTGGTAGCACGCGATGATCGTCAACGGCCAGAGGTGTACGGCGACGGGGTCAGCGCCCGCCGGCCACGCGCTGCCGACGCAGCACCGCCCTCCGCGGTACATCACGATGGCCCCGGCGCCGCGGCCGAGCTGCTCCAGGCAGTGGGCCTCGCCGCCGCCTGGCAACCATGCGGGGCATCCCGGGGACCCTGAGCAGGTCCGCGCCCGGCAGCCACGCCACGGTGCACGGCCCAACCGGCCATCAAGGTCCCGACACGCGTCAGCAGCGCAGCACGCAGTACAGCTCGACAGCCCCCGGCGCCGCGGCCGAGCTGCTCCAGACAGTGGACCTCGCCGCTGCCCGGCGAGCAAGCGGGACGGCCCGGGGCCCTGAACAGGTCCGCGCGCGGCAGCCACGCCACGGTGCACGGGCCACCCATGGTGTCCGACCCGGCAGCGCCCGCTGCCGGCGCCACCCGGCGGGACCACTCGACGGTCTCGGCGCCGGGGCCGAGCTGCTCCAGGCTGTGGGCCCCATCGTTGGGGCCGATGAGCATGTGGGGCCGCCCGACCCCGGACATGCTCGCGCGCGGCCGCCGCGCCGCGGTGCTCGGCCCGAGCCGCCGACCCGCGACCCGGCCGGCCAAGGCGGGCGGCAGCCCAGGCGCCCGTCGGCAACCGGCCCCGAAGATCCCGACACGCTTCAGCGTCCGCCCGACGCCCGCTGCTGCCGCAGTACCGCCACCCGGCGGTACAGCTCGACGGCCTCCGCGCCGCGGCCGAGCTGTTCCAGGCAGTGGGCCTCGTCGTTGCGGCTGGCGAGGGTGTCGGGGTGGTCGGGGCCGAGGACGCGTTCGCGGGCGGCGGCCACGCGGCGGTACTCGGTGAGGGCGTCGGACCAGCGGCCCAGCCAGCCGAGGCCGACGGCGACCTCGCGGCGGCTGACCAGGGTGTCGGGGTGGTCGGGGCCGAGGACGCGTTCACGGATGGCGCAGACGTCGCGGGACTCGGCGAGGGCCTCCTCCCAGCGGCCCAGACGGCCGAGGTTGACGCCGAGGCCGTGGCGGGCGCGCAGGGTCTCCGGGTGGGTGGGGCCCTGGACGCGGGTACGGTCGTCGATCAGGTCGCGGTAGAGGGTGAGCGCCTCGGCGCTGCGGCCCAGGCGGCCGAGGCTGATGCCGACCTCGTAGCGGGCGGCGAGGGTGTCGGCGTGGTCGGGGCCGAGGGCCCGGGCGCGGGCCTCGGCGACCTCGCGGTAGGTCTGCAGGGCCTCCGGCCAGCGGCCCAACTGACCGAGCGCATAGGCGACTTCGTAGCGGGTGACGAGGGTGTCGGGGTGCTCGGGGCCCAGCACGCGGGCGCGGGCGGCGGCCACCTCGCAGGCCATGCGGTACGAGTCCTCCAGGCGGCCGAGGCGGGAGAGGTTGAAGGCGAGGTTGTGGCGGCAGCGCAGGGTGTCGGGGTGGTCGGGGCCCATGCCGCGCTCCCGTGCGGCGAGGACGGCGGTGTACACCTGGTGGGCATCGAAGTGACGGCCCAACTGGCCCAGCACGTACGCCATTTCCTGGCGGGCGGCGAGCGTGTCGGGGTGGTCGGCGCCCAGGGCGCGGGTTCTCGCGGCGGCCACGAACTTGTACTCCTGCAGGGCGTCGGCGGCGCGGCCGGTGCGGCTGAGGGTGAAGGCGAGCTCGTAGCGGCTGGCGAGGGTGTCGGGGTGGTCGGGGCCGAGGAGATGGGCGCGTTCGGCGGCCACCGCGCGGTGCACCTCGCCGGCCTCCGCCCAGCGGCCGAGTCGTCCCAGGCTGAGCCCGGCGTTGTGCCGCCCGGCGAGGGCGGTGAGGGCCTGCGCGGAAGGAGCGGGAGGCCGGTCGGGGGCGGGGGCCGCGCTCCGCCCGTTCTCGGGCCGCGGAATCCATTCGCCGGTGAGACCCGCCCCGGCGTCCGGAGGCGTGGCGCCGAGGCCGGTGCCAGTGGCCTTGTGGCCGGTGGTCATGCCGCGCGTCCAGGAGGGCAGGCGGGGCTCGCGGGAAGGGACCTGCTCAGGTGATCGGAGCACCGGCTGCGGGGTCACGACGGTCGGTACGTACGCCGGTGTCGTGCGGCCCGCAGTGATACGGCGGCCCAACTCCCGTGCATCGTGCGGGCGTTGCTCGGGAAGCTTGGCCAGCAGGTCCAGGATGATCTTCTCGAGGTATTCGGGGAGTTCGGCTCGGTGGCTGCGCGGCGGGCGGGGCGGGGTGTCGCGGTGGCCGACGAGGATCGCCCAGGCGTCGTCGAGGTCGAACGGCGGTGCGCCGGTGGCGATCTCGTACAGGACGCAGCCCAGCGAGTACAGGTCGCTGCGCTGGTCGACCTCCGAGCCGCCGATCTGCTCGGGCGACATGTAGTGCGGGGTGCCCATCGCGATGCCGGTACCGGTCAGCCGCGAGGTGAAGCCGATGTCGTGGCCGAGGCGGGCGATGCCGAAGTCGCAGATCTTCACCGTGCCGTCGGCCAGCCGCATGATGTTGGCGGGTTTCAGGTCGCGGTGCACGATGCCCTGCTGGTGGGTGTAGGCGAGGGCGGAGGCGACCTGGTCGGCGATCTCGACGACGTCGCCGACCGGCAGCGGGTGGTGCTTGTTGTCCTCCAACAGCTGGGAGAGGTTGCGGCCCTCCAGGAGCTCCATCACCAGGTAGAGGATGCCGTCGTACTCGCCGAAGTCGTGCACGACGGTGATCCCGCGGTGCTGGAGGGCGGCGGCCACGCGGGCCTCGCGGCGAAAGCGTTCCCTGAGGACGCGGGTGAAGGACTGGTCGTGGTGCGGACCGAGGGGCTTGAGGCACTTCACGGCGACATGCCGGCCCAGCGACTCGTCGCGCGCTCGCCACACCTCGCCCATGCCGCCCCGCCCGATCAGGTCGAGCAGCCGGTACCGGCCCTGGATCAGCCTGCTGTCCCCCATCTGCTGCGATCGCCCCCGTAACTATTCGTCCCGCCCACCCCTGACTCGTCCAGTATGGCGAGCTATCGTCCGAGTTTGTACGGTGCCGGGCGGGAGCCGGGGCCGAGCCGTGACATGGCGCGCAGGATGTGTTTGGGCGGGAGTTGCCAGCGCAGACGTGCGGGAATGCAGCGAAGCAGGGTGCCCGTGGCACGCAGTTGCAGGGTGACGGTGTCGGGTTTCGGGGCGGGTCTGCCATACAGCTCGTGGGCGTACGGCGGCAGGGCGGCGTACGCCAGTCGGGCCACGCGCCGCCACAGCACCTCGCGCGCGGGGACGAGGAGGGGGTGCGTCGGCGGGCGGAGCAGGAAGTCGTCCACTTCGCGTGCCTCGGGTCCGACGGCGAGTTCGGGCCGTGCCTTCTCGAAGTAGGCGGCCATCTCCTCCTGGTTGGCCGGTACGGCCTCGGGGTCGAGGCCCACCAGGCGGGCGCCGACGCGCTGTTCGCCGACGTAGCGGTCGGCCTGTGCGTCGGTGAGCGGGAAGCCGGAGCGGCGCGCGACCTGCAGATAGGAGTCGATCTCGGCGCAGTGCACCCACAGCAGCAGCTCGGGTTCGTCGACGCCGTACCGCTCCCCCGTGTCCGGGTCGGTCGCCGACAGCATCGTATGGATCTTCCGGACGCGCGCGCCGGCCCGTTCGGCGGCCTCGGTGGTGCCGTAGGTGATGGTGCCGACGAAGTTGGCGGTGCGCATGAGGCGGCCCCAGGCATCGCGCCGAAAGTCGGAGTTCTGCATGACGCCGCGTACGGCACGCGGGTGCAGCGCCTGGAGGTAGAGCGCGCGGACTCCGGCGACCCACATCATCGGGTCGCCGTGCATCTGCCAGGTCACCGAGGACGGTCCGAAGAGCCCGGGGTCACCTGCCTGGATCTCCGTCACCCTTGCAGGCTAGCGCCGCACCCTCGGCATCCCCAGGCCTATCCACGCGATGATCTCGCGTTGGATCTCGTTGTTGCCGCCGCCGAAGGTGAAGATCACGGCGGAGCGGTAGCCGCGCTCCAGTTCGCCGTGAAGGACCGCACCCGCGGAGCCCTCCTTCAGCGCGCCCGCCGCGCCGACGATCTCCATCAGCCAGGCGTAGGCGTCCCGGCGCGCCTCGGAGCCGTAGACCTTGACCGCGGAGGCGTCCTGCGGGGTGAGCGTGCCGTTCTGGACGGCGTGCACCATCCGCCAGTTGAGGAGCTTCATCGCGTCGAGCCTGGTGTGGGTCTGGGCGAGGCGGCGGCGCACCCAGGGCAGGTCGATCACGCGGCGGCCGTCGGCGAGTTTGGTCTCGGTCGCCCAGCGCTGCACGTCCTGCAGGGCGCGTATGGCCATGGTGCCGTGGGCGGCGAGGGTGACGCGCTCGTGGTTGAGCTGGTTGGTGATCAGCCGCCAGCCCTGGTTCTCGGCGCCGACGCGGCGGGAGACGGGGACGCGGATGTTCTCGTAGTAGCTCGCTGTGGTGTCGTGCGAGGCGAGGGTGTTGATGACGGTGCAGGAGTAGCCGGGGTCGGTGGTGGGGACGAGGAGCATGGTGATGCCCTTGTGGGGCGGGGCGTCGGGGTCGGTGCGGGTCGCCAGCCACACCCAGTCCGCGGTGTCGCCGTTGGTGGTCCAGATCTTCTGGCCGTTGACGACGTACTCGTCGCCGTCCCGTACGGCGCGCGTCTTCAGGGACGCCAGATCCGTCCCCGCGTCGGGCTCGCTGTAGCCGATCGCGAAGTCGATCTCACCGGCGAGGATCTTGGGCAGGAAGTACGCCTTCTGCTCGTCCGTTCCGAACTGCATGATCGTCGGACCGACCGTGTTCAGCGCCATCAGCGGCAGCGGTACGCCGGCCTGGGCTGCCTCGTCGAAGAAGATGAACTGCTCCATCGCGGTCAGCCCGCGCCCGCCGTACTCCTTCGGCCAGCCCACGCCGAGCCAGCCGTCCGCGCCCAGGCGCCGGATGGTCTCGCGGTAGAAGCGTTTCTGGGCGGCCGGGTCGCCGTGCCGTGCGTAGGCGTTGTCCGGCACCAACTCGGCGAAGTACGAGCGAAGTTCGGTGCGCAGCCGCTGCTGCTCGGGCGTGTATTCGAGGTGCACGGCGCCTCCAGGCTTCCCGGGCCGGTCCTGACGGCGCACACCGTAGAACGTGTTCCAGAAATTGGGAATGGCGAGGGACAGGGAAAGGGCCCCCGGTCGTCGACCGGGGGCCCTTTGCCGAGTGGGCCGGTGGAACCGCTCAGTGGGCGACGGGAGTTGGCCGGGTGGCGCCGTTCGCCCGCGCCGGCTTCGGGGCGAGCATCCGCTCCGCCAGCACCCCGAAGACCAGCCCGAAGGAGGTCCACAGGGTCAACTGGACGGCCAGGGCCGCCAGTCGGAACTGCCACAGCAGGGTGGCGGAGAAGTCCTTGGGGACCTCGTTGAAGGACGGCAGGAACGCGTATGCGAGCCCGATGGCGAGGACGAGGAACGCACTCGCGGCGAGCGTCGCGTTCCAGTTGCCCAGGCGGGGCGCCAGGCGCTTGCCCAGGATGACGGCGGCGACGGCCAGCAGCACGCTCAGCACCACCATCAGAAAGTACAGCGTGGTGCGTTTGCCGATGGTGTCGGGGTCTCCGACGGACGGCGGGTTGGCCGGGTACTTCAGGAACGGCACGACGTACACGGTGATCAGCCCGGCGGCCGCCAGGAGCAGCGCGCTCGCGCGCGGCCCGAAGCGGCCGATGCGGCCGAGCGCGAAGCAGTACGCGAGGGCGGCGATGCCGCCGAACGCGACGCCGTAGACCAGGACACCGGTGGACAGGCCCGCGGTGGACTGCATCGTGCGGCTGACGGCTTCGACGCCGTGCTCGTGGGAGTGCGCCTCCTCGTAGGCGATGGCCGCGTCGACGCGCGGTTCACCGAGGAAGTAGGCGACGACGAGGGCGAGCAGGCCCGCGGCGAGTCCCGCGAGCATGCCGCGCACCAGGAGGTTGCGGACGGTTGCCGAGTTCATGGGCGGCGGTGCTTTCTCGCCGCCCTCAGTGGCAGGGGAATCCGAGCAGGTGGCGGGCGTCGTGCACCCACTCGTGGACGTTGTCCCCGTTCATCACGGAGGTGGCGCCCTGCTCGGCGCCGACGAAGTAGAGCAGAACCAGCATCAGGATGCCGAAGAAGACCGCCCAGGGGACGATCGCGCCGAGCGGCAGCTTTGCCGGTACGGCGGTGGGGGTGGTGGTCGGCTGAGCGACAGACTGCGCCATGGCAGGCCCTCCTGGGGAACTCGCGTCCCGTCTCGGTGGTGCACGTGACGACGGGGCGGGTCTGACTCGCCCGGCACACACCCAGGGTGCGTGCCCGGCATACAGTGGCGCGACCGTGCCGGAATTCCACCGGCTTCCGCTGTGCCGTCGTCAATATCCACGAGAAGGTACCGCGAAGCAGAGGTGGGGCCAAGAGCGCACGGAACGGCGGCGAGCGCCCCAGGTGAGCCGTTTGCACCGTGGGATCAAGGGATTTGAAGGGGTGTCGAGGGTGGGAATGGACGTATGACCAGCCGAGTGATCTTGATCTCACCTGCGATCACCGCGGCCCTCAGGGAGGCCCGCTTCGACGACGGTTGCCCGCTGGACGCCTCAGGCTTGCGGCAGGCACGGGCGGCCGCGGGCACGCTCCCGGCGGCGGAACGGGTGTGGGTCTCCCCCACCGTGCGCTGCCGCGAGACGGCCGCCGCTCTCGGCCTCGATGCCGTGGAAGCACCGGAGTTGGCGGCCCTGGACGCGGGCCGCTGGCGCGGTGCGACGCTGGCGGAGGTGAGCGAACGTGAGCCGGAGGCACTGGCCCGCTGGCTGTCGGACCCCGGGGCCGCGCCGCACGGCGGGGAGTCGGTGGCGGCGCTGTGCGACCGGGTGGCGGGCTGGCTGGAGACGGCAGCGCAGACGGGGGGCCGGACCCTCGCCGTGGTCGAGCCCGAGGCCGTACGGGCCGCGGTGGTCCGGGCGCTCGGGGCGCCGGAGTCGGCGTTCTGGCGGGCGGATGTCCCGCCGCTGACGGCGATCGAGCTCAGCGGCAGGTCCGGGCGCTGGAACGTGCGCCTCGGGCAGCCGGTCGGCGCGCCGTGAGCGTCAGTTCAGCGTGGCGAGGAATTCCGTGCACGCCTCGGCGCACTGCCGGCAGGCCTTCGCGCCGTCCTCGGTGCCCGGCAGCCGGTCGAAGGCATGCGCGCACTCCAGGCACACGGTGCGGCACCACTCCACCTGGATGCGGATGGCGGCCTCGTCCAGGCTGTTCTGCTCGGACAGCACACGACAGGTCGCGTCGCACACCTCCGCGCACATGATGCCCTTGCGTCGTACGAGTTCCTGCTCCTCCGTGCCGTCCGGGTCCACGAGGCTTGCGCGCAGAGCACACGCACGTGCGCACTCGGTGCACGCCTGCGCGCAGGCGAAGCGGTCCTCCAGGAACCGGAAGAGCTCCTGCTGAGTCGTCGAAGTCACACCTGGCGGGTTGCCTTCGCCGATCGCCTCAAACACCGGTGACCGCGCTCCGGCCGGGTCGGTTCGGTTGGCACCGGGCCCCATGGGTACCCGCGAGCCCATGAGCACCTCATGGATGGATATCGCCGCAGGCCGCGGCGCACTCGGAATCGGCCTGGTCGTCGTGGGCGTGGCGGTCGTGGCCCTGCTGATCGGGGCCTTCTTCCTGGGCGCCCGCATCCGTCGGCGCGAACCGGCTCCGCCACGCCCGGAGGATCAGCCGCAGCTGCCGGACGACGGCCCGGTCCGCGAGGTACGGGAGAACCGCGAACCCGCCGAGATCCCCCGCAGCGAGCACCGGCTGACCCCGCACGAACTGCCAGGTCACGGCAATACGCCGAGCAGGACGAGCGCCTCGCAGAAGCGCAAGCGCTGGAGCGAGGGCAACAGCGGGGCCTTCGGCAGCGGCGGGCCCGGCAGCCGCTGACGGCGACCACGGCCGCACCGGCGCCGGCACCCGCCTCTCACTCCTGGTGTCCGCGACGCCCTGCGCGAGACGCTCGACCGGCCGGCGGCTCGCCGAACGCGGGGATCCTCGGCCCCTGCGGCAGCAGCTGAACCACGACGAAGGACAGAACGGCGGCCAGCACCACCAGCGCCGCCGTGTCCACGTTGCCCAGCAGGAGTACGACCAGGACCACGCTGCTCACGGGCACCCGCAGGGCCGCGGTCACCGACGCCGCCATCCCGGCTGCCATCGCCGGCACCAGTCCCAGACCAGGCAGCGGCGACAGCAGGACACCGGCCGCGCCGCCCAGGAACAGGGCGGGGAAGACGGGCCCACCGCGCAGACTGCCCAGACAGAGGGTGTACGCCAGGGCCTTGAACACCAGCACCGCGACCAGGGCCCCCACCGGCCAGGCGTGCGGGTGCTGCGCCAGGTCGGCCAGGACGGCCTCCCCGGACAGGGCGGCCTCGGCCGGCGAACGGCCGGTGGCGATCGCGTAGAGAGTGATGCATCCCCCCGCTCCCAGCGCGCACAGGGTGGTGTTCCGTACAGTCCGGGTCGTCACGAAGCCGGCCACGAACCTCCCGCCCACGAAGACCCAGTGGATGAGGACAGCGAGGGCCGGCGCGATCAGCAGGACCCACAGGACGTCCGCCCAGTCGAGCGGTGGCGGATGGGGCAGCCCGATGTCCAGGCTCCCGGTCTCCAGGCCGGTCCAGTGCACGAATCCGGTGAAGATCAGGTCCCCCACTCCGCTGGCCAGCAGAGCCGGCAGCATCACCGCGAACAGCTGCGGCCCGCCCATCCCGGCCACTTCCATCAGGAGCACGGCCCCCACCACCGGGTTCCCGAAGAGCGCCGAGATGGCCGCCGCGGCCCCGGCCGCGCCGAGCAACGCCGTGCTCGCCTCGGTCCGGGGCGCCCGGACCAGGCTCGCGAAGAGCAGCGCCAGACCGCCGCCCAGGGCGATCAGCGGCGCCTCGGGACCCAGTACCACCCCGAGCGGCAAACCGACCAGAGCGGCGACAAGGACACCGGGCAGCGCTTCTTTGGTGACCCCGCCGGCATGCAGACCGGCCGCCGGGATGTGCCCGCCCCGCCCGGGAAGCCGGGCGACAACCAGACCTACGATCAAACCGGCCACCGCCATCAGGGGCAGCGCCCACCACCAGGGAGCCTGTTTCCAGCCCAGGTCCTTGGGCCAGTCGGTCCAGATCAGCTGCTCCAGCTGGTGGAGCGCCACGAGGAACCAGAAGGCGAGCAGCGCCACAGGAACCCCGATCAGCCCGCAGAACACCAGCGCCTTGCGGTATTCGGGGCGGCGCAGCATGTTCTGCAGCTGGTCGGCCTCAGGGGGCTGGTTCCCCGGCGCGGACACGGCCGCTGCCGATCTCGTCCCGGTGATGGGGCCTCCTGAGGTCAGGACACGAGGGATGATTCAACCTATGAGGGATGATTCAATCTATAACGCACCAATGTTATCTATTCGGTTATTCATTGCCCGTCGCCACGCTGCCGAGAGGCTACGTCGAGCGGGGCTGAGTCGTCGGGATCCGGTGGGTGAAGAACATCGCGAGCAGCGAGGTGAGGGCGAGGATCGCGAGTGCGGCGCGCAGGCCGTCCAGCCGTGCGTCGGCGTTCGCGTCGAGCACCGCCTGGGTCACCTTCGTGCTCGTGCCCGCCTCGTCCAGGGCGGCCTTGAGCTGAGCGTCCGACAGGAAGGGCACGCCACTTTCGAGTTCGACGCTCGCCTCGCTCTTGACCTGGGCGGGGATCTCCGGGTTCTGCTCGACGTTGGCGAGGAACGAACTGGTCAGCGCGGCGATCAGGACCGATCCGGCCAGTGCCGTACCGATCGAGGAGCCCAGGTTGGTGACCGCGTTCTGGACGCCGCCCACTTCCGCGCTCCGCTCGTCCGGCACCGCGGACACGGTGACCGAGCCGAGCTGGGACGCCAGCGCGCCCATGCCCAGCCCGATCAGCAGGAGAGGAACGGTGACGACTTCCGCACCGGCGTCGGCGTCGAGCGCGGCCATCAGGACCACCGCTCCCGCGAACAGCGAGAGGATCCCGATCTGCACCACCCGGCGCGGCGAGACATCGGGGAGGAGGCGCGGGATGAGGATCGCGGCGGCCAGCAGCGTGAGCGAGAGCGGCAGGATGCGGGCGCCGGTCTTGAGTGCGGACAGGCCGAGGGCCACCGACAGGTAGAGCGGTACGACGAAGAAGACCCCCATCTGCACGAGGTACTGGAAGAAGAACATCGTCAGGCCGCCGGTGAGTTGCCGGTTCTCAAGGAGGGCCGGGTCCACGAGTGGTTCCCTGCGCCGCTCCACGAGGCGTGCCTCCCAGCGGAGGAACAGCCAGATCAGGAGCAGTCCCGCCAGCATCAGCCAGACGACCAGTGAGATCCCGAGCCAGGAGGGCGCGTCGGGCTTCGGCTGGAACCAGCCCCATTCGTCCGAGCGGAGGACGCCGTAGACGAAGACCCCGAGCCCGG
This sequence comes from Streptomyces sp. NPDC001604, assembly GCF_042893475.1. Lineage (NCBI taxonomy): Bacteria > Bacillati > Actinomycetota > Actinomycetes > Kitasatosporales > Streptomycetaceae > Streptomyces > Streptomyces sp. NPDC001604. Next base: position 165,686 of record NZ_JBIAUY010000009.1, on the reverse strand, counting down.
CGGCGGACAGCGCAGTGCCGACGAGATCGATGCGGGAGCGCCTTTCGGCCGGTGCGTCGGCAATACGGCGGCCGAGGGCCAGGATGGCCAGAACGATGGCGACTTCACCGGCGAACACCCAGCGCCAGGAGAAATATGTGGTCGCGACACCTCCGACGAGCGGACCGAGAGCGATCGCAACGGCTCCGGCGGCTGTGACCAGGCCGTAGGCGGCGGGTCGGCGTTCAACGGCGAAGTTGCCGGCGACGAGCGCCACGATCGCGGGCAGGATCAGCGCCGCCCCGAGGCCTTCCAGGAGCGACCAGCCGACCAGGAGCACGGGCAGGTTCGGGGCCAGCGCCGTGGTCAGGGATCCGCACCCGTAGACGGCACAGCCGGCCATGAAGGCGCGCTTGTGACCGATCAGCGCGCCGACCTTGCCGCCGGGGATCATGAACATCGCCATCACAAGGGTGTAGGCGGTGATCGCACCCTGGACCCCGGTCACCGTCGTACCCACGTCGTCGGCCACCGTTGCGATGGAGACGTTCATGACAGAACTGTCCAGTGCCATCAAGAACTGCCCGGACGCGAGTGTCAGCAGGACGAGCCGTGTGGCTGCCGAACTCTCGGAGCCGCCTTCCGGTGGTGCCATGCGCGCATGGTCTCAGCGGCCGGGACGACCGGCCCTCGACCCGCCACGGAGGTCGACCGGTTGGCGGCGTGTCGGCCGAACCCGACGTCAGTCACCACCCACGGCAGCCCCGGCGAATGCGTCACCGGCTGTCGCTGGTGACGGTCGTGTCCGTCAGGGCCGCGCGGCCCGCTTCGAGGCGGGCCGCCGGGATCCGGAACGGCGAGCACGAGACATAGTCCAGTCCCACGCGGTGGAAGAAGTGGATCGAGTCGGGGTCGCCGCCGTGCTCCCCGCACACTCCTGCCTCCAGCCGGGGGTTGACGGCACGGCCCGCCTCGACGCCCAGCTCCACCAGCCGGCCGACACCCTCCTGGTCGATCGTCTCGAAGGGCGACACGGAGAAGACGCCCTTGTCGATGTAGAGCGGGAAGAACGACGCCTCCGCGTCGTCGCGGGACAGACCCCAGGTGGTCTGGGTGAGGTCGTTGGTTCCGAAGGAGAAGAAGTCGGCCGCCTCGGCGATGCGTCCGGCGGTGAGCGCGGCGCGCGGCAGCTCGATCATCGTGCCGATCGGGCAGTCGAGGGTCAGACCGGTCTCGCTCTCCACCTCGCCGAGCACCAGTTCCGCCTCGGAGCGGGCCAGCCTCAGTTCCTCGACCGTGCCGACCAGCGGGATCATGATCTCTGCGCGCGGGGTGCCGCCGTCACGCAGCCGTTCGACCACCGCTTCGGCGATCGCCTGCACCTGCATGGCCATCAGCCCCGGCACGGCCAGGCCCAGGCGGACCCCGCGCAGGCCCAGCATCGGGTTCTGCTCGTGCATCCGCTCCACGGCGGCGAGCAGTTCCCTCTCGTGCGGGTCCGGATCCTCGGTGCGGGCCAGGCGGACGGCCAGTTCGGTGCGGTCGGGCAGGAACTCGTGCAGCGGCGGATCGATCAGCCGGATCGTCACCGGCAGCCCGTCCATCGCCTCGAGGATGGCGGTGAAGTCGGCCCGCTGCAGCGGCAGCAGGGCGTCCAGGGCCCGTTCGCGTGCGAGGTCGTCGCGGGCCAGGATCATCGCCTCGACCAGTTCCCTGCGCTCACCGAGGAACATGTGCTCGGTGCGGCACAGACCGATCCCCTGCGCGCCCAGCGCACGGGCGCGGAGGGCGTCCTCGGGTGTGTCGGCGTTGGCCCGCACCTGCAGGCGGCGCCCCGAGTCGGCGCGGGCGAGAGCGCCCAGCACGGCCTCGGTGAGCGTGTCGGTGGCGGTTCCGGTCTCCAGGGCGCGTCCGACGTGGGAGGCGGTGAGGGGCAGGGCGCCGAGGTGCACGGTGCCCGCCGTGCCGTCGACGGAGACGACGTCGCCCTCGCGGACCACGGCTCCGGACGGAGCGGTGAACTGCCGCGCGAGCGGGTCCACGGCCAACCCCTCCGCGCCGCACACGCACACCTTGCCCATGCCGCGCGCGACGACCGCGGCATGGCTGGTCTTGCCGCCCCGGCTGGTCAGGACGGCCTGCGCGGCGATCATGCCGGGCAGGTCGTCGGGGGTCGTCTCGCGGCGGACGAGGACCACCTGCTGGCCGGCCGCAGCACGCCGTACGGCCTCGGTGGAGTCGAACACGACGGCGCCCACCGCGGCGCCCGGCGAGGCGGGCACGCCGTGGGCGAGGGGCACGTCGGTGGTCTTCATGTCGAAGCGGGGAAACATCAGCCGGGTCAGCTCGGCGCCGTTCACTCGGGCCAGCGCCTCGTCGGCGCTGATCGTCCCTTCCTCACGCAGGTCGTGGGCGATGCGGAAGGCGGCCTCGGCGGTGCGCTTGCCCACCCTGGTCTGCAGGATCCACAGCTTGCCGCGTTCGACGGTGAACTCGACGTCGCACAGGTCGCGGTAGTGCTTCTCAAGGGTGCGCAGATGGTCGCCGAGCTCGACATAGGCGCGGGGGTCGAGCGACCTGAGCTCGCGCAGGGGCAGCGCGTCGCGTACGCCCGCGACGACGTCCTCGCCTTGCGCGTCGGGCAGATAGTCGCCGTACATGCCGCGTTCTCCGGTGGCGGGGTCGCGGGTGAAGGCGACACCGGTGCCGGAGTCGGGGCCGAGGTTGCCGAAGACCATGGCCTGCACGTTGACGGCGGTGCCGAGGTCCTCCGGGATGTGTTCGCGGTGGCGGTAGACATGGGCGCGCTGGGTGTTCCAGGAGTCGAAGACCGCGCGGACGGCGCGGGCGAGCTGGTCGGCCGGGTCCTGCGGGAAGTCCTCGCCGGTCTCCTTGCGGATGATGGCCTTGAACTCCTCGGTGAGCGCCATGAGTTCGCCGACGTCGAGGTCGTGGTCGTCCGCCATGGGGGTCCCCCCGGTCGAGCGAAGTCGAGACTGGGGGAACGCGGAGATGGCCTGCTCGAACAGGTCGCCGTCCACTCCCATCACGGTGTGCCCGAACATCTGGATGAGCCGGCGGTAGGAGTCCCAGGCGAAGCGCTCCTGCCCGGAGGCCTTGGCGAGCCCGTTGACCGACCGGTCGTTGAGCCCGATGTCGAGGATGGTGTCCATCATGCCCGGCATGGAGAAGCGGGCGCCCGAGCGCACGGACACCAGCAGGGGGTCGTCGGGGGCGCCGAGGGTCCGCCCCATGGCCCGCTCCAGAGCGGCGAGAGCCTGGGCCGCCTCGACGCCGAGTTCGGGGGGCTCCGCGCCCGTGGCCAGGTAGACCTTGCAGGCGTCGGTGGTGACGGTGAACCCGGGCGGAACGGGCAGGCCGATCCGGGTCATCTCGGCGAGTCCGGCGCCCTTGCCACCGAGCAGGTCTGCCATGTCGCGGCCGCCCTCGGCGAATCCGTACACGAACTTCGTCGGCTTGGTCATCGCGGCCTCTCAGTCATGGGGTACGACCGCCACGGGGCAGCCGACGTGGTGGATGGCGGCGTGGGCGACCGGCCCGGTACGGGAGACGGTGGGCCGCCCGGTCCTGCGGCGGCCCACGACGAGCAGGCTCGCCCCGGACGCGGCCCGCACCAGCACCGAGGCCGCGCGGCCCTCGGTCACGGTCTCGACGACCCGGACCTCGGGGTATTTCTCGCGCCACACCTGCAGGACGGCGCTCAGGAAGCCGAGCCACTCCTCGGCCCGGTCCGGACGTTTCACCAGGCCGATGTCCCCGGAGCCCAGGCCGATCGGTGAGGGCTGCTGCCAGGCGTGCACGACCTTCAGCCGCGAGCGCCGCAGCCGGGCCTCCTCGAAGGCGAACTCGATCACCTCGTCGCAGGGGTCGGCGAGGTCGATGCCGAGGACCACGTCCCGGTACCCGGTGCGGGTGGACTCGGCGCCGTCGTCGTCCGGCAGATGCTCGTCGGCGGCCTCCTCACCGGACCGGACGAGGACGACCGGCCGGCCCGCCCCCGCCACCACGCCCAGCGCGACCGAACCGACCAGGAATCCGGTGAAGCCGCTGAGACCGCGCGAACCCACCACCAGCAGGTCGGCCTGCTCGGCCGCCTTCAGCAGGGCGGCGGTCGCGGGGCCCTCGACCTGCTCCTGGTCCAGCTTTACGGCGGGGCAGGTGCGGCGGATACGGTCCTCCGCCTGACGCAGGGATCGCTGTGCGAGGTGGCGCTGTGCTGCGGTGGCGATCTCGCCGTCCTCCTGACGGGGATGCCAGTTCCAGGCGTGCACGAGCCGCAGCGGCCGGTCGCGGCGTACCGCCTCCCGGGCGGCCCACTCGGCGGCTGCGAGACTCTCGGCGGATCCGTCGACTCCTGCGATGACGGGCGGAAGCATGGTGCGCACCTCCTGCGCTCGGTCTGCTCCTCACTGCCAGCTTCGTCCCGTGGCCTACCGGCGGGTATGGGCCGCCAGGTCTCCAACCGGGTCCGTTCGGCCCCTGCGCACGAGGGGGACGGGCGGCGAGTGTGGAAGGACCCGGGCCCGGAAGGCGGCACACCATGCAACGAGTGATCATCGCCGGTGTCGACAGGTCGGCATGCAGCCGTGCCGCGGCCGAGTGGGCGACACGTGAGGCGCTGCTGCGCGGGCTGCCCCTGCGGGTGGTGCACGTGGTACCTCCGGCCTCCCTGGATCCGGTGGAGCAGTGGCCGTACCATCCGGCGGCCGTGGCGGACCACGTGGTGACCGAACTCGTCGAGCGGCACCCGGCGTTGCGGGTGCGCGGCGAGAGCCACACGGGGATGCCCGCCCCGGTGCTGCGGGCCGTGGGCGAGGAGGCGGAGCTGGTCGTGCTCGGCCGGCGCGGCGAGGGCGGTGGCTCGGGGAGCACGGTGGGCGCCACCGCTGCGGCCCTGGCGGAGGGGTCCGTCGGGCCGGTGGTCCTGGTTCCCGGCGCGCTCGCGGGCCAGGGGCCGCCGCGCCCGTCCGCGGGCGTGACCGTCGGCGTCGATGTCCGGGACCCGTTCGGCGGCGCGCTCGACTTCGCCTTCGAGGCGGCGCGGCTGCGCGGTGCACGGCTGCATGCGGCGTACGCCTGGAAGTTGCCCGCGTCCGCCGCCGCGTCACCCCTCCCCGTGCTGGAGGAGGACCGCGCCACCTGGGAGGACCACGAGGTGCAGCTGCTGTCCGACGTCCTGCGGCCGTGGCGCACGAAGTACCCCGACGTCGACGTCCTCGAGGACGTCATGCTGTTCCCCCCGGTGGAGGCCCTCGTCCACGCCTCGGAAGGTGCCGAACTGGTGGTGGTCGGGCGGCGTTCCGCCCCGGGTGTCACCCTCCGGGAGCTGCTGGACCGCTCCCGTTGCCCGGTGGCCGTCGTCCCCTCATGATCAGGGGAGGGTCGGCCCCGGTGGTTGGGTCGTTCGGCCCCTGTGGGCCCGGATGGCGTCGGCGCAGGGTGAAGACCATGAGGACGCGCACTCGGATCGCCGTCATCGGCGTCGGCAATGAGTTCCGGCGCGACGACGGCGTGGGCTGGGCGGTCCTCGCCCGGCTGCGGGAACGGGCCGCGCAGCGGCCGCTGCCGCCGGGCACCGTGCTCGCGACCTGCGACGGCGAGCCCGGACGGCTGATCGGGCTGTGGGAGGGCGCGGATCTCGCGGTGGTCGTGGACGCCGCCCATGCACATCCCGGCATGCCCGGCCGCGTACACCGCCTCGAACTCGCGGGCGGCCTCCTGGCGCAGCCGCCGACGACCAGCTCGCACGGCCTCGGTCTCGGCGAGGCCGTCGAACTCGCCCGCGCTCTGGGCGTGTTGCCCGCGCACCTCGTCGTGTACGCGGTGGAGGGCGCCGAGAGCGCGCTGGGCACCGGCCTCTCCCCCGCCGTCGAGGAGGCCGTGGAACCCCTCGTCCGGGCCGTCGAGTCCGAGCTCGACCGGCACCGGGAGACCGCGACCGGGAGGCCGGCATGACCGTTCGGCGCTTCCATGTGGAGGGGATCGTCCAGGGTGTCGGCTTCCGCCCGTTCGTGTACCGCACCGCGTCCGCACTCGGCCTGGACGGCTGGGTGGCCAACGTCAACGGGCATGTGGAAGGCGAGACCGCCCGACACCAGGAGACCGCAGCCGGGAGGCCGGCATGACCGTGCGGCGCTTCCATGTGGAGGGGACCGTCCAGGGCGTCGGCTTCCGCCCGTTCGTGTACCGCACCGCGTCCGCACTCGGCCTGGACGGCTGGGTGGCCAACGTCAACGGGCATGTGGAGGGCGAGGTCGCCGGACCGCTGGGCACGATCGACGAGTTCGCGGCCCGGCTGCGCACCGACGCCCCGGCCCTCGCCCGCGTGCGTCGCGTCCGGCTGAGCGGCGAGGGCACACCTGAGCAGGCTTACGGCCGGGGTTTCCAGGTACGAAACAGCGCGCCCGTCGGCGTGGACGCGGCGCCGCGCGAGATCCCGCCCGACGCGGCGATCTGCGAAGCCTGCCTGGCCGAGCTGCGCGACCCCCGCGATCGCCGCCACCGCTACCCGTTCATCAACTGCACGGACTGCGGGCCGCGCGCCACGATCATCGAGGACCTGCCCTACGACCGGATCCGCACCACCATGCGTCGCTTCCCGCTGTGCGCCCGGTGCGCCGCCGAGTACGCCGATCCGGGTGACCGGCGCTTCCACGCCGAGCCCGTCGCCTGCCCCGCCTGCGGTCCCCGGCTGGCCTGGCGGGACCTGCGCGGCGAGGAGGCACTGCGGGCAGCGGTGAAGGTCGTCGAGGCGGGTGGGATCGTCGCGTTGAAGGGGCTCGGCGGCTACCAGCTCGTGTGCGACGCGGGCAATCCGTCCGCCGTGTCGAAGTTGCGGCGCCGCAAACACCGGCCGACGAGGCCGTTCGCCGTCATGGTCCGCGACCTCGGCACGGCCGCCCGGCTGGCGCGGGTCGGGGCCACGGAGCAGCAGGCCCTGATGTCCCCGGAGCGCCCGGTGGTGCTGCTCGCCCGGCGCCGGTGGCACGGCAGTGCCCCGCTCGCCCACGAGGTGCACCCCGGCCTGAGCCGAGTGGGCTTGTTCCTGCCCACCACCGGCCTGCACCACCTGCTCCTCGACGAGCTGGCCCGCCCCCTCGTCGTGACCAGCGGCAACCTCAGCGACGAGCCGATCGCCGTCGACGACGCCGACGCCCGGCGCACGCTGGCCGGTGTCGCGGACGGCTTCCTCACCCACGACCGGCCGATCCGCTCCCGCTACGACGACTCGGTGGTGCAGTTCGCCGGACGGACCCGGATCACGGTGCGCCGGGCCCGCGGGCTCGCTCCCGCCCCCTTGCCGCTGTCCGTGCGGGAGCCGCTCGCCGGGGCCGGTGCCCAGCTCAAGCACACCTTCACCCTGGCCGCCGACGGCCGCGCCCATCTCGGCCCGCACACCGGAGACCTGGCCGACCTGGCCGCCCACGAAGCGTTCCTGGCGTCGTACGAGCACCTCAAGCGGCTCACCGGCATCCGGCCCGCGGTCCTCGCCCACGACCTGCACCCCGGTTATCTGTCCACGCAGTGGGCCGAGGCGCAGCCACTGCGCCGCATTCCGGTGCAGCACCATCACGCACACGTGGCCGCCTGCGCGGCCGAGCACGGCGTGCAGGGACACTTCCTCGGTGTCGCCTACGACGGCCTGGGGCTGGGCGACGACGGCACCCTGTGGGGCGGCGAGATCCTCGTCGCCGATCTGAGCGGCTACCGTCGCGTGGGCAGGTTCGCGACCGCGCCCCTGCCCGGCGGCGACGCGGCGGTACGCCATCCTTCGCGCACGGCGCTGGGCCATCTGTTCGGCGCCGAGACGCTCGGCTCCCCGCGCCCGTATCCCTGGCTCACCCGGACCTTCACGGACCGGCTCGATCCGGCCGAGGTCGCCGCCGTGCGCGCGATGATCACCAAGGGTGTGAACTGCCCCCGCGCCTCCAGCGCCGGACGGCTCTTCGACACGGTCGCCGCGCTGCTGGGGCTGTGCGACCGGGCGAGTTACGAGGGCGAGGCGGCCGTCCTGCTCGAGGCGGCCGCGGGCGCCGAGCACGCCGCGGCCCTGGCCCATCGGGTGGTCCGGGCGCAGGGCCTGTGGGTGTACGACTCCGCGCCGACGCTGGCCGATCTGCTGGAGCGGCGGCTGTGCGGGGAGCCGGTGGCCCGGCTGGCCGCGGCCTTCCATCTGACGCTCGGGATCGTCACCGCGGACCTCGTCGCGCGGGCCGTGGCCGAAGGCGCGCCGCGCACGGTGTGTCTCGGCGGTGGTTGCTTCGTCAACCGCCGTCTGCTGACGGAGGTGCGGCGACGGCTGCACGCGCAGGGGCTGCGGGTGCTGGTCGGCGGTCAGGTCCCGGTCGGGGACGGCGGCATCAGTTACGGCCAGGCGGCGGTTGCTGCCGCACGGCTGGCCGGGGAGAGGTGAGCGCACATGTGCCTGGGCATCCCGGGACGGGTTGTGGAGATCCACGACGATGCGGGGCTGCGGATGGCCACGGTGGATTTCGGCGGGATACGGCGCGAGGTCTGTCTGAGCTGCACGCCCGAGGCGGATGTGGGGGCGTACGTGATCGTGCACGTCGGGTTTGCGATCACCTTGGTCGACGAGGCGGAGGCCGAGCGGACGCTGGACGTGCTGCGGGCCATGGCGGGGGCCGTCGAGGGGGAACTGGGCGAGCCTCTTCCCTAGTGCTCGGCCGGCAGAGCGGCGGGCGGCGGGCCATGTGCCGACCACCGCACGCAGCGGGCGCCGCCTGACACGCACGGCCCGGCGCTGCATCCGGCGGATGCAAGCCAGGCGCACTACCCGGGTCCCCGCAAGCCGCGTGCCGGCCGCATCCCGCCAACCGGCCACAAGCCACGTACCGACCACCGCACACAGCGGGCGCACCGCGAGGCACGCCAGACCCGGCGCTGCATCCGGCGGACGCAAGCCAGGCGCACTACCTGGCGATCTGGCAAGCCGCGTGCCGGCCGCAAGCCGCGTGCCGGCCGCAAGCCGCGTGCCGGCCGCAAGCCGCGTGCCGGCCGCAAGCCGCGTGCCGGCCGCAAGCCGCGTGCCGGCCGCAGGCCGCTGTGGCTGGGTGCGCCCGCGCCGTGACGCCGCACCTCAATACATCCCCGCACCGCTTTCGGCGCGTTGCAGGTCCGGTCGGCTTGTCCGGCTGGGCCAGTTGGCCCCTGCCTCATGTGGTGGGCGCCGTCAGAAGCTGAGAGTGGAGCCAGCGACAAGGAGGAGGAGCGACATGAGCGCAGCCCCGGCCGTTCTCGATCGGGACGGGCTCAGTGCCCTGGTCGCGGTGCTGGTGGCGGACGGACGGACCGTCGTCGGGCCGACCGTCCGTGACGGTGCGATCGTGCTGTCCGAGCTGACCTCGGCGGATGCGCTGCCCTACGGCTGGGGTGTCGAGCTGGAGGCCGGGCGGTACCGGCTGGTGCCGCGCGAGGACGGCGCCGCCTTCGCGCACAGCGCGGGCCCGCAGTCCTGGAAGAACTTCCTGCACCCGTCCCGGGAGCGGCTGTGGAGTGCCGACCGGACGGCGGAGGGAGAGGTGACGTTCACCGCGCACGAGCCCGCGGCCCCGGCGTACGCCTTCCTCGGTGTGCGGCCGTGTGACCTGCGGGCCATCGCCATCCAGGACCGCGTGCTGACCGGCGGCCGCTACGAGGACACCGGCTACGGCAGGCGCCGGTCCGGCGCCCTGCTGATCGCCGCCGAGTGCACCGAGCCCGGCGCGACCTGCTTCTGCGTCTCCACCGGCGGCGGACCCGCCGCCGACCCCGGCTACGACCTCGCGCTCACCGAGGTGGTCGACGAGGACGGGCACCGTTTCCTGGTGCGCGTGGGCAGCGAGGAAGGCGCCCGGCTGCTGGAGCAGGTTCCGCACCGCGGCGCCGACCTGGTCACGGAGGCCACCGCCCGCGCCTCCGTGGACGCGGCCCGCGACCGGATGGGCCGCTCGCTGCCCCCGGTCGACCTGCGCTCCCTGATGGGCGCGAGCCTGGACGCCGAACGCTGGAACGACGTCGCCGAGCGCTGTCTGACCTGCGGCAACTGCACCATGGTCTGCCCGACCTGCTTCTGCACCACCACGGAGGAGGTCACCGATCTGACCGGTGACCACACCGAGCGCTGGCAGCGCTGGGACTCCTGCTTCGACCTGGACTTCTCGTATCTGCACGGCGGCTCGGTGCGCCACTCGCCCCGCAGCCGCTACCGGCAGTGGCTGACCCACAAGCTCTCGACCTGGCACGACCAGTTCGACACGACCGGATGCGTGGGCTGCGGGCGCTGCATCGCCTGGTGCCCGGTCGGCATCGACATCACGGAGGAAGTGGCCGCACTGCAGGCCGAACGCGGAACGGAGTCGGACTGATGCCTCCCTCGATTGCCCTGCGCATGAACCACGCGCTGCCCGTCGAGCACCGTGAGCGGCTGCTGCGGGTCGGTCGCGAGGCCGCCTTCCCGCAGGGCAGCCGCCTCTTCGAGGAGGGCGGGCACGCTAACCGGTTCTGGATCGTCCGCAGCGGGACGGCCGCCCTCGACATGCACGTTCCCGGCCGCCGCCCGCCGGTCGTCGAGACGATCGGCGTCGGTGATCTCCTCGGCTGGTCCTGGCTGTACGAGCCGTTCGTGTGGCAGCTCGGCGCGGGGGCGGTGACGCCCTTGCAGGCCTACGAGTTCGACGCCGTCGCCGTCCGGCTGATGTGCCTGGACGATCCCGAGTTCGGCCGTGCCGTGGAGCACTGGGTCGGCCGGGTGCTGGCCCACCGGTTGAATGCGGCCCGCGCCCGGCTGGTCGACCTGTACGGCATCTACGACACGAAGGACGAGCGATGACCGCGCTGCCGGTGCCCCACCGGGTGGTCGCCCGCCGGGCGGAGACCGCCGACACGGTCACGCTGCGATTCGAACCGGTGGCCACCGCACTCCCCGATTTCCTGCCGGGGCAGTTCGCGATGGTGCACTCGTTCGGGCGTGGGGAGATTCCGGTGTCCGTCAGCTCCGTGCAGGCCACCGGCGGTCTCGCACACACGGTCCGCTCGGTGGGCGCGGTCTCCGACGGGCTGTGCGCGGCCCGGGTCGGCGACGTTCTCGGCATCCGCGGTCCTTACGGCACCAGTTGGGAGTCGGCGCGGGCACGCGGCCGTGACGTGGTGATCGTGGCGGGCGGCATCGGTTTCGCCCCGCTGCGGCCGCTGATCCTGGCGGTGCTGGCCGAGCCGGCTTCGTACGGGCGCGTGAACGTCCTGATCGGTGCGCGCACCCCGAGTGATCTGATCGCCCGTGCGGAGGTGGCGAGTTGGGCGACCGCGTACACCGGCGTGACGGTGGACCAGCCCGAGGTCGACTGGCGGGGCGACGTCGGCGTGGTCACGCAGCTGATCGGGCGGGCGCAGTTCGAGCCGGAGGAGACGACGGCGTACGTGTGCGGTCCCGAGCCGATGATCCGGGCCACGTCCCGCGAACTCGCCCACCGCGGGGTGCCCCGCGACCGCATCCAGGTCTCGCTGGAGCGGAACATGCGGTGCGCGACCGGGCACTGCGGGCACTGCCAGCTCGGGCCGCTGCTGGTGTGCCGCGCGGGTCCCGTCGTGGACTGGGAATGCGCGGAACCCCTGCTCTCCGTAAGGGAGTTGTGAGATGACCGCCACGAAGACCAGGCCCGGGCTCGCGGTGTTCAAGCTGGCCTCCTGCGACGGCTGTCAGCTCACCCTGCTGGACTGCGAGGACGAACTCCTGGCGCTGGCGGGCGAGGTGGACATCTCGCACTTCCTGGAGGCGTCCAGCGCGGTGGAAGCGGGTCCCTACGACCTGTCCCTCGTCGAGGGTTCGATCACCACGGCCGAGGACGCCGAGCGGATCCGGACCATCCGCGCCGCCTCGCGCCACCTGGTGACCATCGGGGCGTGCGCCACGGCCGGCGGCATCCAGGCCCTCAGGAACTTCGCGGACGTCGACGAGTTCCGGCGCACGGTCTACGCGCACCCCGAGTACATCTCCACGCTGGCGACCTCGACCCCCGTCTCGGCCCATGTGGACGTCGACTTCGAGCTGCGCGGCTGCCCGATCGACCGCAGGCAGCTCATCGAGGTGATCACCGCGTTCCTGGCCGGGCGTAAGCCGGACGTGCCGAACCACAGCGTGTGCTTCGAGTGCAAGCGGCGCGGCACGGTCTGTGTGACGGTCGCCCACGGCACACCGTGCCTCGGCCCCGTCACGCACGCCGGATGCGGGGCGCTGTGCCCGGCGTACCACCGCGGCTGCTTCGGCTGCTTCGGCCCCTCCGGGTCGGTGAACCTGCCCGCGCTGATTCCGCTGCTGCGCCGCGACGGCCTCGACGAGGACGACGTGGTGCGGTTCCTGCACACCTTCAACACCGCTGCTTTCGAAGAGGAGTTGGGCAAGTGACGCATCGCGGATCCCGTGTCCTGCACGTCGGCTCGCTGTCCCGGGTCGAGGGCGAGGGCGCCCTGCGTCTGAAGGTGCACGACGGCACGGTCACCGACGCACGGCTGGAGATCTACGAACCGCCGCGCTTCTTCGAGGCGTTCCTGCGCGGGCGTTCGTACACCGAGCCGCCGGACATCACGGCGCGGGTGTGCGGGATCTGCCCGGTGGCGTACCAGATGAGCGCGTGCGCGGCGATCGAGGACGTGTGCGGGGTGACGGTCGACCCGGTGATCCGGGACCTGCGTCGGCTGCTGTACTGCGGGGAGTGGATCGAGAGCCAGGTCCTGCACATCTATCTGCTGCACGCCCCGGACTTCCTGGGCCGTGCGAGCGCGATCGAGCTGGCCCGCACCCACCGGGCGGAGGTCGAGCGCGGGCTCAGGCTCAAGAAGGCGGGCAACTCCCTGATGGAGCTGATCGGCGGGCGGGCCGTGCACCCCGTCAACGTACGGCTGGGCGGCTTCCACCGGGTGCCGACGCGTGCCGAACTGCGGCCGCTCGCCGAGCAGTTGAAGCAGGCGCTGGACGATGCGTGGGAGACCGTGCGCTGGGTGGCCGGCTTCGAGTTCCCGGATGCCGAGGTCGAGGCCGATCTGCTGGCGCTCGCCGCTCCGGACACGTACGCCATCGAGGGCGGCACCCCGACGGTGCTGCGTGCGGACGGCTCCACCGCTTCCTTCCCGGTGCGGGAGTTCACCGGGCATGTCACCGAGACCCATGTGGAGCACTCCACCGCGCTGCACTCGCGACTGGACGGCCGGCTGCATCTCACCGGCTCTCTCGCCAGGTTCGCGATCGGCGGTGCACGGCTGTCGCCGGTGGCGCTGGAGGCGGCCGTCGAGGCGGGGCTGGGCGATCCGCGCGAGGGCGCGGTGTGCCGCAATCCGTTCCGGTCGATCCTGGTGCGGGCAGTGGAGAGCGTGTACGCGGTCGCGGAGTCGCTGCGGATCATCGAGGCCTACGAGCCACCGGCGCGCCCGTACACCGACGTGCCCCCGGTCGCGGGCGTCGGCCACGGCGCCACCGAGGCGCCCCGCGGACTGCTCTACCACCGCTACGAACTCGACGCCGACGGTCTCGTGACCAGTGCGCTGCTGGTACCGCCCACGGCACAGAACCAGGGTGCGATCGAGGACGACCTGCGTCGGCTGACACAGCGTGCCATCGGCGAACGCGACCCGGACGACGCCGAGTTGACGGCCTTGTGCGAGCGCGCGATCCGCAACCACGACCCGTGCATCTCGTGCTCCACCCACTTCCTCGACCTGACGGTCGTCCGTACCTCGTCGGACACCTCGCAAGACATTCCGGGAGGCTGCGATGCCTGAATCTCCGTACACCGTGAGCGATGTGATGACGCACACCGTCATCGCCGTCGGCAGTGAGGCGCCCTTCAAGGAGATCGTCGAACTGCTCGACCAGTGGAAGGTCAGCGCCCTGCCGGTCCTGGCGGGCGAGGGCCGGGTCGTGGGGGTGGTCTCCGAGGCCGACCTGATGGCCAAGGAGGAGTTCCGGGACACCGAGGAGGGTGATCCGGAAGTACGGAGGAAGGCCGGCGCGATCACCGTGGGCGAGCTGATGAGTGCCCCGGCCGTGACGGTGCACGCCGACGCCTCGCTGGCCGAGGCCGCCCGGATCATGGCCCGCCGGCACGTCAAGCGGCTGCCCGTCGTGGACGGGGTCGGCCTGCTGCAGGGCGTGGTCAGCCGCAGTGATCTGCTGAAGGTCTTCCTCCGTGACGACGAGGAGATCGCCGACGAGATCCGGCACAGCGTGCTGGGCCAGCTCCCGGTCCTCACGCCCCTGACGGTGAGCGTGAAGGACGGCGTGGTCACGCTCGGCGGCCGTCTGCCCGACCGGATGCTCGTGCCCGTGGTGGCGCGGGCGGTGCGGGCGGTGGAGGGGGTCGTGGACATCCGGCTCGATCTCACGCATCGATGACGCACGCGGAGGGCCGATGAAGTACCTCGACGAATACCGCGATCCCGTCCTCGCCCGGCGGCTGCTGGACGAGCTGCGGCAGACCGCCACCCGGCCCTGGCGGATCATGGAGGTGTGCGGCGGTCAGACCCACACACTGGTCCGCCAGGGCATCGACGAACTGCTGCCCGCGGGGATGCGGATGATCCACGGGCCCGGCTGTCCGGTCTGCGTGACCCCGCTGGAGACCCTGGACCGGGCCATGGCGATCGCCGCCCGGCCCGGCGTGATCCTCACCAGCTTCGGCGACATGCTGCGCGTGCCCGGCACGGACACCGACCTGCTGTCACTGCGGGCGCGCGGCGCCGACGTACGCGTGGTCTACGCCCCGATGGACGCCGTGCGCCTGGCCGCCGACCGGCCCGACCGGGAAGTGGTCTTCCTCGCGGTCGGTTTCGAGACGACCGCGCCGGCCAACGCGATGGCCGTGCTGCACGCGGCCCGCCTCGGGCTGACGAACTTCTCGATGCTGGTCAGCCATGTCCTCGTGCCGCCCGCCATGACGGCGCTGCTCGACGACCCCGACTGCGAGGTGCAGGCGTTCCTGGCGGCCGGGCATGTGTGCGCGGTCATGGGCTGGACCGAGTACGAGCCGATCGCCGCACGCTACCGGGTGCCGATCGTGGTCACCGGCTTCGAACCGCTGGACCTGCTCGAGGGCATCCTGATGGCCGTACGGCAGCTGGAGGACGGCCGGGCCGAGGTGGAGAACCAGTACGTGCGCGCCGTGCGCCGGTCCGGCAACACCGACGCGCAGGACGCCGTTCGGACGGTCTTCCGGGTCACCGACCGGGCCTGGCGGGGCATCGGGGCACTGCCCGACAGCGGTCTCGAACTCGCCGAGCAGTACCGGCAGTTCGACGCCGCCCGTCGCTTCGACGTGGGCGGGCTGTGCCCCGTCGAGGACGCGCAGTGCATCGCGGGCGCCATCCTCACCGGGGCGAAGCTGCCCACCGACTGCGCCGCGTACGGCACCCGCTGCACCCCCCGCCACCCCCTGGGCGCGCCGATGGTGTCGTCCGAGGGCACCTGCGCCGCCTTCCACGCGGCCGGACGCACTCCGACGAGGAGCACGGCATGAGCATCCAATGCCCCACCCCGAACCACGAGGACGAGGTCGTCCTGCTGGGTCACGGCGCCGGCGGACGACTGACGGCGGAGTTGCTCGACCAGCTCGTGCTGCCCGCCGTGGGCGGCGGTACGGGCCCGCTGGAGGATGCCGCGCTGCTGCCCGGTCATCCCGGCCTGGTGATGAGCACCGACAGCTTCGTCGTCAGCCCGCTGTCCTTCCCCGGCGGGGACATCGGATCCCTCGCCGTGCACGGCACGGTCAACGACCTCGCGATGCGGGGTGCCCGGCCGCTCGCCCTGTCCGTCTCCCTCATCGTCGAGGAGGGCCTGCCGCTGGCCGAACTGCGGTCCGTCATGGCCTCGTTGGGCAAGGCGGCGCAGGACGTGGGCGTGCCCGTGATCACCGGGGACACCAAGGTCGTGGGCCGTGGCGCTGCCGACCGGTTGTTCATCAACACCACCGGCGTCGGGCAGCGGCACGAACTGCTGTGTCCGTCGGCCGCGTCGGCGCGCCCGGGCGATGCGGTGCTGCTGTCCGGGCCCATCGGGCTGCACGGCACGACCGTGCTGAGCACCCGGGAGGGGCTCGGCTTCGAGAGCGACATCGCCTCCGACACACGGCCGCTGCACCGGCTGGTGCGCGCCCTGGCGCCGCTGGGCGCCGCGGTCCATGTGCTGCGCGACCCGACCCGGGGCGGGCTGGCCGCCGCACTCAACGAGATCGCCCGGGACTCGTCCGTCGCCGTGGAGATCGAGGAGAGTGCCGTCCCGGTGCCCCAGGCGGTGGCTTCCGCCTGCGACCTGCTCGGCCTGGACCCGCTGGTCGTCGCCAACGAGGGCTGCCTGGTCGCCTTCGTCGACACCGGCGCGGCCGATCGGGCGCTGGCCGCCCTGCGGTCGCTGCCGGAGGGGGTGCAGGCGGTGCGGATCGGCGAGGTGCTTCAGGAGGGGCCTCGCGGGCGGGTCACCCTGCGGACGCTGGTCGGTGCGCGGCGCATCGTGGACATGCCGCTGGGCGAGCAGCTCCCCCGTATCTGCTGACGCCGGTTCTTCTGCGGCTAGGCCCGGCGAACGTCGTCGTGGACCAGGCCTGCGATGTGGGTGGTGACCGTGTCGAGGATGTCGGTCCAGGCCGATTCGTCTCCGAGGACGAGGTAGTTGAGGGTCAGACCGTCGGTCATGGCGGCCAGGTAGCGGGCCAGCACCGTTGCAGGGACGGCGAGTTGAAGGTCCATCGTGCGGCGCAACCCGTCGATGAGCTCGGCGTAGGCGGCGCCGTACAGCTCGTACTGCCGTCGCGCCAGGTGCTCGAAACCCGGCTCGCGCAGGGCGTACTGGGTGAGTTCGTAGGTGAGCATGTGTTCGTCGGGGTGGGAGCGCACATGGTCCCAGTACGCCTGGAAGCCGGCCCGGACGGTCTCCACGAGCGTGGCCCTGGGCCGCAGGGCCTGCTTCACCACCGTCACCGAGTGGTCGGTGAGGGTGGTGATGACGGCCTCGACCAGAGCCTGCTTGGAGTCGAAGCAGTAGTGGAAGACGCTCAGGGACACGCCCGCCTCGGCGGCGATGGACCGGGTCGTCGTCCTGGCGACGCCGTCCCGGGCCATCGCCCTGATCGCCGCTTCCGTCAGCTGTCTGCGCCGCTCGGCCGACGGCATGCGTGCCATGTGCGTCCTCGGTGGTGGTGAGGGACCTCAGGCGCTGTGGACGCCCACTTCGTACAGCGAGTATCCCCAGTCGGTGCCGCGCTGCAGGCCGTGGATGCGGACGTAGCGGGCCGGTGTGCCGGTGAAGCGGGCGGTGTCCAGGCCTCCGTCGCCGGACGTGGTGGACCAGACGGTCTGCCAGTCGGTGCCGTCGGTGGACAGTTCGATGCGGTACGACTTGCCGTAGGCGCGCTCCCAGGCCAGCGTGACCCGGCCGACCCGGTGGGTTGCGCCCAGGTCGACCTGCCACCACTGGTCGTCGCTCCAGTCGCTGGCCCAGCGGGTGCCGTCGTCACCGTCGACGGCGCGGCCCGGCTGATAGCTGGTGAACGGGTTCCACTCGGACGAACTGGCGGTGGCCGCCGCGCCCTTGGCGAGGTCGACGGATGCCTGGTGCTGCTCGGTGGCCCCCCAGGTGTCGAGGTAGGACTCGGCGCCCCGCATCAGGTCGTTCACCACGCCCTGGCCGCCGTTGAGTCGGATGTCCTCGATCCAGTCGGGGATCATGCCGACGTGGGCCGCACCGTCGGTGTTGAAGTCGAAGGTGCGCTCACCGGTGGTCTGCCGGTCGACGACCGAGCCGCCGTCGGCGCTCTTGAAGGGGTAGGTGACCTTGTTCGGGGCGTCGGCGCCGCGCGGGGCCGGGTGGTCGCCGATGCCGTTGAAGTCGGTGCCGTAGCCGTAGCCCACGTGGTACTTGTCGCGCAGCGCCTTGGTGCGGGCGGCCTCCGAGACGAACCCCTGGGAGCCGTGCATGTACTGGGCGACGAAGCCGCCGAGGGAGTAGACCCGCTCCGTCCAGTTCAGGTCCATCCAGCTGTGCGAGGAGAGCACACCGGGGTAGGACGCGGCCTCGAAGATGTCCAGGGCCTGACCGACCGCCTTGACGCTCATGTGGTCGATCTCCAGCATCATCTTGCGTTTCATCATGCCGCGCACGGCGTAGGCGCCGAGGTCGGTGAGGCCGCGCTTGTTGCACTGGGCGTCGGAGTCGTACGAGGGGACGTCCACGCCCGCCGGCAGGTCCTTCTCCGCGGCGGAGGAGGCGGTGCCGATGGGGTTGTCGTGCTGGGGGCCGGTGCACTTCTCGGTCTGCCAGAAGGTGCCGGTCGACAGGAACTGCCCGACGTTGATGGCCGTTCCGAGGCCGCCCGAGTCGAAGCGGACGCCGCACAGCGCGTTGTCGAACTTGTGGCACAGGAACATCGAGCGCACCCCGAGCCCGTACAACTCGTCGAGGCCCTTGTCGATGTCGGCCTTGCTGCACTGCGGTATGTCCAGGATCTGCTTGCAGCCGAACGGCTCGGAGGTCTCCACGCCCAGGACGACGGCCAGCTTGCCCTGCTTGATCACCTCACGGGCCTGTGCGCTGTCGGTGACGATCCGGAACCAGCCCTTGCCGGGGCCGCCGTACATCTTGTCGATGTAGTCCTGCAGTTGGTACGTCAGCTTCGCCTGCAGCCGGATGGAGGTCATCTCGTCGCAGCCGCGGTCCTTGAAGGGGTAGACCGAGCAGATCATGCCGTTGGTGACGAGGTCGTTGACCAGGACCCGCTGCCCGCCGCGCCAGGCCCGCTCCAGCCAGGCGTAGTAGTTGGCCTGATGGGTCATCGAGTCGTACGCCGGCCAGTCCTTGAAGGTCGGCCCGCCGACCGGGTCGTGCCTGCCGTCGCCACCGTGGGTGATGTAGTCGAAGATCGCGAGGGTGCCGTCGGGGTAGTGCTCGGGACAGTCCTTGAGCGCGTCGGCGACCCCGGCCTCGGAGAACACCTTGCCGCAGATCAGCCGCCCACCGAAGGCCTCGTTGGAGAACAGGTGGTTGTGCGCGTCGACGAATCCGCGTACGTCGCCCGCGGAATCGGTGCCGGTGAACGGCTCACCGGTGACATTGATCTGGGCGTCCGGGGCCGGGGGCGAGGTCGGGATCCACCAGTCGTTTCCGGCCGCGGAACTCGGCGTGGGGCCGAAGGTCAGGGTCAGGAGGAAGAGCAGCAGCGACAGCACGGTGACGTTCTTGCGTCTGCGGTACGAGCGTCGAGTCGGCGTCACGGCCCACGTCCCTCGGTCGGCGGGATCGCGCGGTTGACCAACCCATGGTGTTGTCATGACCCGCGCAAGATATGGGACGAGGATCGGGGCGGGCACCTTCCGAGTCAAGAGTCCGGGACGCTTGACCTGATGGCGCGCGACTCCCGCCGACCACACGCCACCAAGCCGTGCTCCTCAGCTGCCCGCACCGCACTCGGTGCGTCTCCCCTGTTCAGTTCTTGGCCATTTCCGCCGCCAGTTCGCCCGCGACACGAGCCGACCATGCCTCGATCGCCGGGAAGTTGCGGAAGTCCCCGCCCTTTCCGTTGCGCACGATCATCTTGGCGATCCAACCCCTGGCACCCTCCTGCAGGCAGCCTCCGAAGGTGATGTGTCCCCTGGCGTCGAGCCGGGTCATCGCACGGCGCACACCCGGCACGGGCGGGATGTCCCGCTCCGAGGCCGAGGCGTCGAGCGGGCCGCTGCTGAAGAACCACAGCGGGCGCTCGGCCAGTGCGCGGCGGTGCCGGCGCACGAACCGGCGGGCGTCCTTGTGCCAGCGTCCGGCGTACAGCCCACCGCCGACCACGACGGCGTCGTATCCCGCCAGATCCACGACGGCCCCGGCCGGCAGTGCGGCGGCCGTGAGTCCCTCCTTGCGCATGACCTCGGCCACGGCCTCGGCGATCTGCGCGGTCGATCCGTTCGTCGTCCCGTAGGCGATCAGGACATTGCGTGGCATGGCGGTCCGCCTCCTCTCACAGCTTGCGCAGCCAGTCGTCGGCCACGCCGTGCAGGGCCTGCTCCTGGGGCTGGATCTTGGCATCGTCCAGCCGGTAGGTGAGCTTGTCGACGACAGCGACGACACCGTCGATCTGCCGGGTCATGGAGAGTGCGATCTCCGTCTCGCTCTTGCGTTCCATCTGACCGGAGAGCGTGACCACGCCCTCCACCACCTGGACGTCGATGCTGCGCGGCGGCAGCCACAGGGCGTGCACGAGCACCTCTTCGACGATCTCGGTGCGGATGTCCGCATCGGGCCGCAGGAAGACCTGGAGCAGGTCGCGGCGGGTGACGATGCCGACCAGCCGGTGCTCCTCGTCGAGGACGGGCAGCCGCTCGATGTGGTGCTGCGCCATGGTGCGGGCCGCCTCGACGATGGTGTTGTCGGCGTGCACCGTCAGCGGCGGCTCGGTCATCAGCTGACCGGCCGTACGGGCCCTGGCCTTCGTGGCCTGCTGCCGGGACGTGCGGGTCACAGGGACCGGCCAGTGGCGCTTCTTCGGCTCGTACGGATCCGGCGTCTCGGCCTGCCGGACCATGAGATCCGTCTCGGAGATGACACCGATGACCTTCTCGTCCTCGTCGACCACCGGCAGTCCGCTGATGCGGTGTTCGCCGAGCAGCCGTGCCACCTCTTTGAAGGGGGTGCCGTACGTCGCGCGGACGACCTCCGTGGTCATCACGGAGCCGACCTTGTTGTGCTTCATGACGTTCCTCCTCAGCGCAGGCGGCGCAGATACGGGTCGTGGGACGTGCGCGGCAGCAGGCGCACCCGTGCGTCGAGCACGGTCACTCCGCCCGGTGTCGCGAGCACGGGGTTGAAGTCGGCCTCGGCGAGTTGCGGCAGGTCGCCCGCCATCCGGGACAGGCGCAGCAGCAGCTGTTCGAGGCCTTCGAGGTCGACGGGCCGCGCGCCGTTCGCACCGAACAGGAGCGGAGCACAGCGCGGCGCCGTGATCAGGTCGTGCACGTCGTGATCGGTGAGCGGGGCCAGGCGGGCGGCATGGTCGGCCAGCACCTCGGTCGCGGTGCCGCCGAGGCCGAACAGCACGAGCGGGCCGAAGACCTCGTCCTGGACGACACCCGCGAACAGCTCGGTGCCGCGGTCGGCGAGCGGCTGCAGCACCACGCCGGTCAGCAGGCCGGCGAACCGGGTCTCCAAGTCACGGAAGGCGGCGCGCACTTGGGAGTCGCCGCGCAGGTCGAGATGGACGGCGTGCTCGGCGGTCTTGTGCAGGAGCCCCGGCCAGTGGCCCTTCATGACCACCCGGCCGTCGGCGCCGCGCAGCCGGTCGGCGGCGAGGACGGCGTCGTCCTCGGTCTCGGCCCAGGCCCACGGCAACTGGGGTATGCCGTAGCAGTCGAGGAGCGCGGCGCACTCCCGCGGGCCGAGCCAGCCGCCCTCCGGGTGGGCGTCGAGGTAGATCGCGACGGCGGAGCGGGCACGTGCCGTGTCGACGCCGTCGAGGGCGGGGACGGTCCCGGCGGGGTGGGCGAGCCATTCCGTGCGGCGCACGGCATGGGCCAGCGCCCGTGCCGCCGCCTGGGGTTCGGCGTACGAGGGCACGGTGCCGCCGTCGCTGGCGGGCAGCAGTTCCACGGACAGCGCCTGTTCGAGGCGTACGGCGACGACCGGCTTCAGCCGGGGTGCGGACATCCGGGTGACGGCCCGTACGAGGTCGTCGCCGGTGGCCGCGGCCACGGCGGTGGGCACCAGAGCGACCAGGACGGCGTCCGCGTCGCCGTGCCGCATGAGGCGGTCGACGCACTGCGCGAGCTGGTCCTCCGTTACGGCCGCGGTGGCGTCGACGGGGTTGCCGGCGGCGGCGCCGTCGGGCAGCAGGGCGAGCAGGTCGTCGACCAGGTGCGGGGTGGGCGCGGGCACGGTGAGTCCGGCCTCGGCGCAGGCGTCGGCGGCGAGGACCCCGGCTCCGCCGGCGTTGGTGACGATCGCGATCCGGGGTCCGGCGGGCAGCGGCTGGGAGTGCAGCAGGGCCGCGGCCTCGAGGAGTTCACCGACCGAGCGGGTGGCGGTGATGCCGGCCTGGGTGAAGAGCGCCGCACGGGTCATGGTGCGGGTGGCAGCCGCTGCGGTGTGCGAGGCGGCGGCGCGTCGGCCCGCGTCGGTGCGGCCCGCGTCGACGGTCAGCACGGGCATACGGCGCGCGACGCGGCGGGCGGTGTGGGAGAAGGCCCGGGGGTTGCCGAACGACTCCAGGTGCAGCAGCGCCAGACGGGTGCGGCCGTCGCTCTCCCACCACTGGAGCATGTCATTGCCGCTGACGTCGTACTTGTCGCCGAGCGACGCGAAGGACGACACGCCGATGCCCAGCCGGGACAGCCCGTCCAGGAGGGCGATGCCCACCCCGCCGGACTGCACCGCCACGCCGGCCGTGCCGGGGCGCGGGTGGTTCGCGGCGAAGGTCGCGTCCAGGCTCAGCTCCGGGTCGGTGTTGGACAGCCCCAGGCAGTTGGGGCCCACCAGCCGCATGCCGTACGTGCGGCAGGCCGCCAGCAGCGCCTGCGCCTGGTCGGCGTCGAGCCCGGCGGTGACCACGAGCAGGGCCCGCACGCCCGCCTTGCCGCACTCCTCTGCGGTGGCGGGGACCGCGGCGGCCGGTACGGCGACGACGGCGAGGTCGGGGGTCAGGGGCAGGGCGCTGACCGAGGGGTGGCAGGGCACGCCGAAGAGGGAGGTCGCGGCGGGGTTCACCGCGAACATGCGGCGGGTGTAGCCGCCGGCCTTCAGATGGTGCAGGATCGCCCGGCCCACGGAGCCCGGTTTGCGCCCGGCCCCGATGACGGCGATGGCCTGCGGCCGCAGCAGGGGGCGCAGGCTGAGCACGTCGGCGGCCCGGCCGCGTTCCTCGACCGCCGAGAAGTAGGTGTCGTCCTCGTCGAGCTCGATGGTGCAGCGCACCTCGGGACCCTCGAAGCGCCGGCCTACGTGCAGACCGAGATCCGCGAAGAGCCGGAGCACCTCGCGGTTCTCGCTGAGCGCGTCGGCGGTGAACGACGTGATGCCCTCCGCGCGTGCGGCGGAGACGAGGTGTTCGACGAGGAGGGTGCCGACACCGCGATGGTGCAGTCCGTCGGCGACCGCGATGGACATGTCGGCCTCGGTGCCGAGGCCGCCGGTGTCGTACTCGGCGAGACCGATCACCTGGCCCGCCCGCTCGGCGAGCAACGCACGGTAACCCCGGTGGGGTGCGGCGCAGGCGCGATCGGCGGCCATTTCGGCGGAACGCGAGCTGAGGCCGAAGAACCTGAGCCGCAGGTTCTCCGGGGACATCTCCTCGTACAGCCCCTGTAGTTGCGCGTGGTCGGCAGCCACCGCGGGACGGATGCACACCGTGGTGCCGTCCGCGAGCAGGGCATGGACCGGGGGCGCGCTGGTCGTGTGGTCCGTCATCGCGGTCTCCTCCAGGTTTCTCTCCACCTCGAGCGTCCAGCGGAACGGGGCAGGGCCCCAGGGGCTGACCGGCGGTGATGAGGGGGCCGGTCGGCCCTCAGTGCCGGTTGCGCCGACGTTCACCCGGCCGGCAGGACCGCCTGTACGGCGCGCACGACCGGCTCGGCGAGCCGTAGCCTGGACGCGCTACCGGGGCGGGCCGCCGACTGCGCCGCAACGAGGGGCACGGTCCCGAAGACGGTGCGTGCCAGCGCAGGGCGACGGCGGCGGTCTGCACGGGCAGGACACCGGCCAGGCACAGCCAACGGGTCCGGTTGTGCGGCTGGTGGCGGACCGCCGTCACGCGCGCACAGCCGATACAGGACGAGCGCGGTGATCGCCATGGTCGTCAGGGCGGTGTCCGCGCCGACGCGTGGGGGCCAGGGCCGCCACCGCGACGGTGACCGCGCCGGCCCGGTCCTGGCCGACAGTCCCCACACGTCCCGGATGCACCGGCCCGCGTCGCACGACAGGCGTTGCATCACATCGTCGCGGGCGTGGCCGACAGCCAGGGGCGATCAGGGGGGTGCCTTCTTGATGATCCGGGAGTGCGACTGCGCTTGTCCGGCAGAGGCTGCCGGACCACGACAACCCGACGGCGGTCAGCATCGGCGACAACCTGAGTGGTTGGTGGAGTACCTGTGATTCTTCGACGGCTCGGCCACCGAGTGGTCGCGGGTGGGCACCAGCGTGCAAATCGCTGCGCAGTAAACCGCGACCAGCAGTACCCGGTTCTCCAACGGGAGACTCCAAGGCCGACGGCGCACGATGTACCAACCATCGGTACTGGCCCAGTACTCCAGACCCGGCGTTCGATACAAAGAGCCCCCGGTGTGCCTATTGGCCGACCGTGCGGCCTGGTCTACTGGTCCCAGCCGAACCCGCAGGTCCGCTGCGCACCCTGGCCGCATACGAGCCCTCGGTGCGGTTTCGGCTCCGCAGGAGGAACCCCTTGTCCACGCAACAGGACCAGGACGGGGCGGCTCCGGCTGGGAAGCGCGTACGGCAGACACGCCGAAGAACGGATGACGGGATCTGGATGCCGATCCCCTCCCAGCGCCATCCCGAGGCTGCCGCTGCCCTGGAGCGCCACATCGCATGGATGCACCGGACCGGACTGCTGGCCGGCGAAACGACGGTCGCGCGCTACCGCAGCTGGCACCCCGAAGACGTCGCCGCCCGCTGGTTCCACGCCTGCGGCAGCCCGGACTTGGACCTGGGATGCAACTTCGTGGGCTGGTTCTGCACCTTCGACGACCAATTCGACGGCACGCTGGGCCGCGACCCGCAAACCGTCCTGGCGCACATCGAGACCCTGCGCGAACTAGTGCACTCGGCACCCGGCACCACCCTGCGCGGGGCACCCCCCGTCGCGGTTGCCTTCGCCGACCTGTGGGCCCGCGAGCAGGAGGGGATGTCTCCCGCCTGGCGTTCTCGCGCGGTACGGCACTGGGACCAGTATCTACAGGCCCAAGTGCAAGAAGCCGTCCATCGTCGCGACGCTGTCTGGCCCGGCGTGGAGGAGTACCTGCAACTGCGTTACACCAGCGGGTTCATGCCACCCCTGTGGGACGCGGTCGAACGCATCTGGCGCTGCGAGGTTCCCGCCGCAGCGTACGACAGCCCCCTACTACGCACTATGCGGGACGCCGCCAACCAGAACATCAACATCGTCAACGACGTGTACTCCCTGGCCAAGGAAGAGGCCCACGGCGATCGCCACAATCTTGTGCTCGTCCTGGAGCGACAGGAGGCCTGCAGCCGTGCAGATGCGCTGAGAACCGCGTACGGCATGATCAACGACTGGATGCAGGAGTTCCTGACGTCGGAGGCCCAACTGCCGCTGCTGTACGACACCCTCGCCATGCCCGCCCCTGCTCGTGCAAGCGTTAGTACTCCAGCTGTAGATCGTGATCTTCATGTCCGGGATGCGGTTTGTCGCCGGTAGTGACTGGTGCGTGATCGCGCCTGGTGGCGGCGTCGCCAGTCGGACCAGGCAAGCCGGTGGGCCGCGTCGTGGACGGGCCGGACGACGAGCGCGATGAACAGGCGGCAGATCTCGTTGCAGGACAGCGGGATCAGGTCGTCCGGCGTGGGGCGGTGTGCGTGTTCGTCGGCGCGGACGACGGCGAGGAAGGCATGGGCCAGCATTGCCAGGGTGACCCAGCGGGCCCAGGAGGGGTAGCGGCGGACCTGATGCTCATCCAGCCCGGCCAGCCCCTTCTCACTTTGGAAGGTCTCCTCCACACGCCATCTGGAACCTGCGACCTTGACGAGGGTGGCCAGGGGTGCCGGCGTGGTGGAGTGACAGCGGTAGTAGGCGAGTTCACCGGTGCTGCGGTTGCGGCGGATCAGCAGCTGGTGGCGGCCCGGGGCTGTCTCGACGAGGTCGATGACGGCCCAGTCGTAGAACCGCTGCCCCTTCGCGCCGCGCCCGGCCGAGAGCTGCTGCCAGGCCCGCTTCGGCACCTTCCGCGCCAGGGCATCGGCGCGGAACGTGCCTGCGCCGGTGGGCACTTCGGTTGAGCAGGCCACCGCGAGGACATAGCCGATGCCGCGTTCCTCCAGAGCCGTGCGCAGTTTCGGGTTGCCGCCATAGACCTCGTCCCCGGTGACCCAGCCCACGCGGTGTCCGGCCTCCAGGAACCGTTCGATCATCGTGCGGGCCAGGTCCGGCTTGGTCGCGAAGACGGTGTCCTCGCCGAGTCCGGCTGCCCGGCAGCGGTCCGGGTCGCACGTCCAGGAGCGCGGGATGTACAGCTCCCGGTCCACCGCCGCGTGCCCACGCTCGCCCGCATAGACGAGGTAGACGGCGACCTGGGAGTTCTCGATCCGGCCGGCCGTTCCGGTGTACTGGCGCTGGACCCCGACCGTGCGGGTGCCCTTCTTCAGGTCACCGGTCTCGTCGACAACCAGCACCGCGGCCTCGTCATAGAGGTGCTCAACGACGTATTCGCGCACGTCATCACGGACGCCATCGGCATCCCAGACGGCCCGGCACAGCAGATGCTGCATGCCGTGCGGGCTGGCCTCCCCGGCCCACTCCGCGATCGTCCAGCAGTTCTTCCGCGGCAGGTCAGCCAGCATGCCCAGTACCAACCGCCCCGCCCGCAGGCGGGGTTCGACCCGTGCGAACCGGCCCGCGATCCGCCCCATGGCCGCCTCGAACGCCTCCCGCCAACGGACGGGATCTATGCTGTGGCCTGCGGCCACCGTCTCATTGTCAGTCCACACAACTCACGATGATCAACGGTGGCCGCACCCATGCCGCACCGGCCCTGACCAGCAAAATCACGAACCAACGCTGGAGCGTAGGAGTAACGATGACGGATGCACGGCAGGGTCTTGCCCGCGACGTTCCTCGCCGGGGAGGCGCCGTCGTACTGGCCAGAGGGCGGATGCTCCTCATCCGGTATGCCCCCGAAGACGGACACAAGTACTTCATCCCCGGCGGTGGCGTCGAGCCAGGGGAAGCCCCATCGGTGACGGCCGAGCGGGAACTGGCGGAAGAGACCGGTCTGATCGCAACGGCTGAGCGGCCACTGGCCGTGGTACGCAACAGCGACCGCGTAGAGCACTACTACCTGATGCGCCTGGGCAACCCGGAACACGCTGAACAACGTGCGGCTCCCGGCGACTTGTCGCCCGGTCAGCAACTGGAGTGGGTGGACGTGGCCCTCTTGCCGAGTACCCCTGTCTGGCCCAAGAGGCTGGCGTGGCGCATCACCGAATGGTCCACAAACGGCTGGCCCGACCGGCCCGTGGAACTCGACGACTCGATCCGCGATTTGCACGCTCCGTGTGACTGGTAGAGCGAGACTGCAAGCATCCCCCTCGCCGCTCAGCCCGCACGTGATCATCGACAAGCCTCAACCCAGCCATGAAGATCACGATCTACAGCTGGAGTATTAGCCGGTTCGCCCAAGGCATGCGGGCCGCCATCCGCGGCAACTACGACTGGTGTTCCCGCACCGCGCGTTACCACGGCAGCCTCAACTCCTCAGACCACGCCCCCGACAGCATCGCTGGGCCGTAGAACAATTGCGGGACAGTCTTTATGGATCGTCCCGCCGGTCACGCGCGAAGCCAAGGTCGGACCGCGGCTGCAGTCGCAGTGCGGTGAGAGGCCTGAACGTCCTTGTGACTGCCGCCTGAAAGGCGACGGCGTTGACACCGCCATGCTCGGCATCGCCCGGCGGTACAACCTCGCCCCCGCGGGGTAACTCCCGCCCTGTCGGCTGTTCAGTCGATGCAGAACTCGTTGCCCTCGATGTCCAGCATCGGGATGCACGAGTCGTTGCCGTCGTACAGCGTTTGCACGTGGACCGCGCCGAGCGGGATCAGCCGTTTGCATTCCGCCTCGAGTGCGGCGAGGCGTTCCTCACCCACGAGTCCCGTGCCGACCCGCACATCGAGATGCACCCTGTTCTTGACGACCTTGCCCTCGGGGACGCGCTGGAAGTACAGTCGCGGGCCCACACCCGAGGGGTCGACGCAGGCGAACCATGCATCCCGCTCCTCAGGAGACTGCGAACGCTTGAAATCGTCCCAGGTGGCGAACCCCGCGGGTGGCGGCGGTACGACGTAGCCCAGCACCTCGCACCAGAAGCGGGCGAGGCGCTCGGGTTCCGCGCAGTCGAAGGTGACCTGGAACGTCCTGATCTCTGACATCAGCGCACCGTACCGCGTACCAGGGGGACCCCATTGCTCATTTCCCCAGGCGGATCCGCCCTCAACCGGTCACATCCACGCGACCGTAGTAGCGGAGCCCCAGTGGTTCTTCAGACCAAGATCAGTTGCGGGAGGCTCGAACAGGGACTCGTCAAACTGGCACTCACAGCGGGAGCACGAGGCACTGTAGTCCCGTGTTGACATCTTCGTCGTTGACGCTCGCCTGCGCCCCGACACACGCGACCTCGTCTGCGCTCGCCGCGGTCACACTCACGGTCAACGCGGCTACCGACACTACAACCGCACCGGCGATGCGGAATATTTGCCGACGGAACATCATGCACCTTCCCCAGCATGCCAAATGAACTTTCGAGTGGTTGCTATGAGCGGCCTGCAGTGCCCGCAATCTCGCAGGCAAAGGCTGCGCAGCCATTGCGTACATGAATGACAGAACACACTCGCGCCACGATCTTCGTGACTTTCAACCTCGTAGTGGACTGGGCTGTAGGCACCTTTGCCGTTTGATTTCAGCCGGAAGCCCATCGCGTGCCGGGTTCAGATTGAACTCCGAAAACCGCACGTGAACAGAAGGGTTATGTCCATTCACCGTCTGTCAGTGACTTCCGGACGATGCCTGTGAAGCGTTCCGACATTCCTGACTATGCACCAGCAGAATCAGTTCCGGCCAGTCCCGTGGCCGGGGCACGCGGTAGTGCACCCACGGCTCAGCAGCGCTCGTGCACGCCTTCCAATGCGTCAGTGCGTCACCGAGTGGGCGTTGAGTCCGATCTCGCTCGGGCCCAACCGACAGGCACACGAGCCGCGCTGGTCCCGTTGCGCCGCGCCACCCTCACTGCCGCCGCGAGGTCCGGCGCCTGAGCCGCCAGCGCTTCCACGGCTTCGGCGACGTACCGGTAGACGGTGCTCAGCCCGACCTTGAACCCGGCTGCGAGCTGCGCAGACGTGTGCCCACAGCGCAGGTGCGCCAGCACCAGAAGAGCCTGCCGACCCGCCGAGAGCCGACACCAGCGCGTCCCCCGCGAATCCCGGCTGCCAGCCAGCTGGTGGCGGCGCTGTGGTGATGTCCGCTCCTCGAAGCCACCTCCGCTGCAGCGCATAGTTCGATGGCGCCACCGAGCCGGATACGTAACTCTTGAAGTGTGCGTCAACACCGGGCCACGCTCGGGCCGGCCGCCGCCGCTGCCGTCGCGGTCGCCTTGGCGCTGCACGGCCTGGTCCTGCGGCCGAGGATGCTGACCTGGGGCGCGACTCGCGAAGAGGCTGCGCGTTGCTATCCCGGGGACGAGTTCATCCCCGGTGCCGACAGCATTTCGACGATGGCCACGACCTTGCCCGCGCCGCCTTCGGCCGTCTGGCCGTGGCTGGCACAGATGGGCTGCGACCGCGGCGGCTGGTACAGCTGGGACCTGCTGGACAACGGCGGACGTCCGAGCGCGGATCGCATCGTCCCCCATTGGCAGAGCCTGGGGCCGGGACAGCGGCTTGCCTCCGTGCCCAGCGGCCGCACGTGGTTCACCGTCGTGGCACTCGTACCGGAACGGACCCTGGTGCTGCGGGCCGACACGCGACTGCCGTCCGGCAGCCCCTTCGACCCGCTCCATGGACTCGCGCCCCTGGCGTTCGTCAGCTCAATCTGGGGCTTCCACCTCGAACCGGCCGGGGCGGACACCCGCCTCGTCGTCCGCACGCACGGCCGAGGCCGCCCGCGCGTGCTCACGAGGCCGATGGACTTGGTGTTCTGGGAACCTGCCCACTTCATCATGCAGACCCGCCAGTTCCACAACCTGCGCACGCGGCTCGCCCGTGCCGCGTGACCAGGTGCTCCCGGGAGGCTTTGATGAGTACTGGCTCCGCCGCCCCTCCCGCCGGTGAATCGCTGCTGCTGGACGGTGCGCTGCCCGAGTTCGGCTTCTCCCGCCTGGAATGCGCGGCGCTTGCCGCAGCACCACCCGCCGCCTACGAGGCAGCGCGCGGGCTGGACCTGCTCACCATCGACTCTCCACTGCTCAACGCGGCCATGTCATTGCGCGGACTGCCTGACCGCCTCCGCGGCCGGTCCATGCCGAGCCCGCCGTCCTTGCGGGTGGCCGACCTGTTCGACACCGCTGGTGAAGCCTGGGAGGGACAGCCTTGGGTGGCGCTGGGCGACAAACCGGGACGTGAGCTGGTCTTCGGAGCGGTCGGGAAGCCGTGGAGGGCCTCCATCGAGTGGCGGCGGGTCGAACCGGAGCAATTCACGTCGTTCGGCGAGGCCGGCTGGGCGAAGATGGCGGCTGCCTTCGTGGTCCATCCATACGGCACCCGGCGGTCCCTGCTCACCTACGAGGCGCGCACCGCCTGCACCGACCCGGCGTCCACGGCCCGTTTCGGCCGCTATTGGACGCTCGTTTCCCCAGGCGTCGGCGTCGTTCTGCGCGGGACGCTCCGCGCGATCAAGGCCGCTGCGGAACAACGATCTCGGCCCGCAGGGTCCCGGGACAGTGACGCCTGATCGGCAGACGGCTGACCGAGCCACGGCTCCGGGAGGTCGAGGCCGGAACGCCCACCTCGGCCATGGCGGACCAGGTGATGTTCGAAGGCGACGCGAAGTGGAGTGGCACTTCCTTCGCCATCCCGTTGGCCGTCGGCGTGATCGCTGCCCACATGACGGCCTATAAGGAGCGGGACGATCGCGCCGCCCGCCTGCGGCTCCTGACCGCGAACACCTCGTACGGGGAAGCCCCCGGCGCGCATGTACCCGTGCCACGCCCGACCCACCTCAACTCACCTTCCGAGCAGTCAGCGGTCACCGAGCAGCGACGTCACGGTGTCGGCCGATCATGCTGTCCAGTTCGACGGCGAGGCGCCGGAGATCGGCGGCCGGCAAAGCAGCTACGTGTTCCAGCCATGCATTACGCCTGCCAGTGCCTCCTTCGAAAGCCGGCGTCCGTCGCACGGCATCCCGTCGCCGTGGGCCATACGGGCCCAAGGCGCGCACCGTCCGGCCCTCCCTCGCCGGTCGTGCGGCGGCCAGCCTTGAGGGTGGGAGGCATATGCGCGGCATTCGCCGTGCCGACACCGGAGGTGCACCATGCCCGGACCCGTCGTCGTCGGAGTCGACGGCTCTCCCGCGAGCGTCACAGCGGCGTGGTGGGCGGCGCGCGAAGCCATGGACCGGCACCTGCCCGTGGTGCTGCTGCACTCCTGGACCACCCAGCCGCTCGACGTGCCCGTCGCGCAGGAGGCCCTCAGCAAGCAGCGCTACGGAGGGCGGGTGCTGCAGCGGACGGAGGCCGAACTGCTGCACCGGTACGCCGACCTGTCCCTGGTCACCGAACTGGTGTCGGAGTCCGCCTCGAAGGCCCTCGTGGACGCGGGCGAGAGGGCGACGCTCCTGGTGCTCGGCTCGCGCGGCCACGGCTCCGTGGCCGGCTTCCTGCTCGGCTCCGTCAGCCTGCACGTCCTGGGCGTGGTCCAGTGCCCGGCCGTGACCGTGCGGGCCGGCGATCCCGCCGTGGAGGACGGTTGGGGTCACCCGGCGGCGATCGGCCGGCAGGAGGTCGTCGTCGGCGTGCAGGAACCCGCGCCGGCCGCCGATCCGCTGCTGGAGTTCGCCTTCACCGCAGCCGAGGTGCACGGAGCCAGGGTGCGCGCGGTCCGGGCGCTGCCGCCGCCGTCGCTGGTGACGCATCCGCACGCGGACCGTCCCGGGGAGGGCTACGAGGCGGACGAACGCACGCGGCTCGCCGCCGACCTCGCACCGTGGCAGGAGAAGTTCCCCGGCGTCGAGGTCGTCGACCACGTGGCCCGGGGTTCCGCGTCACAGGTTCTGCTCGCCGCGTCCGTGCGCAGCAGGCTCACCGTGGTGGGCCGCCGGCGCCGTCCCTCGCCGCTCACCTGGAAGCTCGGTCCCGTCGCGCACGCGGCCCTGCACCACCTGCCGTGCCCCGTCGCCGTGGTTCCGCTCGACTGACCGCACCGCCTGCCCGATCGAGGCTTGTCATGGACCGAAGCACCAGAGGGAAACAACAGCGGCGCAGGCCGTTCGGGGCGCCGGGGCTCGAACCCGTCCTGCTGACCGTGACGGCGGCCGCACTCGCCGCGGGCGGCATCGCCCGGCTTGCCGACGCTCCCGGTCCCGCCGATCTGTGCTGGGCCGTGGGCACCCTCGCCGCCGTGGGACCGGCGCTCGGCTGGGTGCTGGCCGACCTGCGGCGCGGCCACGCCGGCGTCGACGTGATCGCCGTGCTGGCGCTCGGTGGCACCCTGCTGGTGCACGAGTACCTGGCCGGAGCACTCATCGCGCTGATGCTCGCCACCGGCCGCACCCTCGAGGCGGCGGCGCAGCGGCGCGCCTCCCGTGATCTGCGGGCCCTGCTGGAGCGTGCTCCGCGCACCGCGCGGCTGCTCACCGACGACGGGGTGGGCACGGTCCCGTCGGCGCAGGTCGCCGCCGGTGATCTGCTGGTCGTGGGGCCCGGCGAGGTGGTGGCCGTCGACGGCCGGGTGGCCGGGACGGAGGCCGTGCTGGACGAGTCAGCGCTGACCGGCGAGCCGCTCACCGTGCGGCGTGTGCAGGGCGAGGCGGTGCGCAGCGGGGTGGTCAACGCGGGCGGCGCCTTCGAGCTGCGCGCCACCGCGACCGAGCAGGACAGCACCTACGCGGGGATCGTGCGGCTGGCCCGGCAGGCGGGCGCGGAGTCCGCTCCCGTGGTGCGGCTGGCCGACCGGTACGCGGCCTGGTTCCTGCCGCTGTCCCTGGCGGTCGCCGGACTGGCCTGGCTGCTGAGCGGTTCCGCCGTGCGGGCGGTGGCGGTGCTGGTGGTGGCGACACCGTGTCCGCTGCTGCTGGCGGCGCCGGTGGCTGTCGTCTCCGGTCTGTCCCGGGCCTCCCGCCTGGGGGTCGTGATCCGCGACGGAGGCGCGCTGGAGAACCTCGGCCGGGCCCGGACACTGCTGCTCGACAAGACGGGCACCCTCACGGCCGGCCGGCCCCGCGTTCTCGACGTGGTCGCCGCGCCGCGCTGGCAGCCGGCCCAGGTGCTGCGGCTTGCGGCCTCCCTCGACCAGTACTCCCCGCATGTCCTGGCCGAGGCCGTGGTCGACACGGCCCGCGAGCGGGGGCTTCGGCTGTCCGTGCCCGATGACGTGTCGGAGGAGCCGGGCCGCGGTGCGGCCGGCGCCGTGGCAGGGCGGCGAATGACGATCGGCCGCCGCGCCCAGGTGGCCGAACGAGGCGGCGGTGGCCTGGCTCTGCGTGGACGGCAGCCCCGTCGGCGCCGTGCTCCTGCGCGATCCGCTGCGCCCGGACGCCCCGCGCACCCTGCGCCGCCTGCGCGCGGCGGGCATCGAACGGCTCGTGATGCTCACCGGTGACCGGGCCGAGCCCGCGCGCGAGGTGGGCGCCGTCCTCGGCCTGGACGACGTACGGGCAGGCCTGGCGCCCGCCGACAAGGTCGCCGCGGTGCGCGCCGAGCACGAACGTGCCGTCACCGTGATGGTCGGCGACGGAGTCAACGACGCCCCTGCCCTCGCGGCCGCCGACGTCGGCGTGGCGATGGGCGCCCGGGGCTCCACGGCATCCTCCG
The DNA here is from genome assembly GCF_042893475.1 of Streptomyces sp. NPDC001604. Taxonomy (NCBI): domain Bacteria; kingdom Bacillati; phylum Actinomycetota; class Actinomycetes; order Kitasatosporales; family Streptomycetaceae; genus Streptomyces; species Streptomyces sp. NPDC001604. The sequence continues at coordinate 131,966 of NZ_JBIAUY010000009.1, read as the reverse complement.
AGGCCGCCGACATCGTCCTGACCACCGACCGGGTGGACCGGCTGGCCGACGCCGTCGCCATCGCCGTACGGGCCCGGCGCATCGCCGTGCAGAGCGCACTCGGCGGCATGCTGCTGTCGCTGGCCGCCATGGTCGCGGCCGCCTTCGGCCTGCTGGCGCCTGCCGTGGGCGCTGTGCTGCAGGAGGGCATCGACGTCGCGGTGATCCTCAACGCGCTGCGCGTGCTGCGGGACGACCGGCGGGGCCGGCCGCTGCTCACGCCCTCGGCCGAGGCCCTCATCCACCGGTTCGCCGCGGAACACGACGACCTCCGGGACGTCCTGGACGCCGTACGCGATGCCGCGGACCGGTTGTCGGACGGGGCGGGCCCGCAGTCCCTCGCCGCGGTGGGCGAAGTGCACCGGCTGCTCACCGAGCGCCTGCTGCCGCACGAGGACGCCGAGGAGCACCAGCTGTATCCCGCGCTCGCCCCGACCCTCGGCGGGCCCGAGGCGACGGTCACGATGAGCCGTGCGCACGCGGAGATCGCACGACTCGCCCGCCGTATCGCCACCCATCTGGCGCTGGCCCGCCGCGACGGCTCCCTGTCACCGGAGCAGCTCGACGACCTACGGGCCTGCCTCTACGGCCTGCACACCGTGCTGCGCCTGCACTTCACGCAGGAGGAGGAGAGCTACTTCTCCCTCGCGCCCTGAGGGCTCCCGCGACTACGCACTACGTGGAGGAGGCCGAGCGGCTGTGCGACCGGGTCGGCATCATCGACCGCGGCCGCCTGATCGCCGAGGGCAGCCCGCGTGAACTGGTGGAGCTGGTGGCCGAGCGCGACCGGGTCCGGCTCACCGCCGTCGGGGGCCTGTCGGCGTACGCGGAGGCCTGCCGCCGGCTGGCCCGGGTCGAAGGCGTGGCGCGGGGCGGCGATCGCGGCGACGTGGTCGCCACCAGTTGGACGGTGTGCTGCGCGTCAAGGGCGTGCCGAGCGCCTGGGAGGTCGTCTACAACGACGGTGACGGCCAGGCCGCCCGCGTCCTGGATGGTGCTGCTGGGCTCGCCTGCGGGTGCGTCGACGGACCGCCGTCGCTCATGATGGAGAGGGAGCCGAACGGGGCTTGGAGTTCACGTCCGCGGAGGTGAGCGAAGCCATGAAGGTGGGAGTGCTGACCGGCGGCGGTGACTGTCCCGGTCTCAATGCCGTGATCCGCAGCGTGGTCCGCAAGGGCGTCCAGGAGTACGGCTTCGACTTCGTCGGTCTGCGCGACGGCTGGCTCGGTGCGCTGCGGGACCATGTCGTGCCGCTTGGGATCCAGGAAGTACGGGGGATCCTGCCCCGCGGCGGCACCATCCTCGGCTCCTCCCGCACAAACCCGTTCAAGCACGAGGACGGGGTGAAGCGCATCCGGGACACGCTCGCCGCGCACGACGTGGACGCGCTGGTCGTGATCGGCGGCGAGGACACCCTCGGCGTGGCCACCGAGCTCAGCCGCCAGGGGATCCGTCTGGTGGGCGTGCCCAAGACCATCGACAACGACGTGTCCGGCACCGACTGCACCTTCGGCTTCGACACGGCCGTGGGGATCGCGACGGAGGCGATCGACCGACTGCACACCACTGCCGAGTCGCACATGCGAACGCTGGTGGTGGAGGTGATGGGCCGCCACTCCGGGTGGATCGCACTGCGGGCCGGTGTCGCGGGCGGCGCCAACGTGATCCTCGTTCCGGAGCGGCCCTTCGACATCGACCAGGTCTGTGCGTGGGTGAAGAGCCGGTTCAAGATCAATTACGCGCCGATCGTCGTGGCGGCCGAGGGGGCGGTCCCCAAAGACGGACAGATGATCCTGAAGGACCGGAGGCTGGACGAGTTCGGCCATGTGCGGCTGTCGGGCATCGGCGAGTGGCTGGCCCAGGAGATCGAGCGGCGCACGGGCACGGATGCCCGTACCACGGTCCTCGGTCACATCCAGCGCGGCGGCACCCCGAGCGCCTTCGACCGCTGGCTGGCCACGCGCTTCGGGCTGCACGCCATCGACGCGGTCAACGACGGCGACTTCGGCATGATGGTGGCTCTGCGCGGCACCGAGATCACCCGCATTCCCCTCGCCGAGGCCACCGCGCACACCAAGCTGGTGGATCCGTCGCTGTACGACGAGTTCCAGGTGTTCTTCGGCTGAGCTCCGGCCCGGTCAGCCGGTGTGCGGGACGACCGCCACTGGGGGCAGATGTGGTGCAGAACGGCATGGCCCACCGGCCCCAGTCGGCCCTCGGCCGCCCGCGGATCGGCCTCTCCCTGCACCGGGAGGTCGGGGGCCGGGCCGCGAGGTGGGCGATGGCCCGCTGGGCATGCGCTCACCCAAGTCGTACCCGGTCGGCCGCGGTCAGGCTGCGTTCGGACCCGTCGATGCCCACCAGCGCAGGGAGACTCATCGCGTCCTCCCCTGGATGCACGCTGCTCGGCCAGGTGACAGGTACCGATCAGTCGTTGTCGGCGCGGACTCAGGCCCCGACCGCCTCCTCCTCGTCGTCGATGGGAAGGCCCAGTCGGTCCGCCACCGTCGTGAGGGCCGCCCCGAGCGGTAGGTCGATCCGGGTGACGGCGTGCCGGTCGCCCCGGGTCATGTCCCGGTTGATGATGAGCACCGGTTTCCCTGCCTTTGCGGCCTGGCGGACGAACCGCAGTCCGGACATCACCGTCAGCGAGGATCCGAGGACGAGTAGTGAGTCCGCCGCGTGGACGAGGTCGCGGCACAGTTCGACCCGGTGGCTGGACACCGCCTCGCCGAAGAACACCACGTCCGGCTTGAGGATCCCGCCGCAGAGTGCGCAGGGCACGACTTGGAAGTCTCCGACCTGGTCGTCCGTGAGGTCGGCGTCACCATCAGGGTTCATACCGGCGGCGACCGGCGCGAAAGCGGGATTGGCCTCTTCCAGTCGTCGGGCGAGTTCCTTTCGCGCGACGAGGACGCCGCACCCGAGGCAGACCACCCGGTCGAGCCCGCCGTGGAGTTCGACGACGCCCTCGCTGCCGGCGGCCTGGTGCAGCCCGTCCACGTTCTGGGTGATCACGCCGGAGAGCAGCCCCTGCCGTCCGAACGCGGCCACCGCCCGGTGCCCTGCGTTGGGCCGCGCCCGGCCGAAGGCCCGCCAGCCGAGGTGACTGCGCGCCCAGTACCGCCGCCGCGCGTGCGCGCTGCTGGTGAAGTCCTGGTAGAGCATCGGGGTGTGCCGGCTCAGGCTGCCGCCCTCACCCCGGTAGTCGGGGATGCCCGACTCGGTGGAGATGCCCGCACCGCTGAGCACGAGTACCCGGCCGGCCGCCAGCGCGTCGACGACCGGCTGCAGATCCGTCGTGCTCGGCGGCGGGTCCTCGGTGGGGGTCCAGCTCAGGGTGGGGCGCATGCGCATGGCGCCAGGGTACGAAACCCGCCGACCGATGCCGCGACAGCGAGGCGCGCCGGGCGGTCGCACCGGTTCCCTGGCGGCGCGTTTTGAGGGTCACAGAGTGGCGAATTATCCACCCGCGCGAGGCGTCCCCGCCGGTGATGACAAGCGCGTTCACACCTCGATGTGGGACCCCATGATGACCGTGCGATCGCCGGGCAGGCCGAAGTACTCGGCTGCGTCGGCCGCGATGTAGGACGTGATGAACAGGCGCTTGCGCCAGGGGGCCATGGTCGGGGCCTTGCCGCGGCGCAGCTCGATCTTCGAGAGGAAGTAGGACACCTGGTCGAGGTCCAACGGCCCTTCGGTGTCGGCCGGTTCGAGCATCGCCAGGCAGGCGGGTACGTCCGGTGTCTCCATGTAGCCGTAGCGGGCGGTGACGTGCACGATGCCGTCGTCGGCGAAGCCGAGGCTGTCGACGAGGAGGCGCTGGTCGGCCGGGACGCGGGGTACGGGCTCAGTCTCGATGGAGAGGATCACGACCTGGTCGTGTCGTACGTGGTTGTGCTCGACGTCGGCGCGCATGGCCAGCGGTGCGGTCTCCCGGCCCCGGTTGAGGAAGACGCCGTGCCGGGGATCCGGACCGTCGATACCGCCCCGGTCCGCAGATTTCCGAAGCTTTCCGCGTGCCATGTCATCCCTCGAAGCGGTAGCCCATGCCGGGCTCGGTGATCAGATAGCGGGGGTGGGAGGGGTCCGTCTCCAGTTTGCGGCGCAGCTGTGCCATGTAGACGCGCAGGTAGTTGCTCTTGTTGCTCTGCGAGACGCCCCAGACCTCCTGCAGCAGGTGTTTCTGGGTGACCAGCCGGCCGCGATTGGTGATCAGGATCTCCAGCAGATGCCATTCGGTCGGGGTCAGCCTCACGTCCCGCCCGCTCCGTACGACTCTCTTGGCCAGCAGGTCGACGCTGAACTCGTCGGTCTCCACCACCGTGGCCTCGGGGACGTACGGCGCGTCCTCCCTACGGCGGACGGCGGCCCGCAGCCGGGCCAGGAGCTCGTCCATGCTGAAGGGCTTGGTGATGTAGTCGTCGGCGCCGGCGTCGAGTGCCGCTACCTTCTCCGCCGACGCCTGCCGGGCGGACAGCACCAGGATCGGTACCCGGGTCCAGCCGCGCAGGGCCTTGATGACGTCGACGCCGTCCATGTCGGGCAGGCCGAGGTCCAGCATCACCACGTCCGGCTGGCGCGCGGCAGCGAGACGGAGGGCGGTGGCACCGTCGGGGGCGGCGTCCACTCCGTACCGGCGCGCCTGCATGTTGATCACGAGGGCCCGTACGAGCTGCGGGTCGTCCTCCACCACCAACACCCTGGTCATGGGCGTACGCCTTTCGTGTCGTACGGGCAGTCGGTAGGTCCGGAAACGGCACAACGGGCCTCATGGCGGCGGGAGTCGGCGCAGTCGGGGTGTGCCCCGGCCCGCCGACTCCCACGCGGTTCGCACAACGCCATCAGCTCTTGGCCACGAGATCCTTGAGCGCGATGTTCAACTCCAGGACGTTCACCCGGGGTTCGCCCATGAAGCCGAGTGTGCGGCCCTCGGTGTGGTCCTTGACCAGCTTGTCCACCTGGGTGACCGACAGGCCGTTCTTCTCAGCGACCCGGTGCACCTGGATCTCCGCGTACTGCGGGGAGATGTCCGGGTCCAGGCCGGAGGCGGAGGACGTGACCGCGTCGGCCGGGACCTCGGACGCCTTGACTGTGTAGCCGGGGACCGAGTTGTCCTTGATGACGGCGGCCTTGGCGTCCTTGACCTGCTGGATCAGGACCTTGTTGTCAGCGGAGAGGTTGGTTGCGCCGGAAAGGATCAACTTGTACTGGGTGTTGACGCTGTTGGCGCCAAGCCCGTTGGCCGGCCGTCCCTGGAACCACTTCAGGTCGGGTTCCGGGGTCTGCTGGCCCTTCTTCAGCGGTAGGTTGTACGACTGCCCGATCAGCGACGAGCCGACGACCTTGCCGTCCGCCTTTATGTCCGAGCCGTTCGCCTTGTTGTGGAACAGGGCCTGGGCGACGCCGGTGACCACCAGGGGGTAGATGACGCCGGTCACCAGGGTCAGCACGAGGAGGGCGCGCAGGCCCGCCCCGAGCAACCGGGCCGTGTTCGTAACCGAGTTGTTCATGGCGATCAACCGATCCCGGGGATGAGAGAGATGAGCAGGTCGATGAGCTTGATGCCGATGAAGGGTGCGATCAGCCCGCCGATGCCGTAGATCGTGAGATTGCGCCGCAGCATCTTGTCGGCGCTCACCGGCCGGTACTGCACGCCCTTGAGGGAGAGCGGCACCAGCGCGATGATGATCAGCGCGTTGAAGATGACCGCGGACAAGATCGCGGAGTCCGGTGAGGACAGGCCCATGATGTTGAGCTTGTCCAGGCCCGGGTAGACGGCCGCGAACAGCGCAGGGATGATCGCGAAGTACTTCGCGACGTCGTTGGCGATGGAGAAGGTCGTCAACGCGCCCCGGGTGATGAGGAGTTGCTTGCCGATCTCGACGATCTCGATCAGTTTGGTCGGGTTGGAGTCGAGGTCGACCATGTTGCCGGCCTCCTTGGCGGCCGACGTGCCGGTGTTCATCGCCACGCCGACGTCGGCCTGGGCCAGCGCCGGGGCGTCGTTGGTGCCGTCACCGGTCATCGCGACGAGCTTGCCGCCCGCCTGCTCCCGCTTGATGAGCGCCATCTTGTCCTCGGGTGTGGCCTCCGCGAGGAAGTCGTCGACGCCCGCCTCCTCGGCGATCGCCTTGGCCGTCAGCGGGTTGTCGCCCGTGATCATTACGGTCTTGATGCCCATCCGGCGCAACTCGCCGAACCGCTCCCGCATGCCCTCCTTGACGACGTCCTTCAGGTAGATGACACCCAGCACCCGGGCGCCCCGGTCGTCCTCGACGGCGACCAGCAGCGGCGTGCCGCCGGCCTCGGAGATGCGGTTGGACAGCGTGTCGGCGTCATCGGCGACGGTGCCCCCTTGTTCCTGGACCCAGGCGATGACCGAACCGGCCGCGCCCTTGCGGATCCTGCGTCCGTCGACGTCCACGCCCGACATCCGGGTCTGCGCGGTGAAGGCGATCCATTCGGCGCCGGCGAGCTCGCCCTGGTGACGCTCGCGCAGCCCGTACTTCTCCTTCGCCAGTACGACGATGGAGCGGCCCTCGGGTGTCTCGTCGGCCAGCGAGGACAGCTGGGCGGCGTCGGCGACCTCGGCCTCGGTGGTGCCGGACACCGGCACGAACTCGGCGGCCTGGCGGTTGCCGAGCGTGATGGTGCCGGTCTTGTCGAGCAGCAGGGTCGACACGTCACCGGCGGCCTCGACCGCGCGGCCCGACATCGCCAGCACATTGCGCTGCACGAGCCGGTCCATGCCCGCGATACCGATCGCGGAGAGCAGGGCGCCGATCGTGGTCGGGATCAGGCACACCAGCAGCGCCACCAGCACGACCATCGTCAGATGCGTGCCCGCGTAGTCCGCGAACGGCGGCAGGGTCGCGACGGCCAGAAGGAAGACGATCGTCAGCGAGGCGAGGAGGATGTTCAGCGCGATCTCGTTCGGCGTCTTCTGCCGGGCCGCACCCTCCACCAGGTTGATCATCCGGTCGATGAAGGTCTCGCCCGGCTTCGTCGTGATCTTGATGACGATGCGGTCGGACAGCACCTTCGTGCCGCCCGTGACGGCACTGCGGTCGCCACCGGACTCACGGATGACCGGCGCCGACTCACCGGTGATCGCCGACTCGTCGACCGAGGCGACTCCCTCGACGACATCACCGTCACCGGGGATGACGTCCCCGGCCTCGCAGACCACCAGGTCGCCGATCTTCAGGTCGGTGCCCGGCACCTGCTCCTCGGTGTCGCCGACGAGCCGCCGGGCCACCGTGTCGGTCTTGGCCTTGCGCAGGGTCTCCGCCTGCGCCTTCCCGCGGCCCTCGGCGACCGCCTCCGCCAGATTGGCGAAGACCACGGTCAGCCACAGCCAGGCGCTGATCGCCCAGCCGAACCAGTCGCCCGGGTCCTTGAACGAGAAGACGGTCGTCAGAACCGAGCCGACCAGGACCACGAACATCACGGGGGACTTGACCATCACCCGCGGGTCGAGTTTGCGGATCGCGTCCGGCAGTGACTTCAGAAGCTGCCTCGGGTCGAAGAGGCCGGCGCCGACACGTCCTTCGGCGGGCTTGTACCCGGTGGGTACGTCGCTGTGCGGCGCCCGGGTCGGAGCGGCTGTGGACATCGAGTCCTCTTGCTCGGTTACGTCGGTTGTCATGACGCCAGCCCCTCGGCCAGCGGGCCCAGCGCCAGCGCCGGGAAGTACGTCAGACCGGTGATGATCAGGATCGCGCCCACCAGCAGACCGGTGAACAGCGGCTTTTCCGTGCGCAGGGTGCCCGCGGTGACCGGGACCGGCTTCTGCTCGGCGAGCGAGCCGGCCAGTGCCAGCACGAAGATCATGGGCAGGAAGCGGCCGAGGAGCATCGCCAGGCCAGTCATGGTGTTGAACCAGTCGGTGTTCGCGTTCAGACCCGCGAAGGCCGAGCCATTGTTGTTCGACGCCGAGGTGAAGGCGTACAGCACCTCGGAGAAGCCGTGCGCACCGGAGTTGAGCATCGAATGCGGCGGCGTCGGCAGAGCCATGGAAGCCGCAGTGAAGATCAGCACCAGGGCCGGGGTGATCAGGATGTAGCAGGCCGCCAGCTTGATCTCGCGGGAGCCGATCTTCTTGCCCAGGTACTCGGGCGTGCGGCCGACCATCAGACCGGCGATGAACACCGCGATGACCGCCATGATCAGCATGCCGTAGAGGCCGGAGCCGGTACCGCCGGGCGCGATCTCGCCCAGCTGCATGCCCAGGATGGTGATGCCGCCGCCGAGTCCGGTGAACGAGGAGTGGAAGGAGTCCACCGCACCGGTTGACGTCAGCGTGGTCGACACGGCGAAGATCGACGAGGAGCCGACGCCGAAGCGGACCTCCTTGCCCTCGTACGCCCCGCCCGCCAGCTGCAGCGCCGGCCCGTGGTGGGCGAACTCGGTCCACATCATCAGCGCGACGAAGCCCAGCCAGATGGTGCCCATCGTGGCGAGGATCGCGTAGCCCTGCTTGACCGAACCGACCATGACGCCGAAGGTCCGGGTCAGCGCCAACGGGATGACGAGCAGCAGGAAGATCTCGAAGAGGTTGGTGAACGGGGTGGGGTTCTCGAAGGGGTGGGCACTGTTGGCGTTGAAGTAGCCGCCACCGTTCGTACCGAACTCCTTGATGGCCTCCTGCGAGGCGACCGCGCCGCCGTTCCACTGCTGGTGGCCGCCCATGAACTGGCCGACCTCGTGGATGCCGGAGAAGTTCTGGATCGCACCGCACGCCACCAGCACGATCGCCGCGACGAACGCTCCCGGAAGCAGGATGCGGATCGTGCCGCGCACCATGTCGGACCAGAAGTTGCCGAGTTCACCGGTGCGCGAACGCGCGAAGCCCCGTACGAGCGCCACCGCGACGGCGATACCGACGGCCGCCGAGACGAAGTTCTGCACGGCCAGCCCGGCGGTCTGCACGACGTGCCCCATGGCCTGATCGCCGTAGTACGACTGCCAGTTGGTGTTGGTCACGAAGGACGCGGCGGTGTTGAACGCCTGCGCCGGCTCGATCGACGAGAAGCCCAGCGAGCCGGGCAGGACGCCCTGCAGCCGCTGCAGCAGGTAGAGGAAGAGGACGCTGACCGCGGAGAAGGCGAGCACGCCACGCAGGTATGCCGGCCAGCGCATCTCCGCATCGGGATTGGCGCCGATACCCTTGTAGATCCACTTCTCGACGCGCCAGTGCTTGTCCGAGGAGTAGACCCTGGCCATGTAATTGCCGAGGGGGACGTAGGCGAGCGCCAGCGCGCCTATGAGGGCCAGCAACTGGAGGAAGCCGGCGAGTACGGGACCCATGTGGTGGCTCAGAACCTCTCCGGGAAGATCAGGGCGAGGACGAGATAACCCAGCAGGGCGACGGCCACGACCAGGCCGACGATGTTCTCGGCGGTCACAGCTTGGTCACCCCCTTGGCGACGAGGGCCACCAGCGCGAAGCACGCGATCGTGGTGACGACGAAGGCCAGATCGGCCATCGTGAGCTCCTGGAGAGGGCGTGGGAATCCGCGAGCGGATCGGACGACTAGAGGAAACCGCGTCCCTGGCCGGATCCGAGCGCCGTTGACGGGTCCCATACGGCGGCCCGCACCCCTTTGACGGAACTCTGACGGCACCCGTGCCGACCTGGCCAGGACCGGCCCACGCCCGCTTCGAGCAATCACAACAGCCGGAAGCCCAGTCGGCAGATGATCCTGTTACTCGACCTGTACGGCGTCGTTCCTTGTGCTGCCCTGCACGCCGCCTACGTCACCCGGCCTCAAAGGCCGCCGCCAACAACCGCCTTCGGACACGGTCGCATCAGGGCATCGAGGGCCGCTAGGGATGCGTCAGAGTCCCATCAAGGTGACCGGTCAGGGTTTGCAGGCTCCCTACCGTCGTTGTCATGGCACGCCACGACGAGACGCAGGAGGGGCCACCCGTTGAGGCGGCCAACGACCTGCAGCGGACACAGGAGTTGATGAGTTCCGTCCGCTCCGCGGCGGTGCTGCTCGCCCTACTGCTCGTCGTCGACTGGGGAACCGGCCGGCTCGCCCTCTGCCGCACGGCACTTTGGGTTGCCCTGGCCGGTCTGCTGTTCGCCGTACTGTGCCCCGCCCGTGTTACCGCCGGTGAGGGCTGGTTGTCGTCCCGTCGGCTGCTGCGCGAGCGCAGGCTCCGTACGGACGCTCTGGTGTCCGTCCGCTGCCTGGAGGGCATTTCCCAACGGCTCCTGCTGCGGGACGCGTTCGGCGGGCGCGTCGAGCTCGATCCCGAGATCCTCGTGACCAACCCTCAGCTGTGGAATCGCCTGGACGAGGGCGCCCGGAAGTCGGCAGCCGACGGCATGCTGCTGTGCGGTGGGACGGCGTTGCAGCTGATCTCTCAGCGGGTCGACCGGGAGACGGCACGCGCCGTGTTCAAAGCCTCCGGACTGGAATGAACCCCGGGGCACTCAGCCGGCCGGCCCGGACGTGTCCAGTGCGGCGCCTGTCTGTCGACGAGGGGCGCCGCCACCAGCCGGGCCTGTAGCTCGGGCACGGCACCCGGCCCCGGGGTGAGCATGAAGCGTCGCCCCGCAGGCGGGAAGGCTGTCCCAGCAGGGTGCCGTATTCGAAACGGCAGGCGCGCAGGCCGGGCAGATCGGCCGGTTCCCGGCGAACCTCGTCGACGACGGTGTCCGAGGTCAGAGGCCCGCTAGGCGCTGGAACCGTGACAGGTGAGCCGCGTCGGTCACCTTCCTGACCTCCAACCTGCATGCCCGTGGGGCCAGTTGGGACACAACGATGCCGACTACGAGCAGTAGGACCGCCGCCTCGATGTCGGCGGACGCTCGAACGTCTCGTACGGCCGGGTGAGGAAGCTGTGTCCGACTGCGGCTGCGCCGCGGGCGAACCAGGCGGTGATCACGTCGATGCCGGCGTCGAGCAGGATCTCGATGTCCTGCCAGCGCTTGGGGTTGCGGCCCTCGCCAGGAACGTTGCTGTGGGCGAACTCGTCGACGATCCCGGCCTGCGGGCGGCGCGCGAGGACAGCGGCCAGGTCCATCTCCTGGAAGCGTCCACCGCGGTAGGAGCAGCGGGCACGGGGGACGGTCTCCAGGCCGTCGAGCATCGCCTCGGTGCGCGGGCGCCCGTGGCACTCGGCAAATCCCCACCACGCCGTCCGAGCCGCGGGCGGCGCGGCGCCGGCCCTCGTCGAGCATGCGGTAGGTCTTGCCCACCCCTGGGGCTGCCCCGAGGTAGACCTTCAGTCGTCCGGTCCGTACGTCACTCGTCGCCGCCGACGCACTCCGCTCACTGATTCAACTCCCCTGTCCAGAGGGTCACTAGTCCTACGGAAGCCGTTGTACGAGCCGCTGGGGGTCGTCGTCAGCGCTTCCTTGTCGCTGGTCACGAGGACCTTGACACTGTCCTGACGTGTGGTGGCCCGATAGGGTGAATGCGGTGTGCCGGGAAGTCTGGTCGGCCGGGAGTCGCGGTGGCTCCCGTTCAGGGCCTCAGGGGGACGGCATGCGCGGTGTAGGGACGGTTCTTTCCCTCGTGGTTCTTGCCACGGTGGTGGCCACATTCGCGCGCCGGTGGCGCATTCCCGCCCCCTCCCTGCTCGTGGTCGCCGGCCTCGGTGTGGCCCTGCTGCCGGGCACCCCGCAGATCGAGATCAGCCCCGAGATCATCGGCCTGGTCGTGCTCCCACCGCTGCTGTACGCCTCCGCCGAGGAGATGCCCTGGCGGGAACTGCGCGCGGTGTGGAAGCCGGTCGGCATCCTCGCCATCGGTCTTGTGCTCGCGTCCGCAGCGGCGGTCGGCGCGGTGGCGGCCTGGGTGACTCCCCTGTCGTGGCAGATGGCCTTCGTCCTGGGCGCGGTCCTGGCCAGCACCGACCCGGTCGCGGTCACCGCCCTGGGCAGACGGCTCGCCCTGCCGCCGAAGGTCCAGGTGCTGGTCCAGGCGGAGAGCCTCTTCAACGACGCGACCTCACTGGTGCTGGTCCGGGTGGCGGCGGGCATCGCCATCGCCTCGGCGGCGGCGAACTGGGGCGTGGCCGGCGGAGAGTTCCTGCTGCTCGCCGGCGGCGGCACGCTGATCGGCGCCGCGCTGGCCGGCGTGATCGCCCTGATCCGGCGGCGCACCGAGGACCCAGTCCTGGAGACGGTGATCGCCCTGGTCACCCCGTACGCCGCCTACCTGCTCGCGGAAGCCGCGCACACCTCCGGCGTGACCTCGTGCGTAGTGGCGGGCGTGGTCCTCGGCGGCCGGGGCGACCGCCTCACCAACGCCCGGATTCGGCTCCAACTGCACGCCGTGTACGGGACCGTGGTGTTCCTGCTGGAGAGCGTGGTCTTCAGCCTCATCGGCCTCGCCCTGCCCGCCCAGGTGCGGGCGCTGGCCGACGGCGATCGGGCCTGGCCGCTGTACGCGCTCGCCGTCGCCGGCACGCTCGTCGCCGTACGTCTGCTGTGGCTGGCCCCCCTGTCGGCGGTGGTCCAGCGCAAGGGCGGCATCAGCCGCATGAACTGGCGGATCCCCCTGGTCCTGACCTGGGCGGGCACCCGGGGCGTGATGCCGTTGGCCGCCGCCCTGTCCATCCCCGAGGTCGCGAAGAACGGCACCGCCCTCGCGGACCGCCCACTCGTCCTCGTCCTGACCACGTCCGTCGTGGTGGTCACCCTCGTGGTGCAGGGCTTCACCCTCGCCCCGGTCGTCCGCGCCTCCGGCATCGCCCTGGAGCCCGCCCACACGGCGCGCGAGGAGGCCGAGGCCCGCTCCCACCTCGCCCATGCCGGCCTGGCCCGGCTGGAGGAACTCGCGGAGCTGGAAGTCGTACCAGACGTCGTCCTCGACCGACTGCGCCGTGGCCTGACCGCTCGCCTGGACGACGCCCGCGACCGCCTCACGGAACGGACCGGCACCGCAGCGGTGACGGAGTCGGCCGACCTCGTCTACCGCCAGCTGCGCCGCGACCTGATCGCCGTCGAGACGGACACCCTCCAGCGTCTCTACGACTCCCACGCCATCAGCGACACCACGCGCCGACGGCTGCAGCGCTCCCTGGACCTGGAGGAGGCGCGACTGGCGGACGCGTGAGCGCTCCACCGACTGGGCCGATGTGGCCTCCGCCCGCGGGGCCACGGTGGGCCGTCGACCGTCTGCTGCTCCGCAGTGGCTGGTCGCGGCCCAGTCACCCCCATCGCTGAGGAGCCGGATGTCGCCGTGGCCGCGCGCCCCTCAGGGGACTGCCCGAACCCGCAGCAGCCCTCGCCTGGGCCGCTCAGCGGAACTCGGCCAGCCGGGGCCGTAGCCCGAGTGCCGTGAGAGCGGCCGCAGCGAACAGCAGCCCATCCGTCCCGGGCAACAGGCCGGTGACCGCCGAACGGCCGTCCTCGACCGAGGCCGCGAAGTGGGCACGGTTGATGTCGGTCACCTTGTCCAACGCGGCGATCCACACCCCGAAGTGCGAGTTGGACGTCCCCGGCTCCCACCCCATGCAGAACTCGACCGCCTGATCCGCCTTGCCCGCGGCCAGCAGCGCGCGGATCCTGCGGTCGTCGAGCTGGTAGACGGCGTAGCTCTGCACGGTCCGCTCGGCCGCCGCCCGCTCGCCGGGGAACGTGATGTTGTCCAGCTCGCGCCGGAACTCGCCCGTGAAGCGCAGGTCGCGGTGGTCGGACTCGTACGCCTGCCGGCTCGTGGCGAGTGCGGAGTCGTATGTCGTCAGCGTGGCGCCCTTCAGGCCGTACAGCTGCTGCGACTTGGTGAGGAAGGAGGCGGCGTACTGGTCGCGGCGCCCGGGGTCGAGGAGGTAGCGGCTCTCGTCTGCGTTGGCGTCGTACGCGATGGCCCGGGTCCGGCTGAGCGCGACGACGGAGTCGAAGGCGTCGCGGCGGGCGCCGCGCAGGTGGCCCGACGTTGAGGTCAGCAGCTGGGTGCCGAGGATGACGGCGAGCAGGGTGCAGACGGTCGCGGCCAGCACGCCCGGGTTGAGGATCCGCCGGAAGGCGCGCGCCAGATACCACTGCAGGGCTCCGAGCACGGCCAGCACCAGCACACCGAGCGCGAGGACGGCAATGAGCCGGGCGGACAGAGCGGATCGCGCCGAGCTGTACTCCGCGTCGAACGCCTTGTCATTGGAGGACACCAACGCCCGTGCTGCCGGAAGGAGTTTGCCCTGCAGAAGGTCGGTGGCCCCGCGGTAGTCGACGAGCGCGGCCCCCTTACCGCCGGCGTGCCCGTCGTTCTCCAAGGCCCGGCCGATGAGTTCCTGGTACTCGGCGAAGTCGTCGGTGAGGTTCTCCACCGTCTTCTCGTCGGTCCGGTTCCCTTGAGCCGCGACCGCGAGCGCACGCAGATCGTGGCTGATCTCCCGCCTCGCGCCGTCATAGAAGACGACAGCCTTCGTGTACGGCGTCTGCAGGCGCCCCTTGCCCGCGTTTCCGCCGGCCAGCAGGATGTTGGCGGCCTGCGCGTCCATGTTGTTGAGGGCGAGGTCGAGGTCGGCGGCGCTTGTGGTGCGGGGCGCGTCGCGTCCGGCCACGCTGCCCCACGCACCCATGACTGAAAGTCCGGCGAGCGTCAGCAGTGCCGCCAGGACGGTGGCGAGCAGGAGCGTGGTCGCGCGCAGGAGGCGCAGCCGTGCGGGCACGGTGGCCCAATAGCGGCGGCGCAGAGCGGCCCGCAGGGCCACGGCCCGATCTCGGAGATCCTGCCCGGGCCCGCCAGGCCGCGACCGGCCTCGTGGCCGCGGCCTGGGGCCTGCCCCGGGTGGAACGACCGCCGATGCCGACGGCCGCGCACCGCCCTCCGCCTGAGGTCTGTGCGATGTACCGGCCGCAATGGCCACGGTCCCTCCCACGTCACGCCGCGGACGGTCGCCCGTCCCCCCGTTGCCGCTCAGTCTGCGACCGGATCCGGTCAGGGACGGACTGCGTTGACGCTCCTCTGACGGCGCACCAGGGTTGTTTGACGGGACCTTGACGGCGCTCGCACCGTCCCCGTATGAAAGCCGCAAATTCCGTGCTGAGCAGGGCTGTCCGGCCGTCGATCGCGGATAGGTTTCTGAGGGTCCGCCGCCGAGGCCGGGGCGTCACCGACCTCACCGGTTCCGGAGTGCCCCATCCGAAAGCGGCTCGCGGCGGCCCGGTGCGTGTCCCGACGACAGGCACCGGCGTGCGGCGTCCCGTCGTCTTCCCGCGCCGACGTCCGCGCGCCACCGTGCGGTGGCGGGGGCCCCGCCCCCCCCCGCCCCCCCCTTTTTCCCCCCTTTTCAAAACCCCCGGGGGCCGCGGACCCCGCCCCCAAACCCCGGCGGGGCCAGAACGGGCCCCCCCACGCCCC